>NZ_JBXAKS010000008.1:0-18532 GCF_058798675.1 Janthinobacterium sp. GW822-FHT07H10
GCCCGCCTGCCCCCGCGTCTGGTGTGCCGGCGCACGCCTGGTGGGGCTACAATAGGCAGATGAATAAAGCCTTTGTAAAAGAATCGGACCACGACGACGATGAAGAAGCGGCCGCGCTGGCGCTGGCCATTCCCCCCGGCGCGAAGAACTACATCACGCCGGCCGGCTACCAGCGCATCAAGGACGAGCTGCTGAAGCTGATCGACGTGGACCGTCCGGAAGTGGTCAGAATCGTCCATTGGGCGGCGTCGAATGGCGACCGCTCGGAAAATGGCGACTATATCTATGGCAAGCGGCGCTTGCGCGAGATCGACCGCCGCATCCGTTTCCTGACGAAGCGCATGGATCTGGCCGCCATCGTCGACCCCAGCGTGCACCACGGCAGTGACCAAGTGTTCTTCGGCGCCACCGTAACTTACCGCACGGAAGATGGCGAAACGCACACGATCACCATCGTCGGCATCGACGAATTCGACCCGCTGAACGGCAAGATCAGCTGGGTGTCGCCGATGGCGCGCACCATCACCAAGGCGCGCGAGGGCGACCTGATCACCCTGAACACGCCGCTGGGCGCGCAGGAGCTGGAATTGCTGGAAGTGACGTATCCGGCGCCGGGGGAAACTTGAATTGATGCGCGTGGCATGAAAAAACGGCTGGGCAGAGAATCTGGCCAGCCGTTTTTTTAATTGCGCTCCCGAAGTATCCGGTTGACGCCGGCGACGCGGCGCACATTGCGCAGCAGGGCGGCCAGGTGGACGCGGTCTTTTACCTGCACGGTGAAGCGCAGCTGGTCGAGGACGTTGTCCTTGTCTTCGTCCATGCCCACATAGATGATGTTGGCGTCCGACTCGCCGATCTCCGCGGCCACGCGGGCGAGGATGCCCCGTTCGCTGTTGATCAGTACCTTGATGCGGCAGTCGAAGCGGCGGTTCAGTTCGCTTCCCCAGCGTACGGCGATCCAGCGGTCCGGTTCCTTGGCGCGCTGGCGTTTTGCCTGCGTGCAGTCGCTCGTGTGCACGAGCAGCCCCTGGTCGCGGCGCAGCTGGCCGATGATCTGGTCGCCTGGAATCGGCAGGCAGCACGGCGCCAGCTGCACGGAGACGCCTTCGCTGCCGCAGATGGTGACCGGGTCGAGTTCGCTGCCGCTATTGTGTTCCACCGGCATGCTGGCCGCTTCGCCGCCGATCAGGCCAAAGATGTGGCGCGCCACCAGCGTGGCCATGCGCTTGCCGATGCCGATGTCCGCGTACAGCTCGTCCATGGAATTGGCGCTCGATTCGTTGAGCAGGCGTTCCACCAGCGGCGCCGGCAGGTCGGCATCGATGTTCAGGGCTTGCAGCGCCTGCGACAGCAGCTGCTGGCCCAGCGCGATCGATTCGGGCAGGTTGATCGTGCGCAAATGGTGGCGGATGGCCGAACGGGCCTTGCCGGTACGCACGAACGACAGCCACGTCGGGCTGGGGCGCGACGAGGAATCGGTGATGATTTCCACGATGTCGCCATTGTGCAGCTCGGTGCGCAGCGGCGAGGTTTCGTTGTTGATTTTCACGGCCACGGTCTGGTCGCCGATGCCCGTATGGATCGAATACGCGAAGTCGATGGCCGTGGCGCCGCGCGGCAGCGCGATGATCTTCGACTTCGGCGTAAACACATAGACGGAATCGGGGAACAGGTCGACCTTGACGTGCTCGAGAAATTCGGCCGAGTCGCCCGTCTGCTGCTGGATGTCGAGCAGCGATTGCAGCCAGGCGTGCGTGCGCTGCTGCAGGTCGGACGGGTTCGATTCGCCGCTCTTGTACAGCCAGTGCGCCGCCACGCCGGACTCGGCCGTGCGGTGCATTTCCTGCGTGCGGATCTGGAATTCCACGGGCGTGCCGTAGGGGCCGATGACGGTCGTGTGCAGCGACTGGTAGCCGTTCAGCTTGCGGATCGCGATGTAATCCTTGAACTTGCCAGGCATGGGCTTGTACAGGCTGTGCAAGGTGCCCAGGGTGACATAGCAGTCGGCAAAGCTGCCCACCACCACGCGGAAGCCGTACACGTCCAGCACTTGCGAGAACGACAAGTGCTTGCTGCGCATCTTTTTATAGATGTCGTACAGGGTCTTTTCGCGGCCTGTGACGTCGGCCTCGATTTCGGCCATGGACAAGGTGCTTTTCACCGCTTCCATGATCTTGTTGACCACTTCGCGCCGGTTGCCGCGCGCCGCCTTGACGGCTTTCGCCAGCGTGCGGTAGCGCATCGGGTACAGGTGCGAGAACGACAGGTCCTGCAGCTCGTGGTAGATGTTGTTCAGGCCGAGGCGGTGCGCGATCGGCACGTACACTTCCATGGTCTCGCTGGCGATGCGGCGCTTCTTGGCCGCCGTCATGAAGTCCAGCGTGCGCATATTGTGCAGGCGGTCGGCCAGCTTGATCAGGATCACGCGCACGTCGGAGGCCATGGCCAGCAGCATCTTGCGGAAGTTTTCCGCCTGCGCTTCGATCTGGCTCTGGAATTCGATCTTTTCCAGCTTCGACAGGCCGTCGACCAGGTGCGCCACGGGCGCGCCGAAGCGCTCGATCAACTCATCCTTCTTGACGTCCTGGTCTTCCATGACGTCGTGCAGCAGGGCCGCCATGATGGCTTGCGCGTCGAGTTTCCAGTCGGCGCAGATTTCGGCGACGGCGATCGGGTGCGAGATATACGGTTCGCCCGAGCGGCGCATCTGGCCCAGGTGCATTTCGTCGGAGAAGCGGTAGGCTTCCTTGACTTTTTTCAGGTCGGCGGGAGACAGGTATTCGGCCAGCTTGTCGGCCAGGTGGCTGACGGAGGCCACGCCCAGGGCGGGCGCTGCGGGCATGCCGCCTGCGGACGTGCCGACACCGGGCGCGGAAGCGCCCTGTGGTTTTGCCGCCTGGCGCGAGGCCTGGGGCGGCAGTGCTGCGGAAGTCGTGTCGGCTGGGGTCAGACTCATAAAACGTCGCGTTACTTCACAGTGTGAATAAAGGATACGGTAGAACCAGGGGTCAGCACTGTTCCGGCACGCGGGTTCCCACTTACATCGGGACCTTTTTCAGCATTTCGATGCCGACTTTACCGGCAGCGATTTCACGCAGTGCGACAACGGTAGGCTTGTCCTTGGCTTCGACCTTAGGGGTGTGGCCTTGCAGCAACTGACGTGCGCGATAGGTCGCAGCCAGGGTCAGCTGGAAACGGTTAGGGATTTGCTTCAGGCAATCTTCGATTGTGATACGGGCCATAGTAACTCCTAAAATTTGTGCGTGGCGCTGTGTGAACTGGCGTGCAGACGAATTACTCTGCGTGCAGGCCCAGCTGGGCGAATAGCGATGCGTTGCGGGCCGCTTGTTGCGCAAACCGGCAACGGGCCGCTCTCACGATCGCGCTCAGTTCGGACAAAGCGACCGTAAACTCTTCATTGATAATAACATACTCGAACTCGGGAGCGTGTGCGATTTCGCCGCCAGCCGCCAGCAGGCGGCGCGTGATCACGTGCGGCTCATCCTGGCCACGCTTGTTCAGGCGCTCTTCCAGCGCATCGATCGATGGCGGCAGGATGAAAATGCCGGCCGCGCGCGGGAATTGCTTGCGCACCTGGCGCGCACCCTGCCAATCGATTTCCAGCAGGATATCGGTGCCGGCCAGCATCTGCTGCTCCACCATGATGCGCGAGGTGCCGTAGTAATTGCCATGCACTTCCGCCCATTCCAGGAACTCGCCCTGGTCGGCGCGCGCGACAAAGTCTTGCGCCGTCGTGAAATAGTACTCGCGGCCATGCTGCTCGCCCGGGCGGGGCGCGCGCGTGGTGGTCGAGATCGACAGCTTGATGCCCGGTTCCTGCGCCAGCAGCGCATTGACGAGGGTCGATTTGCCTGCGCCCGATGGCGCGGCGACCACGAACAGGCTGCCAGAGAAGGCGGTAGGGTGGCTCATGCTGATCTTTCCATGTCGTGTGATGTCGGCGCCTGTGCTTGCGCGGGCGGCGCCCAATTCAGTATTTTACCAAGAGGCAAGGCTGCCAGCCAGTCCCTGATGGCCGGCGGTGCCGCTTGCGCCCGCCAGCATGCATATTTTGCTTGTTATCTGAGAGAAATAGTTATCTAATTTGGAATGTATTTTTCTTAACAACCATTCTTTGCTGACAGGGCGCGCGCATGAACAAATTCCCGTTTCTCAGTTTTCCACAGGCCATGCTGTTGCTGCGCGTGGCCATTGCCGTCATGTTCATGGCGCATGCCGTCACGCGCATCGCGAATGGCACGATTCCCCGCTTCGCCGGTTTCCTGGAAGACAAGGGATTCATCTACGGCCTGGCCGTCGTGTGGGCGATCACCGCCGTCGAGATCGTTTGCGGCAGCCTGCTCATCGTTGGCAAATACACGCGCTGGGCGGCGGCCGGGCTGATGGTGATCTGCCTCGGCGGCATCGCCATCGTGCATGCGGCCAAGGGCTGGTTCGTCGGCGAACACGGCGCCGGCGGCGTGGAATACAGCATCGTGCTGTTTGTCGCCTGCATCGTCATCGCCGCCAGCGACCGCTGGCGCGCCGAAACCCGCCTGGCCTGAGGCCTGGCATGCGTTTTCCCTGCCCAGCTTCAGCGGGGCAGGCGGCCCAGCGCGATTTCGCCCGTGGTCAGGACGATGGCCCGTCCATTCACATCGGTGCAGTCGCGGTTGTTGATGCGCACGACGTTGCCGTCGACCGACACTTCCGCGCCCAGGGTGCTGCGCGAGCAGATGCGGTAAGAGGCGGCGTCGGCGCCCGTGTAGATGGCGGCGCCGCGTTCCTTGAGGGCGAAGCATCCGAACGTACAGCCCTCGATCGCATACGGCGATGGCCGCTGCGCCGTTTGCGCCTGCGCGCCCGCCGCCAGCAATGCCAGGGTGGCCGCGAGTGTCCATGTGCGTAGGGTCGTCATCGCTTACTCCAGGTTCTGCACCTGTTCGCGCATCTGCTCGATCAGCAGCTTCAAGTCCATCGAGGCGTCGGCCAGTTCCTTGACGGATGCCTTGGCGCCCAGCGTGTTGGCTTCGCGGTTCAGTTCCTGCATCATGAAGTCGAGGCGCTTGCCGACCTGGCCACCCTTGGTCAGGATGTGGCGCGTTTCGCCCAGGTGGGCCGACAGGCGCGCCAGTTCTTCCGAAACGTCGATGCGGATGCCGTACAAGATCACTTCCTGGCGGATGCGTTCCATGGCGTCCTGGCGCGACAGGGCCGAATTCGAGCCCTGGCTGGCCAGGCCCAATGCATCCTGCATGCGCTCGATGGCTTTTTGCTGGAAGGCGGCCACCACTTGCGGGATCAGGGGCGTGATGCGCTTGACGATGGCTTCCATCGCTTCGATGCGCGACACCAGCACGGCCTCGAGCGCGGCGCCTTCGCGCTTGCGGCTGTCGACGAAGGCGGCCACGGTGCGCTTGGTCAGCGCGCCCACGTCCGCCTGCAGGGATTCCTGCCCCACTTGCGCTTCTTCGATGACGCCAGGCCAGCGCAGCAGTTCGGCCACCGTCATGACGGGCGCGGACACGAAATGCTGGCCCACCTCGGTTTGCAGGCGCGCCAGTTCCGCCAGCAGGGGCAGGTTCAGCGCCTGCGTGCCGGCCGTGGCTGCCTTGCGGCCAAAGCTCAGGCGTACCTCGACCTTGCCGCGCGTGATGGCGGACATGACGGCGGCGCGCAAGTCAGGCTCCAGCGCCCGCAAATCGTCATTGATGCGGAATTGCAGGTCGAGAAAGCGCGAATTGACGCTCTTGATTTCAATTGTCAGTGTGCCTGCAGCACCTTCGCTGGTGGCAACCGCGTAGCCTGTCATGCTTGAAATGCTCAAAGGATTCCCCGATTTGATCTTGTATACAGTCACTTATACACTTAATCAGCCAGCGCAGGCAATACCGCCCGCGCCGCAAAAACAGGACCGCATGGTCTGGTGGCCTGAAAATTGCTGAATAGTGTGCGTTTTACGGCATTGTAAAGAAAATTGTGTTTGGCGGGGCAGGATTGTAGGGATCATGTGTGCAGCGCCCCCGCGCGCGGCCCGATGCTGTTGCATGGCTGCAAATATGGCGGCGCGCGGTGTTAGAATCGCTGCCGCAACCCCAATCACACAGGACATCCCATGACATTTGAATCCCGCCCGAGCGGCCGCGCCGTCGACGCGCTGCGCGCCATCCGCATCACCCGCCAGTACACCAAGCATGCCGAAGGCTCGGTGCTGATCGAGTGCGGCGACACCAAGGTCATTTGCACCGCCAGCATCGAAGACAAGGTGCCGGGCTTCCTGAAGGGCAAGGGCCAGGGCTGGTTGACGGCCGAGTACGGCATGCTGCCGCGCTCGACGCATACGCGCATGGACCGCGAAGCGGCGCGTGGCAAGCAGTCCGGCCGCACGCAGGAAATCCAGCGCCTGATCGGCCGCTCGCTGCGCGCCGCCTTTGACTTGCAGGCATTCGGCGAACGCACGCTGCACCTCGATTGCGACGTGATCCAGGCCGACGGCGGCACGCGCACGGCCTCGATCACGGGCGCCATGGTGGCCGCGTATGACGCGTTTGCGCAGTTGCAGGCGCGCGGCGCCATCGCCGCCATCCCCGTAAAAAGCTTCGTCGCCGCCATCTCGGTGGGCGTCTACCAGGGCATGCCGGTGCTGGACCTGGACTACGTGGAAGACTCTGGCTGCGACACGGACATGAACGTGGTGATGACGGAAGCGGGCCACTTCATCGAAGTGCAGGGCACGGCCGAAGGCGCCGCTTTCGACCGCGCCGGCATGAACCGCCTGCTGGACCTGGCGCAGGGTGGCATCGCCGACCTGATCGCCCTGCAAAAGCAGGCCCTCGGGATCTGAGCCGCGTCTAATCGCGTTTAATCTTTACGTAGATTTACACCTTTTTGCCCGCCGCGCCGGACAAAAAGCCCACACCCGCCGCTGCCGGCGGCAGCGGCGGGCCAAGGTGGGGGACGCGCAAAAGGTTTACAATGTCGGCACTTCATTCGGCCCGCCTCGCGCGGTGCCGCTTAACCCGGATATTGTCACATGACCCAACGCCTGATCCTCGCATCAAACAACGCCGGCAAGCTCAAGGAATTCAACGAGCTGCTCTCGACCATCGGTTTTTCCGTGCACGCCCAGGGCGAGTACGACGTGCCGGAAGCGGACGAGCCATTCCACACCTTCGTTGAAAACGCCTTGCAAAAGGCCCGCCACGCGGCGCGCCTGACGGGATTGCCGGCGCTGGCCGACGATTCCGGCGTCTGCGTCAATGCCCTGGGCGGCGCGCCGGGCGTGCATTCGGCCCGTTATGCGGGCGAGCCGAAATCGGATGCGGCCAACAGCGCCAGGCTGATCGCCGACCTGGAGGCGCATGCCGACAAGTCCGCGTACTACTATTGCGTGCTGGTGTACGTGCGCCATGCGGACGACCCGCAGCCGGTGATTGCCGATGGCCGCTGGAATGGCGAGATGATCGCCACGCCGCGCGGCAAGGGCGGCTTCGGTTACGATCCGCATTTCTATCTTCCGGCCCTGGACAAGTGCGCGGCCGAACTGACGTCCGATGAAAAGAACGCGCTGTCGCACCGTGGCCAGGCCCTGCGCGCGCTGGTCGAGAAACTGCGATGATCCCGATCAAACTGGTCGGCGCTGTTGCCAAATCTGCCGCCAAGCCAGGCGCGGCCCCCGCGCCGCAGGAAGGCATTTCCGGCGCGGCCGGCGCGGCGTTGAAATACCTGCAGCCGGGCGCGCTGAACCTGACGGCCCTGCCGCCGCTGTCGCTGTACATCCATTTCCCGTGGTGCGTGAAAAAATGCCCGTACTGCGATTTCAATTCGCACGAGGTGCGCGGCGGTTTTCCGGAAGCGGAATACCTGGCGGCCCTGCGGCTGGACCTGGAAATGGCGCTGCCCCTGATCTGGGGCCGCAAGATCCACACGATTTTCATCGGCGGCGGCACGCCCAGCCTGATGTCGGCGGCGGGACTGGACCGCCTGATGTCGGACGTGCGCACCCTGCTGCCATTGGAGCCCGATTGCGAAATCACCATGGAAGCCAATCCGGGCACCTTTGAAACGGAAAAATTCAAGTCGTACCGGGCCAGCGGCATCAACCGCCTGTCGATCGGCATCCAGAGCTTCAATGGCCGCCACCTGCAGGCGCTGGGACGCATCCACGACGACGATGAAGCGCGCCGCGCGGTGGAGATCGCGCATGCGCATTTCGACAATTTCAACCTCGACCTGATGTATGCGCTGCCCACGCAGACGCTGGCCGAGGCGCGGCAGGACCTGGACACGGCGCTGTCGTTCGCGCCGCCGCACCTGTCGCTGTACCACCTGACCCTGGAGCCGAACACCCTGTTCGCCAAGTATCCGCCGGTGCTGCCGGACGACGACGAAAGCGCCGACATCGCCGACATGGTGGCCGAACGCGCGGCGCAGGCCGGCTATGGCCGTTATGAAGTATCGGCGTATGCGCAGCCGGGCCGCCAGGCCAAGCACAACCGCAATTACTGGGAGTTCGGCGATTACCTGGGCATCGGCGCGGGCGCCCACTCGAAGATATCGTTCCCGCACCGCGTCCTGCGCCAGGCCCGCTACAAGCAGCCGAAGGCGTATATGGACGCCGTGCTGGCCGGCCAGCCCGTGCAGGAAGAGCGCGAGCTGGCGCGCGAGGAGATGGGCTTCGAGTTCATGCTCAATACCCTGCGCCTGACGCAGGGTTTCTCGCCGAACCTGTTCGCCGAGCGCACGGGCCTGGCCATCAACGCCATCGACAGGCCGCTCAACGCGGCCGAGGCCAAGGGCTTGCTGTACCGCGACCACCAGATCATCCGCCCGACGGAACTGGGACTGCGCTTCCTGAACGACCTGCAGCAGATGTTCCTGGAAGACTGACGCCGCCTAGTGCGTGGTGGCGGCGCGCAGGCGCTGCAGCTTGGCCGCGTACAGGCCATGGTCGCCGCGCGTGGTGCTGTTGTCCATCGCCAGTTCCAGCTGGCGTCCGGCCTGCGCCAGCTGGCCCATGCGCGCATACGCCTGCGCCAGCCAGAAGTGGAACTCGTGGTAATACGGATCGCGCGCGATCTCGCGCTGGAACAGGCGCGCCGCTTCCTGGTAGTCGGCATTCTTCATGGCGGCCTGGCCCAGGCTGAAAAAGTGGAAAGGCGGTTCCGGCTGCAGCGCCAGCAGCTTGCGCCGCATCAGCTGCGCTTCGTCCGTGCGGCCCAGGTTGTCGAGCGCCTGCGCCAGGTTCGACAGCAGCACGGTGCTCGCCGGCGAGCGTTCCAGCGCATAGGCCAACGTGCGTCGCGCCGGCTCCATGTCGCCGTGGCGCAGCTGAATGATGCCCAGCGTGTTGAAGGCGCCGGCAAACGTGGGGTCTTGCAGGATGGCGGCGCGGGCAAACCAGTAGGCCTGATCGAGTTCGCCATTGGCCATGGTTTCGGCGGCGCGGTTGTTGAGGTACATGGCCAGGATGGTCGATTCGCTGATCGTGCGCGTGCGCTGTCCCGTCAGATCCTGGGCCGGCAGGAAATCGATCAGCAGTTCCGCATCGGCGTCATAGCTGTCGCTGTTCTGCGCCAGCTTCCGGCCCAGCACCAGGTTGACGTGGCCGGCCACAAAATACATGTCGCCGCTGCGGCTCCAGCTATCTTCCCCCAGCACCGCCTGGTAGTGCACTTCCAGCCCCATTTCCTTGGCCAGGGTGGCCGTCATCAGCACCAGCGACAGGCAATTGCCGCTGCGCTCGTCGAACGTCTGCGCCGCCGTGCGCGTCATGGCGGCATCGTATTCCAGTTGCAGTCCCGCCTTGTTGTACAGCGCATTGGCGAGCGCGCGGCGGGGATTCTTGCCACGCGCCTCGCGCGCGATATCGACGCGCACGTAGCGCCGCATGGCCTCGCTCACGGCAAACGCCTGCTGCGGGTCGATCTTTGCCGTCGGCGCGGCAAAACTGGCATCGTTGAACAGGTCGGGCGGAGGCGGCGCGGCAGGCGGCGTGGCACAGGCGGCCAGGGCTGCGCACAGCAGCAGGACAGACAGATGGCGCAGCGGCTGGCGCAATGGCAGTGGTAAACGCTTCATGTTCGAACTCCCGCGAACGATGTCAGGCGCCAGACGTCTTGCTGCCGGTGGTGCGCCATGCCACCTGAAAACCTAGTATCCTCGCGGCCCGCCGCGCTGTCAAACCATTTCAGATGCATGCGTTTGCGGGGCCGGAATCGCCGCCTAGAACTCTTCCCAGTCCTGGTCGCCGGCGATGTGCGCCGGGGTCTTCGGCGTGGCAGCGGCAGGCTTGCCCGTGCTGGCTGGCCTGGCCGCCTGGGCCGCGCGGGGGGCGGCGATCCGCGTGGCGGCGGGGCGGACAGGCGCGCTGGCGGCCGATGCCCTGGCCGGCGGCGCTGCGCGTGCCGGCCCCGCAGCGGCCATGTGTTCGAGCTGGAAGCCGGCCGCCACTTGCGCCAGGCGCGCCGCCTGGTCCTGCATGCTTTCGGCGGCGGCCGCCGCCTCTTCCACCAGGGCCGCGTTTTGCTGCGTCACCTGGTCCATTTGCGCGATCGCCTGGTTGACCTGGTCGATGCCCATGCTTTGCTCGGCGCTGGCGGCCGTGATCTCGGCCATGATGTCGGTGACGCGGCGCACGCTGTCGACCACCTCGCCCATGGTGCTGCCGGCCTGCTGCACCAGCCGCGTGCCGTTGTTGACCTGTTCCACCGAGTCGCCGATGAGGGCCTTGATTTCGCGCGCCGCCGCCGCCGAGCGCTGCGCCAGGTTGCGCACCTCGGTGGCGACGACGGCAAAGCCGCGTCCCTGTTCGCCGGCGCGCGCCGCTTCCACGGCGGCGTTCAGCGCCAGGATGTTGGTCTGGAAGGCGATGCCGTCGATGACGCCGATGATGTCGACGATCTTGGTCGACGCCGTATCGATGGCGCCCATGGTGTCGACCACCTGGCTGACGATGCTGCCGCCCCGTTCGGCCACGCCCGAGGCGGCCACCGCCATCTGGTTGGCCTGGCGCGCATTGTCGGCATTCTGCTTCACGGTCGACGTCAGTTCTTCCATCGACGACGCCGTCTCTTCCAGCGAGCTGGCCTGCTGTTCCGTGCGGGCCGACAGGTCCTGGTTGCCGGCGGCGATTTCGCCGGAGGCCGTGGCGATGGCGTTGGTGCCGCTCTGGACTTCCGACACCACCTTGCGCAGCGCTTCGTTCATGCCTTGCAGCGCCCGCATCAAGTCGCCGATTTCATCGCCGGCCGCAGCGGCAAAATGCGTGCGCAAGTCGCCGTCGGCCACCGTTTCGGCCACCTTCACGGCCGCCTGCAGCGGCACGGTGATCGAGCGTGTGATCAGCCAGGCGCAGACGCTGCCCAGCGCCACCACCAGTGCGCACAAGGTCAGCAGCAGGGTGAAGCTGCGGTCGTTGGCCGCCTCGATGGCTTGCGCCGTGGCGTCGATGGCCTTGCGCTGCTGCGCCAGCAGGGCCTTGACGTTATTCTGGTAACTGGCGGCGGCCGGCGCGAAGCTGTCGCGGTAAGTGCTTTCCGCCTGTGCCGCGTTGCCGGCCTTGCGCGCATTCATCACCAGCGTCTTGGCGTCCTGGTACTTGACGCGCTCCGCCACGGACGCCTTGAAGATGGTTTTTTCTTCCTCGCTGTCGAGCAGCGATTCGATTTGCTTCAGCAGTTCGCTGCCCTGTTTGGTGCTGTCGGCGATGGTCTCGGCGAAGACGCTCGACAGGGTTTCATCCGTGCTCCTGGCGATCATCGAGGTGCGCGCGATGGCCGAGTAGATCAGCACATACCAGTCCGATACCAGGCGCTCCTTGGCCAGCGGCTTTTCCATCATTTGCCGCGTCGCCTCGGCGTTGATGTGCGCGCTGTACAGCGCGTATGAAGTGGAGATCACGGACAGCAGCAGCACCAGCGCGAAACCCGCTGCCAGGCGCGTGCCGATACGAAGATGGGAGAGGGCATGCATGGTCGAACTCCTGTCGCAAGGGGGGATTAAATTGCCTGTGCGACATAGTATGCACCGAGAAGTGACCAATAGGCGAGTGAAAAACGCTGTTGTTTTTATGCCTGTTGCGATGCGGCCCGCGCTACAGGTCGAGCGCCTGGCGCAAGTCCGGCTGTTCGGCCCAGCGGGCGAAGGCGGCGGCCATGCGCTCGCTTTCGGCGATGGCGCGGCGCCAGTCGCGCATGCGTGCGGCATGATCCTGGCCGTAATGGGGGAAGTCGCGCCGGTCCGGCAATTTGCCGTTCGGCAGGCTGGCCACGAAGGCGGGCGAGGGCGAGACGAGGATCATGTTGTCGAGCGCAGGATCGGGGCCGCGCGCGCGGCGCCACGGCATGGCCTTGTCCAGCCAGCCCGGCACGATGTGGTCGGCGAAGTGCGGATACAGCACCAGGTCCGGTTCGCGCTGGTAGGGCAGGTGCAGGTGGTAGTCGACCAGGCCGCCGTCCCAGTAGCGTCCGGGCGGTGCGCCGGCGATGCCCTGCACCGCGTCGAGTACCAGCGGGATGGAGCCGGAAGCGAGCAGCGCGTCGCGCAGGTTGTCCTGCGCCAGCGGCACGAAGTGGGAGTGAAAGGCGTCGAAGCGCGAACGCAGCCAGCTGGCGCTGTCCGGCCCCGCATGGAACACCACGCGTTCCAGCGAACCTGCCAGGCGGGCGCGCGCCACGGCGTTGTTGGCCGCCGCCAGCAGGAAGCCGCGCCGGTCGCGCCACTTGCCCTGGCGCGCCAGCGTGCCGATGCCGCGCACGGCCAGCACGGCCAGGCTGTGCCGGTCATGCCGCAGCAGGTGGGCATCCTGGCCATCGAGCATGGCGTCGAGCAGGGCGCGGCAGGTGCGGCTGACGTGGGCGCCATCGGGCTTGTCCGGATAGCGCTGGCCCACATATTCGCGCACCAGGCGGCGCTGCGCCGCGACGGGGTCGGGAAAAACGGCCGCCGCCATGCGCCAGGCGCCGATCGAGGCGCCGACGAAGTGGCGCGGGCGCGGCGCCTGTGCCAGGAATTCGCCGAACAGCCAGCAATCGAGCTGGTGCAGGATCAGGCCTTTCGGTCCGCCGGCGGCGGCGGGGACGATGGCGACATCGCCCGCGCGCAAGCCCTGTTCGGCAATGCGGGCGCGGGCGCGGCGGCCCAGGCGGATGGTGATGGCGGACGAGGCAAGGGACATGCGTGGGCGGCTGGTGGTGGCGGTGGTTTATTGTAGCGCCATTGCTCCCGCTCGCGATGCCATGCAAAAAGCGGCGCCGTGCAGGGCACGGACGCCGCCTTTTGGCGGGGGCGCGGGCGATTAACGCAGTGCCGCGATCATCTGTTTCAGCTTGCCGGAATCGACGCAGAAGGCGCGGATGCCTTCGGCCAGCTTCTCCGTCGCCATCGCGTCTTCATTCATCATGAAGCGGAAGGCTTCTTCGTTCAGCGACATTTGCACGATGTTGGTCGACGGCGCCGCTTCGGCGCTCAGCTTGCGCTCCACGGGCGCATCGCTGTCGGCCAGCTTTTGCAGCAGGTCGGGGCTGATGGTGAGCAGGTCGCAGCCGGCCAGTTCGAGGATTTGCGAGGTGTTGCGGAAGCTCGCGCCCATGACTTCCGTCTTGTAGCCGAACTTGCGGTAGTAATTGTAGATGCGCTTGACGGATTGCACGCCCGGGTCTTCCGCGCCCACGTAGTCGATGCCCGTCGATTTCTTGTACCAGTCGTAGATGCGGCCGACGAACGGCGAAATCAGCTGCGCGCCCGCTTCGGCGCAGGCGATGGCCTGGGCCAGCGAGAACAGCAGGGTCATGTTGCAGCGGATGCCTTCCTTTTCGAGGATGGCGGCGGCGCGGATGCCTTCCCAGGTGGAAGCGATCTTGATCAGCACGCGCTCGCGCGGAATGCCCGCGTTCGAGTACAGGGCGATCAGGTCGCGGCCCTTGGCGACGGTGCCTTCCGTGTCGAACGACAGGCGCGCATCGACTTCGGTCGAGACGCGGCCAGGGATGGTTTGCAGGATTTCCACGCCAAACGCGATCAGCAGGCGGTCGATGATCTCGGCGGTGGAGGCGTTCGGATGGTCGCGCACGGCCTTTTCCAGCAGCGGCTTGTATTCATCCTTCTGCACGGCTTTCAGGATCAGCGACGGATTCGTCGTCGCGTCGCGCGGCGTGTAGGCCTGGATCGATTGGAAGTCGCCGGTGTCGGCCACCACGGTGGTAAATTGCTTCAGTTGTTCGAGTTGGTTCATGGCTGCGCGGGAAAGAGTGAAAGGGCTTGCCGGAGTATTGTACATAATCCGGCCGGAAGCGCCCGCGCTCTTTTCATGCCTGTAGCATGGCGCGCTCGCCAAAACGTTGAGGGCAAGGCGCGCTTCCGCAGACAGTACGCCAGGGAAGCGCAGCGCCGCCATGGACGTTTTCCAGGCGCGCTAGCCGATGAAGGAGTCGAACTGCATGTCGAATTCCTGCAGCGCCTTCTGTGCGTTCTGCATCTTCTTGCGGAATTCGGGACCGCGCTGCAGGGCCAGCCCGACGGCCAGCACGTCGATCACCACCAGGTAGGCCAGGCGCGCCGAAATCGGCGTGTAGGGATCGGTGTTGAAGACCAGGTCGATCGGGATCAGCACGGTCGCCAGGTCGGCCAGCGGCGTGCCCGATGGCGCCAGCACGATGACGTCGGCGCCGCCGCGGCGCGCCAGTTTCACGGAGCGCACGAGGGCGGGGCTGTTGCCGCGCTGCGAGATGGCCACCAGGCAGTCGCCGCCGCGCAACAGGGCCGCGGCGATGCTGTGGATGTTCGGATCGCTGTAGGCGACCGTCGGCACGCCCGAGCGGAAGAATTTGTGCTGCGCGTCGGCCGCCACGATGCCGGACGTGCCCTGGCCGTAGAATTCGATCTTGCTGGCGCGCGACAGGATGTCGAGCGCGCGCTGGATCGCTTCCGGATTCAGGTTGTTGCGCAGGTCGAGCAGGGTGTTGATCGAGCGGCTGCAGATTTTATTCACCAGGTCGGCCGCGAGGTCATCCTGCGCCGGCTGCTCGTTCGCGCCCGGCATGGCCAGGGCCAGGCCCTGCGCCAGTTTCAGCTTGAATTCATGCCAGCCGTCGTAGCCCAGCGTGCGGCAAAAGCGCACCACGGTCGGTTCCGACACCTGCGCGCTTTTCGCCAGCGCCGTGATGTTCTGGCTGACCGTCTGGTTGGGCTGGTCAAGCACGGCCAGCGCGACCTTCTTCTCCGACTTGGAGAGCGAATCGAGCTGGGTGCGGATGGAGTCAAGCAGCATCAGGGTAGTCTTCTGGGTTAGTTTTCGGGAGCTCGGGGACTGGCAAAGGTGAAGCAGGGAATTCGCGGAGCACCGCTCCGCGCCTGCGTAACGGCCGTGCCTTGCAAGGCACGGCTCCACGCCCTGCTAGCTTAGTCTTCTGGCAGGGCCTCTTCACGCCACTGCAAGCCGTCGCGACCGATCAGGGCGCTGGCCGCGGCCGGACCCCAGGTGCCGGCCGTGTACGGAATCGGCGCGCTGTCGTTCTGTTCCCAGTTGTCGAGAATCGGCTCGACCCATTCCCAGGCCGCTTCCAGTTCGTCGCCGCGCATGAACAGGGTCAGCTGGCCGCGCAGGACGTCGAGCAGCAAGCGCTCGTAAGCGTCCATGCGCGGCGTCTTGAACGATTCGCGGAAATCGAGTTCCAGTTCCGCCGGTTTCAAACGCATGCCGTCGCCCGGGGTCTTGGCCATCAGGTTCATGCGCAGGCCTTCGTCGGGCTGCAAGCGGATCACCAGGCAGTTCGGCTGGAAGCTGGACGTGGGCTGGTTGAAGATCGAGTGCGGGATCTGCTTGAAGCGCACGACGATTTCGGCCAGGCTGTCGGCCATGCGCTTGCCCGTGCGCAGGTAGAACGGCACGCCGGCCCAGCGCCAGGTGTCGATTTCCGCCTTCAGCGCAACGAAGGTCTCGGTGCGCGAGTGTTCTGGCGCATCCGGCTCGTCGCGGTAGCTCGGCACGGTGACGCCGTCGACGTGGCCGGCACGGTACTGGCCGCGCACGATGTTTTGCGCCAGCGTGGTGGGCGTGAATTTTTTGAGCGAACGCAGTACTTGCAGCTTTTCATCGCGCACGGCGTCCGGCGCGATCGAGGTCGGCGGTTCCATGGCGACGATGCACAGCAGTTGCAGCAAGTGGTTTTGCAGCATGTCGCGCAGCGCGCCCGATGTGTCGTAGTAACCCATGCGGTTGCCCACGCCCAGTTTCTCGGCGATGGTGATCTGCACGTCGGAAATCCATTCGCGGCGCCACAGCGGTTCGAACAGCACGTTGCCGAAGCGCAAGGCCAGCAAGTTCTGCACGGTTTCCTTGCCCAGGTAATGGTCGATGCGGTAGATCTGCGATTCCTGGAAAACCTTGCCCACTTCGGCATTGATCTGCTTGGCGCTGGCAAGGTCGCGGCCCAGCGGTTTTTCCAGCACCACGCGCGAATTCGGCGTGACCAGGCCATTTTCTTCCAGGTTGTCGCAGATCAAGGCGAACAGGTGCGGCGGCGTGGCCAGGTAGTACACGCGCGTCAGGTCGCTGCCGTCGCGCAGCGCTTCGACGAGGGGCGCGTAGGTCTTGGCATCGCTGGCGTTGAGCGATACATACACGATGCGCGCGCAGAAGCGGCTCCATGTGGCGGCATTCAGGGTGCTGGCCTTGATGTGCGGGCGGGCGCTGCTTTCCACCATTTTCAGGAAGGCGTCCTGGCCGCTGTCCTGGCGGCCCACGCAGATGATGCGCGCCGTCGGCGGCAAATCGTTCGCGACGTCGCGCGCATACATGGCAGGCAGCAATTTGCGCATTGCCAAATCGCCGCTGCCGCCAAACAGGACCAGATCAAAATCGGTAAGAGCCATAAGTGAGTGTCGTCGCAAAAGTAAAAGAGCCGGAGCGGGGAGGAGGCCGACCGGAAGTGCCAGTCTGTCGCTACTATAATCGATGGTGTAAATTTACTACGTAGAACAGGCAATTGCAAGAAATTTTACTACATTTAATCCGCTGCCGTCGCAGTTTTGCCCGGCATCGCTCATTGCGCCGCTGCGTGCTCATTATATGCCGATCACCGGCGTCGGCGCGGGGCCATCATTACAACGGGGCTTTTCAAAGCAACCATGGTTGCCAGGGAAATTTTCGATTCTCACCATCATCATTTGCGCTGTAGCAACAAGCAAGTCAAGAAATGCTGCCAGGATGGCTGCTGGCGGCGTAAAGTAGCTTTGAGGAAAGTAAAAAACCGTATAATTCAGACTCGAATCGATAGCAACTATTGGTAGTACGAAGTTGTCCGATTCACACTGCACCGCTAGCGCCGGCCATGCCCCGAACCCGCCTTCCGACGTCCATGCGGCTGCAGTCAGCACTGTCCGTATTGCGGGCAGGCAGCTTAACTTTACAAGACGGCTCAAGGGGACACAATGAATTCAATGCAGCAAGATGTCGATGAACGCACCAGCCTGACAGGCAATAACAAATTCGAACTGTTCCTGTTCAAGCTGGGCACCAGCGATCACTCGACCAGCCGCGAACTATTCGGCATCAATGTGTTCAAAGTACGTGAAATCATGGAAATGCCGGCCATCACGGCGGTGGCTGGATCGCACCCCCACATGCTGGGCGTGGTCAATATCCGCGGCCAGATCGTGCCCGTGATCGACTTGCCGATGGCGGTCGGCTGCAAGAGCAATGGCTTGAAGATCCTGATGGTGACGGAATTTGCCCGTTCAACACAGGCGTTTGCCGTGGAAGAGGTCGATGAAATCGTGCGCCTGGAATGGAACCAGGTGCTGTCGGCCGAATCGAGCGTGGGCGGGGGCCTGGTCACCAGCATCGCGCGCCTCGATGGCGACACGGACAAGACGCGCCTGGCGCAAGTGCTGGACGTCGAGCAAATCCTGCGCAACGTGCTGCCGTCGGGCGAGCCCGACGTGGACGAGCACAGCATCGGCCCGCAGGTGCGGCTGCCTGCCGGCGCCGTGATCCTGGCCGCCGACGATTCCGCGCTGGCCCGCTCGCTGATCGAAAAGGGCCTGGACGCGATGGGCGTGCCCTTCATCATGACCAAGACGGGCAAGGAAGCGTGGGAGCGCCTGCAAGCCATTTCCAGCCAGGCGGCGGCCGAAGGCAAGACGGCGAAAGACAAGGTGGCGCTGGTGCTGACGGACCTGGAAATGCCGGAGATGGATGGCTTTACGCTGACGCGCAACATCAAGAACGATGGCCGCTTTTCCTCGATTCCCGTGGTGATCCATTCGTCGCTGACGGGCTCGACCAACGAAGACCACGTCAAGGGCGTAGGCGCCGATGGTTACGTGGCCAAGTTTGTGGCGGCGGAACTGGCGGAAACCATCCGCAAGGTGCTGGCGCGGTAACTCGATGCCGCCGTGGGCATGGCCGGCACCGGCATGCTTAGGCAGACACTGTCGTCGGATTACGCGGGGCGTAGCCCCGCTAATCCGACCTACGCGTTGACATGAAAAAGCGCCGGACCCTCGCGGGTGCCGGCGCTTTTTTTATGGG
>NZ_JBXAKS010000008.1:18626-294391 GCF_058798675.1 Janthinobacterium sp. GW822-FHT07H10
GTAACGTAGCCCCGCTAATCCGACCTACGCGTTGACATGAAAAAGCGCCGGACCCTCGCGGGTGCCGGCGCTTTTTTTATGTGTGAAACGATCGAAGCGTTGGGGTCAGTGGTAGGTCGGATTAGCGCAGCGAAGCTGCGCGTAATCCGACACCGGCAGGGCTGGCACCGGGATGCTCATGGCCGACACCGCTGTCGGATTACGCAGGGCGTAGCCCCGCTAATCCGGCCTACGCGTTGACATGAAAAAGCGCCGGATCCTCGCGGGTGCCGGCGCTTTTTTTATGCGTGAAGCGATCGAGGCGCTGGGGTCAGCGGTAGGTCGGATTAGCGCAGCGAAACTGCGCGTAATCCGACACCGGCTGGGCCGGCACCGGTATGCTCATGGCCGACACCGCTGTCGGATTACGCGGGGCGTTGCCCCGCTAATCCGACCTACGCGTTGACATGAAAAGCGCCGGACCCTCGCGGGTGCCGGCGCTTTTTTTATGCGTGAAACGATAACAAGGCTGGGGGCAGATCCCCGGGGATGACAGCACAAGCCTGCGGGGTGGCGCCATTGCGGGTCTGCTCCCGGTACGCTCAGGCCTGGTACGGCGTTTCCGGCTGGCCCGCCACATCCACGCGCACGGACAGCACGTGGCCCGTCAGCGGGTAGGCGGCGATCTCGGCGTTTGATCTGTTGTGGCTGGCGCTGGTGATGTACAGGGTGCGCAGGTCGGGGCCGCCAAATGTGACCATGGTGGGGCAGCGCATGGGCACGGCGATTTCACCGAGCAGGTGGCCATCGGGCGCGAAGCGCAGGATTTTGCCGCCTTCAAACATGGCCGACCAGTAATTGCCTTCGCTGTCGACGGCCGCGCCGTCCGGGCGTCCGCCGTAGTCCGCCGCCTTTTTATCGGTGGAGAAGCGCTGGAATGGCTGTGGCGCGGAAATGGCGCCCGTGGCCGCGTCGAAATCGAAGCGGTCGATGCGGTGCGTGGTGGTGTCCGAGTGGTACATGGTGCGCTTGTCCGGGGAAAAGCCCAGGCCGTTCGATACCGTCATGCCGCCCGACCAGACTTTGCGTACCTCTCCCTTTTCCAGCACGAACATTTCCGCCGCGTCAGCGCTGCGCGGCTCGAAAATGGTGCCGACCCAGAAGCGTCCGGCCGGGTCGACCTTGCCATCGTTGAAGCGCGTGGTGCTCATGTCGAACGGTGCCGGCGCGATGTGCACCAGGCTGCCCGTCTTCGTGTCAAGGTGGGCAAAGCCGCTGCGCAGGGCGACGATCAGGCCGCCGCCGGCATTGATGGCCAGCGCCGACGGTTCCGTCGGCATGCTCCACTGCTCATGCTTGCCGCTGGCCGGGTGCAGCCGGTGCACGGCGCGTCCATCGATGTCGACCCAGTACAGGGCCGCTTCCTTGCCATGCCACAGCGGGCATTCGCCCACTTGCATGGCTGTGTCGCTCACTACCTTGATTTCGTAAATATTCATTTATTCTTAATGTGGGGAGCGCTTAACAAAACCGTCGCGAGCGGAAGGGAGGGGCGGCCGAGAAGCGCAGCTGTGCCTGAGCACGGTGCGCATCGCAGGTTGCCTATGCCGACGCGCAGCAGGCTTGCTTATGCGTTATTAATTAGTATGCGGCTTTTGCGGCCTTGGCCAAGGCGATCAAGCCATTGGTCGAGCTGTCGTGATGGTCGGGACGGGCCTCACCCGTCAGTTCGGCCTGGATTTTCTTCGCCAGCACCTTGCCCAGTTCCACGCCCCACTGGTCGAAACTGTTGACGTTCCACAAGACGCCCTGCACGAAGGTCTTGTGTTCGTACAGTGCGATCAGGGCGCCCAGGGTGGTCGGGGTCAGCTGGTCCATCAAAATGGTGTTGCTGGGGCGGTTGCCTGGGAAGGTCTTGTGCGGCACCAGTGCTTCGATCTCGCTGTCCGGCAAACCTTGCGCCTGCAAATCCAGACGCACTTCATCGCCCGTCTTGCCCGTCATGAAGGCTTCCGACTGGGCGAAGCAGTTGGCCAGCAGGGCGTCGTGGTGGCCCGGCAAGTCATGCGTGGCGCGCAGCGCGGCAATGAAGTCGATGGGCGTGATGTCGGTGCCCTGGTGCAGCAACTGGAAGTAGGCATGCTGCGCATTCGTGCCGCAGTCGCCCCAGATCACGGGCCCCGTCGGCACGCCGACAGGCTGGCCATCCTTGGTGACGCGCTTGCCGTTGCTTTCCATGTCCAGCTGTTGCAGATAGGCGGCAAAGCGGCTCAGGTCCTGGTGGTACGGCGCGATCGAGACGGAGCCGCAATCGAGGAACTGGCGGTTCCAGAAGCCCACCATGGCCAGCACGACGGGCATGTTGTCTTCCAGCGGCGCCTGGCGGAAATGCTGGTCCATCGCATGCGCGCCGGCGAGGAAGTCGCTGAAGTATTCGAAGCCGACGGACAGGGCCACGGCCAGGCCGATCGAGGACCAGACGGAATAGCGGCCGCCGACCCAGTCCCAGAACGGGAACATGTTGTCAGGCGAAATGCCGAAGTCGACGATGGCTTGCGTGTTCGTCGAAACGGCCACGAAATGTTGCGCCAGGTCCTTTTCCTCGCCTTCGAGCAAAAACCAGGCGCGCGCCGTGTTGGCGTTGAGCATGGTTTCAGCGGTAACAAAGGTTTTCGAGGCGACGATGAACAAGGTCGTTTCCGGATCGACTTTCGACAGGGTCGCTTCCATGTCGTGGCCGTCGACGTTGGAGACGAAATGCATTTCCAGGCCCGGGTTGGCGTAGGAACGCAGCGCCAGGCAAGCCATTTTCGGGCCCAGGTCCGAGCCGCCGATGCCGATGTTGACGATGTCGCAGATCGGTTTGCCCGTGTAGCCGAGCCAGCTGCCATTGCGCACCTTGTCCGTAAACGCCTTCACGCGCTGCAGCACATCTTGCACGTCGGCATCGATATCCTGGCCATCCACCACCAGGGCGGTGCCGCGCGGCGCGCGCAAGGCCGTATGCAGAACGGCCCGATGTTCGGTAAGATTGATTTTCTCGCCCGTAAACATCGCTTCGCGCTGCGCTTCCACGCCGCGTTCGCGGGCCAGGTCCATCAGCAGCGCCATGGTGGCGGCGTCGACCCGGTTCTTCGAGTAATCGAGCAGCAGGCCGGCCGCATCGACCGTCATCGTCGGGAAACGTGCGGGATCGGCCGCGAACAGCTGGCGCAGATGCACGTCGCGCAGGCTGGCGCTATGCGCTTGCAGGGACTGGAAACTGGCGGTGGCGGTGATGGCGGGAATGGATGCTGGCTGGCGCATGGCGGTCGGCTTCGGTGCTTGTCTCGGTTGAAGGGAGCGCGGCGCGTTCGTCGTGGCGAATGGACGTGCCGGCGTTGATGTGAGAATAATACATCAGAAAAACGTAATTTCACTACAGTTTGTATGGGCGAACCGCATTTTTCGCGTTTTGTCCGCCCTTTATCCACGCCGTCGCTAGATAGGGGCGAAGCGATGGCATGCGGCATTCTGTTGTTTTGCCTTGAAAAGTCGCCAGTAAATGGATTATTTCTGTCGCCGGCCCCTGCAACGGTGCTTCTGCGCCAGCATTTTGTAGTAAAATTTCACGAAATACTCATTTTTAAGGAAATCCATATGGCGCTGCATCCAGTAGTCGAATCCGTAACAGCGCGCATCATCGCGCGCAGCCGGCCATCGCGCGGCGCCTACCTGGCGCATCTGGATGCGGCCCGCATCCAGGGCGTGCAGCGCGGTGCCCTGTCGTGCACCAACCTGGCGCACGGCTTTGCCGCGTTTCCCGCCAATGACAAGCTGTCGCTGAAGGAATACAAGAAGCCCTCCGTGGCCATCGTGTCCTCGTACAACGACATGCTGTCGGCGCACCAGCCGTTCGAAGGCTTTCCGCAGATCATCAAGCAAGCCGTGCGCGAAGTGGGCGCCGTCGCCCAGTTCGCCGGCGGCGTGCCCGCCATGTGCGATGGCGTGACGCAAGGCCAGCCGGGCATGGAACTGTCGCTGTTCTCGCGCGACACCATCGCCATGTCGACGGCCGTGGCGCTGTCGCACAATATGTTCGACTCGGCCCTGTACCTGGGCGTGTGCGACAAGATCGTGCCGGGCCTGTTGATCGGCGCGCTGCACTTCGGCCACTTGCCGGCCGTCTTCGTGCCGGCCGGTCCGATGACGTCGGGCCTGTCGAACCAGGAAAAAGCCAAGGTGCGCCAGCTGTACGCGCAAGGCAAGGCCACGCGCGAAGACTTGCTCGAAGGCGAATCGAAAGCCTACCATGGCGCCGGCACCTGTACCTTCTACGGTACCGCCAACAGCAACCAGATGCTGATGGAAGTGATGGGCCTGCACTTGCCGGGCGCCGCCTTCATCACGCCGAACACACCGCTGCGCGATGCGCTGACGACGGCCGCCGCCCAGCGCGCCGCCGGCATCACGGCGCAAAGCGCCAACTACTTGCCAGTCGGCCATATTGTTGACGAGAAATGTATCGTCAACGCCGTCGTCGGCTTGCTGGCCACGGGCGGTTCGACCAACCACACGCTGCACCTGGTGGCCATCGCCAAGGCGGCCGGCATCGTCATCGACTGGAACGATTTCAACGAACTGTCGGCCATCGTGCCGATGCTCACGCGCATCTACCCGAACGGCGACGCCGACGTGAACCATTTCCACGCGGCCGGCGGCACCGGTTATCTGATCCGCGAACTGCTGGACGCGGGCCTGCTGCACGAAGACGTCACGACCATTCTGGGCAAGGGCCTGCGCGCGCACTGCATGGAGCCATTCCTCGGCGAAGACGGCAAGGTCTTCTGGAAAGATGCGCCGGCCACCAGCGCCGACGACAACGTGCTGCGCCCGGCATCGAACCCGTTCGCGCCGGACGGCGGCATGGTCCTGGTCGCGGGCAACCTGGGCCGCGCCGTGATGAAGGTCTCGGCCGTCAAGCCGCAGCACCGCACGGTGGAAGCGCCGGCGCTGGTGTTCAATTCGCAGGAAGATTTCATGGCCGCCTACAAGGCGGGATCGCTGGACCGCGATTTCGTCGCCGTGCTGCGCTTCCAGGGCCCGCGCGCCAACGGCATGCCGGAACTGCATGCGCTGACCCCGGCGCTGGCCAACCTGCAGGATGCGGGCCGCCACGTGGCGCTGGTCACCGATGGCCGCATGTCGGGCGCGTCGGGCAAGGTGCCGGCCGCCATCCACGTGTCGCCTGAAATCCTCGCCGGCGGCCCGCTGGGCCTGGTGCGCGACGGCGACATCATCCGCCTCGATGCGTTCACCGGCGTACTCGAAGCGCTGGTGCCGGCCGACGTCTGGCACGCCCGTTCGCTGGTGCAGGCCGACCTGTCGCCGAACCACATCGGCATGGGCCGCGAGCTGTTTTCCATGTTCCGTTCCACCGTCAGCGCGGCGGAAGAAGGTGCCACCACCTTCGGCCTGCCGTCGCCGATTCCCACCACCGTCGCCTTGCACGACGCCGACAATGTCGGCGATACCGTACCGGGTTCCGATGAAGACTTTTTGGCTAGGAAATAAGAGATGACCATGACACTACTGGAAATTATGCGCACCTCGAGCGTGATCCCCGTGATCGCGATCGACGACCCTGACCACGCCGTACCGCTGGCGCGCGCGCTGGTGGCGGGCGGCATCCGCGTGCTGGAAGTGACCCTGCGCACGAAACACGGCCTGGAAGCGATCCGCGCCATGTCGGCCGTGCCGGGCGCCATCGTCGGCGTGGGTACGCTGACCCGTCCCGAGGAATTCGTCCAGGCGCGCGATGCGGGCGCCGTCTTCGGCGTCTCGCCAGGCCTGACGTCGGCCCTGGTGGCGGCGGCGAAAAGCAGCGGCCTGCCATTGCTGCCGGGCGTGATGACGCCGGGTGAAGTGATGGCGGCGCGTGAAAACGGCTTCCAGCAACTGAAGCTGTTCCCGGCCGTGCCGGCCGGCGGCATCGGCATGCTCAACGCCATCTACGGCCCGCTGCCGGACGTGACGTTCTGCCCGACGGGCGGCATCTCGCAAGAGACGGCGTCGCAGTTCCTGGCCTTGAAGAACGTCGCCTGCGTGGGCGGTTCGTGGCTGACGCCGAAAGACGCGATCGCGGCCGGCAACTGGGACCGCATCACGGAAATCGCCAAGGCAGCCAGCGGCCTGCGCTCGGTCTAATCGGTACCGGCGCGGCAGGCTTGCATGCCTGCCGCGCTTTCTTTTTCTCTTCTCATGCGCGTCTTGCGCCGCCCCCTGACCATCGGCGAAACCGCCATGGCCCGCAGCGTCTTTCGCGACGCCATCGACTACGCGCGCGTGCGCGTCGTGCGCGGCTCCTTTTTACCGTTTGGCCTGCAAGACCAGAACACGGCGATGACGCCGCGCGGCAGCCTGCACTTCATGCCGGCCCAGTACCGCGACGATTTTTCGCGCGAGGGCAACGGCGGCAAGCTGTTCTTCATCCACGAAATGGTGCACGTGTGGCAGTACCAGCTCGGCTACGGCGTGCTGCTGCATGGCGTGCTGCTGGCGCTTTGCGGCGGCTACATCCGGCAGCGCGCCTACCGCTACGATGCGCAGGCCGGCGGCATCCTGTCCGACTTCAACATGGAACAGCAGGGCGACATCATCGCCCACTATTTCGGCGCGCGCCAGCTGGGCATCCCCGCCTACGTGGCAAAGCTGCCGCAGCTGCAGGATATCCTGCAAGGCTTCCTGCTCGACCCCGCCGACCGCCGCCTGCTGCCGCGCTGAGCCGTCGTCACGGCGCCGTGTTCGACGCCAGCAGGACGGCCGGTGCGGGCAGGCTGACGAGCGCATCCTTGCCCAGCAATAGACGCAGGTCGGCGCCCGTGCCGATGCCGCCGTCGCTGGCGGCCTGCAACTGCGGCATGCCGCCCAGCGCCCTGGCCAGGGTGGCCGCCGCCTCGGCATGGCCGGGCCGGTAGACGATGCTGCTGGCCTGCACGCCATACGGCCGCTGGTTGCCCAGCCGCAGCACGCCGATGCCCATGCCGCCCAGCATGCCGCGCATGCGCGCCGCCAGCCCCGTTTCGCCATGACCATTGATCACTTCCAGCCGCGGCAGCGGCGCCGCCTGCTTCTGCCTAGCCGGAGCGGGCAAGGCCGCAAACACGGCTGGCGCCGCCACGGGCGCGTCGCGCCAGCTCAGCGCAAAGACATTCGGCTGCAACTGGGTCAGCTGCAAGCGCGTCGGCGGCGCGGCCGCGACCAGCGGCGGCGTCGGTGCCAGGTCGGGCTGGACGTCCGTGGCGGTATCGACCGTGGCCACGCTGCGCGCCAGCGCCGCGATGGCCAGGTCCAGGTTGGCGCGCGCCGGCTGCTGGCCGTTATCGAGCTGCAGCGACTGGCGCAGCACGCCCGCCGCCTGGGCGTAATCTTCCTGCAGGTACAGCACGTAGCCGAGGTTGTTGTAGGTCCTGGCCGTGGGCGTCTCCAGCGCCAGCGCCTGCAGCATGGCGCGCGCCGTGTCCAGTTCGCCCAGCTGCGCGTGCAGCACGGCGGCGCCGTTGCGCGCGTCGGCGGAGGCGGGCGCCAGCAGCAGGGCTTCGCCATAGGCGGCCAGCGCCGCGCGCGGGTCGCCCAGTTCCTGCATGCGCTTGCCCAGCTTGCAGTAGGCGCTGGCCCGCGTGGCGGGGCTGTCGTCGACGCGCGCCTGCGGCGGCGCGCCGTGGCTGGCCTGGCTGGCCGTATCGGGCAGGCTGGCGCAGGCGGGCAGCAGGCCGGCGCAGGCGAACATGAACATCAGGGTGGTGTGCTGGGACATGGCGGTTCTCCGGTCAGCTGCCGCCGCTCATGCTGGGCAGGAGCACGCGGTAGATTTGCAGGAAGGCTGGCCCCATCAGGACGACCAGCAGCGAAGGGAAGATGAAAAAGATCAGGGGGAACAGCAGCTTGAGGGCGATCTTCGCCGCCTCTTCCTCGGCGCGCTGGCGGCGCTTGGTGCGCAGCTGGTCGGACTGCACGCGCAGCGAGGCGGCGATGCTGGTGCCGAAGCGCTCGGCCTGGATCAGCATGGCCACCAGCGCATCGACATCCTCGACCCCCGTGCGCAGGGCCAGGTTGCGCAAGGCCCGCTCCTTGGTATTGCCGGCGCGCAGCTCGAGCATCACCAGGTGCAATTCCTCGGCCAGCACGCGGCTTTTCAGGGCGATTTCCGCAGCCACCCTGGCCAGGGCCGCATCCATGGCCAGCCCCGCTTCCACGCAGACCGTCATCAGGTCGAGGGCATCGGGAAAGCTTTCGAAGATTTCGCGCTGGCGCCGCTTGATCATCTGCTGCAGCACGAAGTTGGGCAGGTAGTAGCCGAAGGCTGCCACCGTCAGCAGCCAGAACAGGATGGCCTTGCCGGCCATCTGGTGGCCCGATGCGCTCAGGAACAGGAACAGCAGCAGCGGCAGGCCGATGGCCAGCATGGTCTTGGCGGAAAAGAACAGGATGGGCGTCGATGCCTGGCGCAGGCCGGCGTTCATGAAGCGCCGGCGCATCACGGAATTTTCCCAGCCCTGGTCGGGAATCGACAGCTTGGCCAGCGGTCCGCTCAGGCGCACCATGCGCGCCAGCCAGGGATTGGGCGCGGGCGCACCCGCTTGCGCGGCGCTCTTGCCGGCGGCCTTGTCGAGGCGCTGGCGCAGCGGATCCGGCGAGAAGCTGCGCAGGGCGACCAGCGCCGTGCCGAAGACGGCGATGAAGAGCAGGGCGAGGAAGGCGATATGGACGGGATTCATGGCGGTTCTCCTTGCGGCTCAGACGCGGATGCGGATGATGTTGCGCATGACAAAGACGCCACAGACCATCAGCAGCAGGGCGCCGACCAGCATCTTGCGGCCGCCCGGATCGACAAACAGCATTTCCAGGAACTGCGGATTGGTCAGCTGAATCATGGCCGCCGCGCCGAACGGCAGCAGCGACAGGATCCAGGCCGACAGCTTGCCTTCGGCCGACAGCACGCGCACCTGCCCCAGCAGCTTGATGCGTTCGCGGATGATGCGGCTGATGCTGTCGAGCAGTTCCGACAGGTTGCCGCCCGTCTCGCGCTGGATCAGCACGGCGATCACGAAATAGCGCAAGTCGGTGCTGGGCACGCGCGTGGCCAGGTTCATCAGGGCGTCCTGCATGGCGATGCCGAAATTGACTTCATCGAAGGTGGCGCGAAATTCGGTGGCCAGCGGCGCGTTCATTTCGTCGCCGACCATTTTCAGGGCGGTGGGGAAGGCGTGGCCGGCGCGCAGGGCGCGCGCCATCAGGTCTAGCGCATCGGGCAATTGCTGCTCGATGCGCTGCAGGCGTTTGGCCTTGGCGCGCAGGACCAGCAGCAGCGGCAGCAGGGCCGCGACGGCCACCAGGGGCAAGCGCAGCGCCCACGGCACGCTGAAGTAACTGAACAGCAGCAGCGCTGCCGTGCCCACCGCCAGCATCATGCCGGCGAAGCCGGCCACGCTCCAGGTCAGGCCCGACTGTTCCAGCAGGCGGTCGAGCGCATGCACGCGCGGCACGCTGAGCAGCAGGCGCTGCAGGGCCGGCGTTTCGCTCAGCAGGCGTTTCCTGATCATCGAACTGCCCGTCTCTCCGTGCGCGCCGGCCGACATGATGCGCAGGCGGCGCGCCACCCTTTCCGCTTCCGGACCGCGCGAGGCATTCCACGCCAGGTACAGGCCTTCGATCAGCAGCACCACGGCGATGAAGGTGAGGATCGCGAATACATAGTAGAGATAGTCCATGATGCTCCCCTTAATGGTACTGGCGGGCGGGATCGAACAGGGTTTCGGGCAGGCTGATGCCGAAGGCGCGCAGGCGTTCCAGGAAACGCGGGCGCACGCCGCTGGCATGGAAATGGCCCTGCACGCTGCCATCCTCGCCGATGCCCGTCTGGCGGAAGGTGAAGATTTCCTGCATGGTGATCATCTCGCCTTCCATGCCGGTGATTTCCTGGATCGAGATGATCTTGCGCTTGCCGTCCGTCAGGCGCGCCACCTGCACCACGACGCTGATGGCCGAACTGATTTGCTGGCGCATGGCTTTCACGGGCAGCGACGCGGAGGCCATGCTGATCATGTTCTCGAGCCGCGTCAGCGCGTCGCGCGGGGTATTCGCGTGGATGGTGGCCATCGAGCCTTCATGGCCCGTGTTCATCGCCTGCAGCATGTCGAGCGCCTCGGCGCCGCGCACCTCGCCCAGGATGATGCGGTCGGGGCGCATGCGCAGCGCGTTGCGCACCAGGGCCCGTTGCGTCACTTCTCCCTTGCCCTCGATGTTCGGCGGCCGCGTTTCCAGGCGCACCACGTGCGGCTGCTGCATCTGCAGTTCGGCCGCATCCTCGATGGTAACGACGCGCTCGGCCGTGCTGATGAAGCCGGAAATCGCGTTGAGCATGGTGGTCTTGCCGCTGCCCGTGCCGCCCGAGATCAGGATGTTGACCTTGGCCTTGCCCAGCGCCTGCAGGGTGGTGCTCATTTCCTCGGTCAGGCTGTGCTTCAGCATCAGGTCGGCCAGGCGCAGCGGCTGCGCGGAGAAGCGCCGGATCGACATCACGGGACCGTCGATGGCCAGCGGCGGGATGATGGCGTTGACGCGCGAACCGTCGGGCAGGCGCGCATCGACCATGGGACTCGATTCGTCGATGCGCCGGCCCACGCGCGAGACGATCTTGTCGATGATCTTCATCAGGTGCGCATCGTCGGTGAAGCAGATGTCGCTCAGCTCGAGGCGGCCATGGCGCTCGACGTACACCTGGCGGTAGGTGTTGACGAGGATGTCGGACACGCTGGGATCGGCCAGCAGCGGCTCGAGCGGGCCGAAGCCCAGCACTTCATCCTGGATGTCGCGGATCAGCGAGCGGCGTTCCAGTTCGTTGATCACCACATTGTCTTCCGTGAGCACGTCGCTGACGAGGATCTTCAGCTCTTCGCGTATCTGCTCGCGCGACAGGCGCTGCATGCCTTCCAGGTCGACCCGGTCGAGCAGCGCCTGGTGGGTGCGGTGCTTCAATTGCTGGTAGCTCTGGTTCGATACGCCCTGGTGCGCGGCGCCGTCGTTCGAGCTGGCGTCATCCTGGGCATAGCCCAGGCGGTCCCGCAGGGTGAGTTTTTCGGCAGTCATGGTCGGTCTCCTGTGAATGGGGGATCAGGCGCGCGCCAGCAGGCGTGCAACCCAGCCTGGCGCCGCTGGCGGGGTCTCGCCGGCCAGGCTGGCGGCCAGTTCCTGCAAGGCGCGCGAGACGGGATTGTGCGATGCCAGCTTGAGGATGGGCACGCCCTGGCTGACCGACGCCGCCACCGCCTCGTAATGGTTGGGAATGGACTTGTAGACGTGCTTGCCGTACGCCGCCTCGAGGTCGGCCACGCGGATGTTGTCGCTGCTGGCATAGCGGTTCAGGATCAGGCGCACCTTGTCGTCGCGGTAGCCGAGGCCGCGGAATACGTCGAGCAGGCGCTTGCCGTCGCGGACATAGGGCAAGGTGGCTTGCAGCACGGGAAAGATCAGGTCGGCCCGGTCCAGCGCGCGCACGCTGACGGCATCGAGGCCGCGTCCCACGTCGAGCACGATGTAATCGTACTGGCTGCGCGCCAGGGTCAGCAGGCGGTCGATGTGGTCGGCCTCGATGTCGGCCGCATGGGCGGGGTCGTCGGCGGCGGCCAGCACGCTGTAGGTGGGCGTGATCTGGATCATGCTGGCCGTCAGCAGTGAGGCGTCGAGGCGCACGATCTGCTGCGCCAGCTGCGACAGCGTGGTGGCGGGCTTGTGATCCGAGACGAACAGGGCGGCGTCGCCGAATTGCAGGTTCAGGTCGAGTAGCGCGACCTTGCGCTGTTCGCCGGCCGCCAGCGCATAACCGAGGTTGGCGGCGATGAAGGTGGCGCCGCTGCCGCCCTTGCACGAGACGAAGGCCAGCACCTGGCCCTTGCGCGTCACCTGTTTCTGCAGTTTGTCCTCGATGCGGCGCAGCGCCGCGCCGAGCGCCGCGTCGTCGTCGGGCGGCAGCACCTCGCGCACGCCGGCGCGCATGGCGCGCAGCAGGAACTGCGGATTTTGCAGCGGACATTGGACGATGATGGCCAGGTTCGGGTAGCGGCTGCCCAGCCGCTCCAGCAGGTCCAGCTCCTCTTCGCCCAGATGCTCCTGTTCCAGCAGCAGCAGGTGGGGCGTGGCGCCGTTGTCGAACATCTCCGGCGTGCTCGCCAGCAGCGACACGCGGTCGGCCGCGCTGCGTTCGCGCAGCAAGCGCGTCAGCCGTTTGAGCTGGGCTTCATTCTTCGAGACGATGACGATATTCACGTGGTGCTCCCGGTAATGGCGTTCAGTTGATCTGGAAACCCAGGCTTTCGGCATGCATGACCACGACCGACGAGGGCAAGGCGATATTGAGAAAACCGAACAGGCTGACCATCGGCGTATAGGTCACGTTGTCGATCGAGACGCGCACGCTGTCGATGCAGCTGGCCGTGCGCGTGTTGTCGCCGCAGGCCGACAGGTTGTCGCCCGGGTCGAGCGGCGGCACGGTCACTTCGGTGCCGGCCTTGTTCAGGTAGCGGATGCTGATGTTGGCGGCCGTGACTTCGGGCGCGGCCGGCAGGGCCGTGCCGCCGAACAGGGCCAGCGTCTTGACGGCATCGGCCTGGTCGATCCAGCGCACGACCGCCTCGCGCGCCGCGCGGCGGCTCACTTCCTGCACCGTGTTGTACAGGTACAGCAGGCGGCCGAATTCCAGTACGCCGAACAGCAGGGTGAAAAACAGCAGCGCCACCAGGGCGAATTCGACGGCGGCGGCGCCGCGCTGTCCGCGGGCCGGCACTGGCGATGAGAGGGGCGGGCGCATGGCGTTCTCCTTACAGCATGTAGCGCATGGTGGTGCGGGGCGCGAGCGGCGTGCTGTAGCTGGTGGCCGAGCCGATCACGAACGGCAGGTACTGGCCCACCGACAGCGTGTAGTTGACGATTTCGACGCGGATCGCGCCCGGCGCCGTGCCATCGGTGCAGCTGCTGTCGTTCAGGTTCTTGTCGAGGCAGCTTACGCTCACGTTGGCGCTGCTGAAGTTGTCGATGCCGGCGCTGGTGGCCGCATCGACCACCGTTTGCCTGGCGGCCGGCACGCCCTGCGAGGCGATGCTGGCCTTGGCATTGACGGACATCGTGCGGGCCGCATCGCGCGTGGCCTTGGTCAGCGCGTCGTAGTACCAGAAGGCGCGGCCGAAGCCGAAGATGCCGGCCAGCAGGGTGACCAGCAGGGCCAGCACGATGCCGAACTCGACGGCGGCGCCGCCGCGCTGGCTGGAAGAGCAGGAGTGGGTACGCATGGCCGCCTCACTTGTAAAGCTTGATTTCGGAATTGGGCACGGGTTCGATCAAGCCCGCGAACTCGACGTCGAGGCGCGCGCCGCCGCTGAAATCGGCCTTCGTCGTCATGAAGAATTTGCCGATGCCCACCGCGTCCATGGCGCCGCACGATGCCGGGCCTACGGGCGCGGTGCGGCAATCGACCAGCACCACGTTCAGGATGCGGCGGTTGCGCTGTCCGGGATGGCTGGCCGAGGGGGCCTGAAACGTGGGGCCGCTGCTCTGGTTGTAGGGCGATGGCGGTGTCCCGACGGGGAACGATGCATCGGCGCTGGCCGGGTAGGTGCCGGTGTCGAAGTAATTCGCCTTGGCCGTGCTGTACATGGGGTTGGCGTTGGCGTTCTGCACCGTGTAGGGCGTGCCGGCCTTGGCCGGGGTGGCGCCGTTGGCCTGGTAGGCCGGACCGTAGGACCACAGCACGCCGTAGCCGGCGAACTGGGCGAATGTGGCCGAAGGCGCCGGCACCGGGCCGGCGGAGGGCAGCTGGTAATTGGGTTTTTTCGCGGCATTCAGCGCCACCGACTGTACGCTGGGCAGGTTGCTGGCGCCCGGCTCCATCCAGTTGGTGGGCGGCGAGTTGGCGGCGCTGGCGACGCAGGGCGAGCTGCCCTTGCACGGATATTCCTTGATGTTGACGTCGGGTGGCGCCGTCACCGGATCGCATACGGACGCGCCGCCGTACACGTCGAAGCGCGAATTGAGGGCGGTGGCGAGCTTGGTGGCGCTCAGGCCCGTATTGGTGTAGACCTTGCCGCTGCCGCTGCTGACGACGGCGCTGCTGCCCGTGCACATGAAGGGGGCCGTCGAGTTGGCGCTCGAGTGCGAGGCGTCGCAGGCGCCGGGCGGGGCGTCGACAGGATTGATCAGGTAAGGGTCGGATGAGCCGCCCAGCGGATTGAGCCCGAACAGATTGTAGGTGACGCCGCGGCGGAAGCCGAATTCCAGCAACTCCGTCAGGCCGCTGCCGGCGGGCGCCGCCGGATACGTGTATTGCGCCGTCTTGTTGGCGGGATCGACGGCGCACACGCCGATCGGCGTGACGTCGTTGACGAAGCGGCCCGCCACCGCCACGCCCGAGGTGCTGGTGCTGGCGATGCCGGCAATGCCCATCAGATAGGTGGCGAAGGTCTTGCTGCCCGTGTCGACGCGAATGAAGGTCTGGCCTTGCGGGTTGGTGCGGGCGCTGGCGGCGGGCAACCAGGGACCGTCCGGTCCGGGGCCGAAACTGATGTTGGCGGCGGTGATGACCAGCGACGTGGAAAAGTCGTAGCGGTTTTTCAGCGCCAGGGCGATGGCCTGGGACTGCGCATTGTCGATGCCTGCCGCGCTTTCATTGAGTTCCACGGCGCCGCCCAGGGCCGCGCTGTCGGCGCCATTTTGCAGTTCCGCCTTGGCGATGTACAGGTGGCCCAGGTCCAGCACCAGGCCGCCCATGGCAAACAGGATCACCAGGGTCAGTCCGAGCACGATGGCGATCGCACCCTGTTCCCTGTCGTGCCTGCGGTATGCTGTTTTCATGTGCTTCTCCTGGTGGCCTCGGGTGTGGCGCCGGCTAGCGGGCGCCGACTAGCGGGCGCCGACGCCGATGGTGAAGACGTTCGGCTGCGGTTCCGGCGCGGCGAACGATTTCTGGTAGCGCTGATAGGCGCTGACGCCGGCCTTGCCGTCGATGCCGCTGACGGGGTTGGTATTCCGGTAGGCATCGGGATACAGGACCTGCTGCGACTTGAGCAGGGTCACCGATTCGCCGAAGTGGCTGTCGAGGACGGGCGTGGTGGTGGCGGCGCAGCCGGACAGCAGGCAGAGCAGGGCGGCGCAGGACAGGCAATGTGCGGTGTTCATGGTGTGCTCCTATTTGAGGTCGAAACCGCTGGCGGCGGGTTGGGGCGCGGTGGCTTGCGGCTGCGCCGGTGCCACCGGGGCGGGTGCCGTGCCTTCCATTTTTCCTTGCAAGAACATGTCGCCGCGCGTCGGCTGCACGTAGGGATCGGTGGGCAGCTTGTAGTCGGCCGGCAGCGGCTTGACCAGGTGCGGCGTGACGATGAACACGAGTTCCGAGCGGTCCGTCTGGAAGTCCGTGCTGCGGAACAGCGCGCCCAGCACGGGCACTTCGCCCAGGCCTGGCACGGCCTTGATATTGCTGGTCACATTGTTCTTGATCAGGCCGCCGATGGCGAAGCTTTGGCCGTCGAACAGCTGCACCGTGGTGGTGGCGCGCCGCGTCGTGAACGAGGGCAGGATGGCGGTCGTCGAGATGCCGGTGGCGGTGATGCCGATGCCGTCCTTGTTCAGGTCGGACACTTCCGGCGCCACCTTCAGGTTGATGCGGCCGCCATCGAGCACGGTGGGGGTGAATTTCACGGCCACGCCGTATTCCTTCTCTTCCAGCGTGATGGTGGGCACGCCGCCATTGTTGGTCTGGCTGACGGGAATGAAGATTTTCCCGCCCGCCAGGAAGCTGGCTTCCTGGCCGCTGATGGCCATGATGGTCGGCTCGGCCAGCACCTTGATCAGGCCATCGCGCTTCTGTGCATCGAGGTTGAAGAAGTTGTTCGAATTCGAGCCGCCCACGCCGCTGGGATTGTTGCTGAGCAGGTTGGACAGCAGCGAGTAGGTCCAGCTGCCGATATGGCGATTCAGGCCGATGCTGGCGCCCAGCTGGTCGACCAGGACCTTCGACACCTCGGCCACCTTCACTTCCAGCATCACCTGCTGCGGCGCGGCGATCGACAGCAGGTTGATCACGCGTGGCGAGCTGGCGTCGGCGCCGGCGCCCGCTGCCGGAGTTGCAGCGGCGGCGGGGGCGGCCCCGGCAGCGGGGGCGGGGGCGGACGCCGCGCCGCCGCTGCGCGCGCCGCGCTGCACATAGGCGTTCGCCAGCGACAGGGCCTGGTCGGCCTTGACGACGTCGCTGACGACGCCGGACAGGATCAGGGTGTCGCCGGCCACGGTGACATGGATATCCTTTTCATTCGGCAGCAGTTCGGCCAGGCGCGCCTGCAGGCTGCTGCTGTCGATGCCGACGGCCAGGTCGACGATGGTGGCGTCGTTGGCCTTGTTCCACAGGATCAGGTTGGTGGTGCCGACGGAGCGCCCCAGCAGGTACACCTCGGTCGGGTTGAGCAGGATGACATCGGCGATGCGCGGGTCGCCGACGGACATGCGGGAAGCGGCAAACGGCAGGCGCATCAGGGTGGACTTGCCTTCGGCCAGGTGCATCTGCGGCGCCATTTCCGTGCGGCCGGCGCGCATCTCGCCTTGCGGCGGCGTGGACCTGGGGCGTGCCGCGGCGCGGCTGGTCCTGGGCGTGGCCGCTTCGGCGGCAACGGCGGTGGCGGCGACCGTTTCGCCGCGGGCCTGGGGCGCCAGGGCGCCGATCATGGCGAGGGCAAGCGCCAGGCTGAGTATCCGGCTTTCGCTTGCTGTGCAATATGTGCTCATGGCATGGCTCCTCTGGTGCGTTTAGAATTGTTGGGTGCTGCGGTCCAGCCCCTTGATGACATCGATGCGCGTGCCCTGCTGCGGCGCCGCGGCTGGTACGCGGCGGCGTGGCGCCGGTTTGCTTTGCACCATGGCGGCGGGGGCCGCGGCGGCGACTTTTTCATCCAGCAGGCTGCTCTTGGTCGCGCCTTCCGTGTTGACGGGCTTGTCCTCGACCTGGTTGCGCAGCACCAGCGACAGGGTGCCCACGCTGCGCGCCAGGTCGAGTTTTTCCGCCTGGTCCGGCGTCAGTTCCAGGGTCACGGCGTTGACCACCTTGGGCTTGGTGTCGTCGCGGTTCGACTCCTGGGCGATGGCCAGCACGAGGATGCGTTCGAGCACGATCTTGGAAATATTCGGGTCGCGGTCGGGCGTCTTGCGCGCTCCCTCGCCCTGTGTGTTGACGAGGATGTCGACGAAGTTGCCGGGCAGGGCGAAGCCGGCCACGCCCACCACGTCGTTGACGCGCACGGTCATGGCGCGCTTGCCTTCGGCGACGACGGCGGACAGGCCGCCCTGCGTGCCCGGAGGCGCCAGCTTGCCTTCCATGATCGGTTCGCCGTGCTGGATGCTCGTGCGCGTGACGCGCGTTTCCAGCAGTTTCGGATCGTTGATGGCGCCCGGCGGCAGCGCGTTCGACGGCCAGTCCACCATGCGCACCATGTCGGGCGTGAGGCGCGCGCCCAGGCTGATGTCGACCTGGGCCACCGCCACCTTGTTGATGTTGCCCGAAGCTTGGGCATTGATCCAGCGCGCGGCCACGATGACCGCGGCGATCGCCAGGATGACCGCAATGGCCATCATCGTCAGAGCGCGTGCGTTTCTCATTTTGCTTCCCCTTTGTGCTGGACCGTTGCGGATCCGGTGTGTGTGCTTGCAAGGTTGTCGTCGCTGCCGAAATAGTTATTCCATGCCCACTGCAGCACTTCGGGATCGAGTTGCACCGCGCAGTCTTCATAGCGGGCCTTGTCGCAGATCTGCGCCAGGATGTCGCGCGGATAGCAGGCCAGCAGCGGCCGCTGGTACAGCTGGTGCAGGTGCAGCAGGCAGGCGTAGGAGGCTTCGTCGAAATTGATGCCCAGCTGCGCGCAGGTGCTGCGGAACACGGCCAGGTAGTGGTAGGCGCTCAGCGGGCCGACGTGGATCTTGTAGCCGATGCGGCGCAGGAAGGAGTCGTCGGCCAGGTGCCGCGGCGCCAGGTTCGATGAAAACACGACGATCACGTCGAAGGGCACGGGGAATTTGTAGCCCGTATGCAGCGACAGATAATCGATGTGGCGCGCCATCGGCACGATCCAGCGGTTCATCAGTTCCTCGGGCGAGCAGCGCTGGCGGCCCAGGTCGTCGATGATGAAGATGCCGTTGTTGGCCTTCAGGTGCAGCGGTGCCTGGTACAGGCGGGCGCCCGGATCGAATTGCAGGTCCAGCATGTCGAGCGTCAGTTCGCCGCCAGTCAGCACGGCGGGACGCTGCGCGCGCACCCAGCGCGGATCTGCCGGCATGGGAGCCGTGCTGGAGATGGTGTGCAGCATGGGGTCGAGGAAGGGCAGCACTTCGCCATCGACCATCACCGCATGCGGCAGGGCGACGGTGCCGCTGAGCAGTCCATTCAGGCGCTCGGCCAGGTAGCTCTTGCCGCTGCCGGCGGGACCATGAAAGAACAGGGCCCGTCCGGAATTCATGGCCGCGCCCAGCTGGTCGAGTACCGCCGTGCTGGCCACCACTTCGCGAAATTCGCGCATCACGTTGTCGCGCGTGACATGCATGTGCGCCACGCTTTGCGCCAGCACCTGGTTGCTGTAGTCGGCCAGGTTGACGGGAGCCGGGCCGCTGTAGGCATTGCGGCGCAGGTAGTCGGCGGCGCGCAGGCGCCCCTGGTCGCCCAGCTGGTAGGACAGGTCGGCGTCGGTGCCGCTGCTGCCGTCGCGGCGCGCTTCGCACAGCTTTTCGGCGCGCATGAACGTCAGCAGGGGTTCGAGCACGCTGGCGTTCAGTTTGACGTGGCTGGCCAGTGCGGGCAAGGTGACCTGGCCGCGCAGGAACAGGATCTTCACCAGCAGCTCGACGAGGAAAACGAAGGGCAGTCCCGTCTCGGCGACGCTGCGCGGCGCGCGCTTCGCGGCCGGCTCGATGCCGCCGCCGTCGCTGCGTTCTGGATAGGTATCAGGCATGGTCTGTACTCCTCGTGTGGCGCGGTACGGATGTCAGAAGATGAAAGGCAGCAGCCGGTATTTCACTTGCCGCATGTAGACGCGGTAGCGCACGTCGGTTGCCAGGAAGCGTTCTTCGCGCAGCAGGCGCGCCACCAGCATCAGCATGGCCGCGGCGTACACGACGGCATTCGCGGGCGATGCATTGGTCAGCAGGTAGGCGCTCGACGAGAGCACATAGCTGGCATAGACCGGGTGGCGCACCACGCGGTACATGCCGCCCGTCTTGATGTCGCGCCGCGCTGCCACCAGGCCGAAGCTGCGGTTCAGCGAGAGCAGGCCGGCAATCTGCAGCAGGCTGCCGGTGGCGAGCAGGTATTGCGCCGCCGGCCAGATGGTCATGTCGGACGGCGCGAAGAAAAAAGGTGCAAAGGTGGCGCCAATGGCCAGCAGCCAGTCGCCCGCGTCGGTGGAGACGCTGACGGGGGCCGAGCGCACGAGAAAGAAGAGGGCGGCCAGCGTTTCGGCGGCGCAGAACAGCAGATAGCTCCAGTCGCCGTCATGCAGGAAGGCGAAGACGTGGGCGCTGGCGAACATGCCCCACAGGCAGGCCATGGCGATGCCGGTGAGCAGGCTGGCGCGCCGCGAGCCGAAGAAGTGAGCGAGGGTGTGCATGATCGTGTCCGTGGTGGGTGGGTGGCCGGAGCAGCGCATGTCAGCGCAGGCTCCACAGGTGCGTGTAGTGCAGGAACAGCTGCAGCAGGGTGCCGCTGGCGATGGCGAAGGCGTAGGCCAGCTTGCCGGTGGCCGGCGGTGGCTCGGCGATGGTGGCGGGGCCGCCCGCCAGGCTGTGCAGCAGCGCGCCCAGCAGCATGTGGTAGGTGTTCTTCAGCACCAGGCGCAGGCGCTGGCCTGCCAGCGCCGCGGCCAGGGCCAGCACGCCGCCGGCCAGGAAGGTCAGCAGCGCCGCTTCCAGGACCGCGTCGGGACCGAGGAAGGCGCCGCACATGGCCATCAGCTTGACGTCGCCGGCGCCCAGGGCGCGCAGCAGGTACATGGGCAGCAGCAGCGCCAGGCCGGCCGCGGCGCCGGCCAGCGCCTGCAGCAGGCCCAGGCCGCCGAACGGTTCGTCGAACAGGCCGGCGCCGGACGGCACGAAGCTGTTCAGGACCAGGCCAGCGAGCGTGCCCCACAGGACCAGCTGGTTGGGGATGCGCCGCGTGCGCAGGTCGTGCCACAGCGCGATGGCCAGCAGTCCGGCCAGCATGGCCAGGCACAGCAGCATGGGCAGGTGGGCGCTCATGACGTCAGCCCTCCCTTGGCGATGCAGGGCGCACCGGCCAGCGGCATGCCGGAGCGCATGGCGCGGGCACCCAGTGCCCGGCCGACCGCATGCCACATCAGCGCCGCGCCTGCCGCACCAGCATAACCGTCGAGCGCATAGTGCCAGCCCAGGTGGATGGAGCCGAGCAGGATCAGCACGGCGAAGGCGGAGAGGGCGATGCCGGCGATGCGGCTGACTTTCCAGCCCATCATGGCCATCAGGACGGCGGTGGCGACGTGCATGCTGGGCATGGCCGAAATACCCAGTTCGCTATTGCTGCCCTTGCTCTGATAACCTTGCCACAGCATTTCCTGCACCTGCAGGGCCCAGATGGGCACGTGCTGGTTGGCGTCATGCAGGTAGGCCATCAGGGGCGCATAGGGGTCGCTGGCGTGCAGGTGGCCGTAGTAGCAGGGGCCGACGGAGGCGAACACGATGGCCATGATGCTGCCCAGGGCGATCCAGGTCAGCGTAAAACTGAGCAGGAACTGCATGCGCAGCACGGGCCGGCGGGTATCGAGGATCAGCCAGTACAGGACGGCATAGAAAAGGAAGAACCAGAAATGGTAGCTGACGTTGAGCAGGCCCGTCACCAGCGGATGGCCCAGCAGCGGCTGCAGCCGTTCCCACGGCGCCTTGCCTCCATGCACGGCGATATCCCAGGCCGACAGGGTGGTATCCCAGGTATAGGGGTGCAGGCGCGGGATGGCAGCCTTGAAGACGGTAAAGCTGGAGGCGAACAGGGGGATGAGCAGCATCACGGGCAGCGCATGCAGCAGGCGCTCCTTGCTCAGGTAACGGCGCAGGTCCTGGTACAGGAAGTGGCACAGGCGTTCGGGGCGTTTCATCACCATGACATGAATGGTGTAGCCGCACAGCACGAAGACGGGACCGGTGAGGGTGGCGACGAGAAAGCCGGCCAGCACGTTGACGACGTCCCTGGCGCTGGGCAGGCCGCCGGCCAGCATGGCGGCGGCAGCGGCGTACAGCAGCACGATCAGCAGCAGGGCGCGATGGGTGCGCAGCGAGGCGCGCAGGGCGTTCATGACAGGGCCAGGACCACTTGGTCCTTGACGAAGACAAACAGCAGCCTGACCTGGTCGCCCAGCAGGCCGATGGTGATCACCAGCACTGCCGCCAGCAGGCCGGCCAGCAGCGCGTATTCGATCGCGGTGACTGCCGACTCGTCAGATAAACGGGAGAGGAGAGATTTCACGATGGACCTCGCAATGCGTGCTCTGGATTGGCGTGCTTGGGGGGAGCGTCAGGATGTCCGGGCCGGCGCCATGCCAGCCCGGACGATGCCGCATCAGCCATTGGCGGTGGTGAGCTTGGTGCCGATGGTGCTGAAGGTCTTTTTCAGCTGCGTGCCGACGATGGTGATGGCGGCAATGATCACGACGGCAATCAGGGCGGCGATCAGGCCGTATTCGATTGCGGTCACGCCATCTTCTTCGCGGATAAAGTTCTTGATGAGGTTCATGACAACTCCTGGTAGTGGTTGAAGTACTGCGGTGGATGAAACGGTATTGCTGCATGGCTTGGCTGCGTCACGGTGAAACTCTTACGGGCTTTCTCCCAGTGCCAATAGTCCGATGATGCAAACGACGGCCATCAGTGCTGCCACCAGGGCGTAGCGGTAGAACGCCGCTCTTTGCTTGCTCTGCAAATACGTAACCAGGGCAGCAGGAAGAAACTTGTCTAAGCGCATGCTGTGCTCCGTGTCGTGGTGGCCGCGGCGTGTAATCTGCACTTCGGTAGTTCCACTATAGAAGTGGGCAGCTTGATCTACATCAGAAGAACCTCCTTTTTCTACCGGGAGGATTTGCCTGTTTTTTCGGGACAATTGTCATGCTCGAGTTCGGCGCGCACGGCGGCGGCCATGCGTGCGCGATGGCAGGGAGGGGCGGGAGGGGACGTGCTGGAGCAGGCGGTGGCCGCGTGGCCGCGTGGCCGGTTTACGGCATCAGGCGCGCGACGGCAGTTCGCCCAGCTGGTGCTTGGTGGCGTAGGCGTACAGTTCCAGGCGGTTGTACACGCCCAGTTTGCGGTAGATCGAGGTCAGGTGGTTGCGCAGCGTATGCTCTGAAATGAACAGCTGGTCGGCCAGCAGCTTGGCGGGCGTGCCGCTGCCGTGCACGAGGGCGGCGATGATTTTTCTTTCCTTTAAGGTCAGGCTGGCCACGGCGGCGGCCTGCGCCGAGCCGCCGCCCGGTTGCGTCAGCTGTGTCAGCATGCGGCCCAGCATCGCGTGTTCCAGCCACAGTTCGCCGTGGTAGACCTTTTCGATGGCTTTCAGCACCATCTCGGCCGGCGCGTCCTTGCTGATGATGCCGCGCGCGCCCTTCAGGATGGCCTGGTCCAGGACGGCCTGGTCGTGGCTGGCCGTCAGCACGAGGATGCGCGTGCTGCCCCGCTGCACCAGCGCCGGCAGGATGGCCAGCGAGCTGACGCCGCCCAGGTCCAGGTCCAGCACGATGACGTCCGGTTCCAGCGCCGCCGCCTGCGCCAGCGCTTCGCCGCTGTCCGATGCCGTGGCGATGACGCGCATGCCCGAATGTTCGCCGCCGATCAGCCGTTCCAGGCCCCACAGCATGGTCTTGTGGTCATCGACGAGCAGGACGCGGATGGCCGCGCTGCTGCTTGGCTGGTGCTGGAGGGAGTTCATATGGGGATCTCGATCTGTACGGAGGTGTTGCCCAGCGTGCTGTGGGTGACGCGGGCCGCACCGCCCAGGGCGGCGGCCCGTTCGGCCAGCGAGTCGGGCAGGAAATCGGGAACATGCGCGGCCGCGCATTCGTTGTCTATGCTGATATGCAGGGCGCCCTGCACGCAGGTCAGCTTGACGGCGCCGTGCCGCGCCGACGTATGCTTGCGGATATTGCTCATGCCCTCGTTGACGATCTGGAACACTTCCGCCGCCAGCCGGTCATTGATATGCAGGTCGCCCTCGATCTGCACGGCGATGTCGATGCCGTAGAATTCGCGGATCTGCGTCGCCTGGCGCCGCAGGGCCACCAGCAGTTCCGGCTCGCTTTGCACCTGGCCGTTCTTGAAGGTGCGCGCATAGCTGCGCAGGTCGGTGATCACCTGGCCCGACATGATGATCAGCTTGTCCAGCTCGGGCAGCAGCGGGTTGCCCGGGGTGGCCTCATTGCGCAGGGCGGCCAGGCCGTGGCGCAGGCCGATATACGGCTGGATGGCCGTGTCGTGCAAGTCGCGCGCCATCTTTTCGCGCTCGCGCGAGGCCGCCTGCGAGGCGAGCCGGTCCAGCAGCTCGATGTTTTCAATCACGGGAAACGCTTGCGCGCCAATATGGCTGAGGAACAGGGCGTCAGTCTTGCTCAGGCTGGTCGCCGAGACGATGTACAGCCGGCCTTTGCCGTTACGCAAGGGGAGCGGGGCGCTGATGAAGGCATGCGCTTCGAGCAGTTCTGCCAGGCTGGCACCGGCCGCATCGTCATGCCGGGGCCAGCGCCCATTGTCCATGTTGAGCATGCGCGCGCCGCCCAGCCAGGGCAGCCATGGACCCGGCGGCTGGTTGTACAGCACGATCTTGTCGGGAGGGAAGGCGAGCAGGGGACTGGCCGCGTCGTCGCTGAGCAGGGAGCTGGTGTGGATCACGCCCGCCTCCGTATGGATGACGCTGCGCAGCGACCAGACCCGCGTGCCCTTGTCCTGCATGATCAGCAGGCAGCTGCGGGCCTTGAAGTAGCTGCGTGTTTTTTCCAGCACCGAGGTGATGGTCTGGTCGACGCCGAAGCGGGGATTGGACAGCTGGCTGACATCGCGCAGCAGGGCCAGGTGGCCGCGCTGGGTGATGGCCGAGCCGCCCCAGTAGGCGATCATGTAGCCGAGCGCCAGCAGGAAGGTGGTGCGCAACAGCAAGCGCGACAGTTCCGCATCCGTTTCGCCGAACAGCGCCGTGGCGGCGAACAGGCCGGCCGAAGCGAGCGTGACGCGGGCGCCTTCCTCGAAACCGCGCTGGAACGACGAAATCAGGATGGCAAAGAAGAAAAACAGGAAGAATAGATTGTTGTGGCTGCTGGTGGAAAACACGATCAGCGCATACCAGGCCACGTCCAGCCAGTACAGCAATATGTCTTGCGGCAAGCTGATGCCGGCCACGGCCAGCACGTATAACAGCAGGCTGTGCATGGTGTAGGCGGAAAAGATCAGCCAGGTGATGCGGGTCAGCTTGCCGGCGCTTTCAGGATCGACGAAGAGGGTCAGCAAGGTGGCGCTCGACAACAGCAGGCGCATGCCATTCACCATGGTCGTATCCATGCCGGCACCCGGCAAACCGGATTTGAGGGGAGGATCGAGGTTCACAAGCACTCCTGGCGGTATCCCGCATGGAACGGGCCATGCGCATGGATCGATACCACAGATAAATTCTTGTTGTTTTTGCTGCAATCAGGGACGAGTCTACGCATCCGCCGTAAAGATGTCTACAGGAATTATGCGTGGCGGCGTTGGCCGCGCGCGACAGTCCCTGCGCTGGCCCGCGGGATCAGGGGGGCTGCACCATCACGCGGTTGCGGCCGGCGCGTTTGGCCAGGTACAGGGCGCGGTCGGCGGCGCCGATGAGGGCGGAAATTTCCAGTGCCTGGTGCGCGTGCTGCGTGGCGATGCCGATGCTGACCGTGATGTGCTTGACGTCATTGCCTGTCTTGGCATGGGGAATGCGCAAGTCGGCCGCGCGCTGGCGGATCGCCTCGGCCAGCCGCAGCGCCTGTTCGTCATCCGTGTCGGGCAGGATGGCGGCAAATTCTTCGCCGCCATAGCGCGCCAGCAAATCGGTGGGGCGCTGCAGCATGGCGGCCAGTTCCGCCGCCACGTGGATCAGGCAGCCATCGCCCTGCTGGTGGCCATAGTGGTCGTTGTAGTCCTTGAAATGGTCGATATCGATCATCAGCAGCGACAGTGGACTGTCGGTGCGCATGGCGCGCCGCATTTCCTTCTCGATGGCCACGTCGAAGTGGCGGCGGTTGGCGATGCCCGTCAAGCCGTCGGAAAAGGTTTGCGAGCGCAAGACCATGGTCTGTTCGCGCAGCAGCTTTTCGCGGCCGACGGCAATGGTGACATCATTGATCTGGATCAGGCAATGGCGTGGCGAACCGGGTAAATTGATCGGTGTGACGGCGATGGCTTGCTGCATGCGTTCCTGGCCTTCGGCACAGCCCGTGTTCGCGCCATGCGTGTACAGCGCAAATGGCGCCTTGTGCAAGGTTTGCGACAGCAGCGACTGGAAATTGTCGCGCAGGGCCTGGATGATGGCCGAGTCGATGCGCTTGTGGCGCAGCTCGGGGAAGACGGTGAAGAAATCCTGGCCCAGCACCATCTCGGGCTGCCAGGCGGAGTGGCGCGCCATCCAGCGGTTCCATAGCACGATGCGGTGCTGCTCATCGAGCACGATGGCGCCCAGGTTGACGGCGCCAAGTATGCTTTCGAGCAGGGCGAGTCGATGTAATGCATCCGGCATGATCTTCACGCCTGTCCCAGGACCTTGGCCAGATAGCGGCTGACCTGCTGTTTCAGGTCGTGCAAGGCGGACAGGTCGAGTACAAACGCGACGTAGCCGTGGATCTGGTGCTTGGACAGCACGAAATCGATATGCAGCATCAGCACGACGGCGTCGTCGTCCTGGCCGCCGAACGAGGACAGGATTTCCGCGCTGGTGCCCACGTGGTACAGCGGCAGCGAGCCATGCAGTTCGCTGTCGAACAGGTTGGCCAGGGTGCCCACGCAGGAATTGAGGATGATGTTGCCGATTTCACTCATCGCTTCCTGTTCCATCTCCGTCAGTTCCTGCAGCGGCATGGCGTCGCCCACCATCAGGCGCACGATTTCCAGGCTCTTGTCTTCAGGAAACATCAAGATGGCTTCGGTGGCAAACGCGCCGTCGTAGTGCTGGCTGACGCCGCAGATGCGTTCGCCGTCCTTCTTGCTGCCGAGTAGGGCAGCCGCATCGGCGCGGTTCAGGAAGGTGATCGACGGCACCGACATGGTGACTTCTTCATTCACGATCTCGCTCATCGCGGCGGCGGCGTGGCCCACCCCGATGTTGAATATCTCTACCAGGGCATCGTTTTCCAGTTCGGAGAGATTGACCATGCTCACAGTCCCAGTGAATCGATCAGCTGATGAATGCGGGTTTCCGTGATCGGTTTTTCCATGAAGCCGACGCCCAGTTCGCTGGCGCGGTTGCGGATGGCGTTTTGCACGTTGGCCGTGACGAGGATGATGGGCGTGTGCGGGCACAGCGCGCGCAATTGTTCGGCCGCCGCCACGCCGCCCATGCCGGGCATGTTGACATCCAGTAGTATCAGCACAGGGCTGGCAGTCTTGACTTTCTCCAGGGCTTCTTCACCCGTCGCCGCCTCGATCACTTGCCAATCGGCATGTTTGCTGAGGATGAACTGGTGCGACATCAAACGTGAAACCCGGCTGTCATCGACAACAAGTACCTGTTTACTGTGAGTCATTTGCTATTCCTGAAACGTCATGTGTGTCAATAGTCGCATTTTCGCATATTTTAACGGGCATACGGAGTAATTGGCCAATCCATTGCCCTTGAGCAAAATTCATGGCGCCATCGTGGAACAAATGCCACGGCCGGTGTTCAAGGGCCGCTTGCGGGGCTAACGATCCGTTAAAATAGCGCCATTCCCCACTTCAGCCTTTTTTGCCATGACCCAAGACGAATTGAAACAAGCCGTAGCCCGCGCCGCTATTAATTATGTGGTGGACGGTGAAATCATCGGTGTCGGTACCGGTTCCACCGCGAACTTTTTCATCGATGAGCTGGCCAAGATCAAGGACCGAATCAAAGGGACGGTCGCCTCGTCGGAAGCGACGGCTGCCCGCCTGGCCGGCCATGGCATCCCCGTCTTCAGCCTGAATGACGTCGAGTCGATCGCCGTCTATATCGATGGCGCCGACGAGATCACGGCCAGCGGCGCCATGATCAAGGGCGGCGGCGCGGCCTTGACGCGCGAAAAGATCGTTGCCTCCGTGTCGAAACAGTTCGTCTGCATCGCCGACGGCTCCAAGCTGGTCGAGACCCTGGGCGCCTTCCCGCTGCCGGTGGAAGTGGTGCCGATGGCGCGCGCCGCCGTGTCGCGCCAGCTGGCCGCGCTGGGCGGCACGCCCCGTTTGCGCCTGAAGGCGGGCAGCGATGACGCTTTCATCACCGACAACGGCGGCGAGATCATCGACGTGCTGGGCTTGCAGATCGCCGACCCGGTGGCGCTGGAGCAGCAGATCAACCAGATCGTCGGCGTCATCGCCGTCGGCCTGTTCGCCGCGCGCGGCGCGAATGTCTGCCTGCTGGGCATGCCGGAAGGCGTGCGTACGCTGAGCTACTAAGACGATAGCCGGCCTTTGCCGGCAGTCGCATCTGTATTAAACGGCGGCCCCTTGCGGGCCGCTTGTCATGTGCGCCTGGCGATACACGGCCACGGTGCGCAGCAAGCCGCCCAGGAAGATGCCGCTGAAGCAGCCGTACGCGGCGCAGACGGGCAGCACGAAGCCCGGCGCGTGGGCATAAGCAGGTACGATGGCGAGGGTCACGGCCACCGCATATTTCATGCAGAAGATGCTCATCATCAAGGCCATCGGCAGCCAGCTGCCGGGGCGCCGCACGCTGCCGCGTTCGCAGATGACGACGATATGGCGCGTATCGGTCAGCGTCCAGGCCAGCGCCGCGCCCGTCACGGCTCCTGCCATCCAGGCGAATGGCGCCAGGCCGGCGAAGCTGAAACTGCCGTACACGCCGCTCAGGGACAGGGCCAGCATGACCAGGGGAATGATGCACAGCTTGCGCAAGCTCACTTCGCGCGCGCGGCTGGCCAGCACGCCCCGGTACACGAGAAAGCCCAGGATGGCCCAGACGTAGAGGGGAGTGTGGCTGAAGATTTGTTGCAACATGGTGTCCGCCTTGAAGTGAGGTTGTCGATGGACGTACTGTGCCTGCCGGCGGCGCGGGCGGCGAGCGGTGTGCGACGAAACGGGGAAGGTCTGCCGTGAAAGGGATTCAGGCGGCGTGAAACGGGAAGGGGATAGAGGCGACGACGGGCTAAAAAGATTGAACGGTATCGGCACCTCTTGACACCGTGGCGAGCAAGCGCCATATCGGGCCACGTAGCGGCGCTGACCATCGGGTACAGCGCGCAACGGAGGCCCGAGAAGGCGCTGCGCCGTGCTTACTCGGTTGGGGGCACGTAACCCATGGCCGCATCGGCGCCATCGCCGAAGAAATGCTTTTCCATCTGCGTGGCCAGGTATTTGCGGGCGCGCGCGTCGGCCAGGTTCAAACGGTTTTCATTGACCAGCATGGTCTGGTGCTTGAGCCAGGCGGCCCATGCTTCTTTCGACACGGATTCGTAAATTTTCTTGCCCAGTTCGCCCGGGTACGGCGGGAAGTCCAGTCCTTCGGCTTCCTTGTTGAGTTTGATGCAGTGGATCGTGCGGGCCATCTGTGCTCCTGAATCAGTGTAGAGATAAAGCGTGATTATAAGGCACTTTGCGCGTCCCCTCGCGGGGCCGTCGCGGCCTGGCGACACGCCGTCTGCCGCGCCCTTGCGCTGGATCAAATTTGATCTGCGCCGTCCTAGCTAGTAAGATGCCTTATCGCGCCAGTCGCTGGCTGCGCCCCTTCACAGTAAATAGTAACAATTAACCAATATGGAATCCCCTATGGCCTCAGTGAAAGTCAATGGCATCGATGTCAGCAATGAAGGCAGCTTCGTGCTGTTTGGCGGCATCAACGTGCTCGAATCGCGCGATCTCGCCATGCGCGCCTGCGAAGAATATGTGCGCGTCACGCAAAAACTGGGTATTCCATATGTGTTCAAGGCCAGTTTCGACAAGGCCAACCGCTCGTCCATCCATTCCTACCGCGGCCCGGGCCTGGAAGAAGGCATGCGCATCTTCCAGGACGTGAAGGCCGCCTTCGGCGTGCCCGTGATTACCGACGTGCATGAGCCATGGCAGGCGCAGCAGGTGGCCGAAGTGGTCGACGTGCTGCAATTGCCCGCCTTCCTGGCGCGCCAGACGGACCTCGTCGTGGCCCTGGCGAAAACGGGCAAAGTGATCAACATCAAGAAGCCGCAATTCCTCAGCCCTGGCCAGATGGCCAACATCGTCGAGAAATTCAAGGAAGCGGGCAACGATCAATTGATCCTGTGCGACCGCGGCACTTGCCTCGGCTATGACAACCTGGTGGTCGACATGCTGGGCTTTGGCGTCATGAAGAAGACGTGCGACGACCTGCCCATCATCTTCGACGTCACGCACGCGCTGCAGCAGCGCGATCCCGGTGGCGCCGCTTCGGGCGGCCGCCGCCAGCAAGTGGCGGACCTGGCGCGCGCCGGCCTGGCCGTCGGCATCGCCGGCCTGTTCCTGGAAGCCCATCCGGACCCGGACAACGCCCGCTGCGACGGCCCCAGCGCCCTGCCGCTGGACCAGCTGGAACCGTTCCTGGCGCAATTGAAGGCGCTCGACGACCTGGTCAAGTCGTTTGCGCCGCTGAATATCCAGTAATGGTCTTTGAGTAAAGAAAAAGCCCGGCATGCCGGGCTTTTTTTATGGCATGGAACAAAATGGCCAGGCCGGGCGCGTTGCCGGGGACAGTACGAATGCGGCGAGGCAAGGTCGCAACGCCCTGGACCTACTATCGAGTGGGCTACAGGGTCTTGATCAGCACCTGCGACTTGCGCTGCCAGTTATACATATGCTGGCGGTCCTTCGGCAAATCGTCGACGGTGGCCGGTACGAAGCCGCGTTTCTTGAACCAGTGCGAGGTGCGCGTGGTCAAGACGAACAGCTTGTTCAGGCCGGCGGCGCGCGCGCGGTTTTCCATGTGTTTCAGGATGCGTTCGCCATCGCCCTGGGCTTGCACTTCCGGGTTCACCGTCAGGCACGCCATTTCCGCCATCTTTTGCGCGGGGAACGGGTACAGGGCGGCGCAGCCGAAGATGACGCCGTCATGCTCGATGACGGAGAAATAATCGATTTCGCGTTCGATCAGCTCGCGGCCCCGCTTGACTAAAGTGCCGTCCGCTTCCAGCGGTTCGATCAGTTTAATGATGCCGCCCACGTCTTCGATGGTGGCCTGGCGCAGGCTTTCCAGGTTTTCATGGCTGATCATGGTGCCCACACCATCATGGGTAAACAATTCCAGCAGGGCCGAGCCATCCATCGAGAAGGGCACGATGTGCGAGCGTTCGACGCCGTTATGGCATGCCTTGACGCAATGTTTTAGGTAAAACGCGGTGGCGTCCGGCAAGAAGCCGGCCATCAGCACGGCTTCGGCCTGGTGCGACGACAGTTCGCGGATTTCCACGCCCGTGGCGTCTTCCATCATCGGCGTTTCCGTGATGAAAATCAGCTTGTCCGCGTGCAGGGCGATGGCGGCGCTGCAGGCCACGTCTTCCATGGTCAGGTTGAACGCTTCGCCGGTCGGCGAGAAGCCCAGCGGCGACAGCAGCACCAGGCCGTCCGAACCGAGGATGGAATGGATGGTTTCGGCGTCGACCTTGCGCGTGATGCCCGTCAGTTCCAGGTCCACGCCATCGATCACGCCCAATGGGCGCGCCGTGATGAAGTTGCCGGAAATGATACGGATGGCCGCATGCGACATCGGCGTGTTCGGCAAGCCCTGGCTGAAGGCGGCTTCGATATCGAGGCGCAGCTCGCCGGCCGCTTCCTTCGCGCATTCCAGGGCGGCAATGTCCGTGATGCGCACGCCATTGTGGAAGCGGCCTTCGACGTTACGCAGGGCCAGCTGCTCGGCTACCTGCGGTCGCGAGCCGTAGACGACGGTGACGTTGATGTCCAGCGCATGCAGCAGGGACAGATCATGGGCCAGCACCTGCAGCGCCCCGGCGCTGACGAGTTCACCGGGGAAGGCGACCACGAAGGTCTTGCCGCGAAAGGCGTGGATGTAGGGCGCGACTGAGCGCAGCCATTGGACGAATTGGGTAGGGTTTTCCATTAAGCGCATTATAATTCGCTGCGCGATGTGCGCGCTTAAAATACCTGTAAAAAACAATGTCTTCAGCCAGCAATAAGTCTTCCCCTCCTTCCCCTGTTGCGAATGTGTCTATTCCTGCGCCCGTTTCCGGGGCCGGCGACACCGCCACGGCGCCAGCGGCTGCCCCCGCGCAGCCGCGCGATGGCGGCCGCCAGCGCCCTCCCGTGAGCCAGCAAAGACCACAATCGCCGCGCGCGGAGCAGCAGAAACAGCAGCAGCGGCAGCAACAGCAGCAGCGCGCCGGAGAGGGCAAGCCCCAGCCTGCGCGCCCGCCACGCGAGGGACAGGCGCCGCGCAATACGCCGGCCGGCCGCGAGCATCATGAAAACCGCGACAGCCGCGACACGGCCCGCGCCGCGCGCGAGGCCGAGAAGGCGTTCCGCAATTCGCTGCCGCCGATCACCTATCCGGAAGACTTGCCCGTCTCGGGCCGCCGCGCCGAAATCGCCAAGGCCCTGACGGAAAACCAGGTGATCATCGTCTCGGGCGAGACGGGGTCCGGCAAGACGACGCAGCTGCCGAAGATTTGCCTGGAACTGGGGCGTGGCCAGAAGGGCTTGATCGGCCACACGCAGCCACGGCGTATCGCCGCCTCGTCGACGGCCAAGCGCATCGCGCAGGAACTCGGCACGCCGCTGGGCGAAACCGTGGGTTTCAAGGTGCGCTTCGCCGACACGCTGACCAAGGGCGCATCCGTCAAGCTGATGACGGACGGTATCTTGCTGGCCGAGACGCAGACCGACCCGTTGTTGAAAAATTACGACACCATCATCATCGATGAAGCGCATGAGCGCAGCCTGAACATCGATTTCCTGCTTGGCTATCTGAAGCAGCTGCTGCCGCGCCGGCCCGACCTGAAGATCATCATCACCTCGGCCACCATCGACGCCGAGCGTTTCGCGCGGCATTTCGGCACGCCGGAGAAACCCGCGCCCGTGATCGAAGTGTCGGGCCGCCTGTACCAGGTGGAAGTGCGCTACCGCCCCGTGGAGCGCGAGCAGGTGGCCATGCCGGGCGCCAACGCGAATGCCGACAAGCCAGGGCAGAGGACCGCCGCCGCGCGCGAAAAGCGCGACTTGATGGATGCCGTCGTCGATGGCGTGGAAGAACTGTGCCGCATCGGTTCGGGCGACGTGCTGGTGTTCTTGCCGGGCGAGCGCGAAATCCGCGACTGCGCCGAAGCGCTGCGCAAGCACCATCCGCCGCATGTGGAAATTTTACCGCTGTTCGCCCGCCTGTCGGCCGAGGAGCAGGAGCGCGTGTTCAAGACCAGCAATGCGCGCCGCATCGTGCTGGCCACCAACGTGGCGGAAACGTCGCTGACCGTGCCCGGCATCCGCTACGTGGTCGACGCGGGCCTGGCGCGCGTGAAGCGTTACAGCTACCGCAACAAGGTCGAGCAGCTGCAGGTCGAGCCGATCGCGCAGTCCGCCGCCAACCAGCGCGCTGGCCGCTGCGGCCGCGTGGCCGACGGCGTCTGCATCCGCCTGTACGAAGAACAGGATTATCTGCTGCGGCCGAAATTCACGGAGCCGGAAATCCTGCGCTCCTCGCTGGCCGCCGTCATTCTGCGCATGAAGTCGCTGCACCTGACGGACGTGGAAACCTTCCCCTTCATCGAGCCGCCGCTGGCGCGCGCGATCGCCGACGGCTATCAATTGCTGCAGGAACTGGGCGCCGTCGACGAGGTCAACAAGCTCACGCCGCTGGGCAACAAGCTGGCCAAGCTGCCGCTGGACCCGCGCGTGGGCCGCATGATCCTCGCCGCGCTCGATAACGCGTGTTTGACGGAAGTGCTGATCGTCGCTTCGGCCCTGTCCGTGCAAGACCCGCGCGACCGCCCGATGGAGCACCAGCAGGCGGCCGACGAGGCGCACAAGAAGTTTGCCGATGAAAAATCGGAATTCCTCAGCTACCTGAAAATCTGGCGCTGGTTCGAGTCCGCCATCGAGCACAAGAAAACCAACCGCCAGCTGCAGGACAATTGCCGCACGAATTTCCTGTCGCAGATGCGCTTGCGCGAATGGCGCGACGTGCATTCGCAGTTGTTGACCATCGTCAAGGAGCAGGGTTGGCGCCTGAACGAAGCGCCGGCCACCTATGATAATCTGCACATGGCCTTGTTGACCGGCTTGCTGGGCAATATCGGCTTCAAGGGCGAGGACGAGCCGGGCGCCGGCTATCTGGGCGCGCGCGGAATCAAGTTCCATATCTGGCCCGGTTCCTCGCTGCTGAAAAAACCGGGCAAGTGGATCATGGCGGCCGAACTGGTCGACACGACGCGTTTGTACGCGCGCTGCGTGGCGCAGATCCAGCCCGAATGGCTGGAAAAAGTGGGCGAGCACCTGCTGAAGAAATCGTGGGGCGAACCGCGCTGGGAAAAACGCTCGGCGCAGGTGACGGCGTCCGAACGGGCGACCCTGTATGGCCTGGTGGTGTACAGCCAGCGCCGCATCAATTACGGCAATTTCAACTTGCCGGAAGCGCGCGAAATCTTCATCCGCGACGCCCTCGTCGGCGGCGACTTCGACACGCGCGCGCCGTTCTTTGCGCACAACCACAAGCTGATCAAGGACATTGAAAACCTCGAGCACAAATCGCGCCGCCTCGACGTGCTGGTCGACGATGAACTGATCGCCGCCTTCTACGACAAGCTGCTGCCGGCCGACGTGTGCAATGGCGCCGGTTTCGAGAAGTGGCACAAGGATGCCACGCGCGAGAATCCGAAGCTGCTGTACCTGAACCGTGACGAGCTGATGCGTCACGAAGCGGCCGGCGTGACGACGGATCTGTTCCCGAAAACCATGTCCGTGACGGGCCTGGAGATGGGTCTCACGTACCACTTCGAGCCGGGCAGCGTGCGCGATGGCGTCACCTTGAGCGTGCCGTTGTACGCGTTGAACCAGTTGCCGCGCGAGCGTTGCGAATGGCTGGTGCCGGGCATGCTGAAGGAAAAAGTGCACCTGCTGTTGAAATCACTGCCGCAAAAGCTGCGCCGCCACTGCGTGCCGCTGCCCGATTACGCGGCCAAATTCTGCGAGCGCGTGCACGCGGCGGGCGTGTTTGGCCGGGGCGACCTGATCGACGCCATCATCGCCGACATCCGCACGCAGATCACGATCAACGTGCTGACGACGGACTTCAAGCCGGAAACCCTGCCTGCCCATCACTTCATGAATTTCAAGGTGATCGACGAGCATGGCCGCCAGCTGGACATGGGCCGCAACCTGGCTACCTTGCAGGCGGAATTCGGCGGCCAGGCGCGCCAGAGTTTCCAGAAGCTGGCGGAGGTGTCTGGCGTATCGGGCGCGGGTACGCCTGCTGCCCGCGTGGCGGGCGCGCAAGTGGCGTCGCGGCTGCAGGCGCAGGCGCAGGGCGCCACTGCCGTGGCGGGCAAGGGCGGCACACCCGCCAAGGGCGCTGCCGCGGCAGCGCCGGCATCCGCGAATGCCACCGTGTCGCAGCACATGGGCTTGACGGGCTGGACCTTTGGCGAATTGCCGGAACTGCTGGAAATCGTGCAGGGCAAGCTGACCCTGATCGGCTTCCCGGCCCTGGTCGACAAGGGCACGCATTGCGACCTCGAAGTGTTCGACGATCCCACCGTGGCCGCGCGCACGCACAAGGTTGGCTTGCGCCGCCTGTTCGCGCTGCAGATGAAGGAGCAGATCAAGTACGTCGAGAAAAGCATCCCCGGCTTGCAGCAGATGGGCATGCAATTCATGGCCCTCGGTTCGCAAGAGGAGCTGCGCGAGCAGATCATCAACAAGGCGCTCGATATTGCGTGTTTGCAAGATCCGCTGCCGCTGGACGCCGCCTCGTTTGCCAAGCGCCAGGCGGAGGGCAAGTCGCGCCTGGTGTTGCTGGTCAATGAAATTGCCCGCCTGCTGTCGCAAGTGCTGACGGAATTCCACGGTTTGCCGAAACGCCTGCAAAACATTCCCGCGGCGGCCGCCACCGATATCCAGGCGCAGCTGCAGGGCCTCGTGCATAAGCGCTTCCTGACGGAAAACGAGTACACGCAACTGGCGCATTTCCCCCGCTATTTGAAGGCGATCAATGTGCGCCTGGAAAAATTGCGTGCCGACCCCGCGCGCGACACCAAGTTGATGGCCGAGTGGCAATCGGCGGCCGCGCCGTATTTGCGCCAGGCCAAGGATCGCCAGGCTGGCAAGAACACGGACCCGAAACTCGTCGATTTCCGCTGGATGCTGGAAGAGCTGCGCGTATCCCTGTTTGCGCAGGAATTGCGCACGCCGATGCCCGTGTCTGCCAAACGTCTGCAAAAGGTATGGGAATCGATGCAGCGCTAGGTCGGATGAGCGCGTCCAAAGGGCGCGCGTAATCCGACAACATCGTTGGCGCGAGCGGTGGATGATGTCGTGGGCCGGCGGTGGGGTGTCGGTGGCATCACGGGTGGTGTCGGATTACGCGGCTGCGCCGCTAATCAGACCTACGCCGACGTACGCCGACCGACACGTCCCCGGGGCCTGCCTGATCAATTGCGCTTGTCCAGCCCATCATCATCGCCGAGCGAGGAGCGGGCAGCCCGGTCGCCCTGGCTGCTGCCCGTGCCGGCGCGGCTGCCGCTCATCGAGGTGCCGGACAGGCTGCCTTCGCTGTCCGATTGCAGGCTGGCGCCACCGCGCAGGTCGCTGCCGGACTGCATGCGCCCGCCCACCATGCTGCCGTAGCGCGTGCCGCTGCCATAGAACGCTTCCATCTGCTGGTTCCACGCGTCGCTGCCCATGTCCGGCCAGTTGTTCTTGTCGAAGCCGGGCGCGTCTTTCAGCTGGCCTTTTTCCACGTTCAGCAGGAAGCGCTTGTTGACGGGGTCGAGCGTCAGGCGCTCCCAGGGCACGGCAAACAGCTTGTCGCCCATGCCCAGGATGCCGCCGAAGGACAGTACGGCATAGGCGATCTGGCCCGTGCGCATGTCGAGCATGATTTCCTTGATGTCGCCCAGTTCTTCATCGCTGTGATTGTAGACATCGTCGCCAATCAGGGTGTCGGCCCCCATCAAGGCTGGCCCGGGGCCGTCGTGGTTGCGGTACATGCCCAAGATGTCTCGGTCCAGATAGCTCATGGTGTTCTCTCCTGTGTGAAGTGCTGATCGAACACCCAGATTAAGCATACGGCCAAGGTCGCGCTTGATCTGCCTCAATGGTGTCCGGGGCACTTTTATATGCGGGCAAACGTACGGTGCCGTAAGCCAATTGCGGTACTCTATGTGCTCAACGGAGGAGAGCGCGCATGCTGATTACGCAACGAGGCAGTTCGACGACCCGGCGCCATGCTCCACAGCGACAGACGGATTTCTTGCCATGGTGAAGCCCACAACCAAGTGGTTGCGCGGCTTGCTGCGCGTCGGCAAGGCGCAGCAGCGCACGGCGACCAAGCTGGCGCAGGTGCTGTTCGGCCCCGTGTCCGCCAAGCCCAAGCCCCGTGGCAAGGTCAGGGTCAAGGCCGTGAGCAAGAGCATCGTCAAGACCGCGGGCAAGACCGTGGCCAAGCCCGCCAAGCCGCGCGCCAAGCCTGCCGGCGACGCGCTGGCGCGTTCCGCCGCACCGGCGCTGGCGCCCTTCGCCACGCCGCTGTCGCCGCCGCGCGCGCGCAAGCGGCCCGCGCCTGCGCCGGGCAAGTGGCTGGCCGCCCACTATGCGCCGTTGCCGGAGCTGGGACAGTTGCCGGGCCGGCGCCTGAGCTATTTCCTGTACTTGCCGGACAAGCCGCCGAACGCGGTCATGAGCAGGCGTGGCCGGCCGCTGCTGGTGATGCTGCATGGCTGCGAGCAGAGCGCCACGCAGTTTGCCGAGGGCACGCGCATGAACCGCCTGGCCGAGCGCAAGGGCTATGCCGTGCTGTATCCGCAGCAGTCCATGCGCTCGCATGCGCGGCGCTGCTGGAAGTGGTACGACAGGCTGACGCAGGAGGGCGGCGGCGATGCGCGCCTGATCGTCGGCGCCGTCGAGCAGGTGGCGGCGCGCCATGCGATCGACCGCGCGCGCATCTATATCTGCGGCATTTCCGCCGGCGCCGGCATGGCGCATATCGTGGCCCTGAATCACCCGCAGCTGTTTGCCGCACTGGGCCTGCATTCGGGGCCCGTGTTCGGCGCCGGACATAACCTGATCGGCGCGCTGAACGTGATGCAGCATGGCGCCGCCGCCCGCATGGACGCCGCCATCGACGAAGTGCTGGCGCGCCAGCCCGCGTTTCCCCGCCTGCCCACCCTGCTGCTGCAAGGGCTGTCAGACAAGGTGGTGCGCCCCGTGAACCAGGCGCAGCTGGTGCGCCAGAGCCTGCGCGTGAACCGCATGCCGGCCGACACGCTGGTGACGGCGCAGCGCCTGCCGGCGGGGGCGGCGGGCAGCCGCAACCCGGCCCATGCATATGCGCTGCATGATTATCAGGTGGGCAAGGATGTGCTGCTGCGCGTGGCGCAGATCGAGCACCTCGAGCACGCCTGGAGCGGCGGCGACGCCAGCCTGCCGTTCAACGACAAGGCCAGGCCCGACGCCAGCAAGATGCTGCTGGACTTCTTCGCGCGCCACCGCCGCGCCTGAGTTGCCGATAAGTTGCCGATAAGGTGCCGGACTGCACCGTGCTGCGGCGCGACCGTCACTGGTACACCTGCTTTCTCCTACCTGGCGTGGCGCCGGGCTTGCCGCCGCGCGGCCGCGCAAGCGCGCCGGCAGGCCGCCTGCACGCTTTTTCCTTCATTGCATCGCATATGGCCCTGTCGTGATTTCCACGCAAGTGGTATTGCTGCGGTATTTAAAAATAACAAAAATAGCGGTAAAAAATACTAAGTGGTATACAATTGGTACACGTTATCAGTGTTGGGCCCGGCTTACCGCGCCACTCCCTGGAGACAGGGAAGCGCCGCCGGCAGCCGCCTACGTTACGGAAGTCGCCATGTATATCAAGTCCAGACAGCTGCTGTGGTTTTTTGCGTTTTTCCTCGTATTTGAGCTCAATATCTATTTGTCGAATGACATGATCATGCCGGCGATGCTGGTCATCGTCGACGAGTTTCAGGCGGATCAAAAGTTCATTCCCCTGTCCTTGAGCCTGTATCTGCTCGGCGGCAGTTCCCTGCAGATTTTCCTCGGGCCGCTGGCCGACTATATCGGCAAGCGCAAACTGGTGTTGACGGGCAATACGCTGTTCTTGCTGGCTACCTTGACGGTGCCGTTTGCCACCTCGATCGAGCAATTTCTCGCCGTGCGCTTCGTGCAGGGCATGGGCTGCTGCTTCATCTTTGTCGGTTACGCCATGATCCATGAGCTGTTCGACGACATGGCGGCCGTCAAACTCAGCAGTATTCTGTCCAGCACCACCATCCTCGCGCCCCTGGCAGGGCCCATCCTCGGCAGCGCCATCCTCAGCCAGCTGGACTGGCGCTATGTGTTTTTCCTCTCCGGCCTGCTGGCGCTGCTGTCCCTGCTGGGCTTGTTCAAGTGCATGCCGCAGATGGCCGTGACGCGGCCGCGGCTCGATGCCGGCGCCATCGTGCGCAGCTATGCGCGCATCTTCGGCAACGGGCGCTTCATGTTCGGCATGTTTACGGCAGGGCTGGCCACCGTGCCCCTGACGGCCTGGATCGGCTTTTCGCCCATCTTCGTGCTGCAGGAGATGGGCGCGTCCTACGCCACCTATATCGCGCTGCAATGCGCGATCCTGTCGGGCTTTGTCCTCAGCAGCATCGCCATCCAGCGCCTGCGGCAAGACTTTCCCCTCGTCTCCCTGCTGCGCATGGGCGGACTGGTCGCCGCGGCCGGCATGCTGGGCGCCGGCGCGGGCCGCCATCACGTCGATGTGTTTGCGGCCTGCATGTTTGTCTATTCCATCGGTTTCGGCCTGTTCAACGGCGCCCTGATCCGCAGTGCGATTACGGCCAGCAAGGAATCGCTGACCCTGACGACGGCCGCCATGAGCCTGCTGTATTGCGTCTATTTGTCCGCCTGGCTGCAGCTGTACAACGTGCTGTGCCAGCGCTTCGGCTATGCGCTGGAAACGTATGCGCTGCTGAATCTTCCCGTCATTCTGATCATCGTGGCTTGCCTGCTGATATTTACGCGGGGCATGGCGGGGCGCCGGGGAAGCGAGGTGCTGCTGCCCCAGCGTTGATGGCGCAACGATGCGCGTGTTGTTGACCTTGTTTTACCTCATACGAAGTTTACCTACACTCTCCTGTGGAAGATGGTGCGTTCATGAAAATAGATGACCTGGCCTCAAAACACGATCAAGCAAAGATTTTCAACCTGGAATATGAGTTTCGCATCAATAAGCTGAAACTCGATTACATCAAGCTGGCCGATGCGGGGCCGGCCGGCGCCGGCAGCGCGCAGATGGCCGAGGAACACCAGGCCGGCATTGCCGCCCTGCGCAGTTTCATCGGCGCCAATTTTACGCATTTCAATGCGGCAAGCTGTTCATCGCTGAGCTGCATCCCCACGCGCGCGCTCGGCGACGACGAGCGCTACCTGCACCGCATCTGGATGGGCGGGCAATTGCCGGCCATCGCGGCCGAGGCGATACAGCAGTGGGGCGCGGCGCTCGACGAGGTGCGCCACAATGGCGGCGCGCCGTATGTCTCCATCCTGTGGGTGTGGGATGCGGGGCAGTTGCGCAACGACGAGCGCTTCAGCCCGACGGGCGGGGCCGGGCGCTACACGGTCGGCCGTTACGCCTTCGGCGGCACGACCCTGCATATCAACTCGCTGCGCGCGCTGGCGCTGGATTTCGCGCCGGAACGCTTCGACTTGCTCGACATCCTGCATGCGCAGCGCTATTTCGCCACCCTGTCCGATTATTTCCGCATCCTTATCATGTGCGAATACGGCGGCATCTATATGGATGTCGACACCATCCCGCACAATCCGGCGACGATCTTCCTGATGAAGCCGGAAGTGCCCGATTATTTCCAGCGCAATAACGGCGACGCTGGGGACGCGCGCCATCATGTGAGCTGGATGAATCTGTTTCTCGATGAAACCGGCATGCTGATCGCCAAGCGCAATGATGCGGCACTGCGCTCGATCCAGCGCAATGTGAATCGCGCCTATGCGGGCATCGACCAGCAGATTCCCCGTTCCTGCCCGCAATTCGAAGCGCGGCTGTTTGGCCAGTTCTATGCCGAATGGAAGCAGCATCTGGGCCGGACCCTGCTCAGTCATGCCGAGTTCTACCAACGCTATTGCGTGCTGTACGACGGCGTGCGCGAAAGCGTCGTGGGCGGCATCCGCGGCATGCGCTTGCTCGACGACATCATCACGGACATGCACATTCCCCTCAGCGCGGAGGAGCGGCGCGCGTATGTGCGCTGCATCGCCGGACTGGACGATATCGACTGGCAACTCGATGATCCTTTGAGCCTGGTCAATGTCGTCGATGTGTTCGACATCGAGGAAGTGCCGCGCATGGCGTATGCTGCCCAATTGCGGGCGGAAATCGATCATTTCCACTATTACTCCGTGCTGTCGGACGATCCGCAGCTGGACCGCGTGAATGCCATCTTTTGCCGCTACCTGGTGGCCCACCGTTCCATGCATATCGCCGCAGGCGCCTTCTGGCGTCCCACCGTGGGTCGCCACGGCAGCGGCATGCCGGCAGCCAACGATGCCACCATGGCCGAAGACGAGGGCCAGGCGGGCTTGCTGTCGCATGCCCCGCTCAGGCTGGTGCCCGGCGAACTGCTGGGTGACGAGGCGAAGAACCGCATGGCGAAATTGCTGTTCGCCACCAGCTATCTCGAGTACTGCTCGTTCGGCAATAAATTGAATCTGCAATTCGTCGAACTGCAGCGGCGGCAGAATATCGAGCCCTACCTGGCGCATATCCATGGCTTGCACGACGAGGACGAGCGCTTCATCGGCTTTTTCACGGCCGCGACGATGGCCGAGTTCCAGGCCTGCGGCGCCGTCTCGTATTACCGCGATGACATGAAGGCGCTCGATGACGCCTATGACGAATTCGTGCTCGCGCATGCGCGCGCCGACGATTGCTTCGTCAGCAGCCTGGCCATCGACGAGAAATACCGGGGGCAGGGCTTGTTCAAGCAGATGTTCAATGAAATCCGCGACCTGGCCGGCCGCAAGGGCTGCGCGCGGATCACCCTGACGGTGTGGGAAAAGAGCGAAGCCTTGCAAGTGTACCTGCACAAGGGTTTTCGCAGCGTGGGCACGTTCGACTATGCGTACAGCCTGTTCTACGACCGCCTGCACTTCCTCGTATATGAGGGAAACTGAGGAGGGAAACTGAGGAAGGAAACTGAGGAAGGAACAGCGGGGAACAGGGGCGGCTGGCGGCCGCCCCTTGACGAGACTTACAGGGCCAGGAAGGCGAGGGCCGCCACGGCCGTCGGCAGCAGGGCGCCGGCCAGCAGGCCGACGGCGCCGATCGATTCATCCTTGAAGCCGCGGCGCAGCAGGGCCACGCCAGCCGGGTTCGGCGCATTGGCGATGACGGTCAGGCCGCCGCCGGCCACGGCGCCCGCCACCAGCATGTATTTCGCTTCGTCCGTCATGCCGACGATCAGCGAACCGAGGTAGGTCAGGGCGGCATTGTCGGTGATCGCCGTCAAACCGAGGGCGCCGAAGAACAGGGCCAGCGGTTTCAGGCTGGAAACGATGGGCTGCAGCCACCATTGCTGCATGCCGCCCAGCACCACCAGGCCGCCGAGGAAGAAGCCGACCAATAAACCTTCCTTCAGGATCAGCGGGCTTTGATAGCGCTCATAGGCCTGCACGAAGCCGAGGAAGAACAGGAACAGGCCGATGAACAGCACCGGATGGTGCGCCAGCGCCACCACGCCAGCGAGCACGATCATGTGCACGAGGCTGATGGCCAGCGGCACTTTCGGCGCTTCCACTTCACCGGATTTCGGCTTGATGTCGGACGTGTTGCTATGCAGGTATTTGCGCAGCAGGATGCTCACGCCCGTGGCGTTGACCAGCACGGCGATGGCCGCTTTCCAGCCGAAATGGCTGGCCATGAAGGCGCTGTCCCAGTTCCAGGTGGTGGCGACCATCAGCACGGGCGGCGCCGCGTACGAGGTCAAGGTGCCGCCGATGGAAACGTTGACGAAGAGCACACCCAGCGCGCCGTATTTCAGCCATTCAGGGATGCCCGGGCGAAAGATTTGCGGCGCCAGCATCAGCGCGGCCAGGGTCATGGCGGCCGGTTCCGTGATCATCGAGCCCGTCAGGGGCACGAGGGCCAGGCCCAGCCAGACGAGGGCCAGTTCCGTACGCAGCGGCATCACGCGCGCCACGCCTTTCAGCAGGCGCTGCACGGCGTCGAGCACGGGGCGCGAGGCGGCCACCACCATGACGACAAAGACGAACAGTGGCTCCGTATACTGGCGCGACTCGGCATATTCGATGGCCGCATCGCCGCCCGAGACAAAGGCCATGATGATGATCAAGATGAAGGCCCAGAAGCCGAACACAACTTCTACTTCGCCCAGCAGGTGCAGCAAGCCCGCATGGCGCGGATGGCGGTTTGCCAAGGTTTCAAACGACTTGGCGGCGAAGGTGTGGATGAGCGCAAGGCCGAAGACGATCGCGCTGATGAGTTGGATGGTGGTCAAATGAGTTTCCTTATGGACGGAGGATGCCGACTGGTACGTTGCCAGACGGTAAGGAGAGTGCTTATGGTACAGCAATCGATGCCCAGAACGGGTTTTTTCGGACGTGGCGGAGCGGCCCTGGCAGCGGCAATGCGCAGATAAGCCTTGCCAAAAGCGGGACTGGATAGTACTGTATATGCATACAGTATTCATCTTCCTCTTTCTTCATATTAAATCATGCAACATTCCGAATTGATGGCGTCGCCGGAAGCCTTGCACCCGTCCCTGTGGCGCGCCTCGCAGCTGGGACAGGCGGCCACGCGCTGCCTGGACACGGGCTTTGCCGCGCTGTCCGCGCAGCTGCCCGGCGGCGGCTGGCCTGGCGGCAGCCTGATCGATTTATTGGTGCAGCAGCCGGGCAGCGGCGAATTGCGCCTGCTGGCGCCCGCGCTGGCCCAGTTGCGTGATCTGCCCATCGTGCTGTTGCAGCCGCCCCATCCGCCGCAGGCGCTGGCCTTGGCCGCGCAAGGCCTGGCGCCGTCGCAATTGCTGTGGCTGCGCAGCGCCGGCAGCAAGGATGCCTTGTGGGCGGCGGAAAACATCTTGCGCAGCGGCAGTTGCGGCGCCCTGTTGTTCTGGCAGACGCACGTGCGCGGCGACAGCCTGCGCCGGCTGCACCTGGCGGCGCAAGGCGGCCATACCCTGTTCTGCATGCTGCGCCCGCTGCATGGCGCGCAGGATGCGTCGCCGGCGCCGTTGCGCCTGTCCGTGCGGCCGGCCGCCGGCGGCATCGAGATCGGCTTCATCAAGCGCCGGGGACCGCAGCGCGATGCGCCGCTGTTCCTGCCCCTGCAACCTCCTTCTGTACTGCTACGCCATGCGACTCTGGATCGGCCTTTGCCTGCCCCGGCTCCCGCTCGAAGTGTTTTGCCCGCGCTGGTCGGCTGACATTCTCGGCGTGGTGCTGGAGCAGGAGCAAGTGATGGCCGTGTCGCCGCTGGCGCGGGCCGCCGGCATCCGGCCCGGCATGCGCCGCGCGGGCGCGCTGATGCTGGCGCCGCAGGCGCGCCTGCACGAACGCTCGCCCGAACGGGAAGCGCTGGCCCTGCAAGAGGTGGCGTTGGCGCTGCTGCAATATTCGCCGCTGGTGGCGCAGGGCGAGGAAGCGACCCTGCTGGTCGACGCGGGCGCCAGCCTGCGCCTGTTTGGTGGCGTGCGCGCCCTGTGCCGGCAGATCGCGGCCAGCTTGCGTGCGCTCGGCTACACGGCCCAGCTATCGTGCGCGCCCACGGCGCGCGGCGCCTGGCTGCTGGCGCGCGCCGGTACGCGCCGGGGCCGGGTGCTGGGCATGGAGAGCCTCGTGCGCCGCCTCGACCGCCTGCCGTGCGCCTGGCTGCCGCCCGCGCGCCCCTGGCTCGACTGGCTGGACGGCATCGGCTGCCGCACCCTGGGGCAGTTGCGCCAGTTGCCCCGGCCCGGCCTGCAGCGCCGCTGCGGCGCGGCCCTGCTCGACATGCTCGACGATGCGCATGGAGACGGCACGGAACTGTTCGTCTGGCTGGAAGCGCCGCCCACGTTTCGCGCCAGCCTGGAGTTGTTCGACCGCGTGGAACACGCTGACGCGCTGTTGTTCGGCGCGCGCCGCCTGCTGCAGCAAATGACGGGCTGGCTATGCGCGCGGCAATTTGCCGTCGAACGCATCGCGCTGCTGCTGGCGCACGAGCGGGGCCGGGTGGCGCGCCCGCCCACCGTCATCGAGCTGGCCCTGGGCGAGGCCGTCTGGCGCGACGAGCATTTGTTGCGCTTGCTCAAGGAGCGTCTGGCGCAGCTGGTACTGGATGCGCCCGTGATCGGCCTGACCCTGGAGGCGCTGCAAGTGCAGCCGATGGCGCCGCCCAGCGCCACCCTGTTTCCCGAGCCGGGCGGCACGCCGCAGGAGCGCCAGCGCCTGATGGAATTGCTGGTGGCGCGCCTGGGCGCAGAAAATGTCTTGCAGGCATCACCGCGCGCCGATTACCGCCCCGAGGCAGCCAACCAGTGGCTGCCGCTGCCGGCCAAGCCCATTGCAAGAAGCGCGGTGCCGGACTTGCCGCCCGGCTTGTCCGGCATGCCCCGTCCCGGCTGGCTGCTGGCCCAGCCCATCGCCCTGCTGATGCGCGAGCACCGGCCATTCTATGGTTCACCGCTGAAAATGGTCTCCGTGGCCGAACGCATCGAGGCGGGCTGGTGGGGGCAGTCGCAGGCGCGCGATTATTTCATTGCGGAAGGACGCGACCACGCCCATTACTGGGTCTACCGCGAACGCATCGCCGGCGGCGGCGAAGATGCCGCACCGCGCTGGTTCCTGCATGGCTTGTTTGGCTGAGCGGGTGGCGCGGCGCAGGCAGGGCAAGCCGCCGCATGCGCTGCCCTGCTGAAATGGCCGTGCTTGGCTATACTGGCTGCCCGGCGTCGCGTCTTTCATATCAATAAAGGATTTCCATGTCACAGCTTTCCGACTTTCCCATCACCAAGAAATGGCCTGCCCAGCATCCCGAGCGCCTGCAGCTGTATTCGCTGCCGACGCCGAACGGCATCAAGGTGTCGATCCTGCTGGAAGAGCTAGGCCTGGCGTACGAGCCGCACCTGGTCAGTTTCGAGCAGAACGACCAGCTGTCGCCCGCCTTCCTGTCGCTCAATCCGAACAACAAGATTCCCGCCATCCTCGACCCGCAGGGGCCCGATGGCAAGCCGCTGGCGCTGTTCGAGTCGGGCGCCATCCTGTTGTACCTGGCCGAGAAGACGGGCCAGTTCCTGCCGCAGGACGCGGGCTTGCGCTATGAAACCATGCAGTGGCTGATGTTCCAGATGGGCGGCATCGGCCCCATGTTCGGCCAGGTGGGCTTCTTCCACAAGTTCGCCGGCAAGGATTACGCAGACAAGCGCCCGCTGGAGCGCTACATCGGCGAATCGAAGCGCCTGCTGGGCGTGCTCGAGCAGCGCCTGCAGGGCCGCGACTGGATCATGGGCGGGCAGTACACGATCGCCGACATCGCCATCTTCCCGTGGGTGCGCTGCCTGGTGGGCTTCTATGGCGCCGGCGAGCTGGTCGGCATCGACAATTTCCCGAACGTGCAGCGCGTGCTCGACGCCTTCCTTGCCCGTCCGGCCGTCGCCAGGGGCCTCGATATACCCAAACGCGATTAATTCTGGCCGCCTGCGCCGCTGGCCGGGCGGCGCTACAATGCGCCATCGGCCGGCATGCCCGGCAGCTTTAATCTGAGACAATGAAATCCACCCGGCAAGATTTTCCCGGCGCGCACGGCCATGTGCTGGCGGCGCGGCTCGACGCGCCCGATGGCGCCATCCGCGCCTATGCGCTGTTCGCCCACTGCTTCACCTGCGGCAAGGACGTGCTGGCCGCGCGGCGCATCGCGCAGGGTTTGACGGAACACGGCATCGCCGTGCTGCGCTTCGATTTCACGGGGCTGGGCGCCAGCGAAGGCGAGTTCGCCGCCACCAATTTTTCATCGAATGTGGACGACCTGGTGGTGGCTGCCGATTTCCTGCGCGCCAGGCACGCGGCACCGCAATTGCTGATCGGCCATAGCCTGGGCGGCGCGGCCGTGCTGGCCGCCGCCGCGCAAGTGCCGGAAGCAACGGCCGTGGTGACCCTGGCCGCGCCGAGCACGCCCGCCTACGTGACGCGCATGTTCAGCGATCACCTGGAGAAAATCGCCGCCGAGGGCGAAGCGCTGGTGCAGCTGGAAGGGCGACCGTTTCGCATCCGCCAGCAATTCGTCGACGACGCGGGCAGCCACAGTTTAAAAGACCACATCGCCGGCTTGCGCCGCGCCCTGCTGGTGATGCACGCGCCGAACGACACGACGGTGAGCCTGTCGAACGCGATGGATATTTTTACGGCAGCGAAACACCCGAAAAGCTTCGTCTCGCTCGACGACGCCGATCATTTATTGACGGGGCGCAATGATGCGGCGTATGTCGCCAATGTCATCGCTGCCTGGAGCGCGCGCTACCTGCAGCCGCAGTGATCAGGCATCCGGCCGCGCCAGTGCGGCGCTGATCGCATGGCAATCCGATTCATAGCCATGCAGGGGCAAGGATTGCAGCCTCCTGGCGTACCGCTCCATGGCGGCGGGATCTTGCGTTGCCGCCGCCGCTTGCGCCTGTTGCCCCAGTTCGCTGATGATGGCGGAATAGCACATATTGCTGTGAAACGCAGTCTGGAAGACGCCCGCATAAAAGGCCAGGAGGGCGGTGGACAGGACGGCGATGGCGGCAATGCTGAAACGGAGCATGAAGTCTTTCGCATGAAAAACGCCGTAACGGCACAGGGCAGATACGGCGCAGATGGCGGAACCGGTCGGATAAGCTGGGTGCCTGAAAAGTGCCCAGGGCAAGGCAACAAGGCCATGGGCCTTTTGCGGGCGCTCAGTCCTCGTCGAACTCGGCAGAAAGATCTTTCCAGCCCTTGCTGGCCGCAAAGGCCGAAAACTCTTCCGGCGCTTCCAGAACGATCAGTTTCTTGTCTTGCAGGCCCAGGTCGCCATGGCCGAAGTCGGGGCCCACGTAGCCGAGGCTGCGCAAGCGGGCCAGGATGTGGCCGACCAGGGTCTTGTCCTTGTAGGCACCCGCTTCGAGCGGGGCGGAAAAATCGACGTAGACGTCGATGATGCCGTAGCCTTCGTCGAAGATGCGGATGGCCTTGATGTCGTGGGCACGGCCGGAGCCGTCGGTGGCCTTGAAGGGGCCGCTGAGCTGGATGTCGGTGTCATTGTTCATGCCGCCAGCATACACCAAAAGCCGGCCCCGCAGAGGGAGCGCCACGCAAAATCCCCATGCCCGCGAGCACCTCAGCGCGCCTGCAGGATGGCCGACAGGCGGTCGCGCGTACCGGCGATGCGCTCCAGTTGCGGATACTTCAGGCCGCCATGGTAGTCGAGCGCCACCGTCTGGAATTGCTTGCCCTTCCTGACCAGCAAGTTGATCGGCTGCTTGCCCTCCCTGGCCGCCTGGATCGCCGCCTTCAGGAGCTTGGGCGTGTACGCCGTGCCATTCACGGCCAGCAAGGTGGTGTTGCCCGACAGGCCGGCCTGGAAGGCGGGGCCGTCCCACAGCAGCTTGCCGATCTTGCCCTCCTTGTCGACGCTCAAACCCAGCGAATACGTCAGGTCCGTGCTCTTGCCGCGCTCTTCCGTCGCTTTCATGAACGGTGTCGGCGTGTCGCGGTAGACCAGTTTCCAGCCGGCGCGGGCCAGGCCGTCGAGCGGTGCGCCGGGGCCATGGCCGTCCAGGCGGCTGCGCAGAAAACGTGCCCAGTCGTGCGGCTGCACGGCGTTCAGGGCCGCCACCACGTCGTCGAAGGTGTAGGGCAGCGGCGTGGTGCTGCCATCCTGCACGCCGAAGAAGGCGCGCGCGAAATCGTCGAGCGAACGGCGTTCGCCCGACAGTTCGCGGATGGTGGTGTCGACGTCGAGCCACACCAGCGCCCCTTCCATATAGTAGTCTTCATCGCGCTGCCAGCTGCTCCAGCCGATGGGACGGCGGCCATTGATGATGGGATCGTTGGTCGTGTCCTGCATGGCGCGCCAGCTGCGCCCGGGCATCACGTCATACTGGGCCGCCGTCGCCGCGAACAGGTCGCGCATATTGGCCGGCGCCACCAGGCCGGAGCGGGCCGCCAGCACATTGCCCCAGTACTGCGTCTGGCCTTCATACACCCACAGCAGGCTGTTTTGCAGCGGCGTGTTGAAATCCGGCGTGTCCTGCCCGCCCGGACGGCGGAACTTGCCATTCCACGAATGCGCGAGTTCGTGCGGCAGCAGCACGCGGCCCGCCTCGTTCTTGTCCCAGTCGCTGAAATAGCCGGGCTTGACGCCGTTTTCGCTCGATTGCAGGTGCTCGCGGCCGATGCCGCCGAACTCGTCGCTCAAGGCCAGCAAAAAATCATAGTGGCGGTAATGGCGCGAAGCGAACAATTTATAGGCTTGCTGCAGCATGGCGCGGTGCTTCTCGACTTGCTGCGGTGTCGCTTCCAGGCTGTCGGCGCTGTCGGCCATCACGTTCAGGTGCACGGGGACTTTGGCGCCCGGATCGAGGTCGATGCGCTCGAAATGGCGTCCGGCAAAGACGGGTGAGTCGACCAGGGTGTCGAGGTCCAGCGGTTCGAAATCGACTTGCTGGCTGGCCGGCGTGGCCGCACGCGCGCGCACTTCCAGGGCGCTGGCAAATTCCCAGCCGGCCGGCAGGGTCAAGCTGGGCTGCACGACGATGTCGCGCGCGGCCCGTCCGGCCGGATACAGGGTCATCGCATGCCATTGCACGCCCAGCATGGCGCTCGTCATGGTGATGCGGCCCTGGCTGGCGTCGACGGGCGAGAGGAACTGGTATTGCGCTTCCACGGCCGTGGCGCCGGGTGGCACGTCGAGGTGGAAGGCGAACATGTTGACGGGGTCGCGCCGCCATTCCAGGGGCTGGCCGTTGGCGGACAGGCGCAGGCCGGCCAGCTGGTTCAGCGGCCCGCTGGGACCGTGGTTGCCCGGCACCCATTGCGGATAGAGCAGGGTCAGCTTGCCGGGCGTGGCCGGGATGCTCTCGCGGATGCTGAAAATCTGCTGCGCCACGTTGCTGGCGTCCACATGCAGGACGATGGGCGCGGGTGAGGCGGCCTGGGCCGCACTGGCAGCGAGGAAGATCAAGGACAAGCACAGGAGGGAACGGGACATGTGGCGGCGGGCTGGGGTGGCAAAGGGGCAGTATAAGTAATCCTCGGGAAAATTTTGTGAAATTGTGACAAACAGAGCCGGACGCCATGCAAGGCGGCCGCCGCGACGCGGTGCGAGTACGGCCAGCGGTGGGCAACACCGCAGGGCGCCCGTTATGGAAGCCAGAAGTCACCGTAATGTATTGGGGGTTACTGCGCATCGTATAAAAAATTCTTACAAATTCAGGGGCGTCTGGGGCGTTTTGCGCCGATTTCAAGGCCTTGAAAGGGGCTCGAATGGACGTATATCGGTAGCAAGCGGATGCTCATGGTGAGGTCCGCGATACTTATCGCTTAACTGAAAGGATATTTAATCATGCGTACTTTTGACCTTGCTCCTCTGTATCGTTCCGCCATTGGCTTCGACCGTCTGGCACAGCTGCTCAACGAACAGCGCGCCGATGCGCAGCCGAGCTATCCACCGTACAACATCGAACTGGTGTCGGAAGATAAATACCGGATCGTGATGGCATTGGCCGGCTTCTCCCGCGAAGAGATCGACATCATCACGGAACGCGATTCGCTGCACGTCACGGGCCGCAAGCAGAAAGATGGCGTCGAGCGTACCTTCTTGCACCGCGGTATCGCCGCCCGCGATTTCGAACAGCGCTTCCAGTTGGCCAACCATGTGAAGGTCACGGGCGCCACGTTTGAAAACGGCATGCTGACCATCGACCTGGTGCGCGAAGTGCCCGAAGCGCTGAAACCGCGCAAGATCGAGATCGAAGCCGGCAGCACGGCCACCGTCAGCGCGCTGGAACAGCGCCAGGCGGCCTAGGCTGACCCAGGCGCCCCTGCGGGCGCTTGAGCGGGCGGGAGGGTTCCGCCCTCCCATGCAGTAGAATACTGGCCGGTTTATCCGGCCAGTGTTGCGTCTGCACCCATGACAGCATTCCCCCTTTGTGACATTTTTCCGTGCAGCTGCCCATGCATGCGGAACGCAGGATTAAGCCATGCTTAAAGGCGCAAATGCCTGTTTCCAAATGGAAAAATGTTAAGCACCGCCTAAGACTCGTGGCCCAATATTGCATACATCAAAATCTCATTGAATGAGGAGCAATTCATGGAACAGCAAGCGAATAACGCATCTCTCAAGATCAAACGCACCGTAGCCGCGCTGGCCGCGATCGGTGTGCTGGGCGCCGGTGGCGCCATGGTCGTACATCAGAACAATGCCGGCGCGAATGCCGCGGCGCCAGCCGCCCCCGTGGCTGCCGCTGTCGCGCCCGTCGCCGCCGCGCCGCTGGTGGCCTTGCCCGACTTTAGCCAGATCGCCGCGCGCAACAGCCCGGCCGTGGTGAACATCAGCGTGACGGGCAGCACCAAGGTCGCGTATGACCCATCGGCCCAGGCTGGCAACGACGACTTCGGCAACGATCCCTTCTTCGAATTCTTCCGTCGCTTCCAGGGCCCGCAAGGGGGACAGCGCGGCGGCCGTGACGTGCCTACGCACGGCCTCGGTTCCGGCTTCATCGTCAGTCCGGACGGCATCATCATGACGAATGCCCACGTGGTGCGCGATGCGCGCGAAGTGACCGTCAAGCTCAACGACCGCCGCGAATTCCGCGCCAAGGTGCTGGGCACGGATCCGAAGACCGATATCGCCGTGCTGAAGATCGACGCCAACAACCTGCCCATCGTGCCGCTCGGCCATTCGAGCGACCTGAAAGTGGGCGAATGGGTGCTGGCCATCGGTTCGCCGTATGGTTTCGACAGCACGGTGACGGCCGGCGTGGTCAGCGCCAAGGGCCGTTCCCTGCCTGACGACAGCAATGTGCCCTTCATCCAGACCGACGTCGCGGTGAACCCCGGCAACTCGGGCGGTCCGCTGTTCAACACGCGCGGCGAAGTGGTCGGCATCAATTCGCAGATCTACAGCCAGACGGGCGGCTTCCAGGGCCTGTCGTTCGCCATCCCGATCGACCTGGCCAGCCGCATCAAGGACCAGATCGTCGCCACGGGCAAGGCCAGCCACGCCAAGCTGGGCGTGACGGTGCAGGAAGTCAACCAGGGCTTTGCCGACTCGTTCAAGCTGGCCACGCCGGAAGGCGCGCTGGTCGCCAACGTGGAGCGCGGCAGCCCGGCCGACAAGGCGGGCCTGAAGTCGGGCGACGTGGTGCGCAAGGTAAATGGTCAGCGCATCGTTGCCTCGGCCGACTTGCCGGCGCTGGTGGGCACTTCCTTGCCAGGCGACAAGATCAGCATGGATGTCTGGCGTGACGGCAAGATCGTCAGCCTGACGGCCACGCTGGGCAATGCGGCCGACAAGGTGGCCGAAGTGGCGAAGAGCGATAGCGCCGCCGGCAAGGTGAAACTGGGCCTGGCCCTGCGTCCGTTACAATCGGATGAAAAACGCGAGGCGGGCATCAGCGCCGGCCTGCTGGTGGAAGATGCGGGCGGCGCTGCGGCCAATGCCGGGGTGCAGCCGGGCGACGTGCTATTGTCGGTCAATGGCCGTCCCGTCAATACCGTCGAGCAGGTGCGCGACGTCGTCGACAAGTCCGCCAAGTCGGTGGCCTTGCTGATACAGCGCGGCCCCGATAAGATCTTCATTCCCGTGCGCCTCGGTTGATCCGGCGCAGGATGCAAGGTCGATAAAACAGTGAATATGAAGGAGTAGGGCATGCGGCTATTGCTGGTGGAAGACGATACGATGATCGGCGAGGTAGTGCTCGACTTGCTGCGCGCCGAGCATTACGCGGTGGACTGGGTCAAGGATGGCGACATGGCCGATACGGCCCTGCAAACGCAAACCTATGACCTGGTGCTGCTGGACCTGGGCTTGCCGCGCAAGGATGGTCTCGATGTGCTGCGTTCGATGCGTTTGCGCAAACTCGACACGCCGGTGCTCGTGGCCACGGCGCGCGACGCCGTCGAGCAGCGCATCGCGGGACTCGATGCGGGCGCCGACGATTACGTGTTGAAGCCGTATGACCTCGATGAGTTGTTGGCGCGCATACGCGCCCTGCTGCGGCGCGCTTCGGGACGGCCGGAACCGATCTTCGAGCACCAGGGCGTGTCCATCAATCCGCTGACGCGCGAAGTGATCGCCGATGGCCATCCCGTCAACCTGTCGGCGCGCGAGTGGGCCGTGCTCGAAGCGCTGATCGCGCGCCCCGGCATCGTGCTGTCGCGCGCGCAGCTGGAAGAAAAGCTGTACAGCTGGAAGGATGAAGTCAACAGCAATGCCGTGGAAGTGTATATCCACGGCTTGCGCAAGAAGCTGGGCAGCGACCTGATCCAGAACGTGCGCGGCCTCGGCTACATGGTGCCCAAGGCATGAGGATGAAGGTCACGGTGACGCATTCGCTGCGCGGCCGTCTGCTGTGGTTTTTGCTGGCGGCCATCATCATGGCGGCCCTGGCGCAGGCGTCGATCGCCTACCGCAGCGCCCTGTACGACGCCGACCAGATCTTCGATTACCACATGCAGCAAATGGCCCTGTCGCTGCGCTCCGGCGCGCCGCTGGCCAACCATGCGCAAGCCTTGCCGGCCGATCCCGTCAACAACGACATGGTGGTGCAGGTATGGACGCCGGATGGCGTGCAGGTGTTCCGTTCGATCACGCGCGCGGAACTGCCGCAGCGCGCCGTGCTGGGCTTTTCCAATGTGAAGGCCAACGGCACCACCTACCGCATCTTTTCCGTGCAGACCAGTTCCCAGACCGTGCAGATCGCCCAGGACATGGCCGTGCGCAAGCGCATGGCCGGCAGCCTGGCGCTGCGCACGGTGGGTCCCATCGCGCTGATGGCGCCGATTTTGATGCTGGTCGTGTGGTGGGTGGTCAGCGGTTCGCTGGCTCCCGTCTCGCGCGTGCGCAAGCAGGTGGCGGCGCGCCAGGCGGACGACTTGTCGCCCGTCTCGGAAGCGGGCTTGCCCGACGAAGTGCGGCCGCTCGTGCATGAACTGAACCTGCTGTTCGGGCGCGTGAAGACGGCGTTCGACGCGCAGCAGCATTTCGTCGCCGACGCCGCGCATGAATTGCGCACCCCGCTGGCGGCCCTGAAACTGCAGGTATTGAGCCTGGAGCGGGCCGAATCGGCGGACAAGCGCAGCCTGGCGATTTCCCGCGTGAGCGCCGGCATCGAGCGGGCCACGCGCCTGGTCGAACAGCTGCTGGTGCTGGCGCGCCAGGAAGCGAGCGCCGCCAGCGGCGACCAGCTGCAGGCGGTGGACTTGAACGACGTCGTCAAGCGGGCGCTGGGCGACATGGCGGGCATCGCGCAGGCGCGCAAGATCGACCTGGGCCTGCACCACATGGACCCGGCCAAGGTGGCCGGCCAGGCCGACGCCCTCAACATCATGCTGCGCAACCTGGTCGACAACGCCATCAAGTACACGCCCCAGGGTGGCACGGTCGACATCGACTTGCGCGCCAGTCCCGTCGGCGTGACGCTGTCGGTGGAAGACAGCGGCCCCGGCATCCCGCCCGAGGAGCGCGAGCGCGTCTTCAGCCGCTTCTACCGCGTGCCGGGCACGGACGCCAATGGCAGCGGCCTGGGGCTGGCCATCATCAAGGCCATCGCCGAACGCCACGGCGCGCGCCTGGTGCTGGACAAGTCCGAACGCCTGGGCGGCCTGTGCGTGCGCGTGGAGTTTCCGCTTCGGCCAGTGAAAACGTGATTTCATCGTAGGCGGCCGTATTACCGGAAAACGGTGCTGGCAAAGCTGGCGGCATTGAAATAAAAAAGCCTGGAATGAGATATTCCAGGCTTTTTTATTTCAATGCCGGATTCAGGATATATATATATTCTGTGTACCGTCAGAATATGATGCCGGAGACATCTTCGCCATCGGACCAGCGCGTACACGTATTAGTGCCATACACGCTGATAACCTGGCCGCTTACCCGGGCAGCCAGCAGCATCGCCATTTGTTGTTTCCCCGTGGTCGATTTTTCATCGGCAATGATCCAGTAGGAATGGGTCGCGCAGGCGGGTTTTCCCGTGGCCTTATTTTCCATCTCAAAATAGATCATGCCATCGCTGGACCGAACGATCAGGTTCAGGACTTTTCCGCTTTGTTCCCCCGCATAGGCGATATTCGATTGCGTGGCGAATAGCAAAGCAAGCATGCTGATAAATTTATACATGATATTTCTTGTATTTTAATTAAAGAAAATGATTCTAAGTTGTATTGATAATATTGAGCAAGCAATCTGCCGCTATTTTTACCGTTGCTGCAAGGCGAGACATTTCATGGTCGATACAGTGTGATGGCAGTTGCTCGAGGTTTGATTTTTTGTGCCGTGTGCATTGACGTATGCTGGCCATATCTATATTGTCTGCGCAACAACAGCAGCCATATCAGGGAGCAAGCAGCATGAAGAAGATCGGATTTTCAGGAACCCTCGACCCCATTACCAACGGCCATATGTGGGTGATCGGCGAGGCGCGTTCGCTTGCCGACGAGGTGATCGTCTTCCTGTCGCAAAACCCCGCCAAGAAACCGCAGTTTCCCGCCGAGGACCGCAAGCGCATCATCGAGCAGAGTGCGCGCGAGTGCGGCTGGGAGAATGTGCAGGTGGTCATCGTCAAAGGGGATTACACGGCGCGCGCGGCGAAAAAGCACGGCTGCGACTACCTGATACGCGGCATCCGCACGACAGCCGATTTCGACTATGAAAACCTGATCCAGCAAACGAATGTGGACGTGCTGCAGGGGGCCAAGACCATTTTCGTGATGCCGCCGCGCGACCTCGGTTCCGTCAGCTCCAGCTTCGTCAAGGCGCTGGAAGGTCCCGTCGGCTGGAACTGGACCATGAAGAAATTCGTTCCCGGCCCCGCCTACCAGGCGTGGATCCTCGACTGCCTGCGCAAGGAATGGGAAGCGCTGTGGAATTACTCCAGCGCGGCCGAGGCCGAGATCGCCGTGTTTGACCACTGGTTCGCACACCTGACGGGACCGCAGGCGTATGGCGGCGTGGACCGCCATTATCACAACCTTGATCACCTGGTGCACGGCTTGTCCGAGATCCGTGTCTGGGCCGACAACAGCTATGCGGCCAAACGCGACAGCGCGCTGGTGAAGAAGGCATTCTGGTTCCACGACGCCGTCTACAGCCACGATGAAGACGCCCTGTATTCAAGCGAAGAGGCGAGCGCCCAGCTGTGGCTGGGCAGCGGCCTCGATGTGGGCGACAATGCTGATGTAGCGCAACTGATCCGCGCCACCGACCACTTCCAGGCTTCCTCGATTACGCATGCGTTGAAGGATGTCATGCTCAGCGCCGACCTGGCCATCCTGGGCCAGGACGACGAAGTCTATCAAGCCTACACGCAAGCGATCGGCCGCGAATACGCGCACGTCGACCCCGTGCGCTTCAAGCAGCAACGGAGCTTGGCCCTGCAGCATTTAAGCGGCAAGGCGCAGGCGGGGCAGCTGTTTGGCGATGCGTATTTCGCCAGCCAGTACAACGAGCGGGCCATTGAAAACATGCAGAAAGAGATCGCGGCGCTGGCGGCGAGCTGAGTTTAACGGCAGGCGGCCGCCGCGTGCGCCAGCGCATCCTCGAGCCGGTCATTGCCCCAGAATAGCTCGCCCGCGCTGATGAAGCTGGGCGCGCCAAACAGCTTCAGCGCCTGCGCCTGACCAGTCTGGCGGCGCAGGCGCAGCTTGTTGTCCTGTGTCAAAGCCCGCGCCAGGATGGCCGGTGCGTCCAGCCCCAGTTCCGTTAATGCCTCGCTGACCGCTTCGACGTTGTCGATCTCGCGGTCCGCGGCAAAATTCATCGTCATCATGCGCTGCGCAAACGGCGCGATCCAGCCCTGGTCGGCACCGACGAGGGCCACGCGCATGGGCAGCAGGGCGGTGCGGGGGAAGGTGCCGGGCTGGCGCCACGGCAAGCCATATTTCTCGCATAGGCGCGCCATGTCGCGCCACATGTAGTCGCCCTTGATTTTTTGCACAACGAAGGGCGACGTTTCCCATCCCAGGGCCTTGAAGACGACGCCCAGCAGGAAAGGCTTCCAGACGACGTCAACGTTCTGCTCACGCGCCAGCGCCTCGATGCGCATGGCGCTCAGGTAGCTGTAGTTGCTGCCGAAATCGAACCAGAATTCCAGTGTGGGCATAGTCATGACATCTCACCATGTGGCCGTTCAGGTTTCATCGTAGATGGATTGCAGGATGGTGAAACGATGGTTTCAACGGGCGCCGGCGTCTCTTTTGTCTGCCACGTATCGATAGTCGATACCCTTGTCCCATCGATTTTGCCAGTGGAGCAGGAACGATTTCGCCAATTCTGGGCTGTTCCATACGACAACGACATTTTCGCTATTTGACGTGGCGGCATCCCTGCTGTAGTTGAAACTCCCATTTTGAACGGACACATCATCAGCAACGATGTATTTATCATGATGCATGGCATAAACTGAAATAGTTTTCGTTGGAATGCCAGCCTTGAATAGCAGGTCGAGGACCGCAATGCTGTTCTTTCGCTGGTTTCGCCGGGCATCAACAAGTACCTGGACATCGACTCCTCGTTTCTTAGCGTTCAGCAACGCTTCTGCTATCTGGCGAGAGTTGAAGGAGTACGCGGCGAGTCTGATTTTGGAAACGGATGTATTGATGACCTTGAGAACCAATTCCTCTGCTCCACTATCAGGAGAAAATGCATTTTCAATGGTCACAGCAGGTGTGCCGGATTGGCCAGGTAGCCCTTCCGGCCGGCCGGCTCCCTGAGCTATCGACGCGAACGTAGCAGCAAAAATGGCGATAACGGCGATCTTTTTCATTATTAATAATAAGTATTGAATAAATAATCAATCTTGTCGGCGGTTTTGCCTGTGAACATAAATGATAGCGTCAATGGCATGGCAGCGCTGCTGACACCCTTCACGGTCTGATCTGGCGTCGCGCCGGCCGCCAACGCACGATTGCATCCACAGGCGAAAGCCGCCATTAATCACTCGTATCGATGACAGCGACAAAAAAACAGCGGCTGCCCACACTGGCGCAGCCGCTGTTGTCACGCGCATCGCGGGATCAGAACTTCACCCACAGCCGCCCGAAGTACGATGCGCCATTCAGGCCGAACTGCACGCTGTCGTACTTGAAACCGTTGTCCGTCTCGTCGGCGTTCTGCGTGGTCGGCTTGACGTTGAAGATGTTGTTGCCGCCAAACGTCAGCTTGGTGTTCTTGTTGATGCTGTAGGTAAAGCTCAGGTCGGCCGAGGTCTTGGCCTGGTAGCGCGCGTTCGGCACGCCTTCGGCCGTACCGCTGAAGGTGCCCAGGGTTTGCGGGCCGAAGTAGATGATGCGCAAGTCCGATTCCAGCTTGCCCGTGATGTAGTCGAAGCCCAAGGTGGCTTTCGCGCGCGGGCCGCCCTGTTCGATGAACAGGCGCTCGCGTTCGGACAGCAGCACGTCTTCGTAGCCTTTCAGCGAGTCGGGCGTCTTGACCTTCGTCACTTCCGTCTTGCTCAGGTTGAGGGCCAGGAAGCTGTTCAGGCGGTTGCCGGCCAGTTCGCCCTTGTGCGAGGCCGTCAGGTCCAGTCCCCGCGTGCGCGTGTCGATGGAGTTGACGAAAAATTGCGCCTCGCCCACGCCCAGCAAGGCCAGGCGCGCCGCCAGGTCAGGGTAGTTGTCGGCATTGAAGCGGCCCGACAGCACGATGCGGTCCTTGATCTTGATGTTGTACAGGTCGGCCGTCACGGAGATGGCTTGCGTCGGCGTCCAGGTGGCGCCGAAGGTGAAGCTGGTGGATTTTTCCTCCTTCAGCTTCGGGATGCCGGCCGCGTTGGCGACGGCGCCGCCATTGGGCGCCAGCACCACGTCGGTGGGAACGCCGCCGATGAAGTCGGTGAAGGTGGACGAGAAATACACTTGCTGCAGGGACGGCGCGCGGAAGCCCGTGCTGGCCGAGCCGCGCAGCAGCACCTCGGGCGCCACCTTATAGCTGGCGGCCAGCTTGCCCGTCACGGTGGAACCGAAATCGCTGAATTTCTCGTAGCGCAGGGCGGCCTGGGTTTTCAGGCGCTCCGTCCAGTCCAGTTCCACGTCGCCATACGCGGCGATGCTGTGGCGCCTGGCCTTGGTGGCGTCGCCGGGCTGGAAGCCGGGGAAGCCCTGGCTGCCCGCGTTGCCGCCCACGCCCACGCCGTCGGCGTCGATGTAGGAAGCTTCTTCGCCGGCCATGATCTTGTATTCCTCGCTGCGGTATTCGGCGCCGAAGGCCACGTTCATGCCGCGCATCACCGTGTCGTAATAGCGGCTGAAGTCGGCGTTGCTGGTCAGCTGCTGGAACGAGAAACCGCCCGCGTCAAAGTTGCTGGCGCTCACGCCCTTGCCGCCGGCCAGCAAGTCGCGGTTGGCGATGGATGCGTTGAGCGTATGGCTGATGTCGTAGCGCATCTTGTTGTAGCCATAGGTTTGCGAGAAATCCGCATGCCATTCGCCGATCTGGCTGCGGTGGCCGATGGTGGCGTACTGGTCGTCGATCTTGCCATTGATGAAAGGCACGAAGCCGTCCGGATACATGGCGGCCGAATTGCGCGACGGGATGTCGTCGCTGCCGATGCCGCCGCGGCCAAACGCGGCGCTCGACGCGTCGCGCGTCTGCGCGCCCGCCGTGAAGTACAGTTTTCCCGTGGTGCTGGTGGCATAGTCGCCATTCACGTACAGGGTTTTGTTCTTGGACTTGGTGTCGCCGATGATGCGCATGCTGTCCGCATCGGCGCGGTTCGAGCGGCCCCGGTCCAGGTATTCGCCCGTGATGGCAATCGTGCCCTTGTCGCCGAGGGCGATGCCGCAGTAGGCTGACGTCATGTAGTTATTGCCATCGCCGGCCGAGTACTGGCTGTAGCCGGCCACCGCTTCGCAGCCCAGGCTTTTCTTCAGTTCGATATCGATCACGCCGGCAATGGCGTCCGAGCCGTACTGGGCGGCGGCGCCGTCGCGCAGCACTTGCACATTCTTGATCGCCAGCAAGGGAATCGCATTCATGTCCGTGCCCGTGTTGCCGCGGTTGCGCGCGCCGAACAGGTTGACGAGGGCCGTCGTGTGGCGCCGCTTGCCGTTCACCAGCACCAGCGTCTGGTCGGAGCCGAGTCCGCGCAGGGCGGCCGAATCGATGAGGTCGGCCCCGTCGGCGCCCGTCTGGCGCGTGGAGTTGAACGAAGGCGAAATGTATTGCAGCGATTGCGCCAGATCAAATTGTCCGCCTTGCTCCGCCACCCTGGAAATGGGGATGATATCGACCGGCACCATGGTGTCCGTGGCGGAACTGGCGACCCGGCGCGAGCCGACCACGCTGACTGTTTGCACGGGGCCATCCGTGGCAGCCGCTTCCGTGTTCTGGGCCATGGCGGCGGGACTGAAGGCGGCCAGTGCGGCGCTGCCGTACAGACTGATGAGGACTGCTTTATGCAAGGTGGTGAGGGTCGGCACGCAGTATCTCCAGGTCGATGGTTGATGTTATTGCTCACTCGATTCTAGTGCCAACATTTCAAGACTCACCAGCGATACTTTGTTTTGTTATTACAAATTGCTAGTAACTGTTGTTTCCTGGTTGATTATCTTTTGCTTAATGCTTTGCCTGCCTTGCGCTGGTGCGGCATGCCCCATTCAGGTGCTGCGTTGCACCATGCCGCCCACCCGGATTTCATGCGCGCTGTATTGCACCTGGATCAGGCACGGCTGCTGCGTCAGGTGGCCCTGATGCAGGCGCAGCGACTGCTGCAAGTACGCTGCCAGCGCCCCTGCCGCCACGCCCGTGGCGCTGTCTTCCAGCGCCGGATCGAGGTGGTTGAAGTTGCGCCCTTCGTATTCGCCTTCGCCCGTGCGGCAATACGCATAGCAGCCGCTGACCTTATGCAGGGCGCTCCAGTCGGCGATCAATTCCAGGTTCGGCCGCAAGGCGCGCAGGGTGGTGCGGTCGGCCACTTCCAGCAGCAGCTTCGGACTGCCCACGGAAGCGATCACAGGCGGTGACGCCAGGTGCATGTGCTGGCCCATCAGTTCCGACGGCACATAGTGCTCGATGGCGACGGCGGGGGCAGGCTGGGGCGCCAGGCCGATGAACAATCCCTGCGCGCTGCGCAGCAGGTGCAAGGCTTGTCCGCGCATGGCGGTCGTGACCGTCAGTGTCGCCGGCGCGCCAGGCGCCGTCAGCAAGACGTGGCTGGCTGCCAGGGTGGCGTGCAGGCACAGGGGGCTGCGCGTGTGCGGATAGAAATAGTCGAGCACGATGCCGCCATCGGCCTGGCGGTCGATGAAGACGCAGGCGCTCACATTGCGCTCGCGGGCAAAGCGCTGGCGCCCGGTTTCGCCGCTGTCGTCGTTTTCCACGACCAGCGCCGCATTGCCGCCGCCGGGTTCGGCACCGAAACATTTTAAAAGGTGAACGATCATGGTGAGCGATGCGCAAGGTAAAACGTCAGCATAACTGAGAAGTCCCACTCAAGATGAGTATAATATACTGTGTTTATATACAGTTATTGAGGTAGATCATGGGGGGCGCAGCCTTACCCGAGTATGCTGAGTTGTACTGCCTGAGCAATTTCAGCTTCCTGCATGGCGCCTCGCATGCACAGGAGCTGGTGGCGCGCGCCGTGCAGCTCGGCTACCGCGCGCTGGCCATCACGGACGAGTGTTCGCTGGCCGGCGTCGTGCGCGCCCATGCGACGGCCAAGCGGGCCGATTTTCCCCTGATCATAGGCGCGCATTTTCACCTGACGCAGGCTGACGGCAGCCCGGCCCTGTCCTTGCTGGCGCTGGTGCGGGACCCCGAAGGCTATGGCAACCTGTCGGAACTGATCACCATGGCGCGCACGCGGGCGGCCAAGGGGCGCTATCTGCTGACCCCCGACGATCTTGCCGCGCCATCGGCCGAATTCGCCCATTTGCGGGGTTTGCCCGGCTGCCTGATGGTCTTGCTGCCCAGTTATCCGGCGCCGCTGGAAACCGTGCACGCGCAGGGGGCGTGGATGGTGTCCACCTTTGGCCGCGAACGCAGCTGGGTGGGCTTGAACTTGCTGCAGCGGGCGCAGGACGACGCGCACCGTCTTGCCGTGCAGGAAGCGGCGCAAGCGCTGGGCTTGCCCGTGGCGGCCGTGGGCCACGTGTGCATGCATGTGCGCTCGCGCAAGCCCTTGCTCGATACGCTGTGCGCGATTCGCGTGGGCAAGCCCGTGGGCGAATGCGGCTATGCGCTGGCGCAGAATGCGGAACAGCATCTGCGTGCGCGCTTGCGCCTGGCCAATGTGTATCCGCCGCAGGCGCTGGCGGAAACCGTGCGCATCGCCGACATGTGCACATTTTCGCTCGACAGCCTGCGTTATGACTATCCCGACGAACTGGTGCCGCGCGGCCACACGCCAGCGACTTATTTGCGCCAGGAAACGTATGCGGGCGCGCGCCTGCGCTTTCCGCTGGGCATACCTGCCAACGTGCAGGAGCAGATCGAGCAGGAGCTGGCGCTGATCGCCGAGCTGTCGTATGAAGCCTACTTTTTGACCGTGTACGACATCGTGCACTTTGCGCGCACGCAAAACATCCTGTGCCAGGGCAGGGGCTCGGCCGCCAATTCGGCCGTCTGCTATTGCCTGCACATCACGGAAGTGGACCCGGCGCGCGGCAATTCGCTGGTCGGGCGCTTCATGTCGCGCGAGCGTAATGAACCGCCCGATATCGACGTCGATTTCGAGCACCAGCGGCGCGAAGAGGTCATTCAATATATCTACGGCAAATATGGCCGCGAGCGGGCCGCGCTGGCGGCCGTGGTGATCAGCTACCGGCCGAAGAGCGCCTTGCGCGACAGCGGCAGGGCGCTGGGGATCGACCTGGCCATCGTGGAAAAAGTGTCCAAGGCGCATCGCTGGTTCGACGGCAAGCGCGATCTGCTGGACCGCCTGGCCGAATGCGGACTCGACCCGGAGGCGGAATTGTCGCAGCAGTGGGCCGGCCTGGCGCAGCAACTGCTGGGATTTCCCCGCCACTTGTCCCAGCATCCGGGCGGCTTCGTCATTGCGCATGGAAAATTGTCGCGCCTGGTGCCGATTGAAAACGCCACCATGGCCGAGCGCAGCGTCATCGAGTGGGACAAGAATGACCTCGAGGAACTGGGCTTGATGAAGGTCGATGTGCTGGCGCTGGGCATGCTGTCGGCCCTGCGTCGCGCCCTGGAGCTGGTGGGGGCGCGGCGCGGCGAGGAATTCCGCCTGCAGGATATTCCCCGCGAAGACCCGGCCACCTACGACATGATGTGCCTAGCCGACACCATCGGCGTGTTCCAGATCGAGTCGCGCGCGCAGATGAGCATGCTGCCCCGCCTGCGGCCCCGTGAATTCTACGACCTCGTCATCGAGGTGGCGCTGGTGCGTCCCGGCCCCATCCAGGGCGGCATGGTGCATCCGTATCTGCAGCGGCGCCAGAAAAAGGAGCCGGTCGACTATCCGAAGGGCCTGGAAAAGGCCCTGGGGCGCACCCTGGGCATCCCGATCTTCCAGGAGCAGGTGATGCAGGTGGCCATCATCGCCGCCGATTTCACGCCGGGCGAGGCGGACCAGTTGCGGCGCGCCATGGCGGCCTGGAAACGCAAAGGCGGCATGAACAATTACAAGGAACGCATCGTCGAAACGATGGTCAAAAATCAGTATGAGCGAAAGTTCGCGGAAGCCATCTTCAGCCAGATCGAGGGCTTTGGCGAATACGGTTTTCCCGAGTCGCACGCGGCCAGTTTCGCCCTGCTGACGTATGCCAGTTCCTGGCTGAAATGCCACGAACCGGCCGCTTTCCTGTGCGCCTTGCTCAATAGCCAGCCCATGGGCTTTTACAGTCCCTCACAACTGGTGCAGGATGCGCGCCGGCATGGTGTGCGAGTGCAGCCCGTCGACGTGGCTGTCAGCGGCTGGGAGGCAACGCTGGAAGCGGCGGGGGAGCAGGGCGCCGCGCCCGCCGTGCGCCTGGGCTTGAACAGCCTGTTCGGCATGCGCGCAGAGGCCGCCCGGCGCATCGAGGATGCGCGCGCCATCGCCGCCTTTGCGGACGTGGCCGACCTGGCCCGGCGTGGCGGCCTGGATCGCCATGACTTGCAGGTGCTGGCCGCTGGCAACGCGCTGCACGCGCTGGCCGGTCACCGCCGCGCGGCGCTGTGGCAGGCGGCTGGCGCCGTGCCGGACAAGGATCTGCTGCGTTCCACCACGCATGAGGAGGACTTGCCCGCGCTGCCCGCACCGACGGAAGGCGAGGCCATCGTCAGCGATTACCGCGCGCAGGGGCTGACCCTGGGGCGCCACCCGCTGGCGCTGCTGCGTACGCAGTTGCTGGCGCAGCGCTTCCTGCCCGCCTCCACGCTGATGACTTACACGAACGGGCAGGTGGCGCGCGCCTGCGGCATCGTCACCGTGCGTCAGCGGCCTGGCACGGCCAAGGGCGTCATCTTCATGACCCTGGAAGACGAGACGGGCACGGTGAACGTCATCGTCTGGCCAGACCTGGTGGAAAGCCAGCGGCGCGAAGTGCTGAGCGCGCCGCTGCTGGGCGTGTATGGCGTGTGGCAGAGGGAAGGCATCGTACGCAACCTGGTGGCCAGGCGCCTGGTCGACATGTCGCATTTGCTGGGACGCTTGCGTACCAGCAGCCGCGATTTTTGCTGAGTGTTGTATAAAAGGATGCCGGCATGGCATGATTTACGCATGACACCCTTGCCCGAACCGACTCTGCGTCCCGCCCTGGTGGCGGACGCGCCCGCCATCGTTGCCCTGATCGACGACTTGATGCCTTTTTTGACCCTGCACCCGGACGGTGCGGGAGCGGAAAAGTTCATCGAGCATTGCCGCCAGCCGGCCATCGAAGGCTATCTGTCGCAGAGCCGCTACGCCTACCAGCTCGCGCATATCGATGGCGAACTGGCCGGCGTGGTGGCCATGCGCGACAACACGCATCTGTTCCACATGTTCGTGCCGCGCGCGCTGCACCGGCGCGGCATGGCGCGCCGGCTGTGGCAGGCGGCGCGTGACGCTTCCATCGCCGCCGGCAATACGACGGGCTTTACGGTGAACGCCTCCCTGTATGCCTTGCCTCTGTATGCGCGCCTGGGCTTTGTCGCCACCGGACCGAAGGTGGAGATGGATGGCATCGCCTTCGTGCCGATGCGCATGGCACTGGATTGACTATCCACCCAGGAGCGGGGACCTCAGCGACCTGGTGCCCGTCGCGTATCTGTGCGCACTTCCATCAATAGCCCGCGCTGTTGCAGAATGATTCTGCCAACAAGGAAGGCGATTCCCCAGCTGAACATGGCAACCGCAAGGAACAGTGTCCGGCCATCCGGTTCCTGATAGTGTCGAAATAAATGGCTGCATCCGCACACAAGACCGCTGACGCCAAACAGCAATAATGGCTACACATCGGCGATGAAGTTCGCATAGGCGCCGGGGCCACATTGTGCGTCCACTTGCAGCTTGTCCGGGAAGGTATGGACGCAATAATAGGCCATGCCGCATATCCAGATAGCGGCGGCAATGGCTTTTGAGATGCTCATCGTTGATCCTGAAAGGGGTGGTCTTAATGCCAGGCGCGCCACATTACACCATCAAGCGAGCAGAGCCAAGCGATGACAGCAAGGGACCGCCGGCCAGGCTACGCCCCCTGCATGCGTTTGACCTGCCTGACGCATTACCACCTGACGATCTTGCCTGGATTCATGATGTTCTTCGGATCCAGCGCGTGCTTGACGGCGCGCATGGTGTCGATGGCGCCTACACCGTGCTCCTCCACGAGGAAGGCCATCTTGTGCATGCCCACGCCGTGCTCGCCCGTGCAGGTGCCGTCCATGCCGATGGCGCGCGTGACCATGTCGCTGTTGACCTTTTCGGCGCGCGCGATGTCGGCCGGATCATCGGGGTCGACCAGCATCTGCACGTGGAAATTGCCGTCACCCACATGGCCGATGATGGCGTAGACGAGGCCCTGCGCTTCGCAATCGGCCTTGGTGGCCAGGATGCACTCGGCCAGGCGCGAAATCGGCACGCAGCAATCGGTGGAAATGGCGCGGCTGCCGGGGCGCATCTGCAGCAGCGCGAAATACGCGTTGTGGCGCGCGGCCCACAGGCGCGAGCGTTCTTCGGGGCGGCTGGCCCACTCGAAATCGCTGGCGCCGTGTTCTGCCGCGATGTCTTGCACCAGCTGCGCCTGTTCGGCGACGCTGGCCGGCGTGCCGTGGAACTCGAACAGCAGCAGCGGTTTTTCCGGCAGCGCCATCTTGTCGTAGGCGTTGATGGCTTTCACGCCGTTTTCATCGAGAAACTCGACCCGTGCCACGGGCACGCCCATCTGGATGGTTTGGATCACGGCACTGACGGCTTCGCCCGTGCCGGGGAACGAGCACACGGCCGCCGAGATCGCTTCCGGCAGCGGGTACAGTTTCACCGTCACTTCCGTGATGATGCCCAGCGTCCCCTCGCTGCCGACGAACAGGCGCGTCAGGTCGTAGCCGGCCGACGATTTTTTCGCCCGCGTGCCCGTTTTGATGATGCGGCCATCGGCCGTCACCACCGTCAGGGCCAGCACGTTTTCGCGCATCGTGCCGTAGCGCACGGCGTTCGTGCCCGAGGCGCGCGTGGCCGCCATGCCGCCCAGCGAGGCATTGGCGCCCGGGTCGATGGGAAAGAACAGGCCCGTGTCGCGGATTTCCTCGTTGAGTTGCTTGCGCGTCACCCCGGCCTGCACGGTGGCCGTCAAGTCTTCACCATGCACTGCCACCATCTGGTGCATTTGCGACAGATCAATCGTGACGCCGCCATGCAGGGCCAGCACGTGGCCTTCGAGCGAGGTGCCGCTGCCGTAGGCGATGACGGGCACGTCGTGCGCGCTGCACAGCTTGACGGCGGCCGCCACTTCCTCGGTGGAATGGGCGAAGATGACGGCGTCCGGCAGCATGGGGGGATAGCTCGACTCGTCGCGGCCATGGTGTTCGCGCATGGCTTGCGTCATGGAAAAGCGGTCGGCAAAAATCAGGGAAAGTACGGCAGCAAGGGATTCCGGCAGCGGTTTTTTCAGTGCCGCCAACTGGTCAGTATGGTTCACGCGTGTCCTCCGTTTATTTTATTCTACTCTGCAACTGCGGATTGCAGCGGAGCCGTCATCCTGGATTTTTGCCCATTGTAAAAAAATCAGCGGGGAGTGCCGTGTCTTGGTTGTAAATGAGAATCATTTCTATTAGAATGCCCGCCTGAGTGTTTTTGCAACAGCTTTGATCCGCAGCTTTGACCCGAAAGGCCATGCCCATGAAATTTCCCCTGTCCCTCTCCGCTGTCCTGCCCGCCTGCGTGCTGGCCCTGAGCGCCTGCAGCAGCGTCGCGCCGGCAGGCAGCGTGGCCACCGGCACTGCCGCCGCCACGCCTGCCGCTGCGCCAGAGGTGCGCCAGCTGGGCGAGATCGTCGACCTGCGCAGCGGCCAGCGCCTGAGCGCCGAGCAACTGCTGGCCCAGCTGGCCGCCGCGCCGCGCGTCATCATCGGCGAGCAGCATGACCAGCTCAGTCATCACCGGATCGAGCAATGGCTGTTGCAGCAGCTGCAGGGCCGGCGCCCGCAAGGCAGCGTGCTGCTGGAAATGCTGAATCCGGACCAGCAAGCCAAGGTGGACAAGGTCAAGCCGTGGCTGCAGACGGATCCCGTCGTGCGTCCCGAGCACGTGGCCGAGCTGGTGGCGTGGCAGCCGAACTGGAAGTGGGAGCAGTATGGCGACCTCGTGATGACCGTGATGCGCGCGCCGTATCCCGTCTGGTCGGCCAACCTGGACCGTAGTGAAATCAAGCAAATGTTTGCCGACAAGCCTGGCGTGCAGGGCAAGCATTCGAACCTGGCCAACGACGGCAAGGTGCATGGCAAATTAAAGGACATCATCCGCGTCATGCATGACAACCAGATCGACGAGCCGCGCCTGGCCGCCATGCTGTCGGTGCAGCAACAGCGCGACCGCCGCATGGCCGAGCGCCTGCTGGCCGCGCCGGCGCCGGCCGTGCTGATCGCCGGCGCCTACCATGCGCACAAGGACCTGGGCGTGCCGCTGCATGTGCAGGACTTGACGGGCGGTCCCGCGCCGCTGGTGCTGGTGCTGGCCCGCCAGGGCGCCGAGGTCAAGGCGCCGCAGGCGGACTTCGTGTGGTTCACGCCGGTTGCGGCGCCCGCCGTCGCCAGCGCCAGGTAAGGCGTTTGACGTCAGTCGTTTGATATCGCCGGGCATTCTGCCCGGCACTCTCCCCCCAGCAAGCTCCTCCATAGCAGCCAGGTAGTCCGTCCGATTTTTTTGCATGCGCGTGCGCGCCGTTGGCGCAGCCATGCCTGTTGATTGTTGAAGCTCCCATGCGTACCCCTTCGTCCTGTCTCCAAGCCGCTACCTGCGGCGTCGTTCTTTCCCTGTTGCATGCCGGCGCGCAAGCGTCCGCGCTGCCGCATGACATGTCGCCGCTGGGCATGTTTATCGCCGCCGACCAGGTGGTGAAAAGCGTCCTCATCGGTTTATTGACCGCCGCGCTGGCCACCTGGGTGGTCTTGCTGGTGAAGGGCGCCAGTTTGCTGAAAGCCCGGCGCGACGCGGCGCATGCCGTCGCCGTGCTGAAGCAGGCCACGTGCTTGGCGGATGCGGCAATAAAGAGCGGGGCGTCGTTGCTGGCCCAAGGTTTGCTCGATGATGTACAGCAGGAACTGAATTTGTCGCACGCCCATGCGCCGGCGCCAGCGTTGAAGGAGCGCGCCGGTTTTCGCCAGGAACAGTTGATCGCGCACAAGGTACGCAACATGACGCAAGGCATCGGTCTCCTGGCCAGCATAGGCGCCGTGGCGCCGTTCGTTGGCCTGTTCGGCACCGTGTGGGGCATCATGAACAGTTTCATCGGCATTGCCGTCAGCCAGAGCACGAACCTGGCCACCGTCGCGCCGGGCATCGCGGAAGCCTTGCTGGCGACAGCGCTGGGCCTGGTGGCGGCCATCCCCGCCGTCGTCATCTATAACGTGCTCAGCCGTGGCATCAATCAGTACAAGGCGCAGCTGCGCGCCGCCTCGGCGCAAGTGCTGCTGATGCTGAGCCGCGACCTCGACACGCGCAAGCAGGCCTGAGCCATGGCCAGCCTGTTCCCTTCCCAGGATGACGCTACGGCCGACATGCCGGAGTTGAGCGAGATCAATGTCACGCCCTTCATCGACGTGATGCTGGTGTTGTTGATCATCTTCATGGTGGTCTCGCCGCTGGCCACCGTCGACCTGAAGATCGACTTGCCGGCCGCCACGGCCAAGCCCGAGCCGCGCCCCGAAAAACCGCTGTTCGTTTCACTGAAGGCCGACCACAGCCTGTACCTGGGCGAGTCGCCTGTCGCGCGCGCGCAACTGGGCCGCCTGCTCGACGCGCAGACGGGCGGCGACCGCCAGCGCACGCTGTTTTTCCAGGCTGACAAGCAGGCCGCGTATGAAGACGTGCTGGGCGTGATGGATGCCTTGCGGCAGGCCGGCTACCTGAAAGTGGGCCTGGTGGGCCGGGAGGGCGGGTGAGTGCGCCGTCCATGCTGGCGCCGCGTCCCGTCCTGAACTGGGGCATCGCCACGGCGCTGGTGGTGTCCACGGCGCTGGCCTTGCTGCTGTGGGCCGGCTGGCAGCCTGCGATGGTCACGCCCGCCAATCCGGCGGCCAGCGTGATGGTGGTGTTTGCCGCGCAGGCGATGTCGCCGGAGACGCAGCAGGCGGCTGCGGCAGGGGCGCGCCAGTCGGTGGCGTCCAGCGCGGCCCGGCCGCCAAAGAGCACCGTCCGGCAACAGGCGCTACCCGTGCTGGCGCGCGCCGCCGCGCCGGAGATCGTTGCGGCGGAAAAAGAGGAGAAGGCGGTGGCCAGTCCATCAACGGAGCCGGGCAAGGATGCCGCCAAGGAAGCGGCATTGCCCGCGCAAGCCAGCAGCAGTGCCACGCCGGCACCCTCCGCCGTGCGCGGCCCGCAGGCGGCGCCGTTGAATAGCGACACGCCGTCGTCCAGCGCGGCGCCGGCCAGCTGGCAAAGCCGGGTGCTCGGCCACCTGGCCCGCTTCAAGCGCTATCCGGGCGATGCGCGCCAGCGCAAGCGGGCCGGCGCCGCCTGGGTGCGCTTCCAGGTGGACCGCGACGGCAAGCTGCTGTCCAGCGAATTGATCACCTCATCGGGCACGGTGCTGCTCGACCGCGAAGCGCTGCAAGTGCTCGAGCGCGCGCAACCGCTGCCTGCGCCGCCCGGCAACGTATTGCACCAGGGCACGGTGACCGTCACCTTGCCCGTCTCGTTCAAGCTGGAAGCGGGACAAGACAAGGCATGAGGATGCCGATTGCTTTTCATTAAAAAAATCTGACCATAACAAATCGAGGGTGTATGCATATCAAGAGAATGGCGCAAGCCGTGGGCGTTTGCATGGCGTTGCTGGCGCAGCAGGCGCAGGCGCAGGAAAATAGCGCGGGCAAGGTGGAGTTTTCACCGCTGAATGTATCGGGTGAAATGGTGTCCGTGGAACAGCAGGCGCTGGAAAAGCCGGGCGCCGTCAGCGCGCGCGGCCCCGATACGCGCCTGCAGAGCGTGGACCAGATCGTGCGCGGCATGCCGGGCACGTTCACGCAGATTGATCCGGGACAAGGCGCCATCAGCGTGAATATCCGTGGCTTGTCCGGCATGGGCCGCGTCAACATGATGGTCGATGGCGTGACGCAGAATTACTACGGCAGCGCGCCGTCGGATGTGTCGCATGGCGGCGTGCCCGGCAGCCAGTTCGGCACCCTGATCGACCCGAACTTCATCATCGGCGTGGATGTGTCACGGGGCAATGCCGTCGGCAGCGACGGCATCAATGCGCTCGGCGGCAGCGCCAATTTCCGCACCATCGGTGTCGATGACGTCGTCTTCGCAGGCGAAAAGACGGGCGCGCGCACGAAGATGTCGGCCGGCAGCAACGGCGTGGGACGCAGCGCCATGCTGGCTGTGGGCATGAAAAACCCCGCCTTCGACGGCGGCAGCGTGGGTTTCCTGGCGGCTAGCAGCGCGAGTGTCATCGGTAACAACTACAAGAATGGCAAGGGTACGGACAGCGAGGAATTCGGCTTCGGCTACAACCGTTTTTACAAGCAGAAGCCAAAGTCGCAATTGCTCAAGCTGGACTTGAAACTGAGCGACTTCCACGCACTGGAACTGTCGGCGCGCGATTACCGCAACACGTTTACGCGCCGCGACATCCAGAGTAATGATTACTATGTGAAATATCACTACACGCCGTTTTCCGAATTGATCGACCTCAATGTGATCGCCAGCAGCAGCCGCGGCAATCAGAAATACATGCCCGAGGCCTTGATGAATTTCGTCAACACCAACGCGGCCAACCGCGCCGACGCCGTCGACATCAATAACACCAGTAGCTTCAGGCTGGCCGGTGGCGACGCGCTGGTGACGGTGGGCGGCAAGTTGATGCGCAATGAGTACAGCAAGCACGTGGAAAGCCTGGTGCAGGACCCGGACAATCCCGATGCCAACCAGCAATCGATTGAAAACAATACGTTTGGCCCCACGGGCAAGCAAAAGATCGACAGCCTGTACGCGGGCCTGCAGTACAACCGCGGCATCTATCAAGTCCATGCGGGATTGAACTACACGCGCTTCGAGCTGACCGGCTACAAGCCCGCCTGCGACGAGCGCGTGAAGTGCTTCCCGCAGGGGGCGGCGCATATCGCGCTGAAGGAGCATGGCATCAACCCGTCGCTGCTGGTTTCCGCGCAGGTGGCGCCGTGGTTCCAGCCGTTCGCCAGCGCCGAGCGCACCATGCGCGGCCCGAATCCGCAGGAAGTGTTTTTCTCGAATGACGGCGGGGCGTCGATGAACCCCTTCCTGAAGGGCGAGAAATCGACCACCTACCAGCTGGGTTTTAATTCCAGCCTGCATGGCTTGCTGACTGCCAACGACGCGCTGAACTTCAAGGCCCTGTATTTCAAGAGCAAGATCGATGGCTATATCACCAGCCAGTCCTTCCTCGTCTGCGATGGCGGCCGCAAGTGCAATATGGCGGAAGTGCTGGCCACGGACTGGCAGACGGTCGATGAGTACGTGACGAATATGTATATCTACATCAACTCGGCCACGCCCGTGCGCACGCGCGGCTGGGAGCTGGAAGCGCAATACCAGCTGGGGCCGGCCTATGCGCGCCTGTCGTACACGCGCGAAAAGACCAGCCAGCCCACCTCGATCGCCAGCGCGTGGTTTGGCGCGGCCGATATCAGCGAGCTGCCCAGCACGTATTACAACCTCGACGTGGGCACGCGCCTGCTCGACAACAAGATGGAGCTGGGCGCCATCATCAAGCACACGGGCGCCAACCGCCGCCTGTCGCCGGAAAATAATACGGATGAAGTGACGGGCGACATCGTCAAGGTCGACAATCCGAAGATCCCGGCCGTGATCGACCTGTATGCCAGTTACCAGGTGACGAAAAACCTGTTCCTGCGCCTGTCCGTGCAGAACGCCATGGACAAGGATTACTCGGAAGCGCTGAACCGGCTGAACTCGATGCCGTCGCAGTCGAACGAGAATACGCCGATGAGCACGGCGCGCGGCAGGACGTATGTGGCAGGGCTGGAATACCGCTTTTAAGGTGGGCGTGACACCACCCCGGTGCCTGGCGCCGGGGTGGTTGCGGCGAGCTTAGTAGTCGCGCGGGGTGGTTCCATAATAGCTGTGGATGGAGTTCACCCACGTGGTATCGGCCATGTTCGGCCAGTTATCCGTGTCGAAGCCTGGTGCGTTTTCGATGCGTTCCTTGTCGACGTTGAGCGTGAAGCGCTTGTTGACGGTGTCGAGCAGCAGCGCTTCCCAGGGCACGGCGAACAGCTTTTCGCCGATGGTGAAGACCCCGCCGTGCGACATGACGGCATAGGCGATCTTGCCGCTGCGCATGTCGATCATGATTTCCTTGATTTCGCCCAGGTGTTCATCCTTGGCGTTGTGCACATGGTCGCCGATCAGGGTGTCTGCACCCATCAGTTCAGGGCCGGGGCCTTTATGGCCGCGGTTGACATACATGCCGTAGGCGTCGCGTTCTTCGTAGCTCATGATGATCCTCCGTTGAAAAATTCCAGTCTGGGCGCATGTCGTGGCAGGGTCTGTTCGCTCGCCCACACAACATATGGAATTGGAAATATTTCAATTATTGCTATTGGGTAATTTTGTTGTGCGTAGACAGCAGGAGGGGGCGGGATAGTCGGCATTTGGCGCAAATTTCCGCGCGCGGGGAGCGCCGCAGGCGGGCTTTAGTGTATAATTTCAATTTCCCGCACGTGCCGTTCGGCACCATCTGCAATGACCAAATTTGTCTTCGTCACTGGTGGCGTTGTGTCTTCCCTTGGAAAAGGGATTGCCGCCGCCTCCCTCGCCGCGATCCTCGAATCGCGCGGCCTTAAAGTCACCATGCTCAAGCTCGACCCGTATATCAACGTCGATCCTGGCACGATGAGCCCTATGCAACACGGTGAAGTATTCGTCACCGACGACGGGGCCGAAACCGACCTCGACCTCGGTCACTACGAGCGCTTCATCTCCACCCGCATGAAAAAGGTGAATAACTTCACCACTGGCCAGATCTATGAATCGGTGATCCGCAAGGAACGCCGGGGCGAATATCTGGGCAAGACCGTGCAGGTGATTCCGCATATCACGAATGAAATCCAGGATTACATCCGCCGTGGCGCCGAAGGCTACGACGTGGCCCTGTGCGAAATCGGCGGCACCGTCGGCGATATCGAATCGCTGCCCTTCCTGGAAGCGGCGCGTCAGCTGAGCCTGCGCGCCGGCCGCAAGAACACGGCCTTCGTCCACCTGACCCTGGTGCCGTACATCGCCTCGGCCGGTGAACTGAAAACCAAGCCGACCCAGCACTCGGTGCAAAAGCTGCGCGAAATCGGCATCTTGCCGAATGCGCTGCTGTGCCGCGCCGACCGCGCCATCCCGGAAGACGAGCGCGCGAAAATCTCGCTGTTCTCGAACATCGAGGAAGACGCCGTCATTTCCGTGTGGGACGTCGACACCATCTACAAAGTGCCGCAGATGCTGCACGACCAGGGTCTGGACAAGATCATCTGCGACGCGCTGGACCTCGATCCGGCGCCGGCAGACCTGTCGATCTGGAGCAAGCTGATTTATACGATGGAGCATCCGAAGGCGGAAGTGACCGTCGGCATGGTCGGCAAGTATGTCGAGCTGACCGAGTCGTACAAGTCGCTGATCGAAGCGCTGCGCCACGCCGGCATCCATACGGAAAGCCGCGTCAACATCGAGTACATCGATTCGGAAGAAATCGAAACGACCGGTTGCGACGGCCTGGGCAAGTACGACGCCATCCTGGTGCCGGGCGGCTTCGGCAAGCGCGGCGTGGAAGGCAAGATCAAGGCGGCCCAGTTCGCCCGTGAAAACAAGATCCCTTACCTGGGCATCTGCCTGGGCATGCAAGTGGCCCTGATCGAATACGCGCGCAACAAGGCAGGCATGCCGAACGCGAATTCGACCGAGTTCGACCTTGATACGGATCAACCTGTTGTTGCACTGATCAATGAGTGGCAAAACCACGATGGTAAAGTCGAGTTGCGCGATGAAAACTCGGACCTGGGCGGTACCATGCGCCTGGGCGCGCAGACCTGCGCCGTCAATCCGGGCACCCTCGCCGCCGAAATCTATGGCAGCGTGGTGACCGAGCGTCACCGCCATCGCTACGAAGCCAATAATCACTACCTGGCCCGTGTCGAAGCGGCTGGCCTGATCGTGTCGGCCCGCACGCCGAGCGAAGATTTGTGCGAAATCATGGAATTGCCACGCACGGGCGAAAATGCCCACCCATGGTATATGGGCGTGCAATACCACCCTGAGTTCAAATCGACGCCACGCACCGGCCATCCGTTGTTTACCTCGTTCATCAAGGCAGCGCTGGCGCACAAAGAAGCCAACGCGGCCGCGGAATAACGCGGGTCGATAGCGACAGTATTACCCGTAAGACAGCTCCCGGCCAGATCGTTCCCGCCGGGAGTTTCTTTGCCCCCTTTGTGCAATTGCGCATCAGAACGCAGTGTGCAGCCCCTGTTACGCTTAACTTTGGAGAATGACATGAGTGCTATTGTTGATATTATCGGTCGCGAAATCCTGGACTCGCGCGGCAACCCGACCGTCGAATGCGACGTGTTGCTGGAATCGGGCGTGATGGGCCGTGCGGCCGTACCGTCGGGTGCCTCGACCGGTTCGCGCGAAGCCGTGGAATTGCGCGATGGCGACGCCAAGCGCTACTTCGGCAAGGGCGTGCTGCAAGCATGCGAAAACATCAATACCGAAATCTCCGAAGCCATCATGGGCCTGGACGCCAATGAACAGGCTTTCCTGGACCGTACCCTGATCGACCTGGACGGCACGGAAAACAAATCACGCCTGGGCGCCAACGCCATCCTGGCCGTTTCCATGGCCGTTGCCAAGGCTGCCGCCGAAGAAGCGGGCTTGCCGCTGTACCGCTATTTCGGCGGTTCGGGCGCCATGCAGATGCCAGTGCCGATGATGAACGTCATCAACGGCGGCGCGCACGCCGACAACAACCTGGACATCCAGGAATTCATGATCATTCCCGTGGGCGCACCGTCGTTCAAGGAAGCCGTCCGCTACGGCGCGGAAGTGTTCCACACGCTGAAGAAAATCCTGCACAAGAAGGGTTTGAACACCAACGTGGGCGACGAAGGCGGTTTCGCGCCATCCTTGGCCAACCATGAAGAAGCCATCAAGCTGATCATCCAGGCCATCGAAGAAGCCGGCTACGAGCCAGGCACGCAGATCGCCATCGGCCTCGATTGCGCCGCGTCCGAGTTCTACAAGAACGGCAAGTACGAAATGGAAGGCGAAGGCCTGAGCCTGACCGCCACCGAGTTCACCAACCTGCTGGCGACCTGGTGCGACAAGTACCCGATCATCTCGATCGAAGACGCGATGCATGAAGGCGACTGGGATGGCTGGGCGATCCTGACGGCGGAACTGGGCAAGAAAGTGCAACTGGTCGGCGACGACCTGTATGTGACCAACACCAAGATCCTGAAAGAAGGCATCTCGAAAGGCATCGCCAACTCGATCCTGATCAAGATCAACCAGATCGGTACCCTGACGGAAACGTTCGCCGCCATCGAAATGGCCAAGCGCGCCGGTTACACGGCCGTCATTTCGCACCGCTCGGGCGAAACGGAAGACTCGACCATCGCCGATATCGCCGTTGCCACGAACGCTTTGCAGATCAAGACCGGCTCGATGTCGCGTTCGGACCGCATGGCCAAGTACAACCAGCTGCTGCGTATCGAAGAAGACCTGGGCGACGTTGCCAGCTATCCAGGACGCGATGCGTTCTATAATCTGAAGTAAGCTGATGTAAAACCCACTGGCCGGCCGGAGATGTTCCGGCCGGTTTTTTAACTGAATGCCCCATGCGCCTGATTACGCTCGCCCTGGCAGCCTTGCTGCTGTTGATCCAATTTCCCCTCTGGCTGGGTAAAGGCGGCTGGCTGCGTGTTGCCGACATGGAAGCCCAAGTGGCGGTGGCCAACAAGAAGAATATGGAATTGAAGGCGCGCAACGCCAAGCTCGAATCCGAAGTGCGCGACCTGAAGGACGGCACGGGCGCGGTCGAGGAGCGTGCCCGCTATGAGCTGGGCATGGTCAAACAGAATGAGATTTTCGTGCAGATCGTGCGCAAGGGCCAGACCCCGCCACTGCTGGAAACGCCGGTGGACGCTGCTGCGCCACACTAAGACATACTACTTCCCGCTTGCCAGCCTGGACCGATTGCCAGGCTGACATGTCACATCTTGATGACGACCTTGTACTGCTGCACACGACTGGCCGCATGGCGCGGCGCTGTGGATACTGCTTGCTGATCAGAAACGGGCTTTGCCGGTCGAGATCAGGTAAAAATGGATGCCGGTAACAACGATGGCTACGGCGATCAGTGCGGTTTCGAGAAACATCATAATAATTCCAGTAAGTTGTTAGATAGTTAGCTTAAAAAACGTTCGGGGCCAGGCGCCAGGCCGAAGACAGTACGAACCTACGGCAAGGCGCAGGCAATGCCGTCCTGAACGTTTTCTTAACCGCGCGAGGCCAGGAAGCGCAGTTCGGCGGCCAGGTTCGGCATCAGGCGCTCATGACGCGCCGCTTCCGAGTTCAGCAGGGCGAAATCGCGCTTGCTTGGGCGCACATAGCGCTCGTCGTCGGTGCTGGCCGCCGGGGTGCCGGTGGCGATGACTTCCTTCTGTGCCAGTTCGCTGTAAGGCTTGGAAGCGAGCAGGGCGCCCAGGAAGGCGCGCGTGGCGCGGCCCAGGTTGCTGAAATAGTTGTCGTCGTTGCTGTAAGTGTTGGTGAAAGTGGACATATGCCCTCCATGAATGGTCTGTTGTTGCATTGCACAATAATGGAGTTGCCGATATATGTCTAATTCCAAATTCCAATTTCAGAAATTCAAGAAACGCATAATAAGGGCGTAGCCGCCGGCCACGCCCCGAAAAAGAATTTGTTACGAAATGTTTATCCGGCGGCCAGGCGTCCCAGGCCCGGGTCGTCGCTGAAAAAGCCGTCCAGTCCCGTCTCGATATAGCGCCGCATTTCCGCCACGGAACCGGCTTCGTTGCGCGCGTTTTCACCGTTGCCATCGCGGAAATCGGCCGCCAGGAAACGGTTTTCCGGACGGAAGGTCCACGTGTGCAGCAGCAGGCCCGCCTGGTGCGCATCGTCGACGATGGACGTGGCTTGTGCCAGGCGCTGGTCGGCGCCCAGCGGGATGACGCCCCGCGTGGGCGGCGCCACCACGTCCGCGTAGCCGGCGATCTCGCGCAGGCCGGCCGGCGTCGTCATTTGCCCGAATGTCAATTTTCCGCCGGCCTTGGCCACGTCCATCGGACGGATATCGCCGCCCACCACCAGCTGCATCAGGCGCACGTTGGCGCGCCGTCCCAGCTTCTCGCGCAAGTACTTCAGATTGGCCACTTCGAAGGACTGGATCTCGATCGGCGCGCGGCGCGTGTACTCGTGCGCCAGCATGGTCGAGAGGAAGCGGTCTTCCAGCGCCAGGCCCGCATCGCTGAAGTAGGTGGAACTTTTCAGCTCCGGCACGAGGCCGATGACGCGACCGCTGGCGGCAGATTGCGCTGCAACAAAATCGATGATTTCTTCCCAGGTCGGGATCTGGAATTGTCCATCGTACAAGGTGTTGCCTGTGCGCACTTTCGGCAGCCGTTCGATGGCGCGCAGGGTCTTCAGTTCGGCCAAGGTGAAATCATCGACGAACCAGCCCTCGTGCCATTCGCCGTCGACCAGCTTCTTGCCGCGCCGGCTGGCGAACTCGGGACGGCGCGCCACGTCGGTGGTGTCGATCAGGTTGCTTTCATGGCGCGCCACGAGGATGCCGTCGCGCGTGGCCACCAGGTCCGGCTCGACGTAGTCGGCGCCGTCGAGGATGGCCTTGGCGTACGAGGCCAGCGTGTGTTCGGGGCGCAGGGCGCTGGCGCCGCGGTGGGCGAAGACCAGCGGCCGCGCTGGCGGAGTGGCCAGCAGGCCGGCGGCAAAGCCGGGCGCGCTGGCCAGTGCCAGGCCGCCGACGGCCGCCTGCACGAAGCGGCGGCGCGAGAAATGCCGTTGCGCCAAGACAGGGGCGAGATGCGGCGCGCGCATCAGAAGTCCGCCGTCAAGGTCAGGAAACCCTGGCGCGGCGCGATGGGGAAGGTGTTGTAGGTCTTGTCGGCCGCGCCCACCACCACGTTCAGCGAGCCTTCGCGGTTGGCCAGGTTGCTGACGTTGACGCGCCAGCGCGGGTTCTTCAGCCAGCCGGCCATGGCCGGCAGCTTGCCCGACACGCCCAGGCCCATCAGGAAATAGCTGGGCACGGACAAATCGTTCGTGTACGTCGCATAGCGCTTGCCCACATAGTCTCCCGTCAGCTGCACTTCGATATCGCCAAACGTGGCCGAGGCAACAAATTTGTTCAGCCACTCGGGCGAGCCCGGCACGTTCTTGCCCGCCGTCAAGACCAACGCGGCGCCATTGCTGTAATTGTCCGCGTACTGTGAACGGTTGTACGACAGGGCATTGTAGAACGAAAAATTGTTGCCGAAGTGCACAGTACCGGCGATGTCGATGCCGTCCGTGCGCACGCTGCCCACGTTGGCCAGCACGGGGTTGCCGCCAATGATGGAGGAAATCACGGGCGTCGGGCTGATCTGCAGCAAGCGGTTGCTGAAATCGACGTGGTACACATTGACTTGCCCATCGATGGCCGTGATGGCGCCCAGGTTCATGGGGTGGCTGCCGCGCACGCCCACTTCATAGGTGAGGGCCGTTTCCGGCTTGGCGTCGCGCTTGAACAGGTCGAAGGCGGCCTGGTTCGACAAGCTCCACGGCGACGCGCCGCCGCCGCCGTAGGTGACGAACTGGCGCATATTTTTCTGGATATTGAAGTACAGCTGGTCTTGCGGCGTGAAGTCCCAGCGCGCGCCCACTTGCGGCAGGAACCATTTTTTCGTCGCGATGGAGCCGACGGGCAGGGCCGTCGAACCGCCGGCAATGGCGCCCTTGGCCGGCTGCACGGGGAACTGGCCATCGGCAAACTGCAAGCTGGACTTGAAGCCGGCCTGCAGCGCGATATCGGGGCGGATGCGCCATTCATCCTGCAAGTGCAGCTGCACCACCTTGTTGTCGATCTCGCTGCCGTACTGCGTGATCAAAGGATTGCTGGGGCGGTCGTACGGCGAGGTCGGGTGGTTGACGTCCAGCGCATACCAGCGGCGGTAGGCGGACGAGCGGTTCTGTTCCAGCCACAGGCCCGCTTCGAGCTGGTGGTTGCCGATTTCCTTGCGCAGCGTGGAAATGAAGCCGCCGCGCTTGATGTCGTATTCCGTCGTGCGCACGGCGTAGCCCGAGTTGCCGAAGACTTCCTTCAGGTTCTGCTTCGGGTAGTAGACGCTGAACAGGCCCGGCAAGCCGGCCACGCCGATGGGGCCGGCCACCACGCCGGCGCCGTCATCCTTGTGGTAATACACCTGGTTCGACCAGGTCGTGCCCTCCGACAGGTTGGCGTCGAACTTGGCGTAGGCCAGGTAATCGGTGCGCTGCGCATCGCTGTAGTAGTTGCGGTAATTGTTGCCATCGGCGGCAGGCGTGGCGCCCGTCGGCGACAGGTAATTGAGGGCCGCCTTGAAGTCGGGATACAGGAAGGGGCGCGTGTATGGCGCGCTCGTCTCGCCCTTCACGTGCACGGTGCTGTCCTCGTTCGGCTCGATCTTGTCCGAGTAATTGAAGAACAGGGTCAGCTTGCCCGCCTCGCTGCGGTTGACGTATTTGGCGTTGAACTGGTCGCCGCCCTGGCGCGCATCGAAGTCCCAGGCGCGCGCTTCATGGTGCAGGATGGAAAAATAGGCGCTGCTGCCGTCGCCAAAGGCACCCGTGTCGTAGCGGGCAAACGTGCGCGAGGTGCGGTGGCTGCCCACGGTTTGCTGCACGCTGGCGCCCTGCGCGGCCAGCGGGTCGCTGGAATAGGTTTCGATGGTGCCGCCCAGGTTGCTGGTCGAGGCCGTGGCCAGGTCGCCCGCGCCCGAGGACAGCACGACGCTGCGCACGTTTTCGCTGATCACGGCGCGTTGCGGCGACAGGCCGTTGTAGTTGCCGTACTGCTGGTCGCCCAGCGGCACGCCATCCATGGTGTAGCCCAGTTGCTGGCCGGAAAAGCCGTGCACGAACAGCGACAGGTTTTGCTCGTTGTTGCCCCATGGATCGGCCGTCTGGAAGCTGACGCCGGGCAGGGTTTGCAGGGCTTTCAGGGGATTCGTGCCGGGCAGGATTTTCTGGATTTCATTCTTGCTCAGGGCGACGGAAGAACGCGTCTTGCGCGAGGAAATCTCCACGGTGGCCATAGGCGCATTGTCGTCGGCAGCCGGGGCAGCAGCAGCCATGTCGGTGGCGGCCGAGGCCACAGCGGCGGCCACGGCCGTTTGCGCCAGCGCCGGCAAGGAGAGGCCCGCGGCGCAGGCGCCCAGCAAAACGTGGAAGGAATGGCGGCGCAGGGCCAGCGTCAAGTGGGTATTCATCATCAGCCTGTGGAAAGTATTGGAAGTAATACAAGCTGCGCAGCGTAACGGCGGCGCGTGACGGGCTGATGACGAACTGATGACGGGACGATGACAGCAGAAACAATTGCGCCGCCTCAGGGGCGGCGCGGCAGATGCATTGCGAAAGTGTAATGATCAGTTGATGCTGGCGGCGGGCGGGATGAGAACCTCGGCCGGCGCATCCGTGACGAACAGCTGCGCGCAATCGACCTTGTCGAACTCATAGTGCTGGCCGCAGAAATCGCAGTTCACACCGACTTGGCCCACTTCTTCCAGCGTGCTGTTGACTTCTTCCTCGCCCAGCATCTTGAGCATATTGCCGACTTTTTCGCGCGTGCAGCTGCAATGGAAGCTCGGGTGCAGGGGATCGAAGACGCGGATGGTTTCTTCCCAGAACAAACGCTGCATCAGGGTGTCGATGTCGGTCGAGAGAATTTCCGCCTCTTTCAGGGTCGAGGCCAGCATCACGGCGCGGTTCCACGTGTCGAGCGCGTCTTCTTCCGAGACGGGTGTCGCTTCGGCCTTGCCGCCATGGTGCGGCAGCTTTTGCAGCAGCAGGCCGCGCGAGACGCTGTCGTCCGTGGCCAGCCACAGGCGCGTGTCGAGCTGTTCCGAGCGCAACATGTAGTTTTCGATCACGGTCGCCATGTCGTCGCCGTCCAGCGGCACGATGCCCTGGTACGGCTGCTGGCCCGGCACCTTGTCGGCCGGGTCCAGGGTGATGATGAAGCGGCCCTTGCCCGTGGCGTTGAGCAATTGCGGCACGGTGGCGACGTCGGCGATGACGGCGTCCGGGTCCAGCTTGGCCGTGGCGCGCAAGCGCAGGTCCGAATCGCACTCGACCACCATCAGGCGCACGGGACCATCGCCATGGATCTGCATGATGATGGAGCCGTTGAATTTCAGGTTGGCCGACAGCAGGGCGGCGGCGGCCACCATTTCGCCCAGCACTTTTTTCACGGCCGTCGGGTAGGCGTGGCGCGACACCACTTCCTGCCAGGTGCCGGACACGTCGATGAACTGGCCGCGCACGGCGGCGTTGTCGAAAATAAACTTTTGCAGGGTGTCCTGGCCGGTGGGGATAGCGCTGACGGCGCCCGTGGTTTCAGTCGTCATTCTTTTATCCAATCTTCTTGAGTTGCGTATTAAATAGCTGGCCGCGTTGCACATAGTTCACGGCGTTGCCTTGTAGTCTGGTGATATCGTCTGCCGTCAGGGGCCGCACGGCTTTCGCCGGTGAGCCGATGATCAGCATATTGTCGGGAAATTCCTTGCCTTCCGTGACCAGGGCGCCCGCGCCGACCAGGCATCCCTTGCCGATCTTCGCGCCGTTCAGGATCACGGCCTGGATGCCGATCAGGGCGCCATCGCCAATCGTGCATCCATGCAACATTGCCTGGTGGCCGATGGTCACGTTCGATCCGATGTCGAGCGGGTAACCGGGGTCCGTGTGCAGTACGGCGCCTTCCTGCACATTGCTGTTGGCGCCCACGGTGATGCGTTCATTGTCGCCGCGGATGGTGGCGCCGAACCATACGGAGGTATTCGCTTCCAGCGTCACCTTGCCGATCACGTTGGCCGTGTCGGCGACAAAAGCGGAAGCATCAATCTGCGGCGCATCGGCGCCCAATTGGTAGAGTGTCATCGTTAGCCCGTGGCGGTGTGGAAGCGCCGGGCATGGCCGGACGCTGGAATGTACGCTATTTTACGCTGTTGCGAGGCAAGTCTTCACGGTCGCGCCCTGGTCGCGTCCAAGCCGTGGCCGACGCGGCTCCGCCGATCCGCTATAATTATCGAACGGTCGTACTTTTATGCGTACAATATCTACAGACACACCATGTGGCGCCATCCGCGCTACTTTCAAGGCAGGCATCCGATGAAACCCATGAAACTTTCCCGTTCCGAATTCATCAACATCCGCGGCGCGCGCACGCATGTGCGCCACTGGGGCCGCGAAGGCGCGCCCATTCTCTTCATGGTGCATGGCTGGATGGACGTGGCCGCCTCATTCCAGTTCGTCGTCGACGAGCTGGCGGGCGACTGGCACGTGATCGCGCCCGACTGGCGCGGCTTCGGCCTCAGCGACTACACGCAGTCCGATACCTACTGGTTCCCCGATTACCTGGCCGACCTGGACGCCATGCTGCTCCATTATTCGCCGGACGCGCCCGTCAAGCTGCTGGGCCACAGCATGGGCGCCAATGTGGCCGGCCTGTACGCGGGCGTGCGGCCCGAGCGCATCAGCCGTTTCATCAACCTGGAAGGCTTCGGCATGATGGCGACGAAGCCGGAGCAGGCGCCGGGACGCTACGCCAAGTGGCTCGACGAATTGCGCGAGCCGCCCGTGATGCGCAGCTATCCGACGCAGAAGGCCGTGGCCGAGCGCCTGCAAAAGACCAATCCGCGCCTGCCGGACGCGCGCGCGGCTTTTCTCGCCGAGCACTGGTCGGCGCGCAACGAGGCGGGCGAGTGGGACATCCTCGGCGACCCGCTGCACAAGCGCGTCAATCCCATCCTGTACCAGGTGGAAGAGGTGATGGCGTGCTGGCGCCGCATCACGGCGCCCGTGCTGTGGGTGGAGGCCGACGACACCAATATGTGGCAATGGATGGGCCCCAAGGAGGAGGCGCGCATCGAAATCGACCGTCGTTTGGCCTGTATCAAGGATGTGCGCTGTGAAATGCTCAACGATGCGGGCCACATGCTGCATCATGACCAGCCGGCCGCCCTGGCGCGCCTGGTGGAGGCGTTCCTGGCCTGATGTGGCGGGAACGCTGCTTCTGCTTTTGACAAGCAGCGTACAATGAAAACTTCTTTCATGTTGAGCCCGTGCAGGGTATTGTTTTCGTATGCTTAAAGTCGACCTGCATTGTCATTCGAATATCTCCGACGGCGTGCTGGCGCCCGCCGCCGTGGCCGCGCACGCACGCAAGGCCGGCGTCGATGTGTGGGCGCTGACCGACCACGATGAAGTGTCCGGCATTGCCGCCGCGCGCACGGCCGCACTGGACCTGGGCATGCGCTTCGTGGCCGGCGTGGAAATTTCCATCACCTGGGCCGGCGAAACCGTGCATATCGTCGGCTTGCAGGTCGATGAAAACAATCGGGCCCTCGTGCAGGGCTTGCACCAGACGCGCTCGGGGCGCGATGCGCGCGGCCGCGAGATCGCCCGCCAGCTGGACCTGGCCGGCATTCCCGACGCCTACGAGGGCGCGCTGAAATTCGTCGGCAACCCGGACCTGATGTCGCGCACGCACTTTGCCCGCTACATCGTGGAAACGGGGAAATGCGCGAATATCCCCGACGTGTTCAAGAAATACCTGTCGGAAGGCAAGCCCGGTTATGTCGAGCACCGCTGGGCCACCCTGGCCGAAGCGGTGGGCTGGATACGCGGCGCGGGCGGCGTGGCCGTCATCGCCCATCCGGGCCGCTACCGTTTCAGCTACATGGCGCAAGGCGTGCTGTTCGATGAATTCAAGCAACTGGGCGGCGTGGCCATCGAAGTCGTCACGGGCAGCCACAGTCCGGACCAGTATCCGGAATACGCGCGCCTGGCCAACGATTACGGCTTCCTCGCCTCGCGCGGCACGGACTTCCATGCGCCGGGCGAGTCGCGCGTGGACTTTGCCATGCTGCCGCCGTTGCCTGCCAATGTCACGCCCATCTGGCACGACTGGTTTTAGTTTGCAGCCAGGCAAATCTGCTGCGCGGCGCGCCTTGCGGCCGGCGATGCTCACTGTGCTGTAGCACAGCTGCGCTGCTCGGCCACAAAGCACTGCCGCTCGCGAGATGTTCCCGGCTGCCGATGCGCCGGCATGCGGCCAGAGCTGCTTGAAATCTACGCTGGCGTACATATCTTTTTGTTATTCTTGTTATATATAGTCACCTGGAGCCATCGCCCATGAAACGTATCGTCCTTTTTATTGCTACCAACCTGGCCGTGATGCTGGTGCTGTCGCTCGTCCTCAGCTTGTTGGGCGTGGGCAATCCGGCGCGCGGCAGTACCCTGAACCTGGGCAGCCTGCTCGTGTTTTCGCTGGTGGTCGGGTTCACGGGGTCGATCTTTTCCTTGCTGATCAGCAAACCGATGGCCAAGTGGAGCACGGGTGCGCGCGTCATCGACAACCCCACTTCGTCGACCGAGTTGTGGCTGGTCAATACCGTGCGCGCCCTGTCCGAGCGGGCCGGCATCGGCATGCCGGAAGTGGCCGTCTACGAGGGCGACGCGAATGCGTTCGCCACGGGCGCGTTCAAGAATTCGGCGCTGGTGGCCGTCTCGACCGGTTTGCTGCAAAGCATGAACCGCGATGAAGTCGAAGCCGTACTGGGCCATGAAATCGCCCACGTGGCCAATGGCGACATGGTGACCCTGACCCTGATCCAGGGCGTGGTGAACACCTTTGTCGTCTTCATGGCGCGCGTGGTGGGCTTCTTTGTCGATAACGTCTTGCTGAAAAATAATAACCGCGAAGGCGGCGGGCGCGGCATCGGCTATTTCGTCACCGTCATGGTGTGCGAAGTGATCTTCGGCTTGCTCGCTTCCATCATCGTGGCCTGGTTCTCGCGCCAGCGCGAATTCCGCGCCGACGCCGGCTCGGCCAAATTGCTGGGCAGCCCGACGCCGATGATGCATGCGCTGGCCCGCCTCGGCGGCGTGCCGCCGGGCGAGCTGCCGCAATCGATGCAGGCGCTGGGCATCAGCGGCGGCAATGGCGGCTGGGGCGCGCTGTTCGCCACCCATCCGCCGATCGAGCAACGCATCGCCGCCCTGCGCGGCGTGCAATAATGATAACTTATGCCAATAATGAAGAACGCTTAAACCATGAGTCAATTTTTTCAGATTCACCCTGACAATCCGCAATTGCGGCTGATCAAGCAGGCAGCGCAGATCATCCAGTCGGGCGGCGTGGTGGCCTTGCCTACCGATTCCTGCTACGCGCTGGTGTGCCAGCTCGACGACAAGGGCGCCGTCGAGCGCCTGCGCCGCATCCGTGGCGTGGATGAAAAGCATCACCTGACCTTGCTGTGCCGCGACTTGAGCGAGCTGGGCGTGTACGCCAGGGTCGACAACCGCCAGTTCCGCCTGCTCAAGGCGGCCACGCCGGGCGCCTACACGTTTATCCTCGAGGCGACCAAGGAAGTGCCGCGCCGCCTCAGCCATCCGTCGCGCAAGACCATCGGCCTGCGCGTGCCGCAGCACCGCATCGTGCAATGCCTGCTGGAAGAGCTGGGCCAGCCCCTGCTGGGCGCCACGTTGACCCTGCCCGGCGACGAGGAAAGCCTGACGGATGCCGACACCATCCGCGAGCGCCTGGAAAAGCTGGTCGACCTGATCATCGATGGCGGCGTCTGCGCGCATGGTCCCAGCACGGTGATCGACTTGACGGGCCCCGAGCCGGAGGTGGTGCGCGTGGGCCGTGGCGACCCGGCCGTGCTGGGTTTGTAGGCGGCTGCAGCGGGCGCTGTCTTTACCTGTTTTTGCAACGCCTGGCCAGAGCGCCGCGAGCGGCAGCGTGTGGTGGCCAGGAAGCGTCGCCGTGCCTTCGAACAGGGGGCATCGCGGGCCGCAAATCGCGTCGCGCAGCAGCTTTTGACAGATGTTCTTAATGACAACATAAGAAAGGGGCCGGGACGCCTCTGGTAGAATCGCGGTCATGAGCGATTTCAATACGATAGTCCAGACCGTTGCGGTGTACCTGGTGCCGGTGCTGTTTGCCATTTCCCTGCATGAGGCCGCGCACGGCTATGCCGCCCGTTATTTCGGCGATCCCACGGCGTCGAACGAGGGCCGGCTGAGCCTGAATCCGATCCGGCATATCGATCCTTTCGGCACGATCTTGCTGCCGCTGATACTGTATTTCACGATCCAGGTGCCGTTCGGCTATGCCAAGCCGGTGCCCGTCGATTTCAGCCGCCTGCGCAATCCGAAGAAGCAGATGGCCTGGGTGGCGTTTGCCGGTCCCGGTGCGAACTTCGTCATGGGCTTGGCCTGGATGATCGCCTTCGTCGTGCTCAGCGTCTTGCCGCCGACGGAACTGGGCATGTTTTTCCGCAAGATGGCTGGCGCCGGCGTCAGCGTCAATGCGGCCATGTTTGTCTTTAACCTGATTCCCGTGCCGCCGCTCGACGGCGGACGCATCGTCACCGGCTTGCTGCCGATGCAGCTGGCGCGTCCTTACGCCAGCATCGAGCGCTATGGCCTGTATGTGTTCGGCGCGCTGGTATTGCTGATGTACACGGGCATCCTGAACCGCGCCCTGCTGGCGGCGATCGAGTTTGTCATCGGCATTTTCCTCATGCTGGTGACCCCGCTTACCGCACTCTTGGGCTGATGCGCCGCTGCAGCGGCAGGCCACACGGGCACAACGTAACAAAATCTGATGGAAGTACCGATGCAAGTAACTGAACAAGTAGTTGATATGGAAGCGATTTCCGGCTGGGTGCGCCGTTGGGCCCCTCTGATTCCCGGTGGCGAAGTGCTGGACCTGGCTTGCGGCAGCGGCCGCCATGCGCGCCACCTGGTCAGCCTGGGCCACCCGGTGATCGCGCTCGACCACGATCCGGAAATGCTGGAAAAGGCAGCCGGCACGGGCATCACCACCTCGCTGGTGGACCTGGAGGCGCCGGGCGCCGCGTGGCCGTTCGCGGCGGACCGCTTTGCCGGCATCGTCGTCACCAATTATTTGCACCGGCCCTTGCTCGACGCGATGATCGCCAGCCTGGCGCCCGATGGCGTGCTGGTGTACGAAACGTTCGCCGAAGGCAATGAGCAGTTCGGCAAGCCGTCGAATCCGAAATTCCTGCTGAAGGAAGGCGAGATGCTGGCCTGGGCGCTCGAGCACGGCCTGCGCGTGGTCGCCTATGAAGATGGGCGCGTGGAACAGCCAAAAGCTGCTCTGGTGCAACGAATTTGTGCCGTTCGGCCAGATTTTCCACGGTTGGCAGCCCTGCTGCCGACGTTTTGAGCGGCGTTTCTAAGTCAGAATGCACCACAGGCGCGGGCTATCCGCTACAATCGTTGTTTTATTTATCGGCGCTATAAACTTACTATGATCAAGGGCAGCATTGTAGCAATCGTCACCCCGATGCACGCGGACGGCAGTCTGGACTTTCCAGGTCTGCGCAAGCTGATCGACTGGCATATCGCCGAGGGTACGGACGGCATCGTCATCGTTGGCACCACGGGCGAATCGGCAACAGTGAGCGTGGAAGAGCACTGCGAACTGATCCAGTTGACCGTCGAGCACGCCAAGGGACGCATTCCTATCATCGCCGGCGCCGGTGGCAATTCCACGGCCGAGGCCATCAAGCTGACGCGCTATGCGAAAGAAGCGGGCGCAGATGCTGTTCTGCAAGTAGTGCCGTACTACAACCGTCCTACCCAGGAAGGCATGTACCAGCACTTCAAGGCCATCGCCGAAGCCGTCGACATTCCCGTCATCCTGTACAACGTGCCGGGCCGCACCGTTGCCGACATGAGCAACGAGACCATCGTGCGCCTGTCCGCCATCCCGAATATCGTCGGCGTGAAAGATGCGACCGGCAATATCGGCCGCGGCATCGACCTGCTGCGTTTGGTGCCAGCCGACTTCGCCGTGTATTCGGGCGATGATCCGACGGCCATGGCGCTGATGTTCTGCGGCGGCCACGGCAATATCTCCGTCACGGCCAACGTCGCGCCGCGCGCCATGCACGAGCTGTGCGTTGCCGCCATGGCGGGCGAGCGTGCCACGGCCATTGCCATCAATAACAAAGTTTTCCCCCTGCACCAGAAATTGTTTGTCGAGCCCAACCCGGTGCCCGTCAAATGGGCGCTGGCCGAAATGGGCATGATGCCGGCCGGCATACGTTTGCCGCTGGTGCCGCTGGCTGATAATTGTCATGCCACCGTGCGCGATGCCTTGCGTGACGCTGGCGTCCTGTCTTAAGCCCGGACTTCAAGCCCGGACTCGTATAGTCCGGACCTTCCCTGATTCAGCTGCTACTTAGCTTCTTATCCAGTAACGACATGACTAATTGCAAGAAAACCCAATCGGCGCCTGCCACCTTCGCCGTCCGCGGCATCGTCATCGGCGCCGTCGCAGCCAGCCTCGCGGGCTGCGGCATGATCAGTTCGGTGGTCGGCGGCGACAAAGTCGACTACAAGTCGGTCAAGAAGGCCGGCACCCTGGACGTGCCGCCTGACCTGACGCAATTGCAGCAGGACAACCGCTATTCCCTGCCGGATTCGAAAAATGGCGTTGCCACGGCGTCCGGCTACAACGCGCAGCGCAGCGCAGCGGCAGGCACGCCTGTCGTCGTGGGCGCCGATGGCGTGGTGGGCGTCGTGCCGGTGACGGCGGGCGGCGTCAAGGTCGAGCGCGCGGGCAACCAGCGCTGGCTGGTGGTCAAGCAGTCGCCTGAAGTGCTGTGGCCGCAGCTGAAGCAATTCTGGGAAGATTCCGGCTTCACGGTCGCCATCGACCAGCCGACGGCTGGCATCATGGAAACCGAGTGGAACGAGAACCGCGCCAAGGTGCCGCAAGACTTTATCCGCAGCACCATCGGCAAGGCTTTCGATTCGCTGTACTCGACCGGTGAAAAAGACAAGTTCCGCACCCGCGTGGAACGCCTGGCCGATGGCTCGACCGAGATCTACATCAGCCACCGTGGCGTGGAAGAGGTCGTCACGGGCCGCGACAAGGAAACCACCACCTGGACCGCGCGTCCCAACGATCCGGGCCTGGAAGCGCAATTCCTCGCCAAGCTGATGACGCGCCTGGGCGCGGCCAGCGACGACGCGCAGGCGAAGACGGCTGTCGACGCCGCCATCGTGCAGCCGCAGCACGCCAAGCTGGTCGGCGACGCCGCCACGCCAACGCGCGCCATCGAAGTCGATGAAGGTTTCGACCGCGCCTGGCGCCGTGTCGGCCTGGCGCTGGACCGCGTCGGCTTCACCGTGGAAGACCGCGACCGCACGCAAGGCACGTATTTCGTGCGTTACGTCGATCCGGATGCGGTCAAGAAAGATGGTTTCTTCTCGAAACTGTTCAGCTGGGGCTCGTCGTCCGACAAGGACAAGGAAGCGCAGCGCTACCGCGTCCTGGTCAAGGCCGGCAATGGTTCGACCAGCCTGGTCAGCATCCTCAGCAACGAAGGCCAGCCGGCTACATTGCCAGTAGCCGAGAAGATCCTGGGCTTGCTGAACGATCAGCTGAAATAAGCCGTCCCTTGGCGGCAGGGCGTAAAACCTGCCGCATATTAAAAAGGCCGATCCGGGGAACCGGGCCGGCCTTTTTTAATATGCGGCTTCGTCCGCGGTTTTATCCTGCGGATAAAATCGCGGACGTAAAAAAGCCGGCCCGAAGGCCGGCTTTCTCTAGTGCAGGGTGCTAAATTACTTAGCAGCCGATGCAGCAGCCGAAGCAGCCGAAGCAGCGTCGGTAGCGGCCGAAGCGGCAGCCGAAGCAGCAGCAGCAGCGTCGGTAGCGGCCGAAGCAGCAGCGTCAGCAGCAGCAGCTGGAGCAGCTTCAACTGCTGGTGCTGGTGCTGGGGTTTCAACTACTGGTGCTGGTGCAGGAGCTTCTTCTTTTTTGCTGCAAGCAGCCAGAGCAACAACCATCAGGGAGGCGATCAGCAGGGATTTTTTCATTTGTTTTCCTTAATTATTTCAAAAAATAAATCAACATTGTTGCGATGAATAATTACCGGTAATTATCGCTCGTTAGGTCGTCTTCGAAGGCTTTTCGTACCAGGTGGTGCCTGCCAGACAACGGAAACTTCCTAACCGAATATTATAGCGATTTTTGGTGCGTCGCAATAGGAGCAAGAGGCAAATTCGCAACTATTTTGTGATATCGCAATAATTGCCACGGCAAATTGCAAGCAAGTGTAAGTGTTTTGCGAAAGCGCGACAAAACGATATAAAAATAATATGTTTTATTGCGCTAGCGCAGAAGCCGTTATCCCTGCTGCGGTAATACCACTTTTCCTATGCTGCACGCATTCAGGCCAGTTCGATCCAGCCATCCTGATACCAGGTATATAAGGCATCCATCACATCGTCGGAAGCCTGGGCCACGGCGGCGCCGTCGAGGGCGCGGTCGTTGGCCAGGGTTTCCAGTGTCGCTTTGTCGGCCTTGCCAATGGCAAACGACTCGCCATTGATAAAGACATTCTTGCCACGATACAGCATTAGCGTCTTGCGCGACAACACGACACCCTTCTTCTGTGCGGCGTCCGCGAAGCGGCCCACCGTCAGGGGCTTCGACAGTGGCGTGAAAAACACATTGTGCTTCGGTTCGGACAGGTGTTCGCCCAGGAAGATGGTGACGTCTTCTTCCGTGAAGCGCACCTTGTTCATCTCTTCCGTGATGGTGGCGAGCATTTCGCGGGGAATCTCGGCCGGCTTGGCCGAGGCTTTCAGTTCCGGGTCGCTATAGATGCCCGGCAAGTCGATGGAATCGGCCATGAATTGCAGGAAGGCTTCGCCCAGTTCCTGGAACGATGGCGAACGGAAGCCGATCGAGTAGGTCTGGCAGTCGCCGATGGCGACGCCGTCGTGCGCGTAGTGGGGCGGCAGATACAGCATGTCGCCCGGTTCCAGCGTGAATTCCTCGTCGGGCGTGAAATTGCTGAGAATTTTCAGCGGCAAGCCGTCGATCAGGCTCAGGTCCTTCTGGGCGCCGATGCGCCAGTGGCGCTTGCCCTGGCCTTGCAGCAGGAACACGTCGTAGGAATCGAAGTGCGGGCCCACGCCGCCGCCGTCGGTGGCGAAGCTCACCATCAGGTCGTCCAGGCGCACGTCCGGCAGGAAACGGAACTGGCGCAGCAGGGCGTCGGCCTTGGCGCTGTGCAGGTTGGCGCCCTGCACCAGCAGGGTCCATTCCTTCTGTTTCAGCGAGGGCAGGCTGGTCAACGGACCTTGCTGCATGTTCCAGTGGCCGTCGGCATGGCTGACGAGGCGCGATTCGACGTGATCCAGGGTGGCCAGCTCGGCCAGGGCCTTGAAATCGAACAGGGCCTTGAAGCCAGGCACGGCCTGACGGATCAGCAGGGGTTTTTTATGCCAGTAGTCGCGCAGGAATTGCGCTGGCGTGATATCGCCGAGGAGAGTTAATTTTTTCATGCGCCCATTATAACAACCGGAAATGCAGGAATGCGCCTGCCGTTGGCGGCGTAAAGGTATAATTTGCCAGCTTATACAATGAAAGGAAGCATAATGAAGATTGCCAAGAATACGGTCGTGACTGTCAACTACAAACTGTCAGACGCGCAAGACAATCTGATCGAAGACGGCCGCCAGCCTATGGTCTACCTGCATGGTGATTATGAAAACACCCTGCCGAAGATCGAAGAAGAGCTCGACGGCAAGGAAGTCGGCTATTCCAACACGATCCAGATCGAACCGGATGATGCTTTCGGTGAATACGATCCAGCCCTGGTCAAGGTAGAGCCGCGCAATCGCCTGCCTGAGCCGCTGGAAGTGGGCATGCAGTTCGAAGGCATGCCGGAAAGCGATTCGCCGGACGAAGAAGCGATGATCTTCACGGTCACCGATATCGCCGACGACAAAGTCGTGCTCGATGGTAACCATCCACTGGCCGGCATCGCGCTGCGCTTCTCGCTGACCGTCGCTGACGTACGCGAAGCCACCGACGAAGAAATCGCCCATGGCCACGTGCATGGCGCACACGGCCATGATCATGGCGACGAAGATGATGAAGGCGAAGACGGCGATCACTTCCGCACTCACCCAATCCACTAACACCTGACCAGACCTGCTGCGCGGCGCGCTTTGCGGCCGGCGATGCTCACCGTACTCCAGTACGGTTGCGCTTCTCGGCCACGCCGCGCAGCTGCTCGCGACGGTTTTGTCAGGCGTCGTGACGTTTGTTGGGCGTGACGCCTGTTGTTGGATAGATGAAGGCTGGCTGCGTGCCGGCCTTTATCTTATCGGCGCAGCGTCGATGCCCTGGCGCGTGCCTGGGCCGATGGCCTGACAGCACGTTGACGCACCTCAAAGAAGGGCGTCTTGCCGGGCCGTACGGCGATGGCGGCCCAGTCGTTGTCGATGCTGACGTGGCCGAGGTTGCCTTTCCAGCTGATTTTCGGCCCGCCGGCCCTGGCGGCGGCCTTCCTGGCCTTGCCTTCCTTGTTGTCCGCTTCGCCTTCCGTCCGTGTATCGACCAGCAAGACCTTGCCGCTGAATTTTTTGGCCAGGGTGCGGATCTGTTTGCGCGGGCTGGCAAAGCCATCCTGCTTCGAACTAAAGCTGGGCAGCAGCGAATTGTCGTCTTCATCGAGCACGCCCACGTCGCCGTCCGAGAACAGGACGATGCCGTCCAGTTGCTTGCGCTGCGCCATGGCGAACAGCCGTTGCAGCCACGAGCGGTTGGCCACCAGGCGGTCCTCGAACTCGCTGTTGCGGCCCGCTTCCGGCAAGAAATGGTTGTTATTCGCCGGCAGGTTCACGGTGGCAAACAGCACGCCGCCGTATTCCCAGTGGGCATTTTCCGCATAGCTGCGGAACTTCGCCGTCGATGACAGCCGCGACAGGGTCAGCTTGCGCTGGCCCAGGCTCTGGTCGTCGGCAAAATACACGTCGCGCAAGCGGTTCAGGCGCTCGATGGCGTTGATGCGGCCGCGCGAATTGCGGCAGTTGGCCCAGTCGCTGGCTGACAGCGAGACGATCAGCGGCGGTCCGCTGGCGTCGAGCAAGTCCTTGCGCTGGCCATACAGCTTGTCGCTGCACGATTCGCTGGCCGCCTTGATGCCCGTCGCCACGACGAAGGAGGCATTGAAGGCGCTCGTGTCGGCGATGGCTTTTTTCAGGGGGCCATCGTCCGGCCCCGCCTTGAAGGAATGACCGAGCACGGCAAATTCGAAGCCGGCCTGGTCGCCCGGGGCGGCAAGCGCCACCTGCCCCTGCAGGCAGGCGGCCAGCAGGCCGGCCGCCAACAGGGGCAGGCGAACGATGCGGCGCCGCAGGATGGTCATGCGGCAGCCAGCCGTTTCAACTGATACAGCTGCTCCAGCGCATCGCGCGGCGTGAGCGCATCCGGATCGAGGTCGGCGATGGCGTCGAGCAAGGCTTGCTGCGCCGCGTTCAGCGCCGCCAGCGGCGCCGCCTCTTCTTCCTCTTCCTGCGCATACGGATCGGCTGACGGCAGGGCGAACAGGTCGCGCTGCGGCGTGGCGTCGAGCGCCTGCGCTTCCAGGCGCGCCAGGTGCTTGCGCGCGGCCTTGATCACGGGTTGCGGCACGCCGGCCAGCTGCGCCACCTGCAAGCCGTAGCTTTGCGAAGCCGGTCCCGCCTGCACGGCGTGCAGGAAGACGATGCTGTCCTTGTGCTCGACGGCGGACAGATGCACGTTGGCGGCGCTCGGATGACTGTCCGGCAGTTGTGTCAGCTCAAAGTAATGCGTGGCAAACAGGGTGAAACTGCGGCTGGTGTCGATCAAATGGCGCGCGATGGCCCACGCCAGGGCCAGGCCGTCGAAGGTCGAGGTGCCGCGGCCCACTTCATCCATCAGCACCAGCGAGTGTTCGGTGGCGCCATTCAGGATGGCGGCCGATTCCGTCATTTCCACCATGAAGGTCGAGCGTCCGCCCGCCAGGTCGTCGGTGGCGCCGATACGCGTGAAGATGCGGTCGATGGGGCCGATGGTGGCGGAAGCGGCCGGCACATAGCTGCCCACGTAGGCCAGCAGCGTGATCAGGGCCACCTGGCGCATGAAGGTCGATTTACCGCCCATGTTCGGACCGGTAATCAGCAGCAAACGGCGCTCGTTGACGAAGCGGCAGTCGTTGGCGATGAAGCGTTCGATCTGCTTTTCCACCACCGGGTGGCGGCCTTCGACGATGTTGATGCACGGTTCGTCGACCAGTTGCGGCGCGGCCCAGTTGTGCTGCTGCGCGTGCTCCGTCAGCGCATTCAGGGTGTCGAGCTGGGCCAGGCCCTGCGCAATCGTCTGCAAAGTCCCGATGTGCGGCGCCAGCTCGGCCAGCAGCAGGTCGTACAGCAGCTTTTCGCGCACCAGGGCCTTGTCCTGCGCCGACAGGGCCTTGTCTTCGAACACTTTCAGTTCGGGCGTGATGTAGCGCTCGGCGTTCTTCAGGGTCTGGCGGCGGCGGTAGTCGTCCGGCACCTTGTCCGTCTGGCCGTGCGTGACTTCAATATAGAAGCCGTGCACCTTGTTGTATTCGACGCGCAGGTTGGCGATGCCCGTGCGCGCGCGTTCGCGCGTTTCCAGGTCGAGCAGGAACTGGCCCGCGTTTTCCGACAGTGCGCGCAGTTCGTCGAGCTCGGCATCAAAGCCGGTGGCGAAGACGCCGCCGTCGCGCACCATGGCCGCCGGTTCCTGCGCCACGGCGCGCACCAGCAAGTCCAGGCAGGCGGCAGGCGTCGCCAGCGCCGCGTGGATGGCGGCCAGCAAGCCGGTTTCGCCGCCCTGGCCAGGGCCATAGCAGCGGACCACGTCGCCGCGCAGGGCCGGCAGTTGCAGCAAGCCGTCGCGCAGGGCTGCCAGGTCGCGCGGACGCGCCGACAGCAGCGCGATGCGCGTGGTGATGCGTTCGATATCGGGCACTTGCGCCAGGGTGGCGGCCAATGGCCCCGCCGCTTCGCTCTGCGCCAGCGCGGCGATCGCTTCATGGCGCGCGCGCGCCACGTTCTGGTCGCGCCGCGCGTGGTGCAGCCAGTGGCGCAGCATGCGCGAACCCATGGCCGTGCGGCAATGGTCGAGCAGGGAAAACAAGGTGGGCGATTCCTGGCCGCGGATGGTTTCCGTCAATTCCAGGTTGCGTCGCGTGGCCGCGTCCAGGCCGATGAATTCGCTTTCCGTTTCCGTCGTCAGCGAGCGCACGTGCTGCAAGCCGCGTCCCTGCGTCGATTGCGCATAGCGCAGCAGGGCGCCGGCCGCGCCAAACGCGGCGCCGAGGCCATCGGCGCCAAAACCCGTGAGTGTCGCCACGCCCAGCTGGTCGAGCAGGGCCTTGTGGCCGCCTACCACGTCGAAATGCCAGTCCGGCACGCGGTTGATATGCGTGCCCGCGTAGTCATCGAACAGGTTGCCATTGTCGCCGCTCAGGATTTCCGCCGGCACGATGCGCTCGAGCTCCTGCTGCAATCGCACGGCCACGGTGGCGCTGTCGCCGGAAAACTCCATCAGTTTCAGGGCGCCGCTGGCCAGCGACAGCCAGGCCAGGCCTGTGGTGACCGTCTTGCGCTGCGTGATGCTGCACATGGCCAGCAGCGGGCGCTCGGCCTTTTCCGGCAGCAAGTCCGCATCCGTCAGGGTACCGGGCGTGACCACGCGCATGACCTTGCGCTCGACGGGACCCTTGCTGGTGGCCGGGTCGCCGATCTGTTCGCAAATGGCCACCGACTCGCCCAGCTTGACCAGCTTGGCCAGGTAGCCGTCGAGCGAGTGAAACGGCACGCCGCACATCTTGATGGGATTGCCGCTGGCCACGCCGCGCGCCGTCAGGGTAATGCCCAGCAGGCGCGAGGCTTTTTCCGCATCCTCGAAAAACAACTCGTAGAAATCCCCCATGCGGTAGAAAACCAGCATCGTCGGGTGGTTTTCCTTGATGCCCAAATATTGTTGCATCATGGGCGTGAGCTTTTCAGCCGTATTTTTCTTTGCCGCGGCGGCGTTGATTTCTTTTGGGACGGTGGTCATGTGTTCTTTGTCGTTGGTCCGGCGGCAGGGAAACGCATGCCTGCCGGGCTGTGGGTGGTGCTGTGCGCGCTCAAGTCCGGGCCCGTGGGCGAGGCTTGAGTCCAAGGCCGTCATTTTACCGCTTTCGGCCGCCGGGGCGACGTATTGCGTGCGGATGTGAAAAAGCCGCGCCGACAGAGGTCGGTGCGGCCTGGAAACTGCAGTTGATCCGGCCGGGGCAAGCTGCCCGCCGGCGAGCGCAGCGATTACATCTCGACGGAGCCGCCCACCGATGCTTCCGGGTCAAAACTGAAGACGCGCAATTCCGGCAAGTCCTGTTCGCCACGAATGATGCGCACGGTCAGTACGAACGAGAGTTCCCAGCGGCCCTTGCTCTGACCGACGTCCAGGTTGTGTTTCCATTCCTGGCGGATGCGGCGCAGGTCGGGCAGGGCAGGGTCTGGCGGCAGCAAGTGGGATTCGAAATCCAGCGGCACCTGATAGGTGGCGCCGACCGCCTGCAGGAAGGGCGAAGGCAGCGAGTAGCGGGTGGGAACATCGGGGCCGATCTGGGTCAGCTGGGGCACGCTGATGAGGCAGCAATCGACGATCTGGAAGCTGGTAAAGCCACTCGCCTTGGTACCGCAGCAATTGACTTCCAGGTAGACGTGCTGGCCTTGCTGGAAGTGCACGCCGCCCATGTACGGGCCGTGGCGCGGGTCGGCGCTGCCGTCGCAGGAAGTAAACGCATAGTCGAGCTGGTTGGTGATTTGGTCTGCATCGAAGTGGACAGATAACTTCATCCAGGGTTTTTCATACGTCATGTTTTCTGATTTCTTTCCATGTCAATAAGGAGCTTTTGGTAGCGAGCATCTCGCCGTAATGTCAACAGATCGGGTGCGGATTCGATCAGGTTGAGGGGGTAGCCGCGCTCTATCGCCTGGCTCAAGGCTGCCAGCGCTTCGTTGCGCCTGCCTATCAGCTCATAGGTCAGCGCTGCCCTGAAATGGATGTCTGGCAGGGTGTGCGCCAGCAGGACGGCTTGCGCCACGTGCTTGAGCGCATCGTCTTGCGAGCCCGCATAGGCAGAGTAGAGCGCCAGTCGCGAATTGATTTTCGGATCGTCCGGAGAGCGCTGCAGAATGACTTTGATCAGGGCGATTGCACGACGGTAGGAGTCGCGCGATAGTTCGACCTGGCCGGGAACCCAGCGCTGAGAGTCGCCCAGGTTGGCCCAGAGCAGGTAATTGCCCGGATTGCCTTTGTTTTCCGAGACGGCATTTTTAAATGCCTGCATGGCTCCCAGATAGTCGCCCCGGTTAAACAAGGCATTGCCCAGGTTGGTATACAGTTCCCAGTCGGGATGCACCTGCAACCCTTGCTGCAGCACTTGCAGGGCTTCCTCACTGCGGTTCAGGCGCTCCAGGGTGGCGCTCAGCTGTGCGTACGCATTGGCCACGTGCGTGTCGAGCTGTATGGCTTGCCGAAACAGTCTTTCAGCTTCCGCGTAGTTGCCCTTGTTGTAATTAATCCTGCCCAGCATCGAAATGAAAGGACGGTCGTGCGGATAGCGCGCGATGGCCCTGTCCAGCAATTCGCGCGCCAGGTCGAACTGTTGTGCATGGGCGAGCAGGCGAGCCTTGCCGTACATGCCCAGCCGATTGTTCGGTTCCAGGTTCAATGCCGCCGTGATTTCCTGCAAGGCTTGCGGCTGCTTGCCCTGGTGTTCGAGGACCCAGGCTTGCGCCACATGGGCCAGCGCCAGTTGATCGTCAGCCGCCAGCGCCTGCTTCGCGGCGATATCCGCGCGTTGCAGCCAGGTTTCATCGCGGCCGCTACCGATATAGCGCAAGGTGTAGGCCAGCGACAGGCCGGCATTCGCAGCGGCATGCTCCGGATTGTGCTTGAGGATGGTGCTGAAATGCCCGATCGCCTGCTTCTGCGCACTTTCCTGGTCAAAGGCGCGCATGGCCTCCATCCCGGCCGCCATGCTGGCCATTTCCGAATACGGCGCGGGCGCTTTCTCTCCCGTGATGAACGACTTGATGGCGGGAATTGCCTTGGGCAGCTGCCACCCCGCCAGCACGGCCAGCAGCGCCACGCCGGCGCCCCACTGCACGGTGCGCTTGCGCGGCACGGGCAGGTGGATGGCGATGGTGGACGGCGCATCCTCCTGTGCCGGTGCGGACTCGGACTCAGGCACGGACGCGGATGCGGATGCGGCCGGCGCAGCCAGTTCGCCGCGCTGCGCGCCGATGGCCTCGCGCACGTCGCGCATGGTGCGTGGGCGTTCGGAAGGGTCGTGCGCCGTCATCGCGCGCACGAGGGCGTCGATGGCGGGCGGCACCGTATCCGGCAGCGCGGGCCACGGCGCCGTCGCCTGCATGTGGGCGGCGGCCAGTGCCAGGCCGTTCAGGTGCGCAAAGTGGCGCTGGCCCGCCAGCATTTCGTACAGCATGGCGCCCAGCGCATACACGTCGCCGCGCGTGTCGGGCAGGCGGCCCATCAGGCGCTCGGGCGCCATGTAGGCGATGGTGCCCTGCAAGTCGCACAGGGTGGTCGTTTGCGTGGCTTGCGGATCGATGTGGCGCGCCAGGCCAAAGTCGAGGATGCGCACCTTGCCATCGGCCTCGAGCATCAGGTTCGACGGTTTCAGGTCGCCATGCACGAGATCCATGGCATGCGCCTCGTCCATCGCGTCGGCGATCTGGTAGGCGATGTCGAGCGCCGCTGCCAGGCTGGCCGTGCCGCCATGCATGAACTGGCCCAGGGTCTGGCCTTCGACCAGCTCCATGATGATGGACTGGCCCGTGCCTTGGCCCTCGATGGCGAAGATGCGCACGAAGGCGGCATGCTTGAGCGAGGCGGCCAGGCGCGCTTCATTGATCAGTTTTTGCGGATGCAGCACATCGGCTTGCGGCTTCAGGCGCTTCAGGGCCACGCTGCGGCACAGCTTGCTATCCCAGGCTTCGAATACATGGCCAAAACCACCTTCGCCCAGCAAGCGGCGCACTTCGTAGTGCTCGCTGATATTGTCGTCTTGCAGCAGGGGCTGACGCAGGGAGTCGAGCAGTTCCATATACCTTGGCGTGAGAATGCGGCGTCGCGGCATTCAGCATCGCTGGGGGTGAATGCGCAACTAGATTGATTTTGAGTAACTTCCTGATTTAAAACGATTGTTTCGGATAAGTCAATTCATATTGACAAGGAATGAACAAAAGACGCCGCTGGCCCTGCCTTGACGGCACTGCCTGCGGCGTCTTGCGCCCCTTTCTGGAAATGCCTTGCCGCCGCTATGGCATCAGGCAGGCATCGATGGCCAGGCCCAGCCTGTCGACGATTTCATCGACATGGCGGGCGTCGATGATGTAGGGCGGCGCCAGCAGGATGTGGTCGCCGTGCAGGCCGTCAATGGTGCCACCCATCGGGTAGCACATCAGCCCCGCCTGCATGGCTTGAGTCTTGATGCGCGCATGCAGGCGCCGGGCCGGCTCGAACGGCCGCTTGCCGGTCCGTTCCTGCACCAGTTCCAGGCCCAGGAACAGGCCGCGGCCGCGGATGTCGCCCACGTGCGGGTGCTCGCCGAAGCGCTGGCGCAGGCGTTCTTGCAGCAGCTGGCCCATGGCGCGCACATTGTCCAGTAAATCGCGGTCCTCGATCTGTTGCTGCACGGCCAGCGCGGCGGCGCAGGCGGTGGCGTGGCCGATGTAGGTGTGGCCGTGCTGGAAGAAACCCGTGCCGGCGCGCAGGGTGTCGCGGATGGCATGCGACACCAGCACGGCGCCGATGGGCTGGTAGCCGGCGCCCAGGCCCTTGGCGACGCAGATCAGGTCGGCCGTCACGCCTTCCTGCTCGCAGGCGAACAGGCTGCCCGTGCGGCCCATGCCGCACATGACTTCATCGAGGATCAGGAGGATGCCGTGGCGCTGGCAAATGTCGCGCATGCGCTGGAAGTAGCCGCGTACTGCGGGCAGGGCGCCGGCCGTGGCGCCGACCACGGGTTCGGCGATGAAGGCCATGACGTTCTCCGCGCCCAGCGCGGCGATATTGTCTTCCAGCTCCCGGCCCAGGCGCGCCACGTAGTCGCCATCGGTCTCCTGCGCTTGCTGGTCGCGGTACGCATAGCACGGCGAGACGTGGGTGACGCCGATCAGCAACGGTTCGAATTGCTGGCGACGCCAGGCGTTGCCGCCCGTGGCCAGCGCGCCCAGCGTGTTGCCGTGATAGCTCTGGCGGCGCGCGATGACGTGGCGCCGTTGCGGCTGCCCCTGTTCGACGAAATACTGGCGCGCCATTTTGAGCGCGCTTTCCACCGCTTCCGAGCCGCCCGAGACAAAGTAGACGCTGTCGATGCCGGCCGGCGCCCTGGCGACGAGGAAATCGGCCAGCTGTTCCATCGGCTCGGTGGTGAAAAACGCGCTGTGCGCATACGCCATGGTTGCAACCTGGTGTTGCACGGCCGCGATCACGGCCGCATCCGAATGGCCGAGGCAGGAGACGGCCGCGCCGCCGCAGGCGTCGAGATAGCGCTTGCCGCCGGCGTCGATCAGGTAGGGGCCGTCGCCGCCCACGGCGAGGGGATAGCTGGCATACAGGCTGCGGTGGAAGACATGGCTCATGGCATCGCTTTCTTATCGGAAAGGGGAGAGGGCGATTATAGGATGTGCCACGCCGCATTGCAACGTTTGATGTTTCTGTCTTTAATTTACATCATTTGGTGTTTTATGCGCTTGCGCATACGCGCCCAGCGCCCGCAGCTGGGCCTCGGCGGCGCCGATGGAGTGCACGGCGTCGTGACCCGCGCGCGCCACCAGCAGCTCGGCCAGGCTTTCCACGGCGGCGATGCCGGCCACGATGGAGGGGAAGAATGAGGGGCTGTCGACGGCGATGACGATGCTGGCGTCGGCCCGCATGGCCAGCGGCGACATGGCGCTGTCGCTGATGGCGACCACCGTGCAGCCGGCCTGGCGCGCCGCCTGCGCCACCAGCAGCGCTTCGCTCGAATACGGCGCGAAGCTGACGACGACCACCGCTTCGCCGGCCTGCAGGGCGCGCAGGTCCATTTCCAGCGTGCCGCCCTGGCCGCTCAGCAACTGCACGCTGGGGCGCAGCAAACGGTACAGGTAATGCAGGGTATAGGCGATGGGATGGGCGGCGCGAAAGCCGGCCACGTGCACGCGCGGCGCCGCCTGCAGCAGGCCGGCGGCCGCATCCAGGGCGGCATGGTTGGCGCTTTCCGTGGCGGCCAGGTTGCGCTGCTGCGCGGCAAATACCTCGGTGACCAGGTCGCCTTCCTTGCCGGCCAGCGCGTTTGCCTTTTCCGCATATCCGCCGGAGCCGGCGCGCAGGCGCTCGACAAAGATGGCTTTCAGTTCTGGCCAGCCGGCAAAGCCCAGCTGCTGCGCCAGGCGCACCAGGGCGGCCGACTGCACCTGGGCGCGCGTGGCGATGCTGCGCATCGACGACACGGCCACCTCGTCGGGGTGGTCGGCCAGGTAGCGCGCGCCCGCCTGGAATTGCGGACTCAGTTCCGCAAAGCGCGCCTTGATCAGGGCCATCAGTGCCGCATAGGGGTCGTGGGGTGTCGCTGCCTGCATCGCCGTGCCTCAAGTCAATAGGGTGCGCCGATGGTACAGGATTCGTCAGCGCGCCGGTAGCGGCAAGCCCTGCGCCGGGCACCCGTGCGGGGGCGCAGGCGGGCGAACAGGTGCGGCCCGGCCGGACGCCGGCGCGGCCCCGTCGTCAGCACGCGCAAGGCGGTGGACAGGGGCACGTCATGGCAATGCAGGAACAGGGCGGCGGCGCCCGTGCCGGCCATTTCCTGCAGGGCCAGCGCATGCTCGACCAGCGCCGCCGTGCGCATGTCGAGCCGTCCGGGTATGTCGGGCTGAAATAATTGTGCATCGACGTGCCGTACATCGCGCATGTTGTCCCCGCCGGGTTCGATAGTCGAACTGACAGCATAAAAGTCCCCGGCGGCATCATCTTGCGCCAAATCAATTCCTATGGCGAAGAGATTCCACAAGGCAAAAAAACGCCAACCGTTGCCGGCTGGCGCTGAAAACCCTCGCAAGGAAGAAGCATGATGACTTTCAACGACGTTTCGACGCCTGACAAAACCATCGCGAGCGGCAGCGAGGTGCGGCCGGGAAGCGCGGCGGCATTTTAAGGCCGCGAGCATCGCCGGGCGCAAAGCGCGCCGCGCAGCCGGTCAGCTCAGGTGTCCGCTAGTAGCTCCAGCGCAAGGACAGGCCTACGACCTTGTCATAGCGGCGCACATCGCGCACATATTCCGGCGAGTCATGGTAGTCGTGGTAGGTCGAGTCGAGCAGGTTGTTGGCGTCCAGGGTCACCGTGGTGTTCGGGTTGATCTTGTACGAGATCGACGCGTCCAGGGTCTTCGTCGGCGCCACGGTCAGATGGATGCCCTTGCCGCGGTAGTTGTAGTCATCGACATACTTGTCGCGCCAGCTGTAGGCCAGGCGCGCCGACCATGGACCCTGCTCGTACAGGCCGACGATGTTGGCCGACCACTTCGACATGCCCGTGAACGGATGCGCGCTGCCGTCGATCTCTTCCAGTTCGCCCGTCATGTAGGTGGCGTTCGCCTGCAGGCCCAGGCCGCTCATCCAGCCCGGCAGCTTGTCGTAGAACTGCTGGTATGCCATCTCCATGCCCTGCAGATGGCCCTTCGACGTGTTGCGCGGACGCGTGATGTCGTATTCGATGCCGCCATACGTTTCCTTGGCCGAACCGGACAGGATGTAGTTCTTGAAGTTGTGGCGGAACACGGTGGCCGTGACGGAGCCCGTCTGCGCGAAATACCATTCCAGCGCCGCATCGAGGTTCTTGCCTTCCACCGGTTTCAGATCCGGGTTGCCGCCGCCGCCGGTCGGGCGCACCATGTCCAGGCTCTGGCTCAGGGTCACGCCCGGATTGAAGTCGGCGAAGTTGGCGCGCTGGATGGCCTTGCCTGCCGTGATGCGGCCGATCAGGTCCTGGCGCAGCATGGCTTTCAGGGTCATGCTGGGCAGGACATCCGTGTCGGAAGTCTGCACGCGCACGGGCGAGATGACGCCGTTTTGCGAGGAATTGCCCTGCAAGTCCTGCTTGGTCTGCACCACGCGCACGCCGAGCGTGCCATCGACGGGTACCTGGCCCAGGTCGAAGCCGATGCGCGCCTTGCCATAGATGGCGCTGGTTTTTTCCACGTCCTGGAAGTGCGTCAGCGGATCGTCCGGGCTGCGTGCGCTGCTGCCCGTGAATAACTGGCGCAGGGCGGCCGTGTTATTGAGCATGAAGTCGCGGCACGGCGTGATCCAGCTTTGCAGGCCGAAATTGCCCGTGTTGTCGTGCGAGGTGCACGCCAGGCCGGGAATGGCGTCGGCAGTCATGATCGACGTCAGGCCGCCCTGCACGTTCTTTTCGCGGATCGATTCGGCCTTGCGCCTGGCCACGCGCACGCCGGCCGAGAATTCGCGGAAGAAGCCGGCGCTCTCCATGTCGTAGGTGACGTCGCCGCGCCAATCGGTGGAACTGCCCTCGTCGTGGCTGTGGTTATCGTAGAAGCCGAGCAGGGTGTAGTTCTTCGGATCGGCCATGTTGTAGCCGGGGTAGCTGATCTGCGCACCGCCGTTCACGTTCGTGCTGCCGATGACGCTGGTCGGATGCGCGAGGAAGTCGAGGATGGGGAATTCGCGCTCGAAGTTGCTCACCGTGCGCGCCAGTTCCGTGGTGGCGCGCAGCTGCGGCGTGATGTCCCAGCGCGCGCCGACGGCGCCCTGCGAACCGATCGAACGGTCGCGCCGCGCCTGCGTCGAGCCGAGCGTGAATGGCGACCATGGGCCGTCGATCTTGCCCACCGTGGCTGCCTGGTTGGTGCCGGGGATCAGCGTGATGTCCGGGTCCTGGCCCCAGGGCAGCGAGCCGACGAAGAACTGGCTGTCGAACGCGTGCTTGATCAGGGTCGACATGCCTTCCGCATACACTTCCACCTGCGAGTTCGGGCGCCACTGGAAGGCCGCATTCGCCGCGTAGCGCTTGCGGTCGCCCACGGTGGGGATCATGCCGACGGAATCGGGGCCCGTGATGTTGCCCGCTTCCGCGCGCTTGACCGGTTCGGCGTTCCAGATCGTCTCGTCATAGTATTTGCTGCGCTGGTAGGACAGGCCGAGCAGGGCGCCGAATTCGCCGTACGGGGTTTTCCAGCGGTTCGAGACCATGCCGCTGACGTTGGGGTCCGTCGAGCCGGACTTGTCGCGGTGCTCGGCGCGCACATTGCCCGATGCCGTGAAGCCCTTGAAGTCGAACGGGCGGTTGGTGCGCACGTCGATGACGCCGGCCGTGCCGCCTTCGACCATGTCGGCGCCCTGCGACTTGTAGACGTCCACGCGCTGCAGCATGGCCGTCGGAATGTCGGCCAGGTACAGGCTGCGGCCCACCGAGGTAAACATCTCGCGGCCATTCAGCAGGGTCACCACGCCGGGCAGGCCGCGGATGATGACGGAACCGGCTTCGCCGCCTTCGCGGCGGATCTGCACGCCCGTCACGCGGCCGAGGATTTCGGCCACGTTCTTGTCGGGGAACTTGCCGATTTCATCGGCGACGATGGAGTCGACCACCTGGTCGTTGTTCTTCTTGATCGTCTGCGCGCTTTGGGCGGCGCGGCGTACGCCCGTGACGGCGACGACGGCGATGCCGGCATTGTCGGCTGCCGCCTGCGCGGGTGCCGCCGCTGCCGCCTCCGCCTCTTCTGTCGCCGGGGGCGCCGCGGCTGGCGCCTGCTGCGCCCAGACGGAAGCACTGCTCAGCAGGCCGGCGCCGGCCAGCGCGGCCACCGTGGCCTTCAGGGTCAAGCGTGTGTTTTGCCGGGGCGTGGGAATGCCCGCTGCTATCAATCTGTCCATCTTGTCTCCACCTGTATTTTAGTTATGTTGAAAACGCTGCGGCAGCCGCCGCCAGAGCTGAAACGTGCTCGAGAATCATGGTAGGGGGAATGACTTTGCCCCACAAATCACTTCTTTTTCGATTCCCATACCAATTCCGGTATCCCTGCCGCATCCGCGCGCCCTGGCGTCAGGTGCCTGGCTTGGTCATGGCGGCGCCTGCCTGCCGCTGCGCGTTGCAAAGCCTCCACAGGCGGGATGAATGAGTTGGTGTCGTGCGCGGGATGCCGCGCTGAGGTGGCGCTGCAGCGGCGCTGCAGACTGGTGGCGACGGATGCGCGGGACGAAAAAAAAGCGGCCCGCAGGCCGCCCTTGTGCGCAACGAAGTCGCGCTTACGCTTCGGCGACGCGCTTGGCGATGTGCGCCAGCGCTTCTTCCACCTGGTCGATCAGGATCAGGCACAGATCGCCGTCGTTCAGGCGCGCCAGGGCCTTGTCGATGGCGACGAACTCGCCGTTGATTTCATCGATATGGCTGGTGCGCGTGGCGCCGTTCAGGCCCTGGCGCAGCAGCGCCACGACTTCGCCGTCGGCGCGGCCGCGCTGGCACTGGTCCTGGTACAGCAGGACGTCGTCGAACGCGGCGCCGAGGATTTCCGTCTGCTGGCGGATGTCTTCGTTGCGGCGGTCGCCGGCGCCGCTGATGACGACAAGGCGGCGCTTGGCCGGCATGCTTTCGACGGCCTGCACCAGCGCCAGGATGGCGTCCGGATTGTGGCCGTAGTCGGCGATCAGCGTGGCTCCACGATAATCGAAGACGTTGAAGCGGCCCGGCGCGTTGTCGGCTTCATTGGCAAAGGTTTTCAGGCCCAGCGCGATGGTTTTCCAGTCCAGGCCCACGGCCCAGGCGGCGGCCAGCGAGGCCATGACGTTGTCGACCTGGAAGCCGATGGCGCCATTGCGCGTGATCGGCACCTGCGACAGGGCGATCTCGTGGCGTTCCTGGCCCTGTGCCGCGACCAGCTTGCCGTCTTCCACGTACACCACGCGGTTGCCTTGCGCGCGGTGCGTGGCCATCACGGGGTGCGTCTTGTCGGCGGCGAAGAAGGTCACCGTGCCGCTGCAGTTCTTGGCCATGCGCGCGACGGCAGGGTCGGTGGCATTCAGCACGGCGACACCGCTGTCGGCCACGTTCTGCACGATCACGCGTTTCAATACCGCCAGGTCTTCCACGGTGGTGATGTAGTTCAGGCCCAGGTGGTCGCCGGCGCCGATGTTGGTCACCACGGCGACCTGGCAGCGGTCGAAGGCCAGGCCTTCGCGCAGCATGCCGCCGCGCGCCGTCTCGAACACGGCCGCGTCCACGTCCGGGTGCAGCAGCACGTTGCGCGCGCTGCGCGGGCCGCTGCAGTCGCCGCTGTCGATCTGGCGGCCTTCGATGTACACGCCGTCCGTATTCGTCATGCCGGTGCGCAGGCCGGACGTCGTCAGCAGGTGGGCGATCAGGCGCACGGTGGTGGTCTTGCCGTTCGTGCCCGTGACGGCGACGACGGGGATGCGGCCATCGTCGCCTTCGGCGAACATGGCGGCGATGATGGCTTCGCCCACGGGGCGCGGCTTGCCGAACGACGGCGCCAGGTGCATGCGCAAGCCCGGTGCGGCATTGACTTCCACGATGCCGCCGTTCTGCTCTTCCAGCGGCTTCAAGACGCTGTCGGAAACCACGTCCACGCCGCAGATATCGAGGCCTACCATGTGCGCGGCCGCGACGGCGCGCGCCGCCACTTCCGGGTGCACGTCGACGGTGACGTCGGTGGCCGAGCCGCCCGTCGACAGGTTGGCGTTATTGCGCAGGATCACGCGCTGGCCCACCGGCGGCACCGAGTCGGCCACATAGCCTTGCTTGGCCAGGCTGGCCAGGGCGATATCGTCGAAGCGGATCTTCGTCAGCGAGGTGGCGTGGCCGCTGCCGCGGCGCGGATCGAGGTTGACCTGGTCGACCAGTTCGCGCACCGTGTGCTGGCCGTCGCCCACCACTTGCGGCGGGTCGCGGCGGGCTGCCGCCACCATCTTGTTGCCAATGACGAGCAAACGGAAATCGTGGCCCGGCAGGTAGCGCTCGACGAGGATGTCGTCGCGGAATTCCTGTGCCGCGATGAAGCCGGCCGTCAGCTGTTCGCGGGTGGTGATGTTGACGGTGACGCCCTTGCCCTGGTTGCCATCCTTGGGTTTCACGACGACGGGCAGGCCGATGTCGCAGGCGGCCGCCCAGGCGTCGTCCGCGTCGACGACGACGCGGCCTTGCGGCACGGGCACGCCGGCCGAATCGAGCAGTTTCTTCGTCAGTTCCTTGTCTTGCGCGATGGCTTCGGCGATGGCGCTGGTGCCGTCCATTTCGGCGGCCTGGATCTTGCGCTGCTTGCTGCCCCAGCCGAACGTCACCAGGCTGCCTTCTGTCAGGCGGCGGAACGGGATGTTGCGGGCCACGGCGGCGTTGACGATGGCGCCAGTCGATGGACCGAGGCGCACGTCTTCATCGAGTTCCTGCAACTGGTGCAGGGCGCCGGCCAGGTCGAACGGCGCGTCCTCCAGCGCGGCGCGGCACAGCTGCTGCGCCAGCTCCAGGGCCAGACGGCCCACGGCTTCTTCCGAGTATTCGACGACGACCTGGAAGATGCCCGTTTCCAGGGTCGGCGTGGTGCGGCTGAAGGTGACGGGGCAGCCGGCTTGCGCCTGCAGGCCCAGCGCCGCCAGTTCCAGCACCTGCGCCATCGGCGCGGCGTTGTAATTGCCCAGCGGTTGCAGCGGGCTCAGTTGCGGAAAGCGCGCGCGCAGGCGGGCTTCGAAGCCGGGCAGCTGGGCGATGTCGAGTTCCTGCGTGGTGCAGGAAACAATGGCTTCCACGGCGGTGTCGTGGCTCCAGAGGTTAGGGCCCCGCAAGGCCCGTACGCGAGATACTTCCATAATTAAACCGTAATCCTGTTGTGTTCTTGTGGGCCCGGCCGAAGCCGGACTTTTACGTCAAATCAAACCGTAGCGAGCGGATGGGATTTGTGGCCGAGAAGCGGAACTGTGCGGATGCACAGTGAGCATCGGCGGCCGCAAATCGCGACGCGCAGTAGGTTTGGTTTGACGTCTCTGGTTTTCAGTTCCCGATGCAGCCGGGGGCCGCGTCGAAGGTGCGCAAGCCGGCGCAAATCAGTTCGACCGGCAGGTTCAGGGACCAGGCGGCGGCGGCCACGGCCAGCACGCTGTCGACGTTGCCGGCGGTGGCCGGTTTCAGCAGGTCCAGGCACAGCAGCACGGTTTCGATCGCGCCTTCGGCCAGCACGATGTGGTTGCCGCGCACGAAAGCGGCGCGCTGGCCAGCCGCCAGTTGCGCCGCGATCGCGGGCAGGCTGCCATCCTGCGCGTACAGCGTCACGGTGCCGTCGCACAGCTCGGCCAGTTCCAGCACTTGCGGGTGCGCCGCGTTGAGCACGGCCACGCCGGTCGGTACGACCACGTCGACCTGGCTGCGCACGACCTTGTACAGGCCGGCTTCGTCCAGCACGTCGAAATCCTTCACGCTATCGAGGCTGCCCATGTCCGTGACGATGCCGATCTGGCACTTGTCATAGGCCAGGCCTTCGGCCAGGATCATGCGCGGATTGCTCTCGAACAGGGCGGTCTGCACTGTGCGGTTGAGCAGCAGGCGCTGACCCGCATCCCAGTTCACGCAATCGCTGCTGACGACGCGGCGCTGGTCCAGGTACATGCCTTCGCTGCAGACGGCGCCCGTGTGCAGGCCCGACAGGTTGAGCAGCTTGCACAGCATGCGCACGATCAGGCTGGCGCCGCGCGTGCCCGTCACGCCGATCAGCGGAATGCGGCCCGTTTCCTCGGCCGCGAACAGGTGGTCGACGATGGCCGCGCCGACAGGGCGCGGCTGGCCCACGCCCGGCTTGATGTGCGCCAGCAGGCCAGGGCTGGCATTGACTTCGATGATGGCGCCGCGCTGCTCTTCCAGCGGACGCGTGATGTCGGTGGTGACCAGGTCGATGCCGGCGATATCGAGGCCGACGACGCGCGCGGCCAGCAGGGCCGCATGCACGACGGATGGATGCACGTCGTCGGTGACGTCGATGGCCACGTTGCCGTTCGGCTGGATCAGCACTTTCTGGCCGGCCTGCGGCACGGACAGGGCGGTCATGCCCTGGCGCTGCAGTTCCAGCACGATTTCGCCCGATTCATGCGGCTTGACGGTGCCCAGCGGGAAGTCTTCGCCCTCGCCGCGGCGCGGATCGATATTGATCTGCGCGTTCACCAGTTCGAGCACGCTGGAGACGCCATCGCCATCGACCCACAGCGATTCGCCCTTGGCGGCGGCGATCAGCTTGTTGCCGACGACGAGCAAACGGTGTTCGTCGCCCGTGATGAAGCTTTCCACCAGCACGGCCGAGCTGTCGCCCTTGCGCGCGGCCAGTTCGTAGGCCGCCTTCACGTCGGCTTCCGTCATCAGGTTCAGCGAGACGCCGCGGCCATGGTTGCCGTCATACGGTTTCACGACGACGGGCACGCCGATATCCTGCGCTTCTTCCCAGGCCGCCTCGGCGCTGCGCACCAGGCTGCCTTCGGGCACGCGCACGCCGCACGATTTGAGCAGGAATTTGGTCAAGTCCTTGTCGCTGGCGATGCCTTCGGCAATCGCGCTGGTGCGGTCCGTTTCGGCCGTCCAGATGCGGCGCTGCGCGGCGCCGTGGCCCAGTTGCACCAGGTTGCCGTCGTTCAGGCGCAGCGAAGGGATGCGGCGCTCGGTGGCGGCATCGACGATGCTGGCCGTGCTCGGACCGAGGCAGCGCGCGTCGACCATGTCGCGCAGCGGCACCAGGGCCGCTTCCAGGTCGAACGCTTCATCGTTGATGGCGGCCATCAGCATGGTGCGCGCGGTAGCCAGGGCGGCGCGGCCGACCTGTTCTTCGCGCGTGCGGAAGGCCATCTTGTAGACGCCGCGCTGGCTGGTCGACCGCGTCTGGCCGAAGCCCGTGCGCATGCCGGCCAGGTTTTGCAGCTCCAGCACCACGTGCTCGAGGATGTGGGCCGACCACGTGCCTTCGCGCAGGCGCTCGAAAAAGCCGCCCCGTTCGCCCACGCCGCAGCGGTGCTCGATCATGCCGGGCAGCCATGCCACCAGCCGTTCGTACAGGCCGGGCAGGGTGTTCGATGGGTAGTCTTCCAGTTCGCCGATGTCGACCCAGGCTTCAATCACCGGGCGGTAAGTCCAGATGTTGGGGCCGCGCAAGTGGGTGACGCGGACAAATTCGATGTTCTTCTTCTTGATCATGTAAGTGGTTTCTTGATAACAAGCCAGGCGTCTGGGCGCCAGATACTTTATGTTGGCTCTACAGAGACTTTTCAGGCTCGTGCTTGGTTCTTTATCCCGGGTATGCGCAGTGTGCCACTTTTAACGGCCTCTTGTCGCGTTTGCTGCTCGTATTCTGCTGGTGTTGTCATTCTAATTGTTACTAATTGTTGCCATACTTGTTATAAAGATACCGACTCTGGTCAAAGCTGGAGCATTTGCGCAACAGCGAGCTGTTGTATACTTGCCCATTACCCGGGTCGCGTTGCAAAAGCGCCGCGCCTGCCCGGCACTTCCTGCGACTGACTAGCGTTTTTTTGATGCGTTTTGCTATCCATTCCTTACCGGCATGCATCCATTCGATACAATACAGGAAATTGCCACTGGTGCATCCACCCCGCCATCGCGCAGTACACAAACATTGATCGGGCGTCTGCCCCATCCCCCAAATCCCGCCCCCGAAGGGCTTGGCCTCGAGCCGGAGTATGCTTTACGATGACAACTGAACTGAGTGTTCCTGCAACAACTATTCCCCTCACAGCGCTGCCGGAACACTGGCTGGCGGAAGTGGAAAGCAACCTTTCTCCAGGGGAGAACGTTTTAAGTAGCGTTGAGGTTGACCTCGATGCGCGATTACGTTTCACAAAAGGCATAATTGTTGTCACCGAGAAGCGTCTGCTGGCCCGTTCCCCCGGGGAAACCGTGTGGAAAAGCTGGTCTTTCCGCCCCGGACTGCGCCTGACGCACCACGACCACGCCGGTGTCGGCCACCTGGAACTGTTCGACGACCATGGCCGCCTGGCGTCCTGGCGTTTCACCCTGGGCCAGAATCTGCATGCGATCCGCGTGCTGGAGCAGTTCGTCGAGCGCCTCGACAGCCACCTGACGGGCCAGCCCGTGCTGGAAGCGGAGCAGGAAGTGTGTCCCAGCTGCAAGGCGCCGCTGGAGCCGGAGCAGGAAGAATGCCCGATCTGCGCCAAGGTGCTGCACACGCCGCCGTCGACGTGGACCCTGTTCCGCCTGTGGCGCTTCGCCCATCCCTACCGTGGCCAGCTGGCGCTGGGCTTCCTGTTGATGCTGCTGAGCACCGCCGCGCACATGATTCCGCCCTACCTGACGGCGCCGCTGATGGACAATGTGCTGATTCCGTATCAAAACGGCAAGCACATCGATCCGTGGCTGGTGGTGTATTACATGAGCGGCTTGCTCGGTTCGGCCCTGCTGGCCTGGCTGCTGGGCTGGGGCAAGACGTATGTGCTGGCGCTGGTGTCCGAGCGCATGGGCGCCGACCTGCGCTCGGCCACGTATGAACACCTGATGAAGCTGTCGCTGGAATTTTTCGGCGGCAAGCGCACGGGCGACCTGATGGCGCGCATCGGCAGCGGCAGCGACCGCATCTGCGTCTTCCTCTCGCTGCACCTGCTCGATTTCGCTTCCGACGTGCTGATGATCATCATGACGGGCGTGATCCTGTGGTCAATGAACCCCTGGCTGGCCATCATGACCCTGGCGCCGCTGCCCTTCATCGCCTGGATGATCCACCTGGTGCGCGACCGCCTGCGCACGGGCTTTGAAAAGATCGACCGCGTGTGGAGCGAAGTGACCAACGTGCTGGCCGATACGATTCCCGGCATCCGCGTGGTGAAGGCGTTTGCGCAGGAAAAACGCGAAGCGGCCCGCTTCCGCGATGCCAACGCGCACAACCTGGCCGTCAACGACAAATTGAACAAGGTCTGGTCGCTGTTCTCGCCGACCGTCTCGTTCCTGACGGAGATGGGTTTATTGGTCATCTGGTGCTTCGGCATCTGGCAGCTGTCGCGCGGCGAAATCACCGTCGGCGTGCTGACCGCCTTCATCGCCTACAGCACGCGCTTCTATGGCCGCCTTGATTCCATGAGCCGCATCGTCTCCGTGACGCAGAAGTCGGCCTCCGCCGCCAAGCGCATCTTCGACATCCTCGACCACGTGTCGAGCGTGCCGGAGCCGGCGCAACCGGTCAAGCTGGAGAAGATCGAAGGCCGCATCGACTTGCGCGAAGTCGGTTTCCGCTATGGCAACCGCGCCGTCAACCGCGGCATCACGCTGAACATCAAGGCCGGCGAGATGATCGGCCTGGTGGGCCACAGCGGCTCCGGCAAGAGCACCCTGGTCAACCTGATCTGCCGCTTCTACGACGTCTCGGAAGGGGCCATTTTGCTCGACGGCGTCGACATCCGCTCGTTCGCCGTCTCCGACTACCGCCGCAATATCGGCCTGGTGCTGCAGGAGCCATTCCTGTTCTTCGGCACCATCGCGGAAAATATCGCCTACGGCAAGCCGCATGCGACGCGCCAGGACATCATCGCCGCCGCGCGCGCCGCGCATGCCCATGAATTCATCCTGCGCCTGCCGCAGGGCTACGATTCGATGGTGGGCGAGCGTGGCCAGGGCCTGTCCGGCGGCGAACGCCAGCGCATCTCGATCGCCCGCGCGCTCTTGATCGACCCGCGCATCCTGATCATGGATGAGGCGACATCGTCGGTGGACTCGGAAACGGAAAAAGAGATCCAGAAGGCGCTGGACAACCTGGTGCAGGGCCGCACGACGATCGCCATCGCGCACAGGCTGTCGACCCTGCACCGCGCCGACCGCCTGGTGGTGCTGGACCGGGGCCAGGTCGTCGAAGTAGGCAGCCACGACGAGCTGATGGCGAAAGAGGGCGCCTATTTCCGCCTCTACGAAGCACAGGCGCGCAACAACGAACTCGCCCTGGATGACAAGGAATAAGCATGGCCAGTACACACTTTACATTACGCCGCGACAGCTTCGGCAAGCTGGTGATGACGGCCGAGGACGGCCAGGAACACGAGGGCGTGGCGCCCGTGCGCGCCTTCCCCATCCAGTCGCCGGACGAGGGTATTTCGCTGGTGCTGGGCAATGGCAAGGAAGTGGCGTGGATCGACCGCCTCGACGCCTTGCCCGAGCCGACGCGCAGCCTGCTGCAGGAGGAGCTGGAGGGGCGCGAATTCATGCCCGAGATCGCGCGCGTGAAAAGCGTTTCCAGCTTCGCCACGCCGTGCACCTGGTACGTCGACACGGACCGCGGCGAGACGCAGTTCGTGCTGAAGGGGGAGGAAGACATCCGCCGCATCGGCGCCGCGTCGCTGCTGATCGCCGACAACCACGGCATCCACTTTCTGATACGCGACATGTTCAATATCGACAAGACGACGCGCAAGATCCTCGACCGCTTCCTGTAAGCGGCTGCGGATGAAAAACGGCGCCTGCATGGGAATGCAGGCGCCGTTTTTTTATTGGAACGCCACCTCGGCGAAGCTGCGCAGCTTGCGGCTGTGCAGCCGGTCCACGCCCTGGCGGCGCAGCAGTTCCACGGCGCGGATGCCGATGCGCAAATGCTGGTCGACGCGTTCGCGGTAGAAGTGGTTGGCCATGCCGGGCAGCTTGATTTCACCGTGCAGCGGTTTGTCGCTGACGCACAGCAGGGTGCCGTAGGGGACGCGGAAGCGGAAACCGTTGGCGGCAATCGTCGCGCTTTCCATGTCCAGCGCGATGGCGCGGCTCTGGCTGAAGCGGCGCTCGGGCGTGCGCTGCGGCAGCAGTTCCCAGTTGCGGTTGTCGGTGCTGGCCACGGTCCCCGTGCGCATGATGTGCTTCAGGTCATGCCCGGTCAGCTGCGTGATCTCGGCCACCGCCGTTTGCAGCGCCTGCTGGATTTCCGCCAGCGGCGGGATCGGCACCCACAGCGGCAAGTCTTCGTCGAGCACGTGGTCTTCGCGCACATAGGCATGCGCCAGCACGTAGTCGCCCAGGCTTTGCGTGGTGCGCAAGCCCGCGCAGTGGCCGAGCATCAGCCAGGCGTGCGGACGCAGCACGGCGATATGGTCGGTGATGGTCTTGGCGTTGGCCGGTCCCACGCCGATATTGACCATGGTGATGCCGCTGCCGTCGGCGCGCAGCAGGTGGTAGGCGGGCATCTGCGGCAGGCGCGGCGGCGCGGCGCCCAGCAGGTCGTCGCTTTCGATGGCCAGGCCCACGCGGCGCGTGATCACGTTGCCCGGTTCGACGAAGGCGATGTAGCCGTCGTCGTCCGATGGCGCGGCATCGTCGGGCGCGCGCTCCATCATGGCGTGGCCCAGGCGGATGAATTCGTCGATGTAGAACTGGTAATTGGTAAACAGGACGAAGTTCTGGAAGTGCTGCGGCGAGGTGCCGCTGTAGTGGCGCAGGCGCTGCAGCGAATAATCGACGCGCGGACCCGTAAACAGCGACAGCGGCTGCGCTTCGCCGTGCGCCGGCTCGTGCGTGCCGTTGGCGATGCCGTCGTCCATGGCCGACAGGTCGGGCAGGTCGAACAGGTCGCGCATGGCCACGCGGCGGCCCGCATCCATGTTGCCTTCGATATGGTCATGTTCGGCGAACGAGAAATGCACGGGTATCGGCTGCGCGCTGACGCCCACTTCCAGGTGCACTTTCTGGCCGCGGTTATGGTTTTTCAGCAGCAGGGTAAACTGGTCCAGGTAGTAGTCGCCGAACAGGTCGGGGCGCGTCAGGGTGGTTTCAAACACGCCGGGGCCGGCGACGAAACCGTAGGCCAGCGGCGAGTCGGCGCGCGCCACCGTTTCCGTCTGGATGCGCACGAACGGGTAGCAGGCGCGCACGCGCTCGTGCATGTCCTCGCCGGCGACGAAGCGTTGCAGCGCATCGCGCAAGTGTTCGATGCTGCTGCGGTAAATGGCTTGCACCTGCGCCAGCGCCTGGCGTGGATCGTCGAAGCGGGCGGAGGCAATGAAGGGGGGCGTAAGCAAGCGAGTTCTCCTGTGAGGTTCGTGCATACCATTGTAAGGCAGCAAGGCAACTCTTGTTTGCCCCGTTTTTCGCCGGACGGCAGCGCTTGACGAATTCAAATAGAATCTGTATTCTATTTGGTATGGTCAGACTAGCCAAATTCAACGAAAACAATTTCATCGACAGCGCGATCGCCGTCGCCGCCCAGTGCGGCGTGGGCGCCGTGTCGATGGCCGCCATCGCCGTCAAGGCCGGCGCGCCCATCGGTTCCGTGTATCACCGCTTCGATTCGCGCAATGCCATCCTGGCGCGCGCCTGGCTGCGCGTGAAAAGCGACTTCCGCGAGGAGGTGGCCAGCCGCTGGCTCGGCGGCGACACCTGGGCCGGCGTGCACGGCTTGCTCGACTGGTGCCGGCGCAAGCCCGTGTATGCGCGCTTCCTGCTGCAATGCGCGGACAGCCCCGATTTCAACGGCGGCCTCAGCGAGGAGCTGGCGGCCGCCCTGGAAGAGGAACAGGCGGCGCTCGACGCCTGCTTTGCGCGCTGCGCCGAAGCCATGCCCGGCAGCACCGAGCTGGATCTCGATCACATGCTGCTCAAATTCGTGCTGATCGACGCTCCCGTGGCCGTCGTCAAGCCCTACCTGACCCAGGAGCGGGCGATACCGGCCAGCGTCGACGCCATGCTGCGCGCCTCGCACGATGCCGTGCGCGGCTGGGCATTACACACCACCACACACTGAAAAAGAAAAATCTCCATGCGCTATTCCACCCAGCTTGAACACGGCAAGAAAATCCCCCTGCACGACGAAGAAGGCTTCGCCGGCATGCGCGCGGCCGGCCGCATCGCCGCCGACACGCTCGACTACATCACGCCCTTCGTCAAGCCAGGCATCTCGACGGCCAAGCTTGACGCCCTGTGCGAGGAATTCATGCGCGCCGCCGGCGCCATTCCCGCCACCATCGATTACCACGGCTACAAGCACGCCAGCTGCATTTCCGTCAACCACGTCGTCACGCATGGCATCCCGTCCGAGACGAAGATCCTGAAAGTGGGCGACATCCTCAACATCGACGTCACGCCGAAGTTCAACGAGTGGCACGGCGACACCAGCCGCACCTTCAAGGTGGGCGCCGTTTCCATCCTGGCCAACCGCCTCGTCAACACGGCGTATGAATCGATGATGGCCGGCATCAATACCGTGCGCCCTGGCGCCACCCTGGGCGACGTCGGCGCCGCCATCGAGGCGGTGGCCAAGGCGCAGGGTTTTTCCTCGGTGCGCGACTTCTGCGGCCACGGCCTGGGCAAGGTCTTCCACGACGCGCCGCAGGTGCTGCACTACGGCCGCGCCGGCACGGGCATCGTGCTCGAGCCGGGCATGATCTTCACCATCGAGCCGATGCTCAACGTGGGCAGCTACCAGGTCAAGGTCTTGCCCGACAAGTGGACGACGGTGACGAAAGACCGCTCGCTGTCGGCGCAGTTCGAACATTCGCTGGCCGTGACGGAAACGGGTTTTGAAATCTTCACCTTGACCGGCTTGCCGGATCCGCTGGTCTGACATGGATGCGGCGCGCCGGCAGCAGTTGATCGAGATCGTTGCCGCCAGGGCCGGCGTGGACGCGGCCTGCGCGGCGCGCCACCTGGCGCTGCACGATTACGATGTGGTGGCCGCCCTGCGCGCCATCGATGCCGAGCGCTACACGCTGACGCAGCGCCTGCTGGCTAAATATGGGCGCGACCCGGAAGACGCGCTGCAGCACGTGGCGCTGGCCGTCCTGCAGCATGCGCAGATCGGCACGGACAGCGTGCTGCGCGCCGCGCGCATCGCGGCCCTGGCGCCGGAAGTCGTTTGCGTGGTGAGCCTGGCCGAGTGGCTGGCCTACGTGGACTGGGAAGGCTTCGACAGCGCCCTGTACGCGAATATCGAGGCCGTGGCGGCGCTGATCGCCGGCGAGCTGCAGCTGCCCGACGTCGCCGCCAACCTGCTGCAGGCGCGTGACGAAAGCGTGTTCGAGGCGCGGCGCCCCGCGCTGGCCGCCACCTTGATCGCGTTCATCGAACGCCACATCGCGCAGTTTCCCTGAGGGCCGGCGCTTTGCCGCCGGCGCGGCAGGTCTTACAATGGCGGCAGCACTGTTGCCCCATTTTGAAGACTTCCCCCATGAGCGATTTTCCCGACGATATTTATACCGAGCCGTCCGCCGACGTGCATACCCTGAACAACCTCGGTCCCCTGACCGGCATGGCCGGCATCTGGACGGGTACGCGCGGCCTGGACGTCAAGCCGAAGGCCGACGGCCCGCGCAAGCAGGCCTTCGTCGAGCGCATCGAGCTGCAGCCGATCGATCCCGTCACCAACGGCCCGCAGCTGTTCTATGGCTTGCGCTACTACATCCACATCACCAAGCCGGACCAGGTCAAAACCTACCATGAGCAGGTGGGCTACTGGCTGTGGGAGCCGGCCACGGGCGCCGTGATCCAGACCCTGGCCATCCCGCGCGGCCAGATCGCCATGGCATCGGGCACGACGACGGCGGACGCCACCAGTTTCGAGCTGGTCGCCAGGCGCGAGTCGACGGCCTACGGCATCTGCTCGAACCCCTTCCTCGAACACGCGTTCACTACCGTCGAATACCGCATCAAGGTCGACATCCACGCCGACGGCAGCTGGGGCTATGACGAAGACACGGTCATGCTGATCCGCGGCAAGGACGAACCGTTCCACCACACGGACCGCAACCTGCTGACGAAGATCGGCGAGCCGACGCCGAATCCGATGGCGCTGCAGGCGCTGGCGGCAGCCGCAGCGTAAGCGTCAGAACGGCGGCTCCTGCCGCCGTTCTGTTCCCAGTGGCAGCGCGCCGCGCGCGCCACTTCCCGGTCGCGGTCATCGCAGCCGCTCAGTTCCTCGAGTATTTTCAGCGGCACGCTCTTGCTATGCGCCACCCAGCATCGGCGGAAGCGACCACTATGGCTGTCCCTGCGCGACGGCCTTGATCGCGCGCTCCTCGCCCATGGCGGCGGCGATCTTCCAGCGCTGCATGGCGCTGGCGCGGTCCGGGCGTTTCAGGCCCGCGCCTTCCCAGTCCATCAATCCCAGGTTGTAGATATCGCCGGCGCTGCCCTTGTCGGCGGCCAGCGTGAACCACTTGCGCGCTTCCTTGTGGTTGACGGGGATGGGCTGGCCGCGCACGTGGTACAGGCCCAGCACATGCATGGCTTGCAGATTGCCCTTGTGCGCCGCCTGTTTCAGCAGGTCGATGCCGCGCTGCACGTTGCGCGGCTCTTGCCAGCCTTCGGCCAGCATCACGCCTTTCGCCGCCAGCGCATAGCTGTCGCCCTTCACCAGTCCCTTGCCGACCAGGGGCTTGGCGGCCACCTGACGCGCCTGGCGCTGCTGCGCCGTCGGCGCGGTGGCGGGGCCGCTCTGGCCTTCGCCCATCAGCAGCATCCAGCCGTACAGGCCATACGCATTCGCATCACCCTTGCCGACGAGGCTATCGAGCATGGCCAGCGCCTGCACCTTGTCGCCATTGTCGTACAGCTTGAGCGCCTTCGGCATGCTGGCTTCCTGCGGCGGGACGGCCGGCGCGTGCGGCGCCACGGGCGCCGAGGCCAGGGCCGCCGACTGCGGCGCGGCAGCGGCGGGCACGCGCACGGGCAAGCCATAGCTGGCGGCCAGCACGGCCAGGCCGGCCGGCGCCAGTATCAGCACCTGGGCCAGCTGGTTGCGGCGGCCCTTGCCGGCGATGCGCATGGCCCGTTCGGCTTGCTGCTCGCCGCCCAGGGCCTCGCTGAGCACGGCCTTGACCTTGCGGTTGAACAGCCAGTAGCCGGCGCCTGCGACGAGCAACCCCGCCAGCGCCGCCATGCCGCGCCCGGCGAAGAACCAGGTGGCGATGGCGACGGCCAGCGCGGCCAGCGCGCTTTTCCACCAGAATTGCTTGGCCAGCCGCGTGTAGACCTGGCGCAGCGCACCGAGCACGCAGGTGCGCACATTCTGCGCATACTCGCTTGAGACGACGTCGACATGCGCGTGCTCCGTCTCGCCGCCGAGCACCGATTCGATCACGTCCGCATTCAGTTCCGAGGCGGCCACGTCGCGCAGCGGCGTCAATAAACCTTGCACGTGGGCCGAGAACAGGTCGTCGTCGGCGCTGCCGGCCAGCGCATCGCTGAGCGCCTTGAGGTCGCCGCGCAGCAGCTTTTCCACGATGTCGTCGAGGGTCAGCCAGCGCAGGTCCGTGCCATACGCCACCAGGTGGTGTTTTTCCGCGTTGCACGCGGCATCGAGGCGCACGATGCGCAGCTTGCCCGCATACAGGGCGTCGACTTCCTGTGGCTGGTCTTCATTGTAGATGCTCACCTTTGCCAGGACCACGCTGCTGGCGATGGCGGCCAGCGAGTGCACGCTCTCCTTGTCGCGGATGCGGCGCGCGTCGTCGGGCGCCTGCTTCGGCAGGCTGACGCTGTAGCCGGGCGCCACGTGCACGTCGACCCAGGCCGCGTTGCCGACCTTGCCGGAACCGTCGCACGGATTGCAGCGCAAGTCGCCCACGCCGCTGCAGGTGCGGCACGTGATGCTGCCGCTGGCGCGGCAGGTGCCGCAATTGACGTTGCCGGAGCCGTGGCAGGTGCTGCAACTGACCTTGCCATAGCTGCAATGGTAGCAGGAGCGGTACTCGGTGCGGTACTGCGGCCGCGTTTCGCTGTGGTAGCTGGTGTGCGAGCTGCCGTTGCTGTAGGTGGTAGTGGGCACTTGCACCGTGATGTAGTCGGTGACTTGCTCGGAGACGGTGCCGCTGCCGCTGCAATACGAGCACGACACCTTGCCGCTGCCGTAGCAGCCGTAGGCGTCGCAGCTGACGGTGCGCCCGCCGTGGCAGCTCCAGCACGTTTCCGTGGTCGCGCCGTGGCAGGTGTGGCAGCTGATGCGGCCCTTGCCATGGCAGTTGCTGCACGTGTCCAGGTGCCAGTGCTTGACGGCGTGCGGCAGATACAGTCCCGCCGCCACACCGTTGTAGGCCTGGCCCGCCTGGCGCAAGGCAGCGTCGAGCTTGCCTGCCGCGCGGCGCAGCCTGTCCTTCTCCTGCGCGTGAGCGAGTGCTCCCACCTCGTGCGGGCCGCAGCGGCAGTCGCTGCCCGACGGCGCGAAATAGCCATTGATGACGCGCTGCTCGAAGCGCGCCTCGAGCGCATAGTTCGCCTGCAGCGAGAATTCCTGCAACGCGTCTTCCTCGCCCAGCGGCGTGATGTCGTGCGGTTCGAAGCGCGTCTTCTCCTGCACCAGGGTGCGCAGCTTGCCCAGTACGGTGGGCGCTTCTTCCTTGTCCAGCTGGATGGGCGCCGCCGCCGTCACGGTCTCTGGCACTGCGGGCACGTCCAGGCTGCCGCCAGTGTCGCTGTCCGTATCGGTGGTTGGATTCATGCACGCATCCTTTTGCTCAGGAGAAAGATGTGGAGATTTTAGCATCCATGGCCTGGAAAGCATGCTGTTTAGTCCACGTTTTTCAGCGCATGCCGCGGCGGAACTGGTCGGGCGTGCCGCCGCTCTGGCGGCGAAACATGGCGATGAAGGCCGAGGCCGTGCTATAGCCGAGTTCCAGCGCGATCGCCTGCACCGTGTCGCCCCGTTCCAGCAGCGGCAGCGCCGCCAGGAAGCGCTGGCGTTGGCGCCATTCGCCGAACGGCATGCCCAGCTCGCGCTGGCAGCGCCGGGCCAGGGTGCGCTCGGTCACGTGCAATTGCGCGGCCCACTCGGCCAGTGAGCGGTTACTGCCGGGGTCCGCCTGCAGGGCGGCCAGCAGCGCCGCGATGACGGGCTCGTCGCTGCCGGGCAGGTAGTTGCGGCTGCACGGCGCCAGCCGCAGCTGGTCGACCAGCACCTGCGCCAGGCGCTGGTCGGCGGCGCTGGCGGGCGTGGTGACGCCGCGCTCGGCAAAGTCGCCGAGGATGGCTTTCAGCAAAGGGCTGAGTACCAGCGCGCACGGCCGGGCCGGCAGCTGCGCGCACAGGCTGGCGTCGATGTAGGCGGAGTGAAAGCTCACATCCTGGCGGATATAGCCGTCGTGCAGGGTCTCGGGCGGTATCCATACGGCATATTGGGGCGGCGACAGGTAGCGCTGGCCCGCCACCATCATTTCCATCACGCCCGTGGAGCAATACGTGAGCTGGCCCCACGGATGGGTCTGATAACCGAACTGCTGGTGCGCGTGATAATCGTCGAGGCGAAAGTACACGGGATAGGGCAGGGTGTCGGAAACGGCGGGGAAATGCAGATTGGTGGCCATATTGTCCTGTTCTTCGCATGGATTGTCCGATATTCATTATATCCATGGAATCGGACCATGCGAAAATGGCGCTCATTGAATTCTGGAGTCCGCCGCATGAAAGCCAAGCATTACCTGTTTCCCGTGATCGCCGTGCTGATCTGGGCCATCAATACCATCGTCAGCAAGATGGCCGTCGGCGTGATCGATCCGGCCGCCATCTCCTTCTTCCGCTGGCTGCTGGCCGGCGTGCTGCTGGCGCTCGTGTTCGGCCGAGCCGTGTGGAAGCAGCGGGCCGTGGTGAAACCGTATTTGGGGAAACTGTTTGTGCTGGGCATGCTGGGCATGGTCATGTACCAGTGCCTCGCGTATATCGCGGCGCAGACGACGACGGCCACCAACATGGGCATCCTGGCCTCGCTGATGCCCTTGCTGGCCGTGGGACTGTCGGTGCTGCTGCTGGGCGAGGCAGCCACCGTGGGCGGCGTGTTTGGCGGCCTCGTCTCGCTGCTGGGGCTCGGCTACCTGCTCAGCCATGGCGACCCCGCCGCCCTCGTCGCGCATGGCGCGGCCGTCGGCGATGGCCTGATGCTGCTGGCCTGCCTGTCGTATGCCGGCTACGGCGTGCTGCTCAAGCGCTGGAAGATTCCGCTGAATAACTGGCATTCCTTGCTGATACAGGTGTGGTGCGCCGTGCCCGTGCTGTTCGTGTATTACCTGAGCCAGTCGGCGCCGCCCGTCACCGGCGCCGGCTTGCCGCTGGTGCTGTTCGCCGGCATTCCCGCTTCCGTCATCGCGCCGTTCCTGTGGATGCATGGCCTGGCCAAGCTGGGCCCCAGCCGCGCCACGACCCTGATGAACTTGCTGCCCGTGTTTACCGTCATCATCGCCATGCTGTTCCTCGGTGAAACCTTGCACAGCTATGACGTGATCGGCGGTGGCGTGACCCTGCTGGGCGTGGTGATGGTGCAATACCTGAAACGTCCGCTGCGCCGCGCGCAGGCGTGATTTTTTGCTATGCTGGCGTTTTCACCAAGGAGCGACCATGCCGAGCAAAGATGCCATCGATACCCTGCTGAGCGAACTGGAAGCGTTCGGCCATGCGAATGACGCCGCGCACACGGAACGCAGCCGGCGCATGCTCAATATCACGCGCGACACGGGCGAATTGCTGGCCGTGCTGATCCACGCGCGCGCTGCCCGCCGCGTGCTGGAAATCGGCACCTCGAACGGCTATTCCACCCTGTGGCTGGCGCGCGCGGCGCAGGCGCTGGGCGGCAGCGTCGTGACGGTGGAAAAGGCGCAGGACAAGTTCGACATGGCGCGCGCCAACTTCGAGCGCGCGCAATTGCAGGGCGTGATCGGCCAGCTGCTGGCCGATGCGGGCGAGGTGCTGCGCGATGCGGCCGACGGCGCCTACGATCTGATCTTCCTCGATTCCGCCCGCAGCCTGTACCAGCAATGGTGGCCGCAGCTGGACCGGGCCCTGGCCGGCGGCGGCGTGCTGGTGGTCGACAACGCCAGCTCGCATTATGCGGACATGGCGGACTTCCTGGACGGCATCCGCGCCGATACCCGCTACACGAGTTGCCTGGCAAGCGTGGGCAAGGGCGAATTCATCGCCGTCAAGGCCGGCGCGTAGCCGGGTGCCGGTTCAGGCGGCGACGATGGCCGCTTCCAGCACGCGCACCAGCGATTCCACGCCCTGCGCATCGACCTCGTCGAAACGGCCCGTCAAAGGGCTGTCGAGGTCAAACACGCCGATGATGTGTCCTTGCGCAAACACGGGCACCACCAGTTCCGAGCGCGAATGGACGTCGCAGGCGATATGGCCGGGAAACGCGTGCACATCGTGCACGACGATGGACTTGCCTTCGACCACGGTGGTGCCGCACACGCCGCGCCCCTTCTTGATGCGGATGCAGGCCGGCTTGCCCTGGAACGGCCCCAGCACCAGTTCATCGCCCTTCAGGAAATAGAAGCCGGCCCAGTTCAAGCCCGGCATGGTGTGGAAGACCAGCGCACTGAAGTTGGCCGTATTGGCGATGAAATCGCTCTCGCCCGCCAGCAGGCCTTGCAGCTGCGAACGCAGGTCCGCATACATGGCTTGCTTGGCCGCGGGGGTATCGGTGGCGTAGGCGGCGTCGCTGATGGTAAACGTCATGATGGTGGCAGTGAAAAATGGGGAAGCCGCCATGGTAGCGCGTCTGCAGCCGCCGCGTGCGGGCCGTCACCTTTTCAGGTGGCTGGCCGCCAGTTGGCGCAGCAGGGGCAGGGCGGCGTGGCCGCCATCGTGGCGCCAGGCCAGCCCGATGCCGGCCGCCAGTTCCTCGCCTTCCGCCAATTGCCGGTAGACCACGCCAGCCAGGCGCAGCGCGCGAAACGAGTCGGCCAGCAGGGCCATGCCCTTGCCGGCGGCCACGTCGCCCAGCAGCACATGGTGGTCGGGCGCCTCGCGCAGGAAGGCGGGCGCGAAGCCGTGGCGGCGGAACACGTGCTGGCAATGGTCGAAGAAGGCGGGCTGGCGCGCCCGTTCGAACCAGTAGACGGAGGCATGGGCAATGTCGGCCAGGCTGATTCTGCGTTTCTTCGCCAGGCGGTGCCCGGCGGGCAGGGCCAGCATCATGGGCTGGCGCGCCAGCGGCTGCACGGCCAGGTCGAACGTGGCGCTCGGCAGGGCGAGCAGCGCGGCGTCGAGCTGGCCCTTGCGCACGGCGGCCACCAGGCGCGGCGACGGCGCCGCCGTCAGTTCCAGGCGGATATGTCCCAATTCTTGTTCCAGCGCCGCCAGCAGGGGACGGAACAGGCCCGCTTCCACCGAGCTGGTCAGGCCCAGGCGCAGGCGGGCGGGCGCCGCGTCGCGCTGCAGCGACGCTTGCGCCGCATCCAGCATGTCGAGGATGCGCAGCGCCTGCGGCAGCAGCGTGCGTCCCGCTGCCGTCAGGGCCACGCCCTGCGTGTCGCGCTCGAACAGGCGCGCGCCCAGCCTGTCTTCCAGCGCCTTGATGGCGCGCGACAGGGGCGGCTGGGTCATGTGCAGCTGCTCGGCCGCCTGGCGGAAATTCAGGCAGCGGGCGACGGCGCAAAACAGGTTCAAGGCATGGGTATCGAGGGCTCTCATACCTTAAAGGTATCACGAAATTGCTCATTCCTTCCTGGCCCGGCGCGGCCCAGACTGGCTGCATTGACATGAGGGAGATGATGATGCAACTGCAACAACGACGGATAGGCAATAGCGGTTTGAGCAGCTCGGCACTTGGCCTGGGCTGCATGGGCATGTCGGAATTCTATGGCGCCACGGACGAGGCGCAATCGCTGGCCACGCTGGAAGCGGCGCTGGCGGCGGGCGTGACCCTGTTCGACACGGCCGACGCCTACGGTTTCGGCCACAACGAGCAATTGCTGGGACGCTTATTGCAGGGCCGGCGCGGGCAAGCCCTGGTGGCCACCAAGTGCGGCCTGGTGCGCGAGGCGGGCGGCTACGCGCGCCGCGTCGACAATTCGCCCGCCTACATCCGCCAGGCGTGCGAAGCGTCGCTGGCGCGCCTGGGCGTGGACGCCATCGACCTGTTCTATCTGCACCGGCTGAACCTGGAGACGCCGCTGGAGGCGTCGATGGGCGCGCTGGCGCAATTGCTGCAAGAGGGCAAGATCCGCGCCGTGGGCCTGTGCGAAGTGAGCGCCGCCACCCTGCTGCGCGCGGCAGCCATCTGCCCGGTGGCCGCCGTGCAGAGCGAATATTCGCTGTGGACGCGCGAACCGGAGCTGGGCGTGCTGGCCGCCTGCCGCCACGTGGGCGCCAGTTTCTTTGCCTACAGCCCGCTGGGCCGCGGTTTCCTGACGGGCACGATCACGGTGGCGGACAGCCTGGCCGCAGGCGACTTCCGCCAGTTCAATCCCCGCTTCGCCGCCGCCAACCTGGCGCACAACCAGGCCATCGCCGCCCTGGTCCAGGACATGGCGCGCGCAAAAGGCTGTACGCCGGCCCAGCTGGCGCTGGCCTGGCTGCTGGCGCAGGGGGACGACGTCATTCCCATTCCCGGCACCAAGCGTATCGCGTATCTGCAGGACAACCTCGGCGCGCTGGCCGTGCGCCTCGACGGGGCGGAACTGGCGGCCATGCATGCCGCCTTTCCGCAGGGCATGGCGGCGGGCGCGCGCTACACGGACGAAGGCATGAAGGGCGTGGATGCCTGAGAAAAGTGGTCCGAGTGTACGCCAGCGTACTAAACGCCACCTTTTCCTGCGGGATAATCCACGGTGATCTGCTAGCATTCCGGCTGGCCCCATGCGCCCGCGCGGCGATGCAGGGGCCGGGCACGCAGCGTGGATAGAAGGGTGGATGTCAAATTGCTAGATGATGATATTTTCGATATCGAACTGAAGTTGTTGCTGGAAGGAATATTGCTGAGGTATCAGCATGATTTCCGCGATTATTCCGTGGCCTCGTTGCGCCGGCGCATGCGCCAGGCCATGGAGCGCTTCGGCTGCGCCAGCCTGTCGCAATTGCAGGACCGCATACTGCATGAGCCGACGGTGTTCGCGCAGATGCTGCAGTTTTTCACGGTACAGGTCAGCGAGATGTTCCGCGACCCCGCGTATTTCCGCGCCCTGCGCGAAAAAGTCGTGCCCATCCTGCACACCTATCCCTCGATCAAGATCTGGGTGGCCGGCTGCAGCAGCGGCGAAGAGGTGTGGTCGCTGGCCATCCTGCTGGAAGAGGAAGGCTTGCTGGAGCGCAGCATGATTTATGCGACCGATATCAATGTCGAGGCGCTGGCCGCCGCCGAGGCGGGCATCTATTCGATCGACCGCATCGCCCAGTTCAGCGAGAATTACCAGCTGGCGGGCGGCAAGCGCTCGCTGTCCGACTATTACACGGCGGCCTACAAGGGCGCCATCTTCGACCGGCGCCTGCGCCGCCAGTTCGTCTTCGCCGACCACAGCCTGGCGACGGACAGCGTCTTTTCGGAGGTGCACATGGTGTCCTGCCGTAACGTGATGATTTATTTCAATAAAGACTTGCAGGACCGCGCCCTGGGCCTGTTCCATGAAGCGCTGGTGAACCGGGGCTTCCTGGGATTGGGCATGAAGGAAAGCCTGCATTTCAGCCGCCACGCCGCCAGCTTCCGCGAGCTGTGCCCGGCCGAGAAAATCTTCCAGCGTGCCTGACGCCATGCTGCCGACCTGCGACGTGGCGCCACCGCCGCCCGGCCTGCGCCTGATCGCCATCGGCGCCTCGGCCGGCGGCGTGGAGGCGCTCGGCACCGTGCTGCGCGCCTTGCCCGCCCGCTGCCGCGCCGCCGTGGTGGTGGTGCTGCACCTGGCGCCCGGCCGTTCCAGCCAGCTGCCGCAGCTGTATGCGCAGCGCTGCCAGCTGCCCTTGCGCGAGGCGCAGGACAAGGAACCGCTGCAAGGGGGTGTCGTGTACTTTGCGCCGCCCGACTATCACCTGCAAGTCGAGCCCGGCGGCAGCTTTTCGCTGTCGCAGGAAGAGCCCGTGCATTTTTCGCGCCCGTCCATCGACGTCCTGCTGGAGACGGCCGCCCAGGCGTACCGGCGCGCCATGCTGGCCATCATCCTGACGGGTGCCTCGGCCGATGGCGCGGCCGGCCTGGCGCGCGTGCGGCAGCTGGGCGGCAGCGCCTGGGTGCAGGACCCGGCGCTGGCCAGTTGTGGCATCATGCCGGCCGCGGCGCTCAAGCGGGCCGGCGCCGACCGCGTGCTGGATCTGCCGCAGATGGCGGCCAGCCTGGCGCTGCTCGACGTGGCGACGGACAACTGAATGGGGGCGTGACAGTGCGTGTAATATATGCAAAGACTGAAACAATATTAATTTCTATACAGAAACACGATGGCATTCCGCCGTTGCGATGCCTGAAGACTAATCCGTGACCGCACCTATCCATATCCTCGTCGTTGACGACATCGCGCAAAACCTGGTCGCCGCCGAAGCCGTGCTGGCGCGGCCCGGTATTGTTGTACTGAAAGCTACGTCGGGCGCGCAAGCGCTGGAGCTGTTGCTGACGCATGAAGTGGCGCTGGCCCTGATCGACGTGCAGATGCCGCAGATGGATGGCTTCGAGCTGGCCGAGCTGATACGCGGCAGCGAGCGCACGCGCAGCATCCCGCTGATTTTCCTGACGGCCGCGTCGCGCGAGCCCAGCTACAGTTTCCGCGGCTACGAAGCGGGCGCCGTCGATTTCCTGTACAAGCCGATCGACGTCAAGGCCTTGCAGAGCAAGGTGGCCGTGCTGGTCCAGCTGTACCAGCAGAAACGCGAACTGTCGGCCCAGCTCGACGAGCTGAAACATGCGCTGCACTTGAATGAACTGTTCACGGCTGTGCTCGGCCATGACTTGCGCACGCCGCTGTCGGTGGTGATGAATGGCGCCATGCTGTTGCCGATGATGAGCGACCACCCGAAAGTGATCGTCACGGCGCAGCGCATCGAAAGCAGCGCCAAGCGCATGGCGCGCATGGTCGACCAGTTGCTGGACCTGGCGCGCATCCGTTCGGGCACGATGGAATTGCGCAGCAGCATGCACGATTACCTGGCGCTGGCGCGCGCCATCGTCGACGAATTCGACACGGCCGGCCAGGCGTCGCCCGTCGAGATCAGCAGCGTGGGCGAGCTGCACGGGCAATGCGATGCGGGTCTGCTGTCGCAGGTTATCTCGAATCTGCTCAGCAATGCCATCACGCATGGCGAGGCGGGCACGCCGGTGCAGCTGGCGCTCGATGGCCGGTCCGCCGACAGCATCGAATTGCGCGTGATCAATCGCGGCGTCATCGCCGCCGCCTTGCTGCCGACCCTGTTCGAACCGTTTCAGCAGGCAGGCGAGAAGCGCAAGACGGGCCAGGGCCTGGGGCTGGGCCTGTACACCGTGAATATGTTCGTCAAGGCCCATGGCGGCACGGTCGAGCTGAGCTCGAGCGCCACGCAGGGCACCGTGGCCACCGTGCGCATCCCGCGCCACTGCCACGTCTGCGTGCAGCCTGAAGTGGTTGCCTCATGAATATGCCTGCCTGGCCGCGCGGCGGCGGCATCATGGGCGAGCTGGTGCGCCAGTCCGACTGGTCCGCCAGCGGCCTCGGCGCACTCGACGATTGGCCCGCCAACTTGCGCACCAGCGTGGACATCGTGCTGCATTCGCCGATGGCGATGGTGCTGATGTGGGGCCCGCGGCATGTGATGATTTATAACGACGAATACATCAAGATCGCCGGCGCGCGCCATCCTGCAGCGCTGGGCGGCACGGTGCCGGCCATCTGGCCTGAAATCTGGGACTGGAATGCGCGCATCCTGCAGGCCGGCCTGCGCGGCGAGACGCAGGTGCACCGCGAATGCTGCTTGCCGCTGCTGCGCGATGGCCAGCCCGTGGAAGTCTGTTTCGACCTGTTCTACACGCCCGTGCATGGCGCCGACGGCCAGGTCGACGGCGTGTTGTGCACGGCGCTGGAACTGACGGCGCGCATGGAAGAAGGGCGCCAGCTGAAGCTGGTCACGGCCGAACTTGGCGAACGCAACAGCGCCTTGCAAGCCGAGGGCGAAGCCGTGCGCGCGGCGAACCGCCGCCTCGACGAAGAGCGTGCGCTGCTGCGCGCCCTGTTCCAGCAGGCGCCCAGCTTCATGGCCTTGCTGCGCGGGCCGCAGCATGTGTTTGAATTGGCCAACGAGCATTATCTGCGCCTCGTGGGGCGCGGCGAACTTGAGCTGCTGGGCAATTCCGTCGAGACCGCCCTGCCGGAAGTCAAGGGACAGGGCTTCATCGACTTGCTGGACCAGGTCTACCGCAGCGGCGTCGCCTACGAGGGGCGCCAGGTGCGGGTGGACTTGCTGACGGCCGATGGGCGGACGGGGCAGAGGTATGTCGATTTCGTGTATCAGCCGATCAAGGATGCGGATGGCGTGGTCAGCGGCATCCTCGTCGAGGGCATCGACGTCACCGAGCGCATGGAAGGCGAGGAACGCTTGCGCCTGGCCCAGCAGGCGGGCGGCATCGGCACCTTCGAGTGGTTCCCCGACACGGGCGCGATGGTGGTGTCGCCCACGTTCCGCCGCCAGTGGGGCATACCGGACGAGCAGGAAATCACGCAGCAGCTGCTGGTCAGCCTCGTCGATGCGCGCGACTTGACGAAGGTGGGCCCCAGCAAGCTTGAGCTGGCGCAAAATCCCCTTGAATATGTGGAGTACCGCATCCGCCGTCCGCTCGATGGCGAAGTGCGCTGGATCGCGCGCCAGGGCGAGGTGGTCGACGGCCGCGTGCCGGGCCAGCGCCGCTATGTGGGCGTGTCCTTCGACGTGACGGAACGGCGCCACATCGAGGATGAGCTCACTGCCAGCCAGGAGCGCATGGCGGCCATTTTCGGCCAGGCCTCGGTGGGCTTGTCGGAACTGGGTCTCGATGGCCGCTTCCAGCGCGTCAACGGCGCCCTGTGCCGCATGCTGGGCCGCCCGGCCGAAGAGCTGCTGAGCTTGAACATGAACGACATCCTGCATCCCGATGACGTGCCCGGCAACAATGTGCTGTTCCAGCGCCTGGTGGAAACGGGCGAGTCGTTCTCGCTGGAAAAACGCTACCTGAAGCCCGACGGCTCGCAAGTGTGGGTGTCGAGCAATGTCAGCCGCCTGGTCGACGAGCAGGGGCACACGCGTTCCCTGATCGCCGTCAAGACGGACATCACGGACCGGCGCCGCGTGGAAAAAGCGCTGCATGAATTGAACGAAACGCTCGAACACCGGGTCGAACAGGAAGTGAGCGAGCGCACCAAGGCGGAAGACGCCTTGCGCCAGGCGCAAAAGATGGAAGCCGTGGGCCAGCTGACGGGCGGCATCGCGCACGACTTCAATAATGTGCTGCAAATCATTTCCGGGAATTTGCATTTGCTGGCGCACCTGGCCGGCACCGATGGCCTGATGCGCCAGCGGCTCGACACGGCCATTGCCGCCGTCGAACGGGGCGCCAAGCTGTCGTCGCACTTGCTGGCGTTTGCGCGGCGTCAACCGCTGAAGCCCGTGGTGGCGGACCTGGCGCGTGTCGTGCGCAACATGGATGCGCTGCTGCGGCGCGCCTTGGGCGAAGCCATCGACATCGTGCTCGTCGGCGGCGGCGGGCTGTGGAATACCCTGGTCGACCGCAGCCAGATTGAAAACGTCATCCTGAACCTGGCCATCAATGCGCGCGACGCCATGGATGGCGTGGGCAAGCTGACCATCGAGCTCGGTAATGTCGTGCTCGATGAAAACTATGTGCAAAAGCTCGTCGACGTGCCGGCCGGCCAGTATGTGATGCTGTCGGTGACCGATACGGGCCATGGCATGAGCGGTTCCGTGCTGCAGCGCGCGTTCGAACCGTTCTTCACCACCAAGCCGGAAGGGGCGGGCACGGGCCTGGGCCTGTCGATGGCCTATGGTTTCGTCACGCAAAGCCGTGGCCATATCCGCATTTACAGTGAACCTGGCGTGGGCACGGGAGTCAAAATCTATTTGCCCCGCTCCCTGATGGCCGAGGCGGACGAAGAGCTGGAATTGAGCGGCGTCGTCACGGGCGGCACGGAAACCGTGCTGGTAGTGGAAGACGATGTCGGCGTGCGCACGACGGTGGTCGACATGCTGGGCGCGCTTGGCTATACGGTGCTCAAGGCCGAGGATGGCGAAAGCGCGCTGGCCGTGCTGCACAGCGGCGCGCAAATCGATTTGTTGTTTACGGATGTGATCATGCCCGGCCCCGTCAGCAGCACGGAGATGGCGCGCCAGGCGCGCGAGTTGCAGCCCGATATCGCCGTGCTGTTTACGTCCGGCTACGCGCAGGATGTCATCGTACACGAGGGGCGGCTGGACGCGGGCGTGGAATTGCTCAGCAAGCCGTACCGGCGCGAAGAGCTGGCGCGCAAGCTGCGCCACGTGCTGGCCAACCGCCAGCAGCAATTGCGCGCGCGCCAGTTCGAGCTGGCCGGCACCCCGGTGGCCGGCGGCCCGATGGCCAGCGCGCGCCAGGCCGGCACGCCGGGACTGGACTTGACGGGCCACGCATTGGTACCGCAGGGGGACATGCCGACATCGATGAAAATTCTCGTGGTGGAAGATAACCTCGATTCGCAACTGATGGTGTGCGAGCTGGTGGGCATGCTCGGGCATACGGTGAGCGGCGTGTCCGATGGCGAAGCCGCGTGGCAATTGCTAAGTGAGCAAGACTTCGATATCCTGTTTACCGATGTCAGCCTGCCCGGCATGTCGGGCATCGCACTGGCACGCATGGTGCTGCGCGAGAAACCGGACATGCGCATCATCTTTTCCACCGGCTATGGCAAGGAATCGATGGATGAACTGGGCTTTTCCGCCAGCGTCCTGCGCAAACCGTATGACTTGACGGAGTTGCAAGCGGCACTCGACCAATCCTGACGGGCACGCGCCTTCCCGGGCCGCCAGTCTCACCCTGCAGAGGCAAGCATGACCCCTGAACTGACTATGCTCGGCTGTACCCTGGTGCTGGCCCTCGTGCAAATCCTGCTGCCGGCGATGTTCCGCACGCGCGAAACGGGCACGGCCTACAATGTGGGCGCGCGCGACGACGACGGCCCGCCCGTGGGCAAGGTCACGCGCCGCCTGCAGCGGGCCCAGGCCAACCTGTTTGAAACCCTGCCCCTGTTCGCCGCGGCCGTGCTGATCGCCCACGTCACGGCGCAGGAAAGCGCGCTGACCTTGTACGGCGCCGCCCTGTACCTGGCCGCGCGCGTGCTCTACCTGCCCCTGTACGCGTTCGGCGTGCCCGTCGTGCGCACGCTCGTGTGGTGCGTGTCCATCGCCGGCCTGCTGATGCTGTATTGGGCCATACTGTTCGCTTCGTGAATTCCTACAGCGGCTGTGGCGCCTGTCCTATGGCGGCGCGCCAGGCCCGGCCGTAAAGTGGCGGCAAGCTGGCGACGGGCGCCGGCATTTGACGGACCCCACCACGATGGCCACGACCGCTTCCATAGTGAAAGACAAGGGCAGCGCCAGCCCTGCTCCCCGGCGTGCGCGCCAGATCGCGCGCTTGCTGCGCGCGGTATTTGGCGTGCAACGGCTGCGCGCGGGCCAGCAGGAAGTCATCGACAGCGTGCTGGCCGGGCGCGATACCCTGGCCATCATGCCCACCGGCAGCGGCAAGTCGCTGTGCTACCAGCTGCCCGCCGCGCTGTTGCCGGGCGCAACCCTCGTGGTGTCGCCGCTGATCTCGCTGATGCAGGACCAGCTGGACAAGCTGCAGGCGCTGGGCATCACGGCCGTGCAGCTCAACAGCAGCCTGACGCGCGCCGAGGAAGATGCGGCCACCGCCCGCATAGCCGCAGGCGGCAAGCTCATCATCTTTTGCACGCCGGAACGCCTGGCGACGGCCGACTTCCTGGCCCTGCTGGCCGGCGCGCCGCCGTCCCTGGTGGTGATCGACGAAGCCCACTGCATCTCCCAGTGGGGCCATGATTTCCGTCCCGCCTACCTGGAGATCGCGGCCGCCCTGCGCGCGCTGGGCCGTCCGCCCGTGCTGGCGCTGACGGCCACGGCCACCGATGACGTCGTGGCCGACATCCGCGCGCAGCTGGACGCGCCGCGGCTGTACGTCGTCAACACGGGCATCTATCGCGCCAACCTGCGCTATGGCGTGATCCAGGTCACCAATGCGGGCGAGCAACAGGATACGGCCTTGCGCCTGCTGCTCGAGACGGCCGGCACGGGCATCGTCTACGCGGCGACCGTCAAGGCCGTTGTCGATCTGGCGGCACGGCTGGAGGGCCTCGGTGAAAGCGTCACCTGCTACCACGGCAAGCTGGCGGCGCGCGAGCGCAAGCAGAACCAGGCGCTGTTCATGGGCGGCGAGCGCCGCATCATGGTGGCCACCAACGCCTTCGGCATGGGCATCGACAAGCCCGACACGCGCTTCGTGATCCACCTGCAAGTGCCGGCCAACCTGGAAGCGTATTACCAGGAATCGGGCCGGGCCGGGCGCGATGGCTTGCCCGCCGACTGCACTCTGCTGTATTTTCAGGAAGACAAGCGCGTGCAGCAATTTTTCCTGGCGAAACACTATCCCACGGCCGACGAGCTGGCCGCCATCGTGGCCGTCGCGCGGGAATTGCCGGCCACGTTCGCTTTTGACGCATTGGCATCGGCCTTGCCCGAGTTGTCCGATGGCCACCTGAAGGTGTGCCTGAAGCTGCTCAAGGATGGCAAGCTGCTGCGGCAGGACCGCCGGCTCGGCTACCGCCTGAAAGCGCCATCGGCCAGCTCGCCCACGTACGCGCAACTGGCGCGCATCTATGTCGACAAGCAGGAGCGCGACAGGCAGGCGCTCGAGCAGATGGTGGCGTATGCGCAAAGCGGCTTTTGCCGCTGGAAACTGCTGCTCGATTACTTTGGCGATGCGGGCGACTTCGAGCGCTGCTGCACTTGCGACAATTGCCAGGCGCCGCCCGCGCTGGCCACGCCCATCGACCTGGACGAGGCTGCGGGGCCATGCATACGGGCGGATGCCGCGCCGTCGCCGCCGCCCGTGCCGCCGATCGCCGTCGGCAGCCGCGTGCGCGTGCCGCGCTTCGATATCGGCACCGTGCTGTCGGTGGCGGGCGACCAGGTCACCATTGCCTTTCCGGAAGAGACGACGCGCACCTTCATGGCGGAATTCGTTGCCCCGGCGTGAGTCCAGTGTGCGCTGCCGGACAGATGACCTGGCGCCAGCGCGCTAGACTCAAGCCATTCCAACGCTGTTCTTGACCGTGGGGAGCGAGGCATGGCAGACATGGTGGTGGTGCGCAAGGAAGGCCTGTATTGCGTGCCGGGACAGTTCTACATCGATCCGTGGCGACCCGTCGAGCGCGCCATCATCACGCATGCGCATGCCGACCATGCGCGCGTCGGACACCGGCACTACCTGTGCGCGGCCAGTGGCGTGGCGGTGCTGCGCGCGCGCCTGGGGCCGGTATCGATCCAGGGCCTCGCGTATGGCGAGACCGTCGACCATCACGGCGTGACGGTGTCGCTGCATCCGGCCGGCCACGTGCTCGGTTCGGCCCAGGTGCGCATGGAGCACGGCGGCCAGGTCTGGGTGGCGTCCGGCGACTACAAGCTGCAGCCCGATCCCACCTGTGCGCCATTCGAGCCCGTGCGCTGCGACACGTTCATCACGGAATCGACATTCGGCTTGCCCATCTACCGCTGGCAGGCACCGCAGGAAATCAACGACGAGATCAATCAGTGGTGGCGCAGGAACGCGGCCGAGGGGCGCACCAGCGTGCTGTTCTGCTATGCCTTCGGCAAGGCGCAACGCATCCTGGCGGGCCTTGACGCCGCCATCGGTCCCATTATCTGCCATGGCGCGGCGCAGGTATTGACGCAGGTCTACCGCGAATCGGGCGTGGCCTTGCCCGCTACCGTCATGGTGGGCGATGTCACGGACAAGGCCGCCTTGAAGACGGCCATGGTGATCGCGCCGCCATCGGCGGCCGGCTCGCCGTGGATGAAGCGCTTCGGCGATTACAGCGATGCGTTCGCCAGCGGCTGGATGCTGCTGCGCGGCGCGCGCCGGCGGCGTGGCGTGGACCGCGGCTTCGTGCTGTCCGACCATGCGGACTGGCCCGGCCTGATGCAAGCCATCACGGCCACGCAGGCCGAACGCATCATCGTCACGCATGGCTCGATTCCCGTGATGGTGCGCTGGCTGCAGCAGAACGGCTGGCAGGCGGGCGGCTTCGACACGGAGTATGGCGACGACGAGGCCGACGATGGCGCCGATGCGGCACCGGCGACGGCGCAGGAGGGCGCGCCCCATGCGTGAATTTGCCCTGCTGTACGCGGAACTCGACGAAACCACGTCCACCGGCCGCAAGCTGGCCGCGCTGCAAGCCTACTTTCGCCGCGCCACGCCCGAAGATGCGGCCTGGGCCGTGTATTTCCTCGCCGGCGGCAAGCCGCGCCAGGCCGTGCCCACCAAATTGCTGCGCGACTATGCGACCGAATGCGCGGGCCTCGATGCCTGGCTGTTCGACGAGGCCTATCACGCCGTCGGCGACCTGGCGGAAACCATCGCCCTGATCCTGCCCGTGCCCACGCGCCGCAGCGACATCGGCCTGGCCGAGTGGGTCGAGCGGCGCATCGCGCCGTTGCGCGGCGCGGCGCCGGAAGCCATCCGCGCAGCCTTGCTGGCGTACTGGGACGAGCTGGAAACGCGCGAACGCTTCCTGCTCGTCAAACTGATAGGCGGCGGCTTTCGCGTCGGCGTGTCGAAGCTGCTGGTGACGCGCGCGCTGGCCGGCATCGCCGCCATCGACAGCAAGCTGGTCGCGCAGCGCCTGATGGGCTGGACCGATGGCAAGGTCAGTCCCACGGGCGCGGGTTTTCTCAAACTGATCGGCGCGCAATCGGACGACGAGCATGCGCTGCGCGGCGGCCAGCCATACCCGTTCTTCCTCGCGCATCCGCTGCAGGCCGCGCCGGCCAGCCTGGGCGACGTGGCCGACTGGCTGGTCGAGTGGAAATACGACGGCATGCGCGCGCAGCTGCTGCGCCGCGACGGTGCCAGCTGGCTGTGGTCGCGCGGCGAGGAACTGATCACCGAGCGCTTTCCCGAGCTGGCGCAGCTGTCCCTGCCGGAGGGCTGCGTGCTCGATGGCGAAATCCTCATCTGGCAGCCGGGCGACGTGCCGGCGCCATTTGCCGACCTGCAAAAGCGCATGGGCCGCAAGACGGTGTCGCCCAAGCTCTTGATGGAATTGCCTGCCGTGCTGGTGGCCTACGACGTGCTGGAACTCGATGGCGTCGATATCCGCCACCTGCCGCAGCGCGAACGCAGGGCGCTGCTGGAAACGCTGGTCGCCGGCGTGGCTTCTCCCGCGCTGCGTTTGTCGCCGCGCATCGCCGCCGACAGCTGGGAGGCGCTGGCCGCCATCCGCGCGGAATCGCGCGCGCGCGGCGTGGAAGGCATGATGCTCAAGGCCATGTCGGCCGCATATGGCGTGGGGCGCACGAAGGACGTGGGCACCTGGTGGAAGTGGAAGATCGATCCCTATGCCGTCGACGCCGTGCTGATCTACGCCCAGGCAGGCCACGGCCGGCGCGCCTCGCTGTACACCGACTATACGTTTGCCGTGTGGGATGCAGCAGGGGAGGGCGAGCGCAAGCTGGTGCCGTTCGCCAAGGCGTACTCGGGCTTGACCGATGCGCAGATCGCGCAAGTCGACGCGGCCATCCGCAAGACCACCATCGAGAAATTCGGCCCCGTGCGCAGCGTCAAGCCGACCATGGTCTTCGAGATCGGCTTCGAAGGCATCGCCGCCTCGAGCCGGCACAAGGCGGGCATCGCCGTGCGCTTCCCGCGCATCCTGCGCCGCCGCGAAGACAAGGCCATCGCCGACGCCGACACGCTGGCCACCCTGCAGGCGCTGCTGGCCAGTGCCGCATGAGAGGCGACACATGAGCAAGAGCGCGCTGGCGCAGCGCATCGACGCGTGGTTTTCCGGACGCGGCTGGACGGTGTTTCCGTTCCAGCGCGCCGTCTGGCGCACCGCCGCGCAGGGCAGCTCGGGTCTGCTGCACGCCAGCACGGGCTCCGGCAAGACGTACGCCGTGTGGTTCGGCGCCTTGCTGCGCGCCGAGCGGCTGCAAGGCCGGGGCGGAAAACAGGGCCGCAAGCAGGGCTTGCGCGTGCTGTGGATCACGCCCATGCGTGCGCTGGCGGCCGACACCGTGCGCGCGCTGCAGGCGTCGGGCGCCGATCTTGCTCCCGGCTGGCGCATCGAGGCGCGCACGGGCGATACCAGCGCCGCACAGCGGGCCCGCCAGGCGAAAGCCTGGCCCGAGGTGCTCGTGACGACGCCGGAAAGCCTGTCGTTGATGCTGAGCCAGGCGGATGCCCAGGCACGTTTTGGCTTGCTGGAAACGGTGATCGTCGACGAGTGGCATGAATTGATGGGCAGCAAGCGCGGCGTGCAGGTGCAGCTGGCGCTGGCCCGTCTGCGCCGCTGGAACGCAGCCGTGATGACGTGGGGATTGTCGGCCACCCTGGGCAATCTGCGCCAGGCGCAGGACGTGCTGCTGGGGGAGGAAAACGACGGCGTGCTGGTCGAAGGCAAGGTGCGCAAGCGCATCGTCGTCGACAGCTTGATCCCCGTCCATCCCACGCGCTTTCCCTGGGGCGGCCACCTGGGTATCCAGATGCTGCAGCCCCTGATCGCCGAAATCGAAGGCAGCGCCACCACCCTGGTGTTTACCAACACGCGTTCGCAGGCGGAACTGTGGTACCAGCACCTGCTCGATGCGCGGCCCGACTGGGCGGGCCTGATCGCCCTGCACCACGGCTCGCTGGACCGCACGGTGCGCGAATGGGTCGAGCAGCACCTGAAGACGGGAGCGCTGAAAGCCGTCGTCTGCACGTCCAGCCTGGACCTGGGCGTGGATTTCCTGCCCGTCGAGCGGGTGCTGCAAGTGGGCAGCGCGAAGGGCATCGCGCGCCTGGTGCAGCGGGCCGGGCGCAGCGGCCATGCGCCGGGGCGCATCTCGCGCGTGACCCTGGTGCCCACCAACAGCCTGGAATTGCTGGAAGCGGCCGGCGCCCGCGCGGCGCTGGCGCAGGGCCAGCTGGAGGCGCGGCCCGTGCCGGACAAGCCGCTCGACGTGCTGGTGCAGCACCTGGTGACGGTGGCGCTGGGCGGCGGTTTTCGCGCGCTTGAACTGTATGCGGAAGTGCGCGCGGCCTGGTCGTATCGCCACTTGAGCCCGGACGAGTGGCAATGGGCGCTCGATTTCGTCGCGCGCGGCGGGCAAAGCCTCACCGCGTACCCGGAATACCGGCGCGTGCTGCCCGACGACGACGGCGTGTACCGCGTGCCGGATGCGGCGCTGGCGCGGCGCCACCGCATGGCCATCGGCACCATCGTGTCGGAAGCGGCGATCCAGGTCAAGTTCATGAGCGGCGGGCGGATCGGCAGCATCGAGGAATCGTTCATTGCGCGCCTGAAGCAGGGCGATCATTTTTTGTTTGGCGGGCGCATCCTGGAATTCGTGCGCGTGCACGAGATGACGGCCTATGTGCGGCGCGCCACGGGCAGCCGCGGCGCCGTGCCGCGCTGGCAGGGCGGCAAGATGCCGCTGTCGTCGGAACTGGCGCACGCCGTGCTGGACCAGCTGCAACTGGCGCAGCAGGGCCGTGCCAGCGGGCCGGAAATGCGCGCGCTGGCGCCGCTGCTGGCCATCCAGGCGCGCTGGTCCGCCCTGCCCACGCGCGCCACCCTGCTGGTGGAAACCCTGGCCAGCCGCGAGGGCCGGCATTTGTTCGTGTATCCGTTCGCGGGCCGCTCCGTGCACCTGGGCCTGGCGTCGCTGCTGGCCTACCGCATCGCCCGCGTGCAGCCGGCCACGTTTTCCATCGCCGTCAACGATTACGGCCTGGAGTTGCTGTGCGCCGGCGAGCCCGATTATGCGCCGCTGTTCGACGCGTCCACGGGCGCCGGGCTGGACCTGTTCAGCACCGACCATCTGCTGGAAGACGTGCTGGCCAGCCTGAACGCGACGGAACTGTCGCAGCGGCGCTTCCGTGAAATCGCGCGCATCGCCGGCCTCGTGTTCCAGGGCTATCCGGGCCAGCCGAAAAGCGCGCGCCAGCTGCAGGCGTCGTCGTCGCTGTTCTTTGAAGTGTTCCGCAAGCACGATGCGGCCAATTTGCTGCTGAGCCAGGCGCAGCGCGAAGTGCTGGAGCAGGAGCTGGAACTGACGCGGCTGCGCGCCACCCTGCAGGAGCTGCAGGGCAGGCGGATCAGCCTGCAAGCGCTGGAACGGGCTACGCCGTTTGCCTTCGGCCTGATGGTCGAGCGCTTCCGCGAACAGCTGACGACGGAAAAATTGTCGGACCGCGTGGCACGCCTGGTGAGCGCGCTGGAAAAGGCGGCCGCATGAACGGCCAGCGGCAAGCGCATTGCGCGGTGGAGCTGGCGGGCGAGAGCCTTTGGCTGCTGGCGCACAAGGCCGTGTATTGGCCGGCGCGCAGGATGATGGTCGTGGCCGACATCCATTTCGGCAAGGCGGCCGCCTTCCGCGCGCTGGGCGTGCCGGTGCCGCGTGGCACCACGACGCAAAACCTGCAGGCGCTCGACGCCTTGCTGGCCGCCCATGCCTGCGAGGAAATTGTCTTTCTCGGCGACTTCCTGCATGCGCGCGCCGCCCACGCGGCGGCCACCGTGGCGGCCATGCAGGCATGGCGCGCGCGCCATCCGCGCTTGCGCCTGACCCTGGTGCGCGGCAACCACGATGTGCATGCGGGCGACCCGGCCTCCGCGCTGCGCATCCGCATGGTGGATGAGCCGCATACCGTGGGCGCCCTGTCCTTTTGCCACCATCCGGACACCGTGGCGCCCGGCTATGTGCTGGCCGGCCACGTGCATCCCGTATTTCATCTGCGTGCGGCAGCAGGTGGCCTGCGCCTGCCGTGTTTCCTGCTGGGGCCATCGCGCGCCATCCTGCCGTCGTTTGGCGCGTTTACCGGGGGCCACGCCGTGCGGCCGGGCGCCGGCGAGAGCGTCTACGTGACGGCCGACACGGCGATTTTCCGCATTCCGCCATGACCTGATGCGGACTGGGACTTATGGTATTTATTTTGATGTAACTATGCCACCGGGGGCGGGACTCATCCTACATCAGCGCTTGCCATCCTCCTATTTCTTGCGGCCCATGTGCGCACTAAGATGAGGATTCCCTTGCCATGCGAGGGGACGAATTGCATGGTTTGCACTGTTTTCCGGTTCTATCGATCAAGGAGATCATCATGGCCACATCGAGCGACAATAAACAGCAAGGTAGTAAAAGCGGCAGCGCCAGCAGTGGCGGCAACAAGCAAAGCGATACCAGCAAACGCGGCTTCGCTTCCATGGACCCCGCCCAGCAGCGTGAAATCGCCAGCGAAGGCGGACGGGCCGCGCATGAAAAAGGCACGGCGCATGAATTCACGTCGGAAGAGGCGCGCCGCGCGGGCAGCCAAAGCCATAAAAATGACGCGAACCGGCAAAGCGCCGCCAGTTCGGGAGGCTCGCGCGACAACGCCAGCATGAACCAGGAGGGTAACCGCGACAACGCCAGCAAGCAAAGTGGCGGTGCCGGCTCAAGTTCCGGTTCCGGCTCGCGCAACAAATAGGCAGGCTAAATAGGCAGGCTTTATGGCGTCGTGAGCATGGCTGGCGGGAAGCAGGCATTTCCGCCGGCCGTTACGCATGCGTCTACATTTTCCTGCATTTTTTCGGCAGCGGGAAAATTTTGATGCAATGCAGCAGGCATGGACTATGATGAAATAGCTGCGCTGGCAACAGGTTTATCGCCGGGTCCGCAGCCCACTCGCAGGCAACTCTCAGGGAGAAAATGATGGGCAATTCCAACACGCCGTATCCGGGCAACAGCCAGGGCGGCACGCCGTCCACGGCGGGCAGCAAGCAAAGCACGACGGTCGACGCTGCCGAAAGCTTTGTGCTGGTCGATAGCGAGCAGGGCCTTGATATCGGCGACGATCTGTTTTCCATCGGCGAGGTGCGGCGCGCCGACCGCTTGCCGCATCACCAGTCCGGCGTGGCTGGCCAGAACCGGCAGAGCGCCGATGATGCGCCCGACACGACGGGCAGTACCGGCGTCTGACCTTTCCGCCCATCTTTTAACTGTCGGACCATCCCCGCTGGGCCAGCCGCAAGACGTGTTCGCGCACGTCGGCTGGCCAATCCTGCACGCAGACAAGGAAGGCCGGCTGCCGGCCCGCGAACAGGGCGCGGCTTGCTTCCTCGAATCCTGCCGCGTCGCCGGCCAGCGCGCTCATGAACTTGTAGGCCGCTTCGCGTGCCTGGCGCTGTTCATCGGCCGCCTTGTTGTCGCGCTGCGCGTGTTCCACCAGCTTGCGCAAGGCCACGGAAGCGCCGCCCGGTTGCGTCGCCAGCCATTCCCAGTGGCGCGGCAGCAAGGTAATTTCGCGCGCCACCACGCCCAGCTTCGGCCGGCCCGCCGTGCGCGCAGGAACGGGCGCCTGGTCTTCCTGCGCCGGCGTCTCGACGCGCGGTTGGGGCAAGCGCTGCAATACCTGTTCCAGGCTGCCATGCAGGTTCAAGTCCACCTGGCTGCCCGTGGCGTCGTCGAAAATCAGGATTTGCGCGGCGGGGGCGCGCGTGACCCATTCTTTCAACAGGCGCGCCACCGCATGCAAGGGGCCGGCGGCCACCTTGTGTTTGCCGGCAAAGGCGGTCAGTTGGGCGGGTGCGTGCATGTCTGGTCTCCAGTGGGTGAACATGCAGGTAATTTTACCCGGATTAAATTGAGTTAATAACACCCGGGTAAAATATTTTTACTGCGTTCCGCTACAGGTCGATGCGGCCGTGTTCGCCCAGATCCTTCGGCGTCTCCCCCGTGATGGCAGCCTTGGCCATCTCGAAGAATTGCGTCATCTTGCTGGCGCTGCTATCCCAGTATTCGGCCGACTGTATCGTCACCTTGATCAGCGACAGCTTCGGATCGTCGAGTCCGCCCGGGAACCACGCTTTCACCAGCGGGCTCCACAGCTCTTCCGCCTTGGCGCGGTCCTTCAGCAATTCCGCATGGCCGCAGACCGACACGTACAGGCTGTCGCCCGTGTCGACGAAGCTGACATTGACTTGCGGGTTGTTCAGCAAGTCGCGCGTATAAGCGGCCTCGTCTGAAACGAAAAACCAGATCCGGCCCTCGCCGTCGACCTGCTGCTGCGTCAGTGGCCGGCTGGTGAGCGTGCGCGTGTCGTCGCTGGTGGTGAGCATGCCGAACTTGACGCTCTTGATCTTGTCGGCGATGCTGGCCAGTTGTTCGCTGGAATACTGTGGCATGGTGTGCTCCCGTCGTGGTTGTCCTGAACAACAGCATAGGTGGAGCCCGCGAATGGCTCTGTACGGCAGCTTACGTAGTGGGCGCGCATTGTTTCAAAGCTGTTACAAAACGCTGCCCTTGCGCCGGCTCCCATGTATTGACTTAATAAATGATAATCATTATCATTTGTTGGATACTTTGCGCATGGACTCTGATTGAAGGATGGGAATGAAGCACAATGACTTGTCGCGCCACCTGGCGCGCTCCTTGCCGGGAGCGGACCATGGCTAACGCGGGCGCCGCAGACAAGGCCAGGAACAATGCCAGCCGCGCCGTCTGGCTGAAGAATTTGCACCAATGGCACTGGATCAGCTCGGCGCTGTGCCTGCTGGGCATGTTTCTGTTCGCCATCACCGGCATCACCCTCAATCACGCCGGCCAGATCGAATCCAAGCCGGCGATCACGCGGCAGAAGGCCGCATTGCCGGCGCCGCTGGTCACGGAACTGGCAGCGTATGCCGCCAAGCACGATGGCGCCAACGCCCCGATGCCCGCCGCCGCCGAAACCTGGCTCAAGCAGCAGTGGTCGCTCAACGCGGGCGGCCGTCCCGCCGAATGGAGCATCGACGAAGTGTATCTGCCGCTGCCCAAGGCGGGCGGCGACGCCTGGGTGCGCATCGGCCTGGAAGATGGCGCCGCCGAATATGAATTGACGGACCGGGGCTGGGTGTCCTGGCTCAACGATGTCCACAAGGGCCGCAACACGGGCGTGGCCTGGAGCTGGTTCATCGACATCTTTGCCGCCGCCTGCATCGTGTTCTGCCTGACCGGCTTGCTGATTTTGAAGTTCCATGCGGCCAACCGGCCATTTACCTGGCCGATGGTTGGCCTCGGTATCCTGATACCCTGCGCGATCGCCTTGCTGTTTATCCACTGATCGTTTTTATCCTTACTTTTTACAGGCACACCATGAAATTACGCTACTCCCTGGCGCTTGGCCTTCCCCTGATCGGCACTTCGGCGATGGCGGCCGACCTGGCCCTCAAGATTGAAATCCCACAACTGAACGTGGCCGAGTACCATCGTCCTTACGTGGCGGCCTGGCTGGAAACGGCCGACCAGAAGGTGGTTGGCAACCTGGCCGTGCTGTATGACGTGAAAAAGAAGGACAAGGCCGGTGAAAAGTGGCTGAAGGACATGCGTCAATGGTGGCGCAAGAGCGGCCGCGACCTGGCCATGCCTGTCGACGGCGTCAGCGGCGCCACGCGCGCGCCCGGCGAACATACCCTGACCTTCCCCGGCGCGAAAGCCCTGCTCGACAAGCTGCCGGCCGGTGAGTACCAGCTGGTGGTGGAAGCGGCGCGCGAAGCGGGCGGACGCGAACTGGTGCGCGTGCCGTTCCAGTGGCCCGTGAAGGCAGCCCTGGCCGTGCCTGCCAAGGGCAAGGAAGAACTCGCTAATGTCGTCGTCCAACTCAAACCATAAAGGCGCACCATCATGTTGAAACAACTGAACAAGCCATTGCTCGCGCTGGCCCTGGCCGGCCTGGCCATGAACGCCCACGCCCACCGTGGCTGGATGGTGCCATCGAGCACGATGGTGGAAAGCAAGGACGCCTGGGTGACGGTGGATGCCGCCGTCTCCGACGGCCTGTTCGAGATCGACCACCAGCCGCTGCGCCTGGACGCTCTGCAAGTCATCGGCCCGGACGGCGCGAAAGTGGCGCCGGCGAACACCGTCACGGGCCGTCTGCGCAGCGTCTTCGACGTCAAGATGGAAAAGCCGGGCACCTACAAGGCGGCCATCGTGTCGCAGAACGTGATGGCCAGCTACAAGCAAAATGGCGAACAGAAGCGCTTCCGCGGCAACGAGGAAACCTTCAAGAAAGACTTGCCGGCCGATGCGCAAGACGTGAAAGTCACGCGCACGGCAGCGCGCCTGGAAACCTTCTTCAGCAATGGCGAAACCAGCACGGAAGTATTCAAGCCGACGGGCGTGGGCCTGGAATTCGTGCCGGTCACCCATCCGAACGACTTGCGCGCGGGCGAGAAAGCCACATGGCGTTTCCTGGTCGACGGCAAGCCGGCGGCGAATCAGGCGTTCAGCCTCGTGCCAGGCGGCGTGCGCTATCGCGGCGTGCTCGGCGAAATCCGCCAGAGCACGGATGCCAAGGGCGAAATCACCTTCACCGTGCCGGCCGCCGGCATGTATTACCTGAGCAGCACCTGGCCTGCAGCCGCTCCGGCAGCCGCCGGCCAGGCACCAGCCATGCCCGAGCGCCGCATGACGTACGCGGCCACCGTGGAAGTGCTGCCGCAGTAAGCGGCGGTATCTTCGCGAGCGAGAGCGCCGATGCGCCGGGTCCTGCTGCCGCAGCATATTTCCGATCAGCTGGCGCCGCCCGGCGCCGCGATCCGGGATCTGCGCGGCCTGTCGATGGGCACCAGCTGGTCGGTGCGCCTGGTCGATGCCGCCATGCCGGGACGTGCCGGCAACGCCGACCTGCAGCAGGGCTTGCAGCAGCAGCTGGACCTGGTCGTCGCGCAAATGAGCCACTGGAGCGAAGACTCGGACCTGGGCCGCTTCAACCGGGCCGAGCCGGGCAGCTGGCACAGCCTGCCCGCCGCCTTTTGCGAGGTGCTGGAGTTTGCCATGCAGGTGGCGCAGGCATCCGGCGGCGCCTACGATCCGTGCGCGGGCGCCCTCGTCAACCTGTGGGGCTTCGGCCCCAGCCACCGGTATGACGAGCCCGGTTTTCTTCCCCCCAAGCACGATACCGTCGCCTTGCTGCTGTCGCAGCGCCAGCGGCGCCGCCTGGAGCTGGACTTGCCGGCCCGCCGCGCGCGCCAGCCCGGCGGCTTGCAGCTGGATTTGTCGGCCATCGCCAAGGGCTATGGCGTGGACCGCCTGGCCCGCTACCTCGACAGCCAGGGCATCGGCCATTACCTGGTGGAAGTGGGCGGCGAGCTGCGCGGCGCCGGCAGCAAGCCCGACGGCCAGCCGTGGTGGGTCATGCTGGAACAGGTCGATGGCGCCGAGGCGGGGCAGCAGCCGGCGGAAATGATGCTGGCGCTGCATGGCCTGTCGGTGGCGACCTCGGGCGACTACCGGCGTTTCTTCCAGGACGGTACGGCGCGCTTTTCGCATACGATCGACCCGCGCAGCGGCATGCCGATCGCCAATCAACTCGCTTCCGTCACCGTCGTGCATGCGCAATGCATGGCGGCCGATGCCTGGTCGACGGCCCTGACCGTGCTGGGTGCCGAGGCCGGCATGGCGCTGGCCGAGGAACAGGGCCTGGCCGCGCGCTTCCTGCAGCGCGACGGGCGCGGCTACCGCGAATTTTTGAGCAGCCATATGCGGGCCATGCTCGACGAATGAACAGTTTATTTCCATGATTTTTACGCACGATACGACGCGGCTGGCCTTGCTGGCCGCCCTGTCCCTCAGTTACGCGGGCGTCTGCCTGGCGCCCTGGCTGCGCGCGCGCGCCCGGCGCCGCGCGTCCGATGCCGCCAGGGCCGCGCTGGCCAACAACCGTCCCTGGCTGGTGGCGTATGCGAGCCAGACGGGCAATGCCGAGGAACTGGCCACGCAAACGGCGCACAGCCTGCAACTGGCCGGCATTCCCGTGCGCCTGTGCGCGCTGGCCGAACTGACGGCCATTGATCTGCAACAAGCGGAACGGGCCTTGTTCCTGGTCAGCACCTATGGCGAAGGCGATGCCCCCGACAATGCGGCCGCCTTCATGGGCCGCCTGATGACGGGCGAGCTGGCGCTGCCGCAATTGCATTACGCCGTGCTGGCCCTGGGCGACCGCAGCTATGGCCACTTCTGCGGCTTTGGCCGCGCACTCGAAGCCTGGCTGGCGGCGCAGGGTGCGGCGCGCCTGTTCGAACGCATCGAGGTCGACCGCAGCGCCAGCGCCGCTATCGAGCAATGGTTCCAGCACCTGAGCCACCTGGCCGGCACCAGCGATGCGCCGGACTGGAGCGCCCCGGCCTTCGGCGACTGGCGCCTGATGCACAGGCGCTTGCTCAATCCGGGCAGCGCCGGCGGCGCCATCTATCACGTGGAGCTGGCGCCGGCCGCAGGCAGCTTGCCGGAATGGCAGTCGGGCGACCTGGTGCAGGTGGCCGCGCCGCTCGAGCCGTCGCAGCCGCGCGAATATTCGATCGCCTCGGTCCCGCGCGATGGCGGCGTGCACCTGCTGGTGCGCCAGCATGCGCATCCGGACGGCAGCCTGGGCCTGGCGTCGGGCTGGCTGACGGCGCAGGCGGCCATCGGCGACGTGGTGCAGCTGCGCCTGCGCCAGCACCGGCGTTTCCGCCTGGAAGACAATGCCCGGCGCCCCCTGATACTGATCGGCAATGGCAGCGGCATCGCCGGCTTGCGCGGCCACCTGAAAAGCCGCGTGCTGGCGGGCCAGCGGCGCAATTGGCTGATCTTTGGCGAGCGCAACGCGGCCCACGATTTCCATTACCGCGAAGAAATTGAACGCTGGCATGCCAGCGGCGATCTGCCGCGCCTGGACCTGGCGTTTTCGCGCGACCAGGCCGAGCGGACCTACGTGCAGGACCTCCTGCGCGGCAATGCCGACGAAGTCAAGCTCTGGCTGGAGCAGGGCGCCGCCATCTACATCTGCGGCAGCCTGGCCGGCATGGCGGGCGGCGTCGACCAGGCGCTGCAGGAAATGCTGGGCCGGCCCGCGCTCGACGCGCTGGCGGCCGAAGGGCGTTACCGGCGCGACGTCTACTGAGTTTTTTTCCGGCGCCAGCGCGTTCGCGCGCAGGCGGCTATGATGGCTGTTTCACCCAGGGAGTACCATCATGAGCGAGAGTATCTACGACATTCCCTTGCGCCGCATCAATGGCGAAGCCAGCAGCCTGGACGCGTATCGCGGCAAGGTCGTGCTGGTGGTCAACGTGGCTTCCGCCTGCGGCCTGACGCCGCAGTATGCGGGGCTGGAAAAACTGTATGAAGACAAACAGGCCGACGGCCTCGTGGTGGCCGGTTTTCCCGCCAATGAATTCGGCGCGCAGGAGCCGGGCGGCAACGACGAGATCGCTGACTTTTGCCGTGGCACCTTCGGCGTGCAATTTCCCATGTTTGAAAAGATCGTCGTCAAGGGACCGGGCCAGCATCCGCTGTACCGGCGCCTGGTGCAGGAGCAGCCGCGCGCGCAGGAAAAGCCGGGCAGCGATTTCCGCGCCAAGCTGGCCGGCTACGGCATCACGCAGGAGCAGCCGGACGACGTGCTGTGGAACTTCGAGAAGTTCTTGATCAGCAAGGCGGGCAAGGTGGTGGGGCGTTTCGCGCCCGACACCACGGTCGACGACGCACTGCTGCGCGACGCCATCGAGCGCGAGCTGCAGGCATAGCGGCGCTGCGGGCGGCATGCGCCGCCCGTGGCTGGTCTTACTCGGCAGCGTCCAGCGCGGCCGGTTCCATCTCGCCGCTCACTTCCTGCAAGCCGCGCGCCAGGCTGGAGATGCTGGGGTTGTCGATGAAGACGCAGCGCTTGCCCGTGCGCTTGCAGTAATCCTTCACGCGCCAGTAGGCGCTGTGGCTGATGCAGCCGGTCTGGCAAATCACCAGGTCGGCCGCCGCCAGGCTCGAATCGAGCAGGTTGGCATTGTCTTCCAGGCCGCCGTCGTGGTGGGCGAACTGCGCGCCGACGCGTTCGATCAGGGCGCGGTAGGTGGCGACATTGCCGCTGCGTCCACCTACGCACAGCACGCTTTGATCGACGAGGCGGATCGGCATCTTCAGCTTGCCGCCCGTGGGCACTTCCAGCTTCGGTGCCGGCGGCGGCGCGGCGGCGCCGGGGCGCGGCTGGGCCTGCTTCAATTCCGTGATTTGCTGGCGCAATTCCTTTTCGCGTTCATCCATCTGCGCCAGGCGCTCGACCAGGCGCGTGCGCGATTCCAGCGCCGGGATGGCCGCCTGCAATTGCGCCAGTTCGGCGCGCAAGCCGTCGATCACGCTATCCTTGCCGATCGATTCGGCCCGCGTGCGCAGCAGCACGGCTTCCTGGCGTTCCAGGTCGCCCGTCTTTTCCAGCAGCATGGCCTGGCTGCGCTGTTGCAGCTTGGCCAGTTCGTGCGTCAGGCGTGTATTTTCTTCCTGCAAGGCCGTAAATTTGCCCATGTCGGCGCGCACGCAGGCGCCGGCCTGGTGCTGGATCATGTGCAGGTCGCGGCACATCTGCTCCTCCAGCTCGGCGTCGCAGCGCGGGTGCGTCAGGCCGGCCCAGAAGGCGCCCGACACGTCGCCATTGGCGACGGCCGTGCGCCACAGCTGGGCCACCTGTTCCGTCGTCTTGGCGCCGCGAAAGCGCAGGATCACGGGAGCGTAGCGGCGTTCGAGTTCCTTTTGCAGCGCTTCCGACAGGCGGTTGCGCGCGCCGCATTCCGTCACGGCGCCCACGTGCACTTCGTAATCGTCGGCCAGCACGCGCCCGCCCGTCATCTTGCCGACCAGCTTGCGCAAGTAACCGAGCGGCAAGCCGACGCCGACCAGCGGGCAATGGCAGGTATGCGACAGTTCCCACAGCCGGCGGCGGCGTGAGGCGAGCGCGGCCGTATCGGCCTCGCCGCTGGAACAATTGCTGATGACGGGCAGGGACTTGTCTTTGTCACACATGGCGATATCCTGTTGGGCGGTGGAGATGGTGTTTATTGCGGCAGCGGCGAAGCGGGGCGCTTGGCGCTCAGCATGCGTGCCAGTCGTTCGAGGAGCGTGCTTTTCGGTGGCATGGGCCGCTGCAGCGCGACGAGCGCGGCCCATTGTTGCGACAGTTGCTGGCAAGTGGCTTGCAGCACCGGCCCCAGGTCGGGCAGGCCGGACAGCACTTGCAGATGGCGTTCGATCACGGACGCCAGTTGCGGACACGGCGCCTGTCCGGCGCTGCCCGCATGGTAATGCGACATCAGGTGCAGCACGGCCGACAGCATCAACTCAGGCTGTTGCCCATTCACGGCAGAAAACTTCGAAGAAGGTCGGTCGGTCGCCATCAAACGCTCCTGTGCGGTGGTTTGGCTGGCTGGCGCCCACGAAGGGCACGACTGGCTGGCGAGTGTGGTGGCTGGCTGCGGTGCTGGATCAGGCAGTCAGGATCAGCTTGTTCAATTGTGTGACGCGCAGGCGGTAAATCTTGCCGCTGTGTTCAATCTCCACTTCGCGGCCCTGTTGCAGCAGCGCTTCGCTGGTGATGCGGCGCGCCGGCTGCGCCACGCTGACGGGAGGGCGGACGTGGGCGCTGGCGGCATCCTGGATCAAGGCTGGTTTTGAGCTTTGCATGTTGGGCTTTCTTTGTCTCAGTTGAGAATGATTCGTATTTGCATTATTGTTGAATGTGGCCCGAAAAGCAAGGCTTATTTGTGGCGAATCCGCGCTTTTTTAGTGCGGCATGGCACGCAAGTTCATTGCGCAGTAGAAATGCTGGCGCGGCTGCGCTGCAGGGGAGGCGCCCGGAAGGCGCGTGCGGGGAGGGCGGCAAAAAAGACCCGGAACGGCGTTGCGCGCCGCAGCCGGGTCAAGCCTGTGCCAAGCTTGAAGAAAGAGGGATGGTCCTATCTCAAATGGTGGCCAGCAATTGCGCCGAGACGTCGGCCGCGGCGGCCGTGTCGGCCTTGAGCTTGGCGGCGGCCAGCTGCTTGGCGCGCGAACGCGAGGGCGGCAGGCGGCGCAGGGTTTTCAGCGCTTCCGGGTCCTTGATGCCGATGGTGCGCTGGTCGACGGTGATCAGGCCGATCTCGTTGAAGGCGGACAGGGTGCGGCTGACCGTTTCCAGGGTCAGGCCCAGGTAGCTGCCGATTTCATGGCGCGTCATCCGCAGGTTGAACAGTTTGCTCGAATAACCCATCTGCGCGAAGCGGTCGGCCAGCGAGACAAGGAAGCGGGCCACGCGCGCCTCGGCGCTGAGGGCGCCCAGCATGCCGATCATGGCCTGTTCGCGCACCAGTTCGCGGCTCATCACGCCGTACATGACGTTTTCCAGTTCCATGTGGACACGGCCCAGCGCCGTGAGCTTCTTGAATGGCAGCAGGATCAGGTCGCAGTCGGACAGGGCCACGGCTTCCGAGGAATAGTGGCGCGAGTGGATGCCGTCGACGCCCAGCATGTCGCCTTTCATGGGAAAGCTCAGTACCTGTTCATTGCCGAACTCATCGATGAGGACGGTTTTCAGGAAGCCCGAGTTGACGATATACAAGGTGTCGAACGGCTGGCCGATCGTGTGCACGCGCTGCCCCGTCTTGAATTGCACGTGCTGGAACAGCAGCTCGTCGGCGGCGATGGTGCAGGCGCTGGAGATATGCAGCAGATCGCATACCTCCTTCAGGTTCGACCACAGCCGCCCCTGGCGCTGGCGTCCCGCTTCCATCGGGGTCGATGGGGCCAGCGGTGACGAGGCAGGGCGGGTTTCAGACGTGTGCGTGGACAGCATGTTCATCTCCTGGTGACAGGTAGTTCAGAGTTGAATGACGGAGTGCGCCAGGGCGGCGGGCACGGCGCGAGGGTCTGCGGCGCGCGTCCTGGCAGTTAATGCTCAATTCGCTGAAGACTTGCTGTGTGATGAAATAACTTCCCAGCAACTTGATTACTGGTTTCAGTATGCCAACAAGCGTATGGAATTCATATCAGCAGTGGCTGAATATGGCGGTAGGAGCTGCGGTAGGGGAAGTAGGATTGTTCCTACAGTTGCCGGCGGTCGTGCGCCGCCGGCCGAGACAGGCTGTCAGGTCTTGAAGGGGGACAGCAGCCGGTGGGCTACCGCGTATTGCACCATTTCCGACAAGGAACTCATGCCCATCTTTTGCATGATGCGTGTCTTGTGCGTGCTGACCGTCTTCACGCTCAGGTGCAGGTTGTTGGCGATCTCGGTGATCGACTTGCCTGCCACCAGCAGGGAAAACACTTCGAATTCGCGGTCCGACAGCTGTTTGTGCAGCAAGCTTTCATTCGGCATCATGATGTTGAGCACCAGCTGCTCGGCCACCTCGGCGCTGATATAGGGGCGCCCCGATGCCACCTTGTGGATGGCGCCCACCAGCTGCGTGCCCGCGCTTTCCTTGGTCAGGTAGCCTTGCGCGCCGGCGCGGATGGCGCGCACCGCATATTGCTCTTCCTCGTGCATGGTGAGGATGAGGATGGCCAGCTTCGGCGCTTCGCTGCGGATCTGGCGGATCAGGTCGACGCCGCTGCGGCCAGGCATCGACAGGTCGAGCAGCAGCAGGTCGAAGCCGCCCTGGCGCACATGGTTGAGTACTTCAAAGCCATCGATGGCTTCGCCCACGATGTCGATGTCCGGCGCGCCGTCGAGGATGCGCTTCAATCCTTCGCGCATGATGGTGTGGTCGTCGGCAATCACAATGCGTATCATAGGCGGGCAATCTGGAAGCGTGCAATCTGCTGTGTCCGTTACCGGACAGTCAAATGTTAAGAAACGAGAAATATTGTCATATTAACTGAAAATGGCCGCGGGCTTGTCCTTTTCTCAAGCTGCCGGCGCGCAGCCTCTCCCTGTCATGGGACTCCTCATTTGGGCTGCGGTTCCTTGATCAGCCTGTGCACCAGCACGGGCAGCTTCGAATGCGACAGCACCTTGTTGGTCACGCTGCCCAGCAGCAACTGGCCCCAGCCGCTGCGGCCGTGCGAGCCCATGAAGATCAGGTCGCAGTGCTGGAGCTGCGCCACTTCCACGATTTTCAGGGCAGGACTGTCGGAAAAGGCCGTCAGGCCCGTCGCCTCCAGGCCCCGCTTGGCGGCCGCGTCGAGGATCGGCTGCCAGTGGTCGGCGCCCGCCTTGCGCATGGCGATGCGGTATTCCTCTTCGCTGGGATAGCTGGGCGGGATGATTTCGATGTACACGGGATACTGGTATTCCGGCGCCACGTACACGGCGAGGATGTCGGCGTGCATCTGTTCGGCAAAGGCGACACCGGCGCAGGCGGTCAGGTTGGAGACGGTGGAACCGTCCGTGGCGATCAGAATTTTCTTATACATGGCAGCTCCTTTGGCGGTGGACCAGCGCGCGCGACGCCTCTTATTGTAGACGCGGCGACAGCATTGTTTTCATGTAAAGACTTGATAATTGTCAATACTCTTGCACCTTCAGTATAGACAACATTGATAGAAAGATCGTGTTTTTGGCTGCGCAGGCTGTGGCGCGCGTGGCGCGCGGGCCAGGATTTCTCGCGCGATGCGTGGTCTTGCCTGCACGCCAATGGTAGTATTTCAAAATACAACAGCAGGAACACTTATTTCCTGGTGGAAAAGCTCTTGCAGGCCCGCTTTGCACCAGGAAGCGCGTTTTGAGATTTACCAACAGGGCGGCGCCCTGCTACACTCGCACCATCGCAGCGGTATTGCCTCAAATCATCTTAATCGAGAAATTGCGGGTATCAGTCTGTAAAACGCACAGTTCAGGCGGAATTTTGACAAATTATGGAGAAGCAGGGATATGACCAACGCCGCTGATGATTTCGATGCATTATTCGATGAAGTATCTGCGCAAAGCGCGGCCGCGGCCCAGCCCGCGCCTGCCGCCGCGCCCGCCCCCGCCGTGATCGCGGATGACGATTTTGACGCGCTGTTCGACGCCGTTTCGGCCAGCGCCGCCGTGCCGGCCCCGGCTGCCGTCGCCGCGCCTGCCGTGGAAGCGGCCGCCGCGCCGGCAGCGCCAGAGGCGCCCGCCGCAGCTGGCGAAGCCGCCGACCCTGTCGACCAGTCCGACAAGCCGATGTTCGAGCGCCTGGGCGGCATCGTGCGCCTGTTGCACGATTCGTTGCGCGAACTGGGCTACGACAAGGCGCTGACGGAAGCGTCGTCGCAGATCGTCGACGCGCAGGACCGCCTGGAATACGTGGCCACGCTCACCGAGCAGGCGGCCAACAAGGTCCTCAACACGCTCGACGAAGGCATGCCGGCGCAGGATGTGCTGTCGAAGAAGGCCAAGGACATGGACAGCCGCTGGACGGCCCTGTTCGACGGCAAGCTGAGCCTGGAAGAATTCAAGGCCCTGGCCGGCGACTCGCGCCAGTTCGCGCAAGCCGTTGCCGAGGCGACGGAAGCGGAAAAAGCGCGCCTGCTGGAAATCATGATGGCCCAGGACTTCCAGGACATCACGGGCCAGCTGATCAAAAAAGTGGTGAACATCACCAAGACGGTGGAGCACGAGCTGGCGCAGTTGCTGCGCGACAACGCGCCGGCCGAAGTGCGCGAGAAACTCGCGCAGAAGCAGGACGCGCCGCTGATGCAGGGCCCTTCCGTGCCGTCGGTGGCGCTGGACCAGGATAATGTAGACGACCTTCTTGCGGATTTGGGATTCTAATGGACGATATGCTCAAGGATTTCGTCGTCGAGGCGATGGATCTTGCGGTTAATGTTGAAGAGCACTTATTGCGTCTCGAGCGCGATCCGGACAACAAGGAAACACTGAATGCCGTGTTTCGTTCTTTCCACACCATCAAGGGCGGCGCCGGTTTCATGGGCTTGCCTGCGCTGGTGGCGGCTTGCCATCTGACGGAAAACCTGTTCGACGCGCTGCGCACGGGCGCCGCGCCGGTGACCCCCATCGCCATCGAGGCGGCGCTGCAGGCATCCGGCTTCGTTGCCGACCAGCTGACGGAACTGGCGAACGGCGCCGCGCCGGAAAGCCTGCCGGCCATGCCGGAAGAGCTCGAACACATCCTCACCAACGCCATCGAAGGCAAGGGCATGGACGCGCCAGCGCCTGCCGCCGCCGTGGTGGTGGAAGCCGTCGTGGCCGAAGTGATCGTGGCCGCGCCTGCCGCCGCTGCCGCGACAGCCAGCGCCGATGGCCTGGACTGGGAAGGCATGTATAACGCCGTCGTGCCGGAAGGCAGCCAGCTGGCCGCCGCGCCGGCCCCCGTCGCCGCTGCCGTTACTGCCGCTGTTGCCGCCGCGCCTGCCGCTACGGCCGCCGCCAAGCCGGCCGGCAAGAACTGGGATGGCGTGGACCGCCGCGAAGAGCGTCCCGACGTGCGCCACGCCGCGCCCGTCAAGGAAGACAGCATCCGCGTCGACGCCGTCAAGCTCGACGCGCTGCTGGAAGTGGCCGGCGAATCCGTGCAGGCCGCCAACCAGGCTGCCGTGCTGCTCGAGCGCCTGCTGCAATTCAAGTTCGAAGGCCAGGCCGCCACCCTGATGGCGACGCTGGCGGAAACCCTGGAACGCGCGTCGCGCTACTCGACGGAACTGCAGCGCGCCACCCTGGCCACGCGCATGCAGCCCGTGGGCCGGCTGTTCCAGAAATTCCCGCGCCTGGTGCGCGAACTGGCGAAGGACCTGGGCAAGGATGTCGAGCTGACCATCGAGGGTGCGGAGACGGAAGTCGACCGCGTGGTGGTCGACAGCCTGTACGATCCGCTCGTGCACATGCTGCGCAACTCGCTCGACCACGGCGTCGAATCGCCGGAAGCGCGCCTGGCCGCCGGCAAGCCCGCCAAGTCGTATATCTCGCTGAAAGCATGGCAGGAAGCCAACAGCGTGATGATCGTGCTGCAGGATGACGGCAAGGGCATGGATCCGGTCTTCCTGCGCAGCAAGGCACAGCAAAAGGGCCTGATCAGCGAAAACGCGCAATTGAGCAACGATGAATGCTTCCAGCTGGTGTTCCTGCCGGGCTTCTCGACCAAGGAAGTCGCGTCCAGCGTCTCCGGCCGTGGCGTCGGCATGGACGTGGTGAAGACGGCCGTGGAGAAAAACCGCGGCGCCATCCACATCGAGTCGGCGCTGGGCAAGGGCACCAAGTTCGCCATCCGCCTGCCGATCGAGCTGTCGATCGTGCCGACCATGCTCGTCTCCACCTCGGGCGCCGCGCTGGCGCTGCCGATGGCGGTGGTGCAGCGCGTCGTCGAGTTGCCGGAAACCTTCATGGAAGTGGGCGGCGCGCCCGTGCTGAAGGACCAGGGGCGTCCATTGCCCGTGCGTTCGCTGGCCGGTGCCCTGGGCTACGAGTCGTGCAGCGAGCGCGTCGGCATTGTCGTCGCCGCGCCACAGCCGTACATCCTCGCCGTGGAAGCCGTCGATGGCACGGCCGACCTCGTGATCAAGCCGATGACGGCCATCACCGTGGAAGGCATCACGGGCACGGCCCGCTCGGCCGAAGGCGAGCTGGTGCTGGTCGTCGGCCTGTCGTTCCTGATGGATGGTTGCCGGGGCAGTGTCCGCTTGGCGGCCTGAAGACAGCTGACAATATCGTTGTACCCATGAGAAAGCCCGCTACGTGTAGCGGGCTTTTTTCATGGCGCCAGCGGCGTCAGATGTTATCCGGACGTAATGTGCCGCCTTCCAGCCAGCGCTGCACGCGCACGATTTCCTGGGCGCGCGCAGCCTCGTCCTTTGGCGGCGGCAAATAGATGTCGGGCATGATGCCGCCCAGGTCCACCTGCAGCTGCGGCAAGCGGGCCGAGCGCGAGGTGGCGTATTGCAGCTGGCGCACGCCGGACGGCAGCGCGTGCAGGCGCAGGTTGGAATAGTCGAGCGCGCCTTCGCTGTTGCGGCCGATCAATTTGACATGGAAGCTTTGCCGCGCCGCCAGCAGGAATTCCTCGCAGGAACTGGCGCACTCGCTGTCGATCAACACGGCCACGCGCGCCGGCTGACGCGGTTCCGGCGCGCTCACGCGGTCATAGCTGATGAGGTTGCCGCTTTCCTGCGCCACGTATTCGCCCGGCTTGACCGTGCGCATCTGTTTCACGGCCTGGGCCGCAAAGTCGATGCAGTCCTGGTCGCCTGGCGCCTGTAGCGGGCAGACGGCTTCCTGGCCCGCGATATTGGCCGGCGTGGACAGCCATTCGGCGCCCAAGCTGACCGTTTCGTCCGAGCTGATCCATTGCAGCAGCGGCGCATACGTGCCGTCGCTGCCGCCGCTGTTGCCGCGCACGTCGAGGATCCAGTTGGGACGCGCCACCAGTGCCGCGCGGTGCGTGTCGAGCAGGGTGGCGACGGCGGCGCGGTAGCGGTCTTGAAAGCTGGGCAGGGTCAGGAGCACGGTCGCGTCCGACAAGATTCGCAGCGCCGGCTCTTTCGACGGGGCGGCCTGGCGCGCCACGCTTGGCTTGGCCGGCGCCGGCTTGGCGACGTCCTGCGCGCTGGCCGGCTGCACGTACAAATGGCCCTTGCGCCACATGCCCAGATAGTTGCCCAGGATCGCGTTGCACGCCTTGTCGTCGGCCGTGCTGGCCGCCGCCTTGCTGGTCGTGGCCAGCGCCAGGTCGAAATACGCCTGCCCTTTTTGTGCCAGGTGCGCGCGTGCGCCCGTATCGTTTTCCAGCAGGAAAGGTGGGATGGCGCGCAAGTCCTGCACGCACAGTTCGCCCGGCGTGGCCGCCGCCGCATGCGCGTTGGCCAGGGTGAGGGCGGCCAGCGCCCAGGAATGCAGTTTCATTCAGGTCCCCATCGGATGTGGACGCGTGCGGGTGCGCGCGCCGTTCATTATTGTCGAAACACGATACACGAAAGATTGAGGAAAAAATATCATTTTCTGGCGATGCCGTCGGTCGTTCGGTGGCCCGCCCGCGGATGGGTGCGCCATGCCGCCCATAGGCAGTTATCGGCAATTTTTAGCCCATATCCAACAAATGAGCCGAACTTTGTATCGCCAATCCCACGCTTTTGCCTGTTTCGGTTCTGTATTCCCCGATATATGGCATAATCCTTGTGGATCACCGTATGACTTGGTATCACTTGATCACTTAAACAGGCTGTGGCAACGCTGCATATATCATGATGAAGACGCTTTACGACAAACTTTGGGAATCCCACGTTGTTCGGGCCGAAGATGATGGCACGACAATTCTGTACATCGACCGGCACTTGCTGCACGAAGTCACCAGCCCGCAAGCCTTCGACGGGCTCAGCGTGGCGGGCCGCCAGCCATGGCGCATTTCCGCCAACCTGGCCGTGGCCGACCATAACGTGCCCACCACCAGTCGCGTCGACGGCATCGCCGACCCCGTTTCGCGCCTGCAGGTGGAAACCCTGGACAAGAATGCCCGCAACTTTGGCTTGACGTACTTCAACATGAACGACAAGCGCCAGGGTATCGTGCATGTGATCGGCCCTGAGCAGGGAGCGACCCTGCCCGGCATGACGGTGGTGTGCGGCGATTCGCACACCTCCACGCACGGCGCCTTCGGCGCGCTGGCGCACGGCATCGGCACGTCCGAGGTCGAACACGTGCTGGCCACGCAAACCTTGCTGCAAAAGAAATCCAAGTCCATGCTGGTGCAGGTCGACGGCGCCATGCCGGCCGGCGTGACGGCCAAGGACATCGTGCTGGCCGTCATCGGCAAGATCGGCACGGCCGGCGGCACCGGCTACTGTATCGAGTTCGGCGGTTCGACCATCCGCGCGCTGTCGATGGAAGGCCGCATGACGGTGTGCAACATGGCCATCGAGGCGGGCGCGCGCGCCGGCATCATCGGCGTCGACGACACCACCATCAATTACGTCAAGGGCCGTCCGTTTTCGCCGGCCGGCCCGCACTGGGAACGCGCCGTGAGCTACTGGCGCACCCTGCATTCGGACCCGGGCGCCCGTTTCGACCTCGTCGTCACGCTCAACGCGCAGGACATCGAGCCGCAGGTGACCTGGGGCACCTCGCCCGAGATGGTGGTCGGCATCGATGGCCGCGTACCGGACCCGGACAATGAAAAAGACAGCGTCAAGCGCGACGCCATGGAAAAGGCCCTGGTCTACATGGCCCTGAAGCCGAACACGCCGATTGCCGACATCCGCATCGACAAGGTCTTCATCGGTTCCTGCACCAATTCGCGCATCGAGGACTTGCGCGCGGCGGCGGCCGTGGTGCGCGGCAAGTACCGCGCCTCGAACGTCAGCCTGGCGCTGGTGGTGCCGGGCTCGGGCCTCGTCAAGGACCAGGCCGAGCGCGAAGGACTGGACCGCATCTTCAAGGATGCCGGTTTCGAGTGGCGCGAGCCGGGCTGTTCCATGTGCCTGGCCATGAATGCGGACCGCCTGGAACCGGGCGAACGCTGCGCCTCGACGTCGAACCGCAACTTCGAAGGCCGGCAAGGGCAGGGCGGACGCACCCACCTGGTGTCGCCGGCGATGGCGGCCGCGGCGGGCATCGCCGGCCACTTCGTCGACGTGCGGGGACTGCGATGACGGCAGGGACTGGCGCCGCTGGTTTACACTAGCGCCTTCAGTCCCTTATTGATTATCGAGAAATCATCATGAAAAAACTCTTCGCCCTCCTCATCGCCACCGTCATCCTGTCTGGCTGCAACACCGTCTCCGGCATCGGCCGCGATGTGCAGAAAGTCGGCCAGGTTGTCACTGGCGCCGGCGGAAAATAAACCGCGACGTGCCGGCGCCCTGCGCCGCCCGTCCTACCGAGTAGAAACAGCATGGATAAATTTACGATTTACGAAGGCCTGGTCGCGCCGCTGGACCGCGCCAACGTCGACACCGACGCCATTATCCCGAAGCAATTCCTGAAATCGATCCACCGCAGCGGTTTCGGCCCCAACCTGTTCGACGAATGGCGCTACCTCGACCACGGCGAACCGGGCCAGGACAACAGCCGCCGCCCGCTGAACCCCGAGTTCGTGCTCAACGAGCCGCGCTACCAGGGCGCTTCGATCTTGCTGACGCGCAAAAATTTCGGCTGCGGCTCCTCGCGCGAACACGCGCCGTGGGCGCTGGACCAGTATGGCTTCCGCGCCATCATCGCGCCATCGTTTGCCGATATCTTCTTCAACAACTGCTACAAGAATGGCTTGCTGCCCATCGTGCTGTCGGAAAGCCAGGTCGACCATCTGTTCAATGAAGTCAAGGCCTTTCCCGGCTACAAGCTGGTGGTGGACCTGGAGCAGCAGTGCGTGCGCACCAGCAATGGCTCCGTCTCGTACCCATTCGAGATCGACGCCTTCCGCAAATATTGCCTGATGAATGGCCTCGACGATATCGGCCTGACCCTGCGCCATGCGGACGATATCCGCGCCTTCGAAGAGCGCCACCTCGCCAACCAGCCTTGGCTCGCCAACGTCATCTAATTGATAAAAATATGAAAATTGCAATCTTACCCGGCGACGGCATCGGTCCTGAAATCGTCGCGCAAGCCGTCAAGGTCTTGAATGTGCTGGACGAAGCGTTCGAGCTGGAAACGGCGCCCGTGGGCGGCGCCGGCTATGCGGCCCATGGCCACCCCTTGCCGGAAGGCACCTTGGCCCTGGCGAAGGCGGCCGATGCCGTGCTGTTCGGCGCCGTCGGCGATTATCAATACGATAACCTCGAGCGCCAGTTCCGTCCGGAGCAGGCGATTTTGGGCCTGCGCAAGAACCTGGGCCTGTTCGCCAACCTGCGTCCAGCCATTCTGTATCCGGAACTGGCCGGTGCCTCGACCCTGAAGCCGGAAGTGGTGTCCGGCCTCGATATCCTGATCATCCGCGAATTGACGGGCGACATCTATTTCGGCCAGCCCCGCGGCGTGCGCGAGTGCCCGGACGGTCCGTTCAAGGGCCAGCGCGAAGGTTACGACACCATGCGCTATGCGGAAGGCGAAATCCGCCGCATCGCCCATGTGGCTTTCCAGGCCGCGCAAAAGCGCGACAAGAGGCTCACCAGCGTGGACAAGGCGAACGTGCTGGAAACCTTCCAGTTCTGGAAAGATATCGTCATCGACGTGCACAAGGAATATCCGGACGTTGCGCTCGATCATATGTATGTCGATAACGCGGCCATGCAGCTGGTGCGGGCGCCGAAGAAATTCGACGTCATGGTCACCGGTAACATGTTCGGCGACATCCTGTCGGATGCGGCCGCCATGCTGACGGGCTCGATCGGCATGCTGCCGTCGGCGTCGCTGGATGCCAACAACAAGGGCCTGTACGAGCCATCGCACGGCTCGGCGCCCGACATCGCGGGCAAGGGCATCGCCAATCCGCTGGCGACGATACTGTCGGCGGCCATGATGCTGCGCTATTCGCTGAACCGCGAGGAACAGGCAAATCGCATCGAGGGCGCCGTCAAGCAAGTGCTGGCGCAGGGGCTGCGCACGGCCGACATCCATGAAGCGGGCACGACTTTGGTCGGTACCGAGGCGATGGGTGATGCAGTTGTAAAAGCACTGGGATAAAATAGTCTAATGACGGCAGTCGCCGTCTCATCTTGAGGAATGGTAATGAAATTAGTTGGCTTGGTAGGTTGGCGCGGTATGGTCGGTTCGGTCCTGATGCAGCGCATGCAGGAAGAGGGCGATTTCGCCCACATCGAACCGGTGTTTTTCACCACCTCGAACACGGGTGGCGCGGCGCCAGCCATGGCGAAGAATGAAACCATCCTCAAGGATGCCAACAACATCGCCGAACTGTCCAAGTGCGACATCATCATTTCCTGCCAGGGCGGCGACTACACGAGCGCCGTCTTCCCGCAGCTGCGCGCGGCCGGCTGGAACGGCTACTGGATCGATGCCGCATCGACCCTGCGCATGGAAAAAGACGCCGTCATCGTGCTCGACCCCGTCAACCTGCACGTCATCAAGGATGCGCTGGGCAAGGGCGTCAAGAACTACATCGGCGGCAATTGCACCGTCTCGTGCATGATGATGGGCCTGGGCGGCCTGTTCCAGCACGATTTGATCGACTGGATGACGTCGATGACCTACCAGGCGGCATCGGGCGGCGGCGCGCAGCACATGCGCGAACTGCTGACGCAATTTGGCACCATCAACAGTTCCGTCAAGGCGCTGCTGGAAAACCCGGCCTCGGCCATCCTGGAAATCGACCGCCAGGTGCTGGCCACCCAGCACGGCTATTCCCCGGATGAAATCAAGCAATTCGGCGCGCCGCTGGCCGGCAACCTGATCCCGTGGATCGACAAGGACCTGGGCAACGGCCAGTCGAAGGAAGAGTGGAAGGCCGGCGCGGAAACCAACAAGATCCTCGGCCGCGGCATCGACTTTGGCACCAAGGAAATCCCCGTGGACGGCCTGTGCGTGCGCATCGGTGCCATGCGCTGCCATTCGCAGGCGCTGACCATCAAGCTGAAGAAAGACGTGCCGCTCGATGAAATCAACGACATCATCGCCAGCAATAATCAATGGGTGAAATTCGTGCCGAACACGCGCGAAGCGTCCGTGCGCGACCTGTCGCCGGCCGCCGTCACGGGCAGCCTGACCATTCCCGTCGGCCGCGTGCGCAAGATGAGCATGGGCGGCGAGTACCTGTCCGCGTTCACCGTGGGCGACCAGTTGCTGTGGGGCGCGGCCGAGCCGCTGCGCCGCATGCTGCGTATCCTGCTGGACGCGTAATGGCAATAAATTGCTGATCAGAATCAAGCCGGGGCTGTTTTCCCGGCTTTTTTTTCGTCCTGAGCCCGTCAAGGCTCAACCATGCGGAGCTTGCATAGCTCTGGGCATGATGATATGTTGATACCTCTGGAAAAGTAACAGTTTTCCCATGTCAACTAAGATGCCGCCAATTATGCCTGTACACACTCGTCCCCGGGTCGCCTCCCTTGCCATCAAAACACTCAGCAGCGCTGTCGCATGCGCGGTGTTATTGTCACCGGCGGCATCCGCAGCCGAGCTGGGCAAGATCACGGTGCTGTCCGCCGCCGGCCAGCCGCTGCGCGCCGAGGTCGAATTGTCGGCCGTCAAGCCTGACGAGGCGACAACCCTGCTGGCCAAGCTGGCGCCGCCGGACGCTTACCGCCAGGCCAACGTGGAATTCAACCCCGCGCTGAACGCACTGACGTTTGCCGTGGAAAACCGCAACGGCAAGCCCTTCATCCGCATCAGTTCGGCGCAACCGGTGGCCGAGCCGCTGGTGGACCTGCTGCTGGAGCTGAGCAGCAAGAATGGGCGCCAGGTGCGCGAATATGCGTTCGTGCTCGATACGCCCGAGGCGCGCCAGACGCGCGGCGCGCAGGTCATGGCCCCGGCCGAACCGGGAAAGGGCAAGCCCGCCGCCACCGCTGCCGCCAATACTGCTCCGCCAGCGGCGCCGAAGAAGGCGGCCGGCGAATACAAGGTCAAGGCGGGCGATACCCTGAGCCGCATCGCCAGCGAGCTGAAACCGTCGGGCGTTTCGCTCGACATGATGCTCGTCGCCCTGTACCGCGCCAATCCCGATGCCTTCAAGGGCGAGAACATGAACCGCATGCAGGCCGGGCGCATCCTGGCCGTGCCAGGCGCGGAAGCCATCCGCGCCACCGACGCGGCCGAGGCGAAGGGCGTGGTGACGGCGCACGCCATCGATTTCGAGGCGTACCGCAACAAGCTGGCGGGCCAGGTGGCGCAGAGCAAGCCGGTCAAGGCGGCGCAGGCGACGCAAAGCACGGCCGGCAAGATCGGCGCGACGAAGGTGCAGGAAAAGCCGACGGCCGTGAGCGAAGCGCAAGACAAGCTGAAGCTGTCGAAAGCGGAACCGGCGGCCAAGGCCCCCGGCAAGAGCGCGGTAGCCAGCGAGGAAGACAAGATCGCCAAGGCCAGGCAGGTGGATGAGGCGGCCGCGCGCGTCAAGGAACTGGAAAAGAACGTCAGCGACCTGGAAAAGCTGATGGCGGTGAAGAGCAAGGCCATGGCCGACAAGAGCGCGCCATCGCCGGCCAAGCCGGCCGAGGCCAGTGCCGCGGCCAGCGCCAGTGCCCCGGTCGAAGCGCAGCCGCCGGTGCCGAAGGCCAAGCCGGTGCCGCTGGTCAAGAAAGCCTCGCCGCTGGAACCGACCATTACAGATAAGATCAACGACCACCTGGGCGCCATCGGCGTCGGCCTGGCCGCCTTGCTCGCTGCCGTGGCGGCGCTCGTCGTCGCGCGCCGGCGCAAGGACACGCCGCCGGCCGAGGCCGACGTGGCCCCCGTGCTGGAACCTGAACCGCCAGCAGCGCCGCCGGCGGGCGTGGCGCCGGAAGACCAGCAGTCCGAGGCGAGCAATCATTTGTTCGGCGCCGGCGCTGCCGCCGCCGGAGCCGCTGCCGTGGCGGGCGCCAGTGCCCTCGATGTCAATGAGGTGGACCCCGTCGCCGAAGCCGATGTGTATATCGCCTACGGCCGTGATGGCCAGGCGGAAGATATCCTCAAGGAAGCCTTGCGCATCCATCCCGAACGCCATGCGGCGCGCCTGAAACTGCTGGAAATCTATTCGGCGCGCAATGACGTGCGCGCGTTTGAAGACCAGGCCAGCGAGTTGTACAGCCTGACGCGGGGCCAGGGCGAGGAGTGGCCGCAAGCCGCGGCGCTGGGCCTGGCGCTCGATCCATCCAACCCGCTGTATGGCGATACGGATGGCGACGCCGTCGTCAGCCTGAGCAAGGGCGCCGGCGATGATTTGCGCGGCCAGAGCATGGATTTGCCTGACGATACGGCCCTGGCCGACCTGGCGCCAGCCGAGCCGGCGGCCGTTCCCGCGCGCGATGCCCGCGATCCGCTCGACTTTGACCTCGACAGCCTCGATTTCGAGCCCGTCTCCACCAGCGACCCCATCGTCATGCCCGGGCCTGAAGCCAAGCCGGCAACGGCTGCACACGATGCGCAGTACGACGCCAGCATGGATTTCGGCCTGGACCTGGAGCCGCCAGCCGGCCCCGTGAATGGCGTGGGCGCGGGCCTGACGCCGCTGCCCGATCCATTGAAAGACGTGGACCTGGCCCATTTCGACCTCGATGAACCGGTGGCGCCGGCGGCGGCGCCGGTAGCGGCGGCCGAGCCATCGATCGACAACTTGTTTGATGCAGCGCAAACACCGGCCACGCCGCCGGAAGCCATCCCGGCCGCACAGGAGTTCGACCTGTCCGGCATCGACCTGGACCTGAACGACGCCAAGACGGCCAGCGCCGGCGTGGATGACCCGCTGTCGGCCATCCATATGGAAATGGATACCAAGCTGGACCTGGCAATCGCCTACCAGGAAATCGGCGACAAGGAAGGTGCGCGCGAGCTGATCGATGAAGTCATCAAGGGCGGCAGCGAAGAGCAGGTGAAAAAAGCCAATACCATGCGTGCGCTGTTGAGCTAGTGATACCCGCCGGCGCGGCAAGCTGCGGCGCCGGTATAATGCTTTGATGCAAAATATTACGACAGCAACACCATTGAAGCGTATCGCCCTGGGTCTGCAATACGACGGCATGGCCTGGCATGGGTACCAGAAACAGGAAGATGGGCAAACGGTGCAAGACCAGCTGGAAAATGCGCTGGAGAAGTTTGCCCGCGTGCGCCTGGCCACCACGTGCGCCGGCCGCACGGACACGGGCGTGCATGCGCTCGAGCAAGTCGTGCATTTCGATACCGAGCTCAATCGCGACGTGCACTCCTGGGTGCGCGGCGTCAACGCCTTCCTGCCCAAGTCCATCGCCGTGCGCTGGGCCAAGGAACTCGATGGCGATCCGACGGTCAATGATTTCTTCCACGCCCGTTTCAGCGCGCGCGCCCGCACCTATCATTATGTGTTATATAACAATCCCACGCGTTCGCCGCTGGTGGAAGGGCGCGCCGGCTTCTTTTTCCGCCCGCTGGACGTGGAACTGATGCGCCAGGCCGTGCAGCCCTTGCTGGGCTGGCACGATTTCACGGCGTTTCGCGCCGCGCAATGCCAGGCCAAGTCGCCGGTCAAGCTCATGCATGACATCCAGATCGAGCGCCGTGGCGAACTGATCGTCTTTAGCATCACCGCCAACGCCTTTTTGCACCACATGGTGCGCAATCTGGTGGGCTCGCTCGTGTATGTGGGCTCGGGCCGTGAAAAGCCGGAATGGCTGGGGCAGTTGCTGGAACGTAAGGACCGCCATGCGGCGGCGCCCACCTTCATGCCGGACGGCCTGTACCTGGCGAAGATCGATTACGACCCGAAGTGGAACTTGCCGCAAGATGGCAGCAGCGCCTTGCCCTGGTTTTGATTGATATCAAGTCGAATAGAGGAACAACATGCCACGCACACGCATCAAAATCTGCGGGCTGACCCGCGTTGAAGATATCCAGGCCGTTGTGGCGGCGGGCGCCGATGCCATCGGTTTCGTGTTTTATCCGAAAAGCCCGCGCCATGTGACGCCGGAGCAGGCTGCCGCCCTGATCGCCGCCGTGCCGCCGTACGTGACGACGGTGGGGCTGTTCGTCAATGCCAGCGTGGAAGAGGTGCGGGCGACAAAGGCTGTGGCGCCCTTGTCCCTGCTGCAATTTCACGGCGACGAGACGCCCGAGCACAGCGCCGCGCTCGCCAGCGTCGTGAATATGCCATTTACGCAAGTGTTCCGCGTCAAACCCGACACCCGCTTTGAAGATTTGCTAGAATACGAACAGCGCTATCGCGCCGCCAGTCCCTTGTTTGCCAGCCTCTTGCTGGATACCTATGTGGATGCGTATGGCGGTGCAGGAAAGGTATTTGATTGGTCCCTCATTCCAAAAGAACTCGCGCCTCGGGTCGTTTTAAGTGGTGGCTTGAGCGTACAAAACGCGACTGACGCAGTGGTGCGCGTGCGCCCTTACGCCGTCGACATCAGCAGTGGTGTCGAAGCGTCCAAGGGCATCAAGGACGCATCCCGCATCCGCGCGTTCATCGCCGCGGTGCAGGATGCCGATGCCATCATTGCCAGAGGAAACCACCATGAATGACCGTACCAACGCGCCCGGCGCCGCCGCCGCACTGTTCCACGCTACCGACTACCCATTTCCTGACCTGCGCGGCCATTTCGGCCCGTATGGCGGTTCGTTTGTCGCCGAAACCCTGACCCACGCGCTGGCCGAGCTGAAAGACGCTTACGCGCGCTACAGCGTCGACCCGGAATTCCTCGAAGAATTCCGATACGAGCTGAAGCATTTCGTCGGCCGTCCGTCGCCCATTTACCACGCCAAGCGCTGGTCCGGGATGGCGGGTGGCGCGCAAATCTATTTCAAGCGCGAAGACTTGAACCACACGGGCGCGCACAAGATCAATAACGTCATCGGCCAGGCCCTGCTGGCCAAGCGCATGGGCAAGCCGCGCATCATCGCCGAGACGGGCGCCGGCCAGCATGGCGTGGCCACGGCCACCATCTGTGCCCGCTTCGGCCTCGAATGCGTGGTCTACATGGGCAGCGAAGACGTCAAGCGCCAGGCGCAGAACGTGTACCGCATGAAATTGCTGGGCGCCACAGTCGTACCCGTCGAATCCGGCTCCAAGACCCTCAAGGATGCGCTGAACGAAGCCATGCGCGACTGGGTCACCAATATTGAAAACACCTTCTATATCATCGGCACCGTGGCCGGCCCTCATCCGTATCCGATGATGGTGCGCGACTTCCAGTCCGTGATCGGCGAGGAATGCCTGGTGCAGATGCCGGAAATGACGGGCCGCCAGCCCGATTACGTGCTGGCCTGCATCGGCGGCGGTTCGAACGCCATGGGCATCTTTTATCCGTATATCGACCAGAAGGACGTCAAGCTGATCGGCGTGGAAGCGGCCGGCGAAGGGCTGGACACGGGCAAGCACTCGGCCTCGCTGACGGCCGGCTTCCCGGGCGTGCTGCACGGCAACCGCACCTATCTGTTGCAGGACGAGAATGGCCAGATCATCGAGACGCATTCCGTCTCGGCCGGCCTCGACTACCCGGGCGTGGGCCCGGAACACGCGTGGCTGAAAGATTCGGGCCGCGCGCAATACGTGTCCATCACGGATGACGAGGCGCTGCAGGCTTTCCACGACTGCTGCCATATCGAAGGCATCATCCCGGCCCTGGAATCGTCGCACGCGCTGGCCTACGCGGCCAAGCTGGCGGCCACGTTGCCTAAAGACAAAATTGTACTGGCCAACCTGTCGGGCCGTGGCGACAAGGACATGCATACGGTGGCGGAACGCATGGGTTTGAATTTCAGTTAAGCAGCTGACAAGCCCTGGCAGGTCGGGTCGGCGCGCAGGCGCCTCACCCGACATTTCTCACTGACTACACGAAAGCATCCCATGTCCCGTATCGCCACTACCTTTGCCAACTTAAAATCCCACAACAAGACCGCACTGGTCACGTTTATTACCGCCGGCGACCCCGGCCCCGACGCCACCGTGCCGCTGATGCACGCGCTCGTCGAGGGCGGCGCCGACGTGCTGGAGCTGGGCGTGCCGTTTTCCGACCCCATGGCCGAAGGCCCCGTCATCCAGCGCGCCTGCGAACGGGCCTTGAAATTCAACGTCGGCATCCACGACGTGTTCGGCTATGTGCGCCAGTTCCGCGAGACCAACCAGACGACCCCCGTGGTGCTGATGGGCTATGCGAACCCCATCGAGCGCATCGGCAGCGCCGCGTTTATTGCAGCGGCGCAAGCGGCCGGCGCCGACGGCGCCATCGTCGTCGACTATCCGCCGGAAGAGTGCGAGGAATTCGCCGCCGCCATGCGCGAGGCGGGCCTCGACCTGATCTTCCTGCTGGCGCCCACCTCGACCGAGGAGCGCATCGCGCAAGTGGCCAAGGTCGGCGGCGGCTTCAGCTATTACGTGTCGCTGAAAGGCGTCACGGGCGCCGGTAACATTGATACGGAACAGGTGGCAGAACGCCTCGCCGCCATCCGCCAGCATGTAAAATTACCCATCGGCGTAGGCTTCGGCATCCGCGATGGCGCCACGGCCCAGGCCGTTGCCAAGGTGGCCGATGCGGTCGTGATCGGCAGCCGCATCATCCAGGAAATTGAAAATGCGCCGGAAGGCGGCGCCGTGGACGCCGTGCGCAGCTTTACGGCCGGTATCCGCGCCGCACTGGATGCCTGAGCAAGCTTGTCGTTTATGCCATCAAGGTGGTGGCAAAGTTCGACAGCCCGGCGATAAACGGCTACACTTCGGCCACTGATTTGCCTGTCATTGTGCAATAGATAAAATTTTTGGCGGCGTCCTGCGGGGCGCTGCCGTTTACCGTCTGCCGGGGGCGTCCACCGACGCCACCCCTACAAGGGCCCAAGGAGAAAATATGAGTTGGTTGGAAAAACTGCTGCCACCGCGCATACAGCGCTCTGATGCTGGCGCACGCAAGACCATGCCGGAAGGCCTGTGGGTCAAGTGCCCGTCCTGCGAAGCCGTGCTGTACCGTACGGACCTGGAATCGAATCTGCACGTGTGCCCGAAATGCGACCATCACATGCGCATCCGCGCCCGTGAACGCCTCGACAGCCTGCTCGACGCCGGTGGCCGCTATGAAATCGGCCAGGAAATCCTGCCCGTCGATACGCTGAAGTTCAAGGACAGCAAGAAATACCCGGACCGCCTGAAATCCGCCATGGAAGCGACGGGCGAGACGGATGCGATGGTCGTCATGGGCGGCGCCATCATGAGCCTGCCAGTGGTCGTGGCGTGCTTCGAATTCGAATTCATGGGCGGCTCGATGGGCTCCGTCGTGGGCGAGCGTTTCGTGCGCGGCGCGCAGATCGCGCTGGAACAGAAAGTGCCGTTCATTTGCATCACCGCCACCGGTGGCGCGCGCATGCAGGAAGGCTTGCTGTCCCTGATGCAGATGGCCAAGACCACGGCCATGCTGACCAAGCTGTCGGAAAAGAAATTGCCATTCATCAGCGTGCTGACCGACCCGACCATGGGTGGCGTATCGGCCTCGTTCGCCTTCATGGGCGACGTCGTCATTGCCGAGCCCAAGGCGCTGATCGGCTTTGCCGGCCCGCGCGTGATTGAAAACACCGTGCGCGAAAAATTGCCGGAAGGCTTCCAGCGCGCCGAATTCCTCGTCACCAAGGGCGCCGTCGACATGATCGTCGACCGCCGCAAGATGCGCGAAGAAATCGCCCGCCTGCTGGCCTTGCTGCAAAACCAGGCCGTCGAAGTCCTGGCGTAATTCGCCAAAGTAACAGGCCGGGCGGTGTCCCCTGGACCCGCCCGGTTGCCACGTCCTACCGTCTCCGCGCCCGGCGCATCGCATCCTCATCAAGAAGTCTCCCATGCAAAACCTCCCCATCACCCTGCCAGACTGGCTCGCCATGCTGGAAACCCGGCATTCGGAAACCCAGATCAACATGGGCCTGGACCGCGTGCAAGCCGTCAAGGCGCGCATGCAGCTGGCTTTTACCTGCCCCGTGATCATGGTGGCGGGCACGAATGGCAAGGGTTCCACCTGTGCCATGCTGGAATCCGTGCTGTTGCGTGCCGGCTACAAAGTGGGGCTGTACATCAAGCCGCATTTCCTCGATTTCAACGAGCGCGCGCGCGTGCTGGGCGAGATGGCCAGCGACGAACAGCTCGTCGCCAGCTTCAACTTTGTTGAAGCCGTGCGCGGCGACACGCCACTCACGTATTTTGAATTCACCACCCTGGCCATTTTGCAGCTGCTGTCGCAAGCAAAGCTGGACGTGGCCATCCTGGAGGTGGGCCTGGGCGGGCGCCTGGACGCCGTCAACGTGATCGACGCCGACGTGGCCATCGTCACCAGCGTCGATATCGACCATACGGATTACCTGGGCGACACGCGCGAAGCCATCGGCTTTGAAAAGGCCGGCATCTTCCGCCCGGGCAAGGCGGCCATCTGCAGCGACCCCGTGCCGCCGCAGTCGCTGATCGACCATGCCGAAGCCATCGGCGCCGACCTGTGGCTGATGGGCCGCGATTTCAATTATTCGGGTGACAAGCAGCAGTGGAACTATGGCGGGCGCGAACAGCGCCGCAATTCGCTGGCCTACCCGAGCTTGCGCGGCGCCAACCAGATCCTCAACGCGACGGCCGTGCTGGCGGCGCTGGAAGTGCTGAAGCTGAAACTGCCGGTGGGTGCGCAGGAAGTGCGCACGGGCCTCGTGACGGTGGAATTGCCGGGCCGCTTCCAGGTCTTGCCTGGCCGCCCCAGCGTGATCCTCGACGTGGCGCACAACCCCCACGCGGCCTCGGCGCTGAACCAGAACCTGGGCAATATGGGTTTTCACCCGTACACCTACGCCGTCTTCGGTTCCATGCAGGACAAGGATATCGATGGCGTACTGGCCGCAATGGCCGAACATGTCGACCACTGGTGCCTGACAGGCCTGCCTTCGCCGCGTGCGGCCACGGCATCGGAACTGGCGGCCAAGGTGCAAATCATGCTCGAAGATAAGCCCGACAGCAGCGAGCATACTGTGTCTATTTTCGATGATCCGGCACAAGCTTTTGCAAATGCAATGAGCCGGGCCGGTGAGAATGATAGAATTGTGGTCTTTGGTTCTTTCCTCACCGTTGCCGGCGTGATGAAGGCCCGAAAATCCTCACTTCACTGAAACGCACTCGACTGAAAATCACGCATGGGCTTGTTCTCGAAACTGTTTAAAAACAAGCAAGAATCCTCTGGCGAAGACAGCGGCTTTTATGTCCCTGGCGAAGCACAGTCGCCGACCCGCAAGCGCGCCGCCAACACTGCCGGTGGCGGTGGTTCGCGCCGTGGCGGCAAGGAAGCGCCGGATCCGGTCTTGCCTGAAAAGAAACGCGCGCGCCGCCGCCTGGTCGGGGCCATCGCCCTGGCCCTGGGCGTGGCCGTCGGCTTGCCGATGCTGCTCGACTCCGAGCCGAAGGCGCCCGTCAACGATATCGCCATCGACATTCCGTCGAAAGAGAAGGTTGCCGCCGCGCCCGCGCCCGCCCCCGTGCAGGCCGTACCGGCCCAGGCGTCGGCAGCGAACAATGGCCTCGACCAGTCCGAGGAAATCGTCGATGCGCCGCTGCCTCCGGCAGCCAAACCTGCTCCGGCGCCCGTGCTGGCCGCGGCCCAGCCCGTGCCGGCCAAGCCCGCCTATGTGGAGCCGAAAGCGGAACCGAAACCCGTCAAGCCCGAACCGAAACCCGAGCCGAAGCATGAAGCGAAGCCGGAACCGAAGCACGAACCCAAGCCTGAAGCCAAGCCCGAGCCCAAGCATGAAGTGAAGCCGGAAGCCAAGCCCGAAGCGAAACCGGCCAAGCCGGCGCAGTCTGCCGACGATGCGGCGCGCGCCCTGGCGATTCTGGAAGGCAAGCCGCTGGACAAGCCGCAAGAGAAGGCGCACGACGCCGGCAGCGGCAAGTTCGTGGTGCAGGTGGCGGCCCTGGCGACGCAGGACAAGGTGGACGAATTGCAGGAAAAACTGCGCGAAGCGGGCATCAAGTCGTATACGCAGAAAGTCTCCAGCCCTGCAGGCGAGCGCATCCGCGTGCGAGTGGGGCCGTTCGGCAGCCGCGACGATGCGGAAAAGACGCGCGCCAAGCTGCAAAAGCTGGGCCTGGGCGGTAGCCTGGTGCCGGCGTGATGATGCAAGGCTGAACGCGCGTGACGATCTTCGATTACCTGGTGCTGTTCGTGCTGGTGACGTCCGTGCTGATCAGCATGATGCGTGGCCTGGTCAAGGAAATACTGTCGCTGGTCAGCTGGATCGTGGCTTTCGTCATTGCCAACGCGTATGGCGCCACCCTGGCGAAATTCCTGCCGGAAACCGTGCCGGGCGAAGCCATCCGCCTGTTGCTCGCTTTCGTGGTGCTGTTCATCGGCGTGCGCATTCTGATGGGATTGCTGTCCATGACGGTCGATGCGCTCGTCAAGGTGACGGGACTGAGCCTGGCCGACCGCACCCTGGGCAGCCTGTTTGGCCTGGCGCGGGGCCTTGTGATCGTGCTGACCGCCGTCATCTTGTGTGGCATGACGTCCATCCCGCAGCAGCCATTCTGGAAAAACGCGCTGCTCAGCCCGGTCGCGGAACAGGGCGCGCGCGCCATCAAGCCTTATCTGCCTGCCGCCTACGCGCAGCATGTGAAATTTTGAAATTTTTTTAAAATCAGTAGCACAGTTTAGGAGCACACCATGTGTGGCATCGTCGGCGTCGTTTCCCATCAACCTGTCAATCAATTGCTCTATGACGCATTGTTGCTCTTGCAACATCGCGGCCAGGACGCGGCAGGGATTGCGACCAATCACAGCAGTATGTTTTCCATGCACAAGGCCAACGGCCTCGTACGTGACGTCTTCCGTACGCGCAACATGCGTTCGCTGCAAGGCACAACGGGCATCGGCCACTGTCGCTACCCGACGGCCGGTTCGTCGAGCGAAGAGGAAGCACAGCCGTTTTATGTGAATGCGCCGTTCGGCATCACGCTGGCGCACAATGGCAACCTGACCAACTGGGAACAGTTGAAACAGGAAATGTTCAAGAACGACCGCCGCCACATCAATACCGATTCCGACTCGGAAGTGCTGCTCAACGTGCTCGCGCATGAAATCCAGGAAGCGACGACGGGCCTGAACCTGGACCCGGACGCCATCTTCAAGGCCGTGACCGTGCTGAACCGTCGCGTCAAGGGTGGCTACGCTGCCGTGGCGCAGATCGCCGGCGTGGGCTTGCTGGCCTTCCGCGACCCGCACGGCATCCGTCCGCTGTGCCTGGGCATCAATGAAACGGAGCAGGGCGCCGAATACCTGATCGCGTCCGAATCCGTGGCCCTGGAAGGCATGGGCTTCCGCTTCGTGCGCGACATCGGCCCCGGCGAAGCCGTCTTCATCGATGCCGACAAGCAATTGCACAGCCGCCAGTGCGCCGACAACGCCAGCCTGAACCCGTGCGTGTTCGAGTTCGTCTACCTGGCCCGTCCCGATTCCGTCATCGACGGCGCCTCCGTGTACGCCACGCGCCTGAAAATGGGCGAATACCTGGCCGAAAAGATCCGCACCGAATTGCCCGGCGTGCATATCGACGTGGTCATGCCGATCCCCGATTCCTCGCGTCCGGCCGCCATCCAGCTGGCCATGGCGCTGAACATCGAGTACCGCGAAGGCTTCATCAAGAACCGCTACATCGGCCGCACCTTCATCATGCCGGGCCAGGCGGCGCGCAAGAAATCCGTGCGCCAGAAGCTCAACGCGATCCCGTCCGAGTTCAAGGACAAGGTCGTGCTGCTGGTCGACGATTCCATCGTGCGCGGCACCACCAGCCGTGAAATCGTGCAGATGGCGCGCGAAGCGGGCGCGACGAAAGTCATCTTCGCCTCGGCCGCGCCTCCGGTGATTTACCCGAACGTGTACGGCATCGACATGCCGACGCGCGACGAGCTGATCGCCTATGGCCGCACGACGGAAGAAGTGTGCCGCGAAATCACGGCCGATTACCTGGTGTACCAGGATATCGGTGCGCTGAAGCAGGCGATTGCCGACGTCAACCCGGCCCTGACCAGTTTCGAGGCGTCGTGCTTCGATGGCGTGTACGTGACGGGCGACGTGTCGCAGGAATACCTGGACCGCCTGGAGTACGCGCGCCACCATCCGAAGGCGGCAGCGCCCGAGGATACGCCACGTTCCCAGCTGAACCTGAACCTGGCGACGACGGAAGCATAATCGTCCAGCCCGGCCTGCGCCGGGCTTTTTTTTGTCTGACTTTTTCACTGCCTTGCGCACCACCCGACCATGAGCGACAACAAGACTTACGGCTTTACCACCACCATCCTGCATAACGACCGTCGCAAGGGCATCGAACACGGTTCGCTGCACAAGCCCGTGCACACGTCCGTCGCGTTCGGCTACGGCGATGCGCGCCAGCTCGCTTCCGTGTTCCAGGGCAAGGAGCCCGGCTTCCGCTACGGCCGCCAGGGCAATCCGACCGTTTCCGCGCTGGAAGACAAGGTCAACAAGATGGAAGACGGCGTGGCCACGCTGTGCTTCGCCACCGGCATGGGCGCCATCGGCGCCGTCGTGCAGGCGCTGCTGCGCGCGGGCGACCACGTCGTGTCGTCGGCTTTTCTATTCGGCAACACCAACAGCCTGTGGCAGACGGTGACGGGGCAGGGCATGGCCGTGTCGTTCGTCGACGCCACCGATGTGGCCAACGTGGCGGCCGCCATCACGCCGGCCACGCGCATCGTGTTTGTCGAAACCATCGCCAATCCGCGCACGCAGATCGCCGACCTGGCGAAGATCGGCGAGTTGTGCCGCGAAAAAGGCATCCTGTATATCGTCGACAACACCATGACGACGCCGTATTTGTTCCGCCCGAAAGCCGTGGGCGCGGGCCTGGTGGTCAATGCGCTGACCAAGTCCATCGGCGGCCACGGCAATGCACTGGGCGGCAGCTTGACGGACACGGGCGTGTTCGACTGGACGCAATATCCGAACATCTTTGACAATTATAAAAAGGCGGCGCCGGCCCAGTGGGGCATCGCGCAAATCCGCGCCAAGGCCTTGCGCGACTTCGGCGCCTCGCTGGGACCGGAAGCGGCGCACCATATCGCCGTCGGCGCGGAAACCATGGCCCTGCGCATGGACCGTACCTGCTCCAACGCCCTGGCGCTGGCGACCATGCTGCAGGCGGATCCACGCGTGGCTGCCGTGCATTATCCGGGCTTGGCCTCGCATCCGCAGCACGCGCTGGCAACGGACTTGTTCCGCAGCTATGGCTCCCTGTTCAGCTTTGAGTTGAAAGACGGCATCGACTGCTTCGATTTCCTCAATCGCCTGAACCTGGCTATCCCGGCCAGCAACCTCGGTGACACGCGCACCCTCGTCATTCCCGTTGCCCACACGATCTTTTACGAGATGGGCGCCGAGCGCCGCGCCAGCATGGGCATCGCCGAATCGCTGATCCGCGTCTCCGTCGGCATCGAGGACGAGGCGGACCTGCTCGAGGATTTCCGTAATGCGCTGGAGGCATAAAACGCCCGGGCGATAAAAAAGGGCCGCAACAGCATGACTGTTGCGGCCCTTTTTGCGTTTTACGTGCGACAGCTGCCAGGAAAAATCAATGCCAGCTGCGCATCAAGCCAACTGCCAGCCCTTCCAGGGCGAATTCGTCTTCCGGCGACACGGTAATGACCTTGAAATCGGGGTTTTCCGGCAGCAGTTCGATGACGGAGCCCGTCTTCTTGTAGCGCTTGACGGTGACTTCGTCGCCGATGCGGGCGACGACGATCTGGCCATTCTTGGCGCTGTCGACCTTCTTGACTGCCAACAAGTCGCCATCCATGATGCCGGCGTCGCGCATGGACCAGCCGCGCACCTTCAGCAGGAAGTCGGGCTTGGCCGAGAACAGGGCAGGGTCGACGTTGTAGCTCGCTTCCAGGTTTTCCTGTGCCAGGATGGGCGAACCGGCCGCCACGCGGCCGATCAGCGGTAGCGACATCAGCAGCGCTGCCGGCACCTTCGATGGCAGCGTTTCGGCCGCCGCGCCGATCAGGCGGATGCCGCGCGACGTGCCTGGCGAAATCTCGATCGCGCCCTTGCGGGCCAGGGCCTGCAAATGCTCTTCGGCCGCATTGGCCGATTTAAAACCCAATTCATTGGCAATCTCGGCGCGGGTGGGAGGAAAGCCCGTATTTTCAATCGCGTCCTTGATCAGGTTCAGGATTTGTTCTTGTCGTGCTGTCAGCTTGATCATGAGCGGTGGGTGCATACTAAAATGCTGTCTATATGAACAGTCTGTATTTTTGTACAGTATCGCCGACTATGCAAGCCCAATTTCACCATTTCGCAAAATAATTCAACGATCGGCTTGTTCCTGGCGCGATCACTTCAATTTATTGCCAATTTGCAATTTTCTCTGCTAGTATGCGCATGATATTTTTTTGGCAATGTGGCATCCGGGCCATGTGTGCCTCTCTTCATCCGTAAAACTATAAAAGGATTCCATGATCGACCGATGTGGTAAGCGTTTCACCTTGCTGGCTGGCTTGCTGGGCATCTTGTTTGCCGGGAATGCGTGCGCCTTTACCCTGGGCACGCATGTCTGGGTGGGGCAGCAGGTCATCAACGATCTGGCGGACGATGGCAAGATCACTATTGTATTGCAGGGAAAGCCCGTCACCCTCGAAGTGCCCGCGCATGTGCGCAGCGCCATCCTGGCGAACCAGACGGAGTTCTTGCTGGGGAATATAGGTCCCGACTCGGCGCCGGACATTCTCGTCGGGCAAACCATCGTCCATCCCGGCATCGAAGACGGCTGGAAGACCAACGACTGGCTGCGCTTCCTGCTCAACAGCGCCAGGGGCAACGCCGCGGGCACGGCATACGCCTATGGCTACCTGGGGCATGCCTCGGCCGACATGTTCGCCCATACGTATGTCAATCAGTATGCGGGAGACATCTTTGACCTGGCCGATGAAACGCTGGTGGAGCAGCGGCATATTGCGCTCGAGGGCTTTATCGGGAGGCTGACGCCGCCGTTGCGCGACCACACGGGCAGGCAGCTTGGCGCCGTGCGCGCCTTGATCAAGCCCAGCGATGCATTCGGCACGTTTGTGCGCGACACGCTGGTGCTCAACGATACGGTGCAGGAGCAATACAGCCGCGGCAAGTATGGACGGCATTTGGCGGCCTACCATGCCTACCGCAAATCCATCGACGCGATGGTGGTCAATCCTGCTTGGAACCAGCTCGACGTCGCGGTCGTGCGGCTGTTTGCGTCGAACTGGGGCGTGGCGCTGTCGTCGAACGACGCGCAAAAGATCATCGACAAGGCCAATGTCATCATCCCCAAGGTACAGGCGGGCGAGGACCGCATCCAGTCCCTGGCAAACGATCTGGTCAATGCCACGCAGCATCTTGACGATGCCCTGTTCAGCGGCGTGAAGAAGGCCACGCAGACCGTGTTCAGTGTCGAGCAGGAGATACTCCAGCTGCACCTGCAGATTTCCAGCAAGGAAAGCGAGTTGCGCCGCAAGGCAAGTTGCCCGAAAAAATGGCAGGATCCGTTCGGCTATCATGCATGTCAAAAGGCAAACGATGTGATCGACTCCATCAATGGCTCGGTCAATGCGGCCCTGGGCTCGCTCAATGGCAAGCTGGCGGCCAAGCGGCAGCAGCTGTTGCAGGCCAGCATCGCCGTGCGCGATGCTGCGGTGGCATCGCAAAAGCTGGTGCAGATCGTCAGCAATGCCGCCATTGATTTCAGCCAGCGCATGGGGCAGAACACGTCGCCGATCAAGGGGCCGCTGATGGGCTGGCGCAATGATGTCGATGTTGCCATGCGCGAATATGTGAAGGCGACGAGCCAGTCATTGCTCAATTCCACGGACCGGGCGGCCAGCGCGACCGAGCCGTTGTCGCGCTGGTTCGATTGCTATCACATGAGTATTCTCGGTGTGGCGCAGGAGCTGTCCGGGTGCGAGCTGCGCGACGGCGCCAGGAATGTGGTCTGGGCGGTGGACCGGGCGCTCAAGCTGGCCGAGGACCTGGCGTTTGCCGGGGACCTGCTCGGCTTGCCGACGCCTTCCGAGATCCGCGCCTGGCGCGACGAGCAGATTGCCAGCGCCAAGGACCGCCTGGTGGCGGAAATCTTCGACCGCCTGCTGCCGCGCGAATTGCAGGATATCCTGGCGCTGTTCAGCAAGGACATGGACGATGCCGCCCTGAACGACTATTTCAGCCGCCCCGAGCGCCATAATGACAAGAATCTGCTGATGATTCCCGACCTTGCCGCGCGCGTGCGCGCCGAGATGCGCGTGACGGACGGCGCCTTCGATCCGCAGCGATATGCGGTGGCCTATAACGCCGTCGTGCTGGCCAAGCTGTCGCTGCTCGATACGGCGGGTTTGGTGGCGTTGGGGCAACTCGCTGGGGCGGCGCCGGAAGCGGGGCGCTCCGTGTTTGCGCAGACCGATAACGTCATCGCCGACGCCATCGCCAGCATCGACGGCAATCACCAGTGGATGGCCGTGCCGCCGCCGCGTCCGAACGCCGTGGGCGCGCCGTATGCGCAGCCGGCGTCCTACGCCGCCGCGGCCGGTTTCGTGCCATGGCGTCCCGCCGTGCGCGGCGCGCTGTTCCGCGGCTTGTTCAAGGGGCCGCTGTCGTCCGGTATCGACGTGGCTGGCGAGCTGGGCTTCCCGACATTGTTGCCAAGTGACTATCCTTACCGCCCTTGCAGCGGATATCCGTTCCCGGACAGCGCTGCGGACCAGGCTTGCCAGGGCATCAAGATCGTGCCCGTGCTGCAGTTGTTGCTGGACTAGCGGCCAGGCCCCCGCGCCAGCATGCGCGGGGGCTTGATCGTTGGCGTAAAACCGGCTATACTCTCCGGCTGACCTTCCCACACCTGTCTTGACGCCGGGGTGGGCGATTATCAATCCGACCTGAAGGAGTTTGCATGCGTCATTATGAAATAGTCTTTATCGTCCATCCGGACCAAAGCGAGCAAGTGCCCGCGATGATCGAACGCTACAAAGCCAGCGTAACCACCCGCGGCGGTTCGGTTCACCGCGTGGAAGATTGGGGCCGCCGTCAAATGGCTTACTCGATCCAAAAGCTGCCTAAAGCACACTACATCTGCCTGAACATCGAATGCGACAACGAGACCCTGGTCGAGTTGGAAACAGCATTCAAATTCAATGATGCCGTGTTGCGTCACCTGACCGTTAAAATGAAGAAAGCTGAAACAGCTCCTTCGCCGATGATGAAATCGGTACAACGCGAAGACGCGGCCAAAAGCCACCGCACCGAAGCACCAGCAGCCGCTCCAGCCGCAGCAGCTTAATTCTTGACCAGGATCGTGCGCTGAACCAGCTACAAGTAACCGCCATCATTGCCGAGCGCGAAATATTGCGCTATACCCCGGCAGGGCTGCCGATTGTGAATGCAGTATTGCAGCACAGTTCGCAGCAGATGGAAGCAGGAATTGCCCGTTTGACCGAGTTTGATGTTGCCGCGCTTGCCGCTGGCGAAATCTCAGGCCGGTTCAGCCAGGCAAGCTTGGGCGGGGTATATCAGTTCACGGGTTTCCTGGCCAGGAAAAGCCGCAACAGCAAGAGTTTGGTGTTTCACATCATTGATTTTAGTGCAGTCACCCCGACTAGCGCATTTTAGATACAGGAGCCTGACATGGCATTCGGTAAAAAGTTCGACAAAAATAAGCTCAAGCTTAAAGAAAAACGCAAACAGCAAAACCCTTTGTTCAAACGTAAGAAGTTCTGCCGCTTCACGGCAGCTCACGTTGAGCAAGTCGACTACAAAGACGTCGACACGCTGAAAGACTTCGTCCAGGAAAACGGCAAGATCATGCCAGCACGCCTGACCGGTACCAAAGCGCACTACCAGCGCCAAGTCGACACCGCAATCAAGCGCGCCCGCTTCCTCGCGCTGCTGCCATACACCGATCTGCACCACGCTTAATCGGTCAGATATTCCTGGAGAAGAACTATGCAAATCATTCTGTTAGAAAAAGTTGTTAACGTCGGTAACCTCGGCGAAGTCGTCAAAGTCAAAGACGGTTACGCACGTAACTTCCTGATCCCGCAACGCCTGGCACGTCGTGCTACGGCAACCGCTGTGGCTGAATTCGAAGTCAAGCGCGCCGAACTGGAAAAAGCTGCTGCCGCCAAACTGGCCGCATCGCAAGCCCAGGGCGAAAAACTGAGCGGCCTGACCGTTCAAGTTGCTCAAAAAGCTGGCGTCGATGGCCGTCTGTTCGGTTCCGTCACCAACTTCGACATCGCTGAAGCGCTGACCAAGCAAGGTTTTGCTGTTGAAAAAGCACAAATCCGCATGCCTACCGGCCCGCTGAAGATCGTTGGCGAGCACAACGTTTCGGTTGCTCTGCACACCGACGTGGTCGTGGAAGTCGTTATCGCTGTCGTACCAGACGCGAACGCGTAATCGTCTGCGGGCCTGGCCCGCAAGCGTTGCCGCACTATGAAAAGCCGGGTTCGCCCGGCTTTTTTGTGGCCTTTTTTTCGCTCAATTTCAGCCCTTTATTTTTGCCGACACGCCGAAGCGGGTATAATTCGCGCCATGAACGCCCCCTCTGATCCGCAACTGGATTCCCTCCGTATTCCGCCGCATTCGATCGAAGCAGAACAATCCGTCATCGGTGGTCTGCTGCGCGACAATGCCGCCTATGACCGCATTGCCGACTTCATGCATGCGGAGGATTTCTATCGCTATGACCATCGCATCATCTTCGAGCAAATCGTCAAGATGGTTAACGCTTCCAAGCCAGCCGATGTCATTACTGTTTTTGAAACCCTGACCCAGCTCGGCAAGGCCGAGGATGTGGGCGGACTCGCTTACCTGAACGCCATGGCGCAAAACACGCCATCGGCCGCGAACATCCGGCGCTACGCCGAGATCGTGCGCGACCGCGGCGTGCTGCGCAAACTCATCACCGTCGCCGACGATATCTCCGGCACGGCCTTCAGCCCGCAGGGCAAGGAAGTCAAGCAGATGCTTGACGAGGCCGAGTCGAAGATCTTCGCCATCGCCGAAGAGGGCGCGCGCGGCGCCCAGGGCTGGACCGCCATCCAGCCGCTGCTGACGCAAGTGGTCGAACGCATCGACGAACTGTACAGCCGCGACAACCAGAGTGAAATCACGGGCGTGCCCACCGGTTTCATCGACCTCGACCGCATGACCTCGGGTCTGCAGCCGGGCGACCTGGTGATCGTGGCGGGACGTCCTTCGATGGGCAAGACGGCGTTTTCCGTCAACATCGGCGAAAACGTGGCCATCGACAGCGGCTTGCCCGTGGCCGTGTTCTCGATGGAGATGGGCGGCGCCCAGCTGGCCATGCGTATGCTGGGCTCGGTTGGTCAGCTGGACCAGCACCGCCTGCGCACGGGCCGCCTGAACGACGAAGACTGGCCGCGCCTGACGAATGCGATTCAAAAGATGAACGACGCCCAGTTGTACATCGATGAAACGCCGGCGCTCAATTCCATCGAATTGCGCGCCCGTTCGCGCCGCCTGTCGCGTCAATGCGGCAAGCTGGGCCTGATCATCGTCGATTACTTGCAGCTGATGTCGGCCAATACTCCCGGCGACAACCGCGCCACGGAGATTTCCGAGATTTCGCGGGGCTTGAAAGGCCTGGCGAAAGAACTCGGCTGTCCCGTGATCGCGCTGTCCCAGCTGAACCGCTCGCTGGAACAACGCCCGAACAAGCGTCCTGTCATGTCCGACTTGCGCGAATCGGGCGCTATTGAGCAGGATGCCGACGTGATCCTGTTCATTTACCGCGACGAGGTGTATAACCCCGACTCGCCGGACAAGGGAACGGCCGAAATCATCATCGGTAAACAACGTAACGGTCCAATCGGCAGCATCCGCCTCACCTTCATGGGGCAGTACACCAAATTTGGCAATTACAGTGGTGGCCTGGCGCTTTACCAAGGCGACTAAGACTCAGCAGCACTGGCAATTCCATCGGCCGCCCCCGACAAGGGGGCGGCTTTCTGTAGTAAATAACACGACTCAATGCTTAACGGAGAATGACATGTTTGGACGCTTGATGCCCACTGAGGGCAAGTTTTTTGAATTGTTTAACCAGCACGCGGAACTGTGCGTCAAGGGCGCGAAAGAGATGCTCGGCCTGATGACCAATTTCGACGACCTGGAAAACCGCGTGCATGCGATTGAAAGCATCGAGAAACAGGCGGACAAAGTCACCTACGCCACCGTGGAAATGCTGCACAAGACCTTCATCACGCCGATCGACCGCGACGACATCCATCAGCTGATCACGCGCCAGGACGACATCCTCGACCTGCTGGAAGACGCGGCGCAGACCGTGTCGCTGTACGACCTGAAAGCCGTCACGCCCGAAGCCAAGCGCCTGGCCGAACTGGTGCTGGCGTGTACCGAAAAAGTGCGCGACGCCGTCGCCATGCTGCACAACATGGATAACTCGCGCAAGATCGTCGCCATCTGCGAAGAGATCGACCGCCTGGAATCGGATGCCGACCACGTGATGCGCGCCGCCATGTCCAAGCTGTTCCGCGACGAGCCGGACGTGCGCAACCTGATCAAGCTCAAAGCGATCTATGAAATTCTGGAAACCGTGACAGACCGTTGCGAAGATGTGTCCAACATTATCGAAGGCATCATCGTCGAAAACGCGTAACAGCGTCTGTCCTGAAACAGAATCAGAAAAGAAAAATCCATGCAAACCATCCAAATGAGCATCTACGTGCTAGGCCTGCTTGTCATCCTGGCGCTGCTATTTGACTTCATGAACGGCTTCCACGATGCCGCCAACGCGATCGCCACGGTGGTCTCGACGGGCGTATTGAAACCGCAGACCGCGGTTGCCATGGCTGCCACCTTCAACTTCGTCGCCATCTTCGTCTTCCACCAGCTGACCGTGGCCGCCACGGTGGGCAAGGGCACGATCGACCCCGCGGTGATCGACCAATATGTGATATTTGGCGCCCTGATGGGCGCCATCGTGTGGAACCTCGTCACCTGGTACTACGGCATTCCATCGTCGTCCTCGCACGCCCTGATCGGCGGCCTGGTGGGCGCCGCTGTCGCCAAGTCGGGCACGGGCGCGCTGATCTCGGCCGGCCTGTGGAAGATCGTGCTGTTCATCGTGCTGTCGCCGGTCCTGGGCTTTTTGTTCGGCTCGCTGATCATGCTGCTGGTGTCGTGGATTTTCGTGCGCTCGACGCCGCGCCGCGTCGACAAATGGTTCCGCCGCCTGCAACTGGTGTCGGCCGCGGCGTACAGCCTGGGCCACGGCGGCAACGATGCGCAAAAGACCATCGGCATCATCTGGATGCTGCTGATCGCCGCCGGCTACTCGAGCACGACGGACGCCATGCCACCGATGTGGGTCATCATCTCGTGCTACACGGCGATCAGCTTCGGCACGCTGTTCGGCGGCTGGCGCATCGTCAAGACCATGGGCCAGAAGATCACCAAGCTCAAACCGGTCGGCGGCTTCTGCGCCGAAACGGGCGGCGCCATCACCCTGTTCGTCTCGACGGCGCTGGGCATCCCCGTGTCGACCACGCACACCATCACGGGCGCCATCGTCGGCGTCGGCTCGGCACAGAAAATGTCGGCCGTGCGCTGGGGCGTGGCGGGCAACATCGTCTGGGCCTGGATCTTCACGATCCCCGCTTCCGCGTTTGTCGCCGCCATCGCATGGTGGATTGGCCGCCATATCATGTAATGGATAGCCAACGCCAGTAAAAAGGGAGCCTTGCGGCTCCCTTTTTTCATGCCCCGGCCAGTTCCACCGTCAGCCCCTCGTAGGCGAGGAACACCTGCAGGCCGGCCAGGCGGCCCGCATGGCGGCCCATCACGTCGGCAAACACGGCTTCCAGTTGTTCGTCGCTGCGGGTCGGCTCGTGGTGGGTACAGTACAGGCGCCGCGCGCCGCAGCGCAGGGCCAGTTCGAAGGCGGCGTCGAAAGTGCCATGGCCCCAGCCCTGCTTGCCCGGGTATTCCTCGCGCGTGTACGAGCAATCCATGATCAGCGCCTCGACGCCGTCGACCAGCGCGTCGATGCTGGCCTGGCGCTGCGCATTGCGCGCCGCGCAGGCCGCGTGTTCGGCGTGGCCGGGCGGATGCGGGTTGTAGAACGGTTCATGGTCGCCGCTGAAAAACAGCGAGGCGCCAGCGCAGTCGATGCGGTAGCCGAGGTTGACGACCGGGTGGTTCATCTCCGCGCCGCGGACGCGCGCGCCGCCCACGTCGACGGCTTCGCCGGGCGCCAGGGTGCGGTATTCGATGCTGGCCGCCATGGCCGCCTCGCTGACGGGGAAATAGCTGTCCTGCAGCTGCACCGCCATCACGTGCTCGATGCCGCGCCCGCTGCGCGCGTCGAACGCGCCGTGCAGGCGCATGCGGTTGCCGGCCACGAACAGGGGCGAGAACATGGGCAGGCCGTGGATGTGGTCCCAGTGGCTGTGCGTGATGAAGACATGCGCGTCGACGCGCTGGCCTGCAGGCAGTTGCTGCGCCAGCGAAAAGATGCCGCTGCCCGCATCGAGGATAATCAGGCTGTCGTCGTCGGTGCGCACTTCGATGCACGTGGTGTTGCCGCCATAGCGGGCCGTGCGCGGACCGGGGGAGGGGATGGAGCCGCGCACGCCCCTGAACGTGAATTTCATTCAGTACCTTGTTACTGTGTAATTATTGTTGATTCTATTCTAATTAATGAGATTGGCGGCAACATTTGTGTGTGTTGCAACACGGCAATTTATTTCATTTTGATGTAATTGAGTAATGTACAGTGCGCGGGGTGGCCGTTACACTGGCGCTTGCCGACTTCCCTTTTTCCTTACCTGATCGCGTCCCATATGCCTCAGCTGCACCCTGAGAAAATCGCCCACAGACTGGAGCAATTGACCGAGCTCAGCGTCGCGCTAGGCGATGGCCTGGGCGGTCAGGGGCGCGACATCGGACCGCTGCTGCAGCGCATCGTGCTGCTGGCAAAAAGCATGAGCGGGGCCGATGGCGCCACCCTGTACCGGCCCGCCGCGGACGGACGCCAGCTCGATTTCCACATCAGCGTCAACGACAGCCTGGGCATCGGGCAGGGCAACGACATCGGCTTGCCAGGCGTGCCGCTGTTCGATGGCGCCGGGCAGCCGAATCTGGCCTCGGTGGCCGCGTATGCGGCCAACCAGCGCCGCAGCGTGAATATCGCCGACGTCTACCGCGACGAGGCCTTCAATTTCTCCGGCATGCGCGCCTTCGACCGCCACCACGGCTATCACACGCAGTCGATCCTGACGGTGCCCATGAACGACCATGAGGGCGACCTGATCGGCGTGCTGCAGCTGGTGAACGCCAAGGATGCCGAGACGGGCCAGGTGCGCGCGTTTTCTTCCACCGACCAGCGTTTCATCGAGGCGCTGGCGGCGCAGGCGGGCGTGGCGCTGACGAACCAGCTGCTGATCTCCCAGCTGGAAGAGCTGCTCGAGTCCTTGGTTACCCTGATCAATATCGGCATCGATGAAAAGTCGCCGTACACCGGGCGCCATTGCCAGTTCGTGCCCGAGCTGACCATGCTGCTGGCCGACGCCGCGCATGCGACCGACAGCGGGCCATTGGCCCAGTTTCGTCTCAGCGACAATGAACGCAAGCAGCTGTGGCTGGCCGGCCTGCTGCACGACTGCGGCAAGATCACCACGCCCGTGCACGTGGTCGACAAGGCCACCAAGCTGGAAACCATCTTCGACCGCATCGCCCTGATCGACACGCGCTACGAAGTGCTGCTGCGCGACGCCGAGATCGCGGCCTTGCGCCAGCAGGCGGCGCAGCCGCAGCAGCAGGACGCCATCGCGCAGGCGCTGGAGCAGGAGCAGGCCGCGCTGCGCGAGGAGCGCGACTTCATCCGCCGCGCCAACGTGGGCGGCGAAGGCATGGCGCCGGCCGACCAGGAGCGCGTGCGGCAGATCGCGCGCCGGCGCTGGCGCGCGGCCGACGGCGAGCTGCGCGACTTCCTCGATGCCGACGAGACGGAAAACCTGACCATCCGCTTCGGCACGCTGACGGCGGCCGAGCGGGCCATCGTCAACAACCATATCAGCGTCTCGATCCGCATGCTCGAAGCGCTGCCATGGCCGAAGCACCTGCAGAAGGTGCCGGAATACGCGGGCGGCCACCATGAACGCATGGATGGCAAGGGCTATCCGCGCGGCCTGACCAAGGAGCAGATGTCGGTGCCGGCGCGCCTGATGGCCATCGCCGATATCTTCGAGGCGCTGACGGCGCGCGACCGGCCCTACAAGAAGGGCAAGTCGCTGTCCGAATCCCTGCGCATCCTCGGCAATTTCAGCCTGAACGGGCATATCGACCCGGAACTGTTCGACGTCTTCATCCGCAGCAAGGTCTACCTGACCTTCGCCGAAAAGCACATGCATCCGAGCCAGATCGATGCCGTCGACGAGGCCTCCATTCCGGGCTATACCCCTTGAAGCTGGCGCCGGCCCTGCGCAAGCATGGCGCGCGCTGGCTGCTGGGCGTGGCGCTGACCGTGGCCGCCGCCATCCTGTGCCTGGCCGGCAACGCGAATATCGCGCGGCTCGACGCCATGCTCGGCGACTGGCGCATGCGCGCCGAGGCGCCGCAGCTCGACAGCCGCATCGTCATCGTCGACATCGATGAAAAGAGCCTGGCCCGGGTGGGGCGTTTTCCTTGGAGCCGCGACATCCAGGCAAAGCTGGTGCGCCAGCTCACCGGCCACTACGGCGTGGCGGCGCTGGGTTTCGATATCTCGTTTCCCGAAGCGGACACCAGTTCCGGCTATGCCGTGCTCGAAACGCTGGCGCGCGGCGAACTGGCCGGCGTGGCGGGCTTGCCGGCGCAGCTGGAAAAACTGCGCCCGGCGATGGATTACGACGGCCAGTTCGCCGACGCCATGCGCGGCCAGCCCGTGGTGCTCGGCTACAGCGTCTCGGAGCGGCAAAAAAAGGGCGTGCTGCCGGCCCCCGCATTTACCGTGGCAGACCTGAACGGGCGCACGGTGACGGCCTACACGGCGCCCGGCTACGAAGCCAATATCGCGCCGCTGCAGGCGGCCGCGCGCGGCGCCGGCATCTTCACGGCGCTGACGGACGCCGACGGCGTGGTGCGCTCCTCGACGCTGCTGCAGCGCATCGGCGACGGCTACTATCCCTCGCTGTCGCTGGCCACGGCCGCCGTCTACCTGCAGGCGCGCGCCATCGCCCCGCGCTTCACGGCCACGGCCGATACCCTGTCGGCGCGCGAACTGGCCAACGGCGGGCTCGAACACATCGTGCTGTTCGCGCCGCGCGGCGCGACGGCCATTCCCGTGGGCGAGGCGCTGACCACCACGGTGCAGTACCGCGGCACGGGCGGCCCCGCCGGTGGCGCCTTCCGCTATGTCTCGGCGTCCGACGTGCTGGCCGGCAGCGTGCCGCCCGCGCTGCTGCGGGGCGCCATCGTGCTGGTCGGCACCACGGCGCCCGGCCTCAACGATATCCGCGCCACGCCTGTCAACGCCGAATATCCGGGCGTGGAAGTGCACGCCAACCTGATCAAGTCCATCCTCGACGGACGCTTCAAGTCGCGGCCCGATTACGCGCTGGCGCTCGAACTGCTGCAGGTGCTGGCGGTGGGCCTGCTGCTGGCCGGCGCGCTGGCCGTGCTGCCGCCGGCCGGCGTGATACTGCTGACCCTGGGGGCGATGGCCGCCGCCATCGCCGTCAACCTGTACCTGTATGCGGCGCGCGACCTGGTGCTGGGCGGCGCCGTGGTGCTGCTGCTGATCGTCGCGCTGTTCATCGTCAACCTGGCCTGGGGCTACTTCTTCGAAGTGCGCAAGGGGCGCGCGCTGGTGGCGCGCTTCGGCGAATACGTGGCGCCCGAACTGGTGGCCGAGATGGCGGACAATCCGCAGCGCTACACCATGGATGGCGAGAACCGCGAATTGACGGTGCTGTTTGCCGACGTGCGCGGCTTCACGGCCATTTCCGAGCAGCTGGCGCCGGCCGCGCTGCGCGAATACATCAATACCTACCTGACGGCCATGTCGCAGGATATCCGCGACAGCCATGGCGGCACGCTCGACAAGTACATCGGCGACGCCGTGATGGCCTTCTGGGGCGCGCCGGTGGCCTTTGCCGACCACGCCAGCCGGGCCGTGGCCAGCGCGCTGCTGATGCAGCGCAGCGCGGCGCGACTGAATGCGGACTTCGCCGCGCGCGGCTGGCCGCCGCTGCGCATCGGCATCGGCATCAATACGGGCGCCATGCATGTGGGCGACATGGGCTCGCGCATCCGCCGCGCCTATACCGTCATGGGCGACAGCGTGAACCTGGCCGCGCGCCTGGAAGGCGCCAGCAAGCTGGATGGCGTGGGCATCGTCGCGGGGGCGGCCACGCGCGCGGCGGCGGGCGACTTCCTGTACCGCGAACTGGACCTGGTGCGCGTGCAGGGCAAGCAGCAGGCGGTGGCCATCTTCGAGCCGCGCGGCTTGCTGGCCGACGCCGATGCGCAGGAGCTGGCGCAGCTGGCGCGCTGGCATGCCGCGCTGGCCCTGTTGCGCGCGCGCGACTGGGAAGCGGCGGCGGCCGAGGTCGCCAGCCTGCAGGCGGATTTCCCCGAAGACGGCGTGTACCGGCTGTATGCGGCGCGCCTGGCGCATTACCGCGCCGCGCCGCCGCCGGCCGGCTGGGATGGCGTGACGGTCTTGAATAGCAAGTAACCATCTGATTTGCCTTGCAAACTGCTGTCAATTCCATCATCTTTCCAGTTTGTCTGCATGATGTAGGCAGCAACGCCATGAAATTCGCAAGAAAACGTCAGAAATTTCTGACTGGAAACTAAAAGCCGTCTAAAATTTGTCTTCAATCCATTGCCGGATAGAGTGCCGCTGGCGCCTGCGGGGCCAAGCGCTTGTCCGGTTACACAAGAAATCCTTCACATGACATATCGTTTGGTGCACCTGCTTGCGGGTTCCGCGCTGCTGTTCGCCGTCGGCGCCGTCGGCGCCGCCGTTTCCATGGATGAGGCCACGCCGGCCGCGCAGGACAATGGCGTGCCGCATTTCGACATCAGCCGCTTTGACGTGCAGGGCAATACCCTGCTCGGCGACGCCCAGGTACAGGCGCTGCTGGCCCCGTTTACGGGACCGCAGCGCGATTTTTCCCACCTGGCGCGTGCCGTCGAGGCGCTGGAAGCCGCCTACCGGGCGCGTGGCTACGGCGCCGTGCAGGTGCAGCTGCCGGAACAGGAACTGGAACGCGGCGTGGTGCGCCTGAGCGTGCTGCAAACGCCGCTGGGCAAGGTTGCCATCAGCGGCAACGTGCATGTCGACGAGGCCAACGTGCGGCGCGCGCTGCCGGCCCTGCGCGAAGGCGAGACACCGAATTTGAACGCCCTGTCGCAAAGCCTGCGGCTGGCCAATGAAAACCCGGCGCGCAAGATCGAAGTACGGCTGCAGGCCGACGAGCAGGCGGGCGCCATCGACGCCATCGTCGCGGTGGCCGACGAGAAGGCCTGGAAGGCCATGCTCAACGTGGATAACACGGGCAACGCGCAGACGGGCAAGACGCACGTGGGCGTAGTGTTGCAGCATGCCAACCTGTGGGGGCGCGACCATGTCGCCAGCCTGCAATACACGAGCAGCCTGGAAAAGCCGGACAAGGTCGGCGTGTATGGCGCCGGCTACCACTTGCCGCTGTATGCGCTGGGCGACTCGATGGACTTTTTCGCCAGTTATTCGAATGTCGACTCGGGCAGCGTCTCGGCCGGCATTTTCGACCTGGCCGTCAGCGGCCAGGGCAGCATGGCCGGCATCCGCTACAACCAGAACTTTGCCCGCCGCGACGATTTCGAGCCCAAGCTCGTGTACGGCATCGACTACAAGGCCTACCGCAACAGCGTGCAATTGTTCGGCATGGAACTGGGCGCCGACGTCACCGTGCATCCGCTCAGCGTCAGCTACATCGGCAACTGGACCCTGCCAACGGGCGAGACCAGCGTGGCCGTCACGTTCGCGCACAATATTCCCGGCGGGAAGCATGGCGCGCAAGCCGATTTCGACCGCGTGCGCGCGCATGCGAAGGCTGGCTACAACACCTTGCGCCTGAGCGCCAGCACGGCGCGCGTGCTGAGCAACGACTGGCAGTGGCGTGCCCTGTTCAACGTCCAGGCCACGCCGGACGCGCTGGTGCCCGGCGAGCAGTTCGGCGCCGGCGGCGCAGCGTCCGTGCGCGGCTTTGCCGAGCGCGAGGTGTCGAATGACTCCGGCGCCAGCCTGAACCTGGAACTGTACACGCCGAACTGGTGCGGCCAGGCCCTCGGCTACCAATGCCGCGCGCTGGCTTTCTACGACACGGCATGGCTGCGCCGCAACCATGCGCTGCCCGGCGAAAGCGCTTCCCAGGGCATAGGCAGCGCGGGACTCGGCCTGCGCCTGATGCTGAACCGCTACGCCAATCTGCAACTCGACTACGCCCATGTCGTCAATGGCGGCGACACGGGACAGCGCGGCGCCAACCGCCTGCATTTCCGACTCGCCTTGGCTTACTAGTATCAGGATGAACACCATGCACAATCACGTCCACCCCGCTTCCGTTTCCGCCCCGCCGCCGTACGGGCCGCCATTGCGCCGCACGGCGCTGGCGCTCCTGCTGGCCGGCTGCTTCGGCGCGGCGCAGGCCAACCCGACCCTGCCGCAAGTGGTCAGCGGACAAGCCACGTTCAACCAGCAGGGCAACGTCTTCTCGATCACGAACACGCCCAATACCATCATCAACTGGCAAAGCTTTTCCATCCATGCGGGCGAGATCACGCGCTTCATCCAGCAAAACGGCAATAGTGCCGTGCTGAACCGCATCACGGGACAAGACCCCAGCAAGATCCTGGGCAGCCTGGAATCGAACGGCAAGGTCTTCCTGATCAATCCGAACGGCATCGTCTTCGGCCAGGGCGCGCGCGTCGACGTGCATGGCCTGGTGGCGTCCAGTCTGGGCATGTCGAACGAGGATTTCCTGGCCGGCAAGCGCCAATTTACGGCCGGCAGCGTGGCCGGCGCCGTCGGCAATGCCGGGGTGATCAATGCAGGCAAGGGCGGGCAAGTGCTGCTGATCGCGCCAAACGTGGAAAACACGGGCCTCATCACGGCGCCGAATGGCGAAGTGATCCTGGCGGCCGGGCGCAGCGTGCAGCTGGCCGACCCGGGCAACCCCGAGTTGCGCGTGCTGGTGTCGGCACCCGACGACCGGGCGCTGAACCTGGGCCAGATCATCGCCCAGGGTGGCGGCATCGGCATGGCCGGCGCCCTGCTCAGCCAGCGCGGCGTGCTCAACGCGAACAGCGCCGTCGTCGGCGAGAACGGCAAGATCGTGCTCAAGGCCAGCGGCAAGGCGCTGCTCGAGGCGGGCAGCGTCACCAGCGCCACGGGCGCGGCCGGCAAGGGCGGCGAGATCCGCGTGCTGGGCGACCAGGTGGGCTTGCTGGGCAACGCGAAAATCGATGCCAGCGGCGCCACGGGCGGCGGCACGGTCTTGCTGGGCGGCGACTACCAGGGCAAGAATGCGGCCGTGCAGAATGCGCGCCAGGTGCTTGTCGGCAAGGACGCCAGCATCGCGGCCGACGCCACCGGCAGCGGCAATGGCGGCCGTGTCATCGCCTGGGGCAATGACACGGCCCAGGTGCACGGCAGCATTTCCGCGCGCGGCGGCGTGCAGGGCGGCGATGGCGGCTTCGTGGAAACGTCGGGCCATGCGCTGGCCGTCGACGGCATCCGCGTCGATACGGGCGCACGCGCGGGGCGCGGCAAGCGCGGTACCTGGCTGCTCGACCCCTACGATATCGACGTGGTGCAGGGCGGCGGCGGCAACCTCGGCGACGTGGACGAGTTTGCCGAAGGCCCGCCTGCCAGCAGCACCAGCATCGGCGCCGACGTGATCTCGGGCGCCGGCAGCAATGTGATCTTGCAGGCCCAGCACCGCATCAATTTCAGCAGCGCCGTCAACATGGTCAATCCCGGCATCGGCCTGAGCGCCACGGCCGGCGAGACCATCAACGTGTACGCGGCCATCAGCACCAACGGCGGCAGCGTGACCCTGTCGGCGAACGACGCCAGCAGCGGCGGCGCATACGGCCCCGGCTCGAACGTCCACCTGAATGCGGCGATCACGACGCATGGCGGCAGCGTGTCGCTGTCCGGCGCCAGCGTGGCCGGCACCGGCGTGGTCGATGTCGGCAACGGCAACCTGTCCCTGCGCGCCAACCATGCGGGCGGCGAAATCAACCTGACGGGCGGCGGCGCGCGGCTGGTCGGCAGCGGCGTCGCCGGCCAGAGCGTCACCTTGCAGGCGGACAGCATCACGCTCGGCGGCACCCTGAATTTCGGCGGCAGCGGCGCCGGCGCCAGCGTGACGCTCAAGCCGCTGAGCAGTGCGCGCGGCATCGACCTGGGCACGAAGTCGGGCGGCGCCCTGGGCCTCGACGCGGCGGAGCTGGCCGGCATTGCGGCGGCATCGCTGAGCATCGGCGACGGCAGCAATACGGGCGGCATCCACATCTCGAATGCGCTCGCCGTGGCGGGCGACCTGCACGTCAATTCAGCTTCCGCCATCACGGCCACGGGCGCCGTCACCGTCGGCGGCCGTTTCTTCCTCGACGGCGGGGCCTGGACGCAGAACGGGCCGAACCTGGCCGCGTTCTCCGCCGGCCAGTTCGCCATCGCGCCAGGCGCCAGCTTCCTGCGCGCGACGGGCGGCGATGGCGGTACCGCATCGCCTTACCTGATCGCCGATATCTACGGCTTGCAAGGCATCGGCAGCCTGGGCCTGGGCAACAGCTACCGCCTGGCCGGCAATATCGACGCCAGCGGCACGACCGCCTGGAACCAGGGCGCCGGCTTTGCCGCCATCGCCGGCGGTAACGGCGCCGGCTATGCGGGCACGTTCGACGGCGCCGGTTTCGCCATCCAGGGCTTGTACATCAACACCAGCAATGCGACGACGACGTCCGGCGTGGGCCTGTTCGGCAAGGTGCAGGGCGGAACGGTGCGCAACGTCACGCTGCAAGATGGCAGCGTGACGGGAAGCAACAATGTCGGCGCGCTGGTTGGCATGAACGTGGGCGGCACGCTGGACAATGTGCACAGCGGCGCCACGGTCAACGGCGCCAACGCGGTCGGCGGCCTGGTCGGCAGCAACGGCGGCACGCTGCGCAATGCCAGCGCCAGCGGCAATGTCACGGGCCTCAATGCGGACAACGCAGGCAGCATCGGCGGCCTGGCCGGCGCCAACCTGGCCGGCGCCAGCATCGACGGCGCCTATGCCACGGGCGACGTCACGGGTGCGCGCGACAAGGTCGGCGGCCTGGTGGGCAACAACGACGGCGCGATTTCGCAGGCCTACGCCACGGGCGCCGCCCGCGGCGCGGCGGCTATCGGCGGCCTGGTGGGGCGCAATGGCGGCAGCATCAGCGATGCCTACGCCACGGGTGCCGTCGGTGCGTCGGTGAATAGCGATCCCATCGTGACGAAGGAAAACCTGGGTGGGCTGATCGGCTGGAGCGTGGCAGGCAGCAGCGCCAGCCACGTCTACAGCAGCGGCGCGGTGGCCGGCGGCGGCTTTGCCGGCGGCACGGTGGGCGGCCTGGTGGGCCGGGCCGACGCGGGCGCGGGCGTGGCGTATGGCTACTGGAACTATGAAACGGCCGGCACGCAGATGGATCAGGGCGGCGCCACGGGCCGCACGACGGCGCAGATGCAGCAGCAGGGCAGTTTCAACGATTTCAATTTCGGCAGCGTCTGGCGCATCTACGACGGCTACACGACGCCGATGCTGAAAGCCTTCCTGAAACCGCTGCAAGTGAACGTGTCGGGCAATGCTACGAGCAAGGTCTACGATGGCCAGCTGGCCAGCTTCCTCGGCAGCCTGAGCTATGTCGGCTTGCTCGATGGCGATACGGGCGCCAACGGCAGCCTCGGCTACGGCAGCGCGCGCAACGTCGGCACGTATGGCCTGACGGGCTTGTGGTCGACCAAGTACGACATCAGCCTGGGCGGCACGACGACGCTGGCCATCACGCCGCGCATGCTGACGGTGAGCATAGGCGGCGGCAAGGTCTACGATGGACAGCTGGGTTTCGGCGGCGCCACCTTTATCTTGGGTAACGTAGTCAACGGCGACAGCGTCAGCGCCACGGGCACGGCGCTGTTTGCCGACAAGAACGCGGGCAGCGGCAAGCTTGTCAACGCCAGCGGCATCAGCCTGGCCGGCAATGAACTGGGCAATTACAGCGTTGCCGATAGCGCCAGCGGCTTTGCCGACATCGGCCGCGCCATCCTCAACGTGGGCAACGTCAGCGCGGCCGGCAAGGTGTACGACGGCACGACCAGCGCCAGCATCAGCGCCCTGCTGGAAGGCCTGGTTGGCAATGACCAGGTGGTGCTGTCCGGCGCGCTGGCCAGCTTCGGCGACAAGAACGTGGGTGCCGGCAAGAACGTCAGTTACAGCTACGGCAGCGGCAGCCTGCAGGGTGCCGATGCGGGCAATTACGTGCTGGCCAGCGGTAGCGGCAGCACGACGGCCGATATCACGCCGCGCGCGCTGAACGTGCATTTCAACGGCGTCAACAAGACCTACGACGGCACAACGGGCGCCACGCTGAATTTTGGCGATGACCGCATCGCTGGCGACAGCCTGAACGTGTCGGCCCTGGCCCGCTTCGGCGACAAGAATGCGGGCGTGGGCAAGAGCGTGTCCGTGACCAACCTGGGCCTGGACGGCGCCGATGCGGGCAATTACGTGCTGACGTCGGCGGGCGGCACGACGCAGGCGACGATTGCGCAAAAACAATTGTCGACCTGGATAGGCAGCGGCAACGGCTTGTGGAGCGATGCGGCCAACTGGGATGGCGGCGTGGTGCCGGAAGGCGCGAACGTGCTGGCCGTCGACTTTTCGAACAGCAAGGGCATCGTTACCTACAGCGCGGCAGCCGGCAGCACCGTCCTGAAGAACCTGAACTCGGCGTCAGGCTTGCTGCTGACGGGCGGCAGCCTGACCCTCGGTGAAAGCGTGCTGGACCGCTCCGTGCTGAGCGGCCTGGCCGGCCTGGAAATCAGCGGCGGCAATTTGCTGCTGAACGGCAGCCTGTCGGCCGACCGTTATGCGCAAAGCGGCGGCTTGTTGAGCGGCAACGGCAACCTGGCCATCGCCAACCGCTTCAGCCAGGCGGCCGGCGCCATCAACCTGGCGGGCCAGCTGGCCATCAGCCAGGCCAGCGGCGACCTGCGCTTTGCCAGTGTGACGGCGCGCGATGTGCGCCTGAGCGCCCTGAACGGCGCCATCGGCCAGGACGGCGCCATCGTCGCTGCCACCCTGGACACGCAGGCGCAGAACGGCGTGGTGCTGGACCATGCGGGCAACCGGGTGGGCAGCTTTAGCGCCAGCAATAGCGCGGGTGGCGGCATTACGCTGAAGAATACTTCCGCTCCCGGCAGCCTGGCGCTGGGCACGCTCGTCACGGGCGCGGGCAATATCGCCATCGACAATACCGGTGCCATCTCGGCTGGCAACATCAATGCGCATGGCGGCAACGTGGCGCTGACGGCGCACAGCCCCGTCACCGTCAACGGCAAGATCGAGGGCAATGATATTGCGCTCAATGCCAGCACGGACGTGGTGCTGGGCGATGGCGCGCAGTTGCTGGCGGCGCGCGACATCAGTTTGACGGCAGGGCGCGACATCAATATCGAGGGCAATTCCCGCATCGCCAGCGGCGGCAGTTTTGCCGCCCAAGCCGGCGCCAACGTGCGCCTGGGCGGCACGGCCAGCTTCGCCGTGCCGGCGGCGGCCAGCATGAGCTTGCTGGCAAAAACGGGCGGCATCACGGCTGCCTCCGGCGTGCGCATCGCGCGCCAGCGCGCCGACGTGAGCTTGCTGGCACCCGGCGGCACGGTGGACGTGCCCGATGCCATCTTCCTGCCCGCCACCACGGCCGTCATCGACAGCAGCGTGAGTGCCGCCATCGACGAAGCCTTGCGCATCATCAAGCAGGCGGACCGCGCAAATGCACCGCTGGCCTCGGCGTCTCCGGTGCAGAAGACCGATGACAAGAAAGCGGACAGCAAGGATGTTGCCGGCGCCACAGATAAATCTACAGGATACAAATACGATGATGCAGTCAAAAAAACCTATTGCAACTAAATGGCTGAGCCATGCACTGCTGTGGCTGGCGCTGAGCTGCACGGCCGCGCACGCCTGGGCAGGGCAGGTGGCGGGCACGGTGCTGCAATTGAGCGGCCCGCTGATGGTCAAGAAGGCCGATGGCAAGGTGAAATTGCTGGCCATCAAGTCCGAAGTCGAGCAGGGCGATACCTTGCTGACGGAAAAGGACACCTATGCCTTGATCAAGCTGATCGACAACAGTGAAATCACGCTGAAGCCGAATACCAGCTTTGTGATCGAGCAATTCACGTACACGGCCGAGCAGCCCGACGGCGACCATGCCGTCTTCAGCCTGCTCAAAGGCGGCTTGCGTTCCGTGACGGGATTGCTCGGCAAGCGCAACAAGGAACGCTTCGAGATGAAGACGCCGGCCGCCACCATCGGCATCCGCGGCACGACGTTTATTGCCAGCTACGTCGCGCCATCGGCAACACCGCTGCCGCCGTCGCCAGGACAGGGAGTGGCGCCCGGCCTGTATGTGCACGTGCTCGATGGCCTGATTCAGGTCAGCAATCCGTCTGGCGCGCTCAATTTTGCCCCTGGCCAGTTCGGCTTTACCCCCAGCTTCAAGCAGCCGCCCGTGATGCTGCCCGTCAATCCAGGCCTGCCATTCACGCCGCCGCCGGTCTTCTCGGCCTCGCCGCTTTCTTCCGGCGCATCCGCAGGCGGCGCCAGGCCGGCAGCCATCGATTGCGTCGTGCGCTGAGGTGTTGATATGGCAAGCCCCGCACGCGAGAAATAGGGCTTGACCTTCCCATCGTTGGATAGCAGATCCTGACCGCATTAGTTCATTTACCGTACAGGATCTGCCATGCATCAGACCGCACTTGCTCCCGCATCACCGTCACCAATTCCCGCCGCGCACGCGCAGGCGCTGGCCATCGAAGGCATGAGCTGCGCCTCGTGCGTGGGCCGCGTGGAAAAAGCCCTGGCCGCCGTGCCCGGCGTCAGCCAGGCCAGCGTCAACCTCGCCACTGAAATTGCCAAGGTCACGTCCGACTCGCCCATCCCCCTGGCGACCCTGCAGGCCGCCGTGGAAAAGGCCGGCTACAGCGTGGCGCAGCGCGACATCGACCTGGCTATCGCCGGCATGACGTGCGCCTCTTGCGTGGGCAGGGTGGAAAAAGCCTTGCTGAAAGTACCCGGCGTGCTGGCGGCCAGCGTCAACCTGGCAACGGAAAGCGCGCGCGTCAAGGTCACGGGCGGTGTCGATGCGGCCACCCTGGTCGCCGCCATCGACAAGGCCGGCTACGAGGCGAAGGTGCCCGCTGCCAGCAAGGCCGGCGCGCACGCTGCCGCGCCGAACCGCGATGGCGTGAAAGTGGCGCTGTCCGCCATCCTCGCCTTTCCGCTGATGCTGCCCATGCTGGTCGAGTGGGCCGGCATCCACCTGATGCTGCCCGGCTGGCTGCAATTCGCGCTGGCGACGCCCGTGCAATTCTATTTCGGCGCGCGCTTCTACAAGGCGGGCTGGAAGGCGGCCCGCGCCGGCAGCGGCAATATGGACTTGCTGGTGGCGCTTGGCACCAGCGCCGCCTACGGCCTGTCCGTCTACCAGTGGCTGACGGCGGGCGAGATGCTGCCGCACCTGTATTTCGAGGCGTCGGCCGTCGTCATCACCCTGGTGTTGCTGGGCAAATGGCTGGAAAGCCGCGCCAAGCGCCAGACGGCGTCGGCCATCCGCGCCTTGCAAGTGCTGCGTCCGGATTCGGCCCGCGTGCGCCGCGACGGCGTCGAACTCGATCTCGCCGTGGAACAGGTGAAACTGGGCGACCTGGTGGTGATACGCCCAGGCGAACGGGTGGCCGTCGATGGCGTGGTGGTGGAGGGCGCCAGCCAGATCAACGAATCGCTGATCACGGGCGAGAGCTTGCCCGTCGACAAGCATGTGGGCGACAAGGTCACGGGCGGTTCCATCAATGCGGACGGCTTGCTGCTGGTGCGCACGCAGGCCGTGGGCAGCGAGACGACGCTGTCGCGCATCATCCGCCTGGTGGAAGATGCGCAGGCGGCCAAGGCGCCCATCCAGCACCTGGTCGACAAGGTCAGCGCGATTTTCGTGCCCGTGGTGCTGGTGCTGGCGCTGCTGACCATGCTGGGCTGGTGGTTCGCCACCGGCGAGCTGGAGAACGCCATCATCAACGCCGTGGCCGTGCTGGTCATCGCCTGCCCGTGCGCGCTGGGCCTGGCCACGCCGACGGCCATCATGGCCGGCACGGGCGTTGCCGCCCGCTACGGCATCCTGATCAAGGACGCGGAAGCGCTGGAAGTGGCGCACGCCGTCACCACCGTCGTGTTCGACAAGACGGGGACCCTGACGGTGGGCAAGCCCGCGCTGGCGGCCCTGCATGCGCACGGCATCGAGGAAACACGGCTGCTGCAGCTGGCGGCCAGTATCCAGCGCGGTAGCGAACACAGTCTTGCTACGGCCGTGCTCGATGCGGCCAGTGCGCGCCACATCGAACCCTTGCCCACGACGGCCCTGTCGGCCTTGCCGGGCCGCGGCCTGGCGGCGCAGGTCGACGGCCTGGACTTGAAACTGGGCAGCACGCGCCTGATGCAGGATTTGCAGGTGGACATGGCGCCGCTGGCGCAGCAGGCCCTGGCGCTGGAAAACACGGGCAACACGATTTCCTGGCTGGCGTCGGGCGATCAGTTGCTGGGACTGTTTGCCTTCAGCGACCAGGTCAAGCCGAATGCGCAGGCGGCCATTGCCCATTTGCATGCACTGGGCATCCAGACGGTGATGTTGACGGGGGACAATCAAGGCAGCGCCGACGCTGTCGGCAAGGCACTGGGCATCGATACGGTGGCGGCGAAAATGCTGCCCGCCGATAAAACCGCTAAAATCGAAGCGCTCAAGCGTGACGGCGCCAAGGTGGCCATGGTGGGCGACGGCATCAACGATGCGCCCGCGCTGGCGGCCGCCGACGTGGGCATCGCCATGTCGACGGGCACCGACGTGGCCATGCACGCGGCCGGCATTACCCTGATGCGCGGCGATCCGGCCCTGGTGGCGGACGCCATCGATATCTCGCGCCGCACCTACAGCAAGATACGGCAGAATCTGTTCTGGGCATTCATTTATAACCTGATCGGCATTCCGCTGGCCGCCTTCGGCCTGCTCAATCCCATGGTGGCGGGCGCGGCGATGGCCTTCAGTTCGGTCAGCGTGATCAGCAATGCCCTGTTGCTGCGCCGCTGGAAAGCGCGCAGCGCGCATACCAAGGAGTCAGTACTATGAATATCGGACAGGCCGCCAGCGAAACGGGCGTATCGGCGAAAATGATACGCTACTACGAAAGCATTGCATTACTGAAACCCAGCGCGCGCAGCGACGCGGGCTACCGCATCTACACGCCGAACGACTTGCACGCCTTGCGTTTCATCAAACGGGGCCGCGTGCTGGGCTTTTCGCTGGAACAGATACGCGAGTTGCTGTCGCTATGGCAGAACGACCAACGCGCCAGCGCCGACGTGAAGGGCATCGCGCTGGCGCACGTGGCGGATTTGAATAAACGCATCGCCGAACTGACGGAGATGCGCGACACCCTGGCGCACCTGGCGCAATCGTGCCACGGCGACGACAAGCCCGATTGCCCGATCCTGCAAAGCCTGGGGCTGGCGGGCGAGGAAGCCGCCGACGCCAAGGCGTGCTGCCATTGAGGTAAAACAACATCAGGAGGATGCATGGCTTACGCACTGTATTACTGGCCCACGATACAGGGGCGCGGCGAATTCATCCGATTGGCCCTGGAAGAGGCGGGCGCCGATTACCGCGATATCGCCCGCCTGCCTGAACGCCAGGGGCAGGGCATGTCCGCCATGCTGGCCTGCCTCGATGGCGACAGCACGCCCCATGCGGCCTACGCGCCGCCCGTGCTGCGCGATGGCGAACGGCTGATCGGCCAGACGCCGAATATCCTGTACTACCTGGGCCGGCGCCTGGGCCTGGCGCCGCGCGCGGAAGAGGGCCGGCTGTGGCTGAACCAGTTGCAACTGACCATGGCCGACTGGCTGACGGAAGTGCACGACACGCACCACCCGCTGTCGATGAATCAATATTATGCGGAGCAAAAGCAGGCGGCCATGCTGCGCAGCGCGGATTTCCGCGCCACGCGCCTGCCCAAGTTCCTCGGCTACTTTACGCAGGTGCTGGCGAACAATCCGCGCCGGGGCGGCTGGCTGGTGGGGGCGAAACTCACGTATGGCGACCTGTCGCTGTTCCAGATGCTGGCCGGTTTGCGCTATGCGTTTCCGCAAGCCATGGCGCGCCTGGCGCCCGCCTATCCCGCCTTGTCCGACTTGCACGACGCCGTGGCGGCGCGGCCCAACATTGCCCGTTACCTGCGCTCGCAGCGGCGCATTGCTTTCAGTGAGGAAGGCATCTTCCGCCATTATCCGGAACTCGACGGGTAAACGACAACAGCCGGCGCTGGGCCGGCTGTCGCGATGCTGCTGTGGCGATTACTGCGCGCGGGTGACGGGGAAGCCCGCGTCCACGATGGCGGCGCTGATGGCGCCCAGTTCGCTCGACGATTCCACCGTGACGCTCTTGCTGGCCAGGTCGACCTGCACCTGGGCGGCGGGGTCGATGCCTTGCACCGCTTTCGTGACCGAGCCGACGCAATGGCCGCAGCTCATGTTTTCAACTTGTAACTGATACATGACAAGCACTCCTTGAATGATTAAGTGGTCCCACTGTAAGCCTTCCCCCGATGGTAAGGTCAAGGAAAAACTCAGTCGTGCGCATCAGGCCAGCAGGTAGTCGACCGGCTGCATGGGCGGCGGCAACGGCGTGTCGTGCAGCGATTCGCGCAGGCTGATCTCGATGGCGCGGCACATGGCGCTCAAGGGCAGGTCGTTGGCATCCTCGCCGAACGGTTCCTCGATCTCGTCGCCGAGGGCGTCGAGGCCAAAGAAGGTGTAGGCGACGATGGCGACGACGAACGGCGTCATGAAACCGAGCGAATCGACGAGGCCGAATGGCAGCAGGAAACAGTACAGGTAGGCCGTGCGGTGCAGCAGCAGCGAGTATGAAAACGGAATCGGCGTGCTGCGGATGCGCTCGCACGAGGCGCCGGCGCCCACCATGGCCGACACCGTATTGTCGAGCTGGGCGGCGAGGATGCTGTCGATCCGCCCCTGCTTGACGCAGTCGGCCAGGTCGTGGCCCATCTGCAGCATCAAATAGTCGGACGGATTCGACGACTGGCATGCGGCCGCCCATTCCGCCGGGCGCAACAGCGGTTGCAGGTCGGCCGGGCCGCGCGTGTCGCGCAACTGGTGGCGCAGGGCGTGGCAAAAGGCGATGGTGCGGTAAATCATGCGCACGCGCACGTCATCGAGGCCCAGCCTGGCGTGGGCCACCGTGTCGCTGCGTATCATGCTCTGGCATTGGCGTGAGAAGTTACGGCTGCGCAAGACCAATTCGCCCCACAGCTTGCGCGCTTCCCAATAGCGGTCGTAGGCGGCCGTGTTGCGAAAGCCGAGGAAGATGGCCAGCGGCAAGCCGATCAGGGTAAACGGGATGGTGGTCAGGATGACCTTGTGGTCGAACAGCGTGCCATGGCACCAGGTGACCAGGGTGGCGATCAGGGTATTGACGATCAGGGTGGTGCGGATGCGCGGCAGGACGGAGCCGCGCACGACGAGGAACAGCCGCAGCGCCGAAGGACGCTCGCGCACGATCATGATGCGCTCCCCGTTGCGGGCCGGGCCGGCGGTACATGCCGCGCCCTGTTCTTGTTATTGAAAAACCATGGTGTGGAATGGCAGAGAGGCAAGTACCGGGGACAAAAAGCCCGCAGTGTGTGCGGGCTGAGCTGGGTGTGCATGGGAGGCAGTGTAGGGGAGACGGAATGAGTATAGGCCGCCGTTCCGCTGCCGGCCAATTCACAGTGATAATGGGTATTATTCATTTCATGAATGAATATTTCATTTGTAAGTTAGTGTGTGAATTTCAATGGCCTGCATCCCGTCCTTGCCGGAGCCTCTTGCGGTGTTCTTCCTGCTGCCGCTTCAATGCGGCACTGGCGGCATAATCGTTGCGGAACCACTTCGGGGTCTTGCTGCGGCCCGGCCAGTTGCAGTTGAGCACATTTGCTACGTCGGCGCAGTCGCAGGCACAGTCGAGCAAGGGGATGTCGCAGTCGCAATACCCCGCCTGTGCCTGGCGGCGCGCACTGCGCCGTTCCGGTAGCGGCAGCGCCAGGTGCTGGCGGTGCCGTTCTCCGCAGGCGCGCAGGCGCCGTTGCAGCAAGGGCAAGCCTGTGCGCAAGCCATGGCGGGCGATGACCCGGTAGCCGTAGGCGGAACAGCTGTCGCGCCCCGTCAGCACGCGGTAGGCGCAGGAAAACCCTTTCCATGGCGATAAGCGGCGCCGGTAGGTACGGATGGCCCACAGGGCCAGGTGCTTGCCACAGATATCGAGCGTGAGAATGATGCCTCCTTTGCGATGGCCGTCAGACAGTGCTCCGAGCATACGACAGCTATGCCGAAATGCATAGCGCTGGGCCAGCATGAATTATCAATGTGACAAATGGATAGAATTGCCCAGTCTGCGTCTGTTAGGCTGAATGAGCGATTTGGAAATATTTCCTATGGCAAACCCTCCCGCCCGATAGCTGCCGCCAGGGGCCTGGTCCTGCACGTTCATCCTTCTTTGGAAAGCGGTCTACATGTTTAAAGTTTCCAGCATCTGCCTCGCTACCCTGATCCTGTTGCAAGCACCGTCCGCCTGGGCCGACCAGCCCGCTCCACTGAGCCAGCGGCAGCAAGCGCTGGCGGCGCAGATCGACGCCAGCATCGCGCCGTATTACAAGGCCACGGAACCCGGCGCCGTCGTCATCGTCGTCAAGGATGGCCAGCCCCTGTTGCGCAAGGCGTATGGCCTGGCCAGCGTGCAGGATGGCCAGCCGCTGACGCCCGACATGTCGCTGCGCCTGGGGTCGATTTCCAAGCAATTCACGGCCGTCGCCATCCTGTTGCTGGCCGACCAGGGCAGGCTGGCCCTTACCGATGACATCAGCAAATTCCTGCCCGACTATCCGACCCACGGCAAGCAGATCACGATCGCGCAGTTGCTTGCGCACACGTCCGGCATCCACGACTACACACGCAAGCCGGAATTCGTGCCCAACAGCACGAAAGACCTGAGCGTGGCGCAGATGATCGATTTCTTCAAGAACGATCCGCTCGACTTCGAACCGGGCACGCAGTGGCGCTACAGCAGCTCCGGCTATTTTCTGTTGGGCGCCATCATCGAAAAGGCCTCGGGCCAGCCGTACGCCACCTTCATGGAACAGCAGATCTTTGTGCCGCTGGGCATGAACGACACAGCGTATGAAGGCCACGAGCGCCGGCCCGCCAAGCGCGCGGCCGGGCATGTCCGCTCGGGCGTAGCCTATGCGCCGAACTTGCCCTTGAGCATGACGCAGCCCTATGCGGCCGGCGCGCTCGTTTCCACCGTGGACGACCTGGCGCGCTGGGATGCGGCCATCTCCGACGGCAAGCTGCTCAAGGCGGCAACCTGGGAGCAGGCGTTCACGCCGGCCAAGCTGAACGACGGCACGGCGACCCGTTCCGGCTACGGCTGGAAGGTGGGCACATGGCAAGGCACGCCTTTCATCTACCATAGCGGCGGCATCAATGGCTTTGCCACGTTCGCCATGCGTTTACCGAAGGAAAAAGTCTACGTGGCCGTGCTGGAAAACTCGGATACGGGCCTGGTCGACCCTGACGTGGTGGCGCGCAAGGCGGCCGCCGTCGCCGTCGGCCGGCCATATCCCGAGATCAAGGTCATCACGCTCAAGCCCGCCATCCTGGACGCCTATGCGGGCGTGTACGCCATCAACGAGAAGGCAGGCTACACGATCCGCAATTTCGAGGGCCAGCTGCTGTTGCAGCGCACGGGCCGCCCCGCGCAACGCCTGCTGGCGTACTCGCCGAATGGCTTCCTGATTGAAAATACGCTCACCACAGCCGAATTCGAACGGGGACCGAAGGGCGAGGCGCAGCTGATCCTCAATGACGGCGGCGAATCGAAGTCGGTGCACGAGCGCGCCAGCGCCGCCAAGCCGGCGCGTGCCGTGGTCGCCATGACGCCTGCCCAGTTCGATGCCTACGTGGGCAAGTACGCGCTGGCGCCCGAGGTTTTCCTGGAAGTGACGCGCGAAGGCGACAAGTTCTTCGCCCAGGTGACGGGTTTCCGCAAGCTGAGCATGTTGCCGATGAGCGATACGGCTTTCTTTTCGAATGAAGTCGATGCGGAAGTGCGTTTCAGCAAGGATGCCAGCGGCAAGGCCGAGCAGCTGGTATTGCGCCAGGAAGGGCAGGACATGCCGGCCAGGCGCGTGAACTGAGCGTCGTTCCCCTGCCTGCCGGCCAGCGCATGCTGGCGGCAGGCATCGTCTTGGCGGTGGGGCTTACGCTCCCGCCGCCTTCCAGCCATACCAGCCGAACGCCGCCAGCCACGCCAGCACGATGGCCAGTCCCGGCAGCAGCAGCCACTTCGTCACGCTCTCTTCCCACGCCACATATGGCTTGCCGCCACGCAGCAGGGCCAGCAGCGCCTGGCCGCCGTTCAAGCCGGCAAACGGCAGCAGGTTGAATGCACACAGTTTGACGGCGAACAAGGCGAATACCGTGGCAAAGCTGTGCGTACGCGCAAACGTTTCGCCTTTCCCCAGCAGTTCTTGCGCCGTGCCCATGGGAGCCAGCGCGCCTTCGACGATTTGAGTGAACGCGGCCATGAAGCTGTCCCAGCCCTGCATGCCCAGGATGCCCAGCGCCAGTGCCAGCAGCACGGCCACGCCGCCCAGCGGCAGCAGCCACTGCTTCCACAGGGGCTGGAAGTTATAGGCGTCGAGACAGGGATCGTCGTCATACAACTCTTCTTCGCGCGTATCTTTCAGCACCACGCTGCCGGCCAGGGGCAGCAGCCTGATCTTTACTTGCCCCAACGCCAGCAAGGTTGGCCCCACGCCATAGCTGACGCTGCGCACCGTGATGCCGAACAGCCTGGCGCAGGCCGCCATGACGGAAATGTGGATGAGCATGAAGATGATGAAGCAGAGCAGCAACTGCAGAGCGGGAGGCATCGGATACGGTATCGTGAAGGACAGGGAGCGGTATTAAAGCATGTCGCCAAGGAAACGGCGCGCACATGAAAAAAGCCCCGCCTGCAGCACTGCAGGCGGGGCTTTCTGATAGGGAGGCGGCTGGCGCCGCCGGGTAAAACTTACAGCACTTCGCTGGCGTGGTCGGCCAGGCGCGAACGCTCGCCGCGGGCCAGGGTGACGTGGCCGCTGTGCGACCAGCCCTTGAAGCGGTCGACCACGTAGGTCAGGCCGCTCGAGCCTTCCGTCAGGTACGGCGTGTCGATCTGCGCGATGTTGCCCAGACACAGGATCTTCGTGCCGGGACCGGCGCGCGTGACCAGGGTCTTGACTTGCTTCGGCGTCAAGTTTTGCGCTTCGTCAATGATGAGGAATTTGTTGACGAAGGTGCGGCCGCGCATGAAGTTGAGCGACTTGATCTTGATGCGCGAACGGATCAGGTCCTGCGTTGCCGCACGGCCCCATTCGCCGCCATCGGAGTCGGACTTGTTCAGCACTTCCAGGTTGTCGTCGAAGGCGCCCATCCATGGCGACATCTTTTCTTCTTCCGTACCCGGCAGGAAACCGATGTCTTCGCCGACAGGCACCGTCACGCGGGTGACGATGATTTCATTGTAGAGCTTGGTTTCCAGCACTTGCGCCAGGCCGGCGGCCAGGGCCAGCAGGGTCTTGCCGGTGCCGGCCTGGCCCAGCAGGGTGACGAAGTCGCATTCCGGATTCATCAGCAGGTTCAGCGCGAAATTCTGCTCGCGGTTGCGCGCCGTCACGCCCCACACATTGTTCTTCGTGTGGCTGAAGTCGCGCAGGGTCTGCAGCACGGCCGTCTTGCCGTTGATCTGTTTTACCTGGCCGTAGAACGGTGCTTCGCCGTTTTTCGGTTCCAGGTAGATGAACTGGTTCACCAGCATCGACGGCACGAACGGGCCCGTCACGCGGTAGAACGTGGAACTGTAGCCATTCTTGCTTTCCTGCCAGGATTCCATGTCCTTGCCGTGCTTGTTCCAGAAATCGTCCGGCAGCTGCACGATGCCCGAGTACAGCAAGTCCGTGTCTTCCAGCACATGGTCATTGAAGTAGTCTTCGGCCGGCAAGCCCAGGGCGCGCGCCTTGATGCGCATGTTGATGTCTTTCGACACCAGCACCACGGGGCGGCCTTCCTGTTCCGATTCCAGCGAGCGCACGACGGCCAGGATCTGGTTGTCGGCCTTGCCGACTGGCAAGCCTGCCGGCAGGTCGGCGCTTTGCAGGCGCGTCTGGAAGAACAATCGGCCCTTGGCGTCCTTGTTGCCCAGCTTGGACAGCGGGATGCCGTGTTCGATGGCGTCGTCGTCCGTGTTGCTGATCAGGGCGTCCAGGGTGCGCGATACCTGGCGGGCATTGCGCGCCACTTCCGTCATGCCCTTCTTGTGGTTGTCCAGCTCTTCCAGGGTCATCATCGGCAGGTACACATCGTGTTCCTCGAAGCGGAACAGCGACGATGGATCGTGCATCAGCACGTTGGTGTCGAGCACGAACAGTTTGGACAGGCCGCGCTGGTCGGCGGCGCGGCTGACGGACGACTTGAGCTGTACTTCGACCGCCTTGTGCTTGGCCGGATGCGGCTGCTCTTGCTTGACGGACTTGATCGGCGTGACCTTGGCGCTCGGCACCTCGGCCTTGGCTTTCGCCGCCGGCTTGGCCTTGGGGGCGGCGGCAGGCGCGGCTGCCACCGGCACTGGCGCAGGCACGGGCTTGGCGACCATCAGGGCCGCCACTTGCTTGATCTTGGTGGCCGCATTGCGGACCGGCTTGGCTACTTCGGCGATCGCCGCTTCAATAATTGGTGCGGCCACTTTCTTGGCTGCCGGGGTTTTGGTGGCCGGGCGCGCTGCGCCTGCGGTTGGGTAATCTTGGGTGGCCAGGATGGTGGCTGGCTTGCTCGGTAATTTTGGCAGTGGCATCAGGATCTCAATCAAAAAATTTCTGGAATGAATCGCCCATGGGCAGCCAGCTTCTGGCGGCACTTCTCATGGGGTGGATGCGGGGGAAACAACAATGCTACAGGACGAATAACTGCCGGAAGGCCGGCGGCATGGCCGGTCATGGACGCCATCGGCGGGCTACAGGCCCGCCTGGCGGAGTGGGTAGAGGCGCTTCGTTGACTCAAAATGGCGATAGATACCGTGAACTGAACTGCGGTTGAACCAGGCTCGCTGGAAGCCGACAACGCGCATTGGATCAAAACAGACGATCAATTCAGATGCGCTACGAATTCCAGCACTTCTTCCACGTGAGTTGCGACCTTCACGCCTCTCCATTCTTTCACCAATCGGCCCTGGGCGTCAATCACAAACGTGCTGCGTTCGACGCCGCGCACGGTCTTGCCGTACATCTGTTTCATCTTCATGACGTTAAACAGCAGGCAAACGGCCTCGTCGGGGTCGGAAATGAGCTCGAATGGCAGCTCCAGCTTGGCCTTGAAGCTTTCGTGCGAGCGCAGGGAATCGCGGCTGATGCCGTAGATTTCCACGCCGGCGGCGACGAATTGCGGATAGGCGTCGCGAAACGCGATGTTTTCGGTGGTGCAACCCGGGGTATTGTCCTTCGGATAGAAAAACAGGACCGTGGCCTTGGCCGGACGGCCCAGCAACTGAAAGGTTTTGCCGCTGGTCATTGCGGCGCTAAAGTCGGGCATGCTAACGAGGGATTGGCTATCAGCCACAGGTTCTCTCCTGAACGGTGATCATCAGCGCTGTTTTTAAACTGGCAACGCATCCAGGTGCAACAATACAGCATTCAGGCCGCTTTGCCCTGCACAATCAGGCGTCCCGAACGGCCTGGCAGCTCATCCCAGGTGATGGGGCAAACGGGCAGGTCGGTATTTTTTATCTTTTCATAATAATCGCCCATCGATGCGAACTGGTAGCCCTGGGCTTTCCAGCCAGTCAGCAATTGTTCGAAAATGGGGGCGAGTTTCTGTCCTTCAAGTTCCGCATGCAAGGTATACACGTGGTCGCGCGGCATGTCCGCCGTCAGCGACAGGATATGCGCGGCCACATTGCCGGTCGTGATCAGCTTGCCGTCGATTTCGCAGCCCAGCAGCTCGTCCAGGGTGGGCAAGGTGGTTGGCAATTGCACGCACTGGAGTACCGTGTTGCCATTGCGCACGCGATGCGGACCTTGCGACGGCTGCGCCATGGCGCCGCGCGCGTCGAGCATGGCGCGGCCATCGGAAGCGTAGCGGTAGCCGGCCGTGTCGTGCTCGACAAAGGCGCTGACATTCATCTGCCAGCCGGCCGCGCCATGCGTGTGCGGCTTGACGCCGAACACCTGCGCGTAGCGGTTGGCGGCCTTGCGCATCATGGTGATGGTCCAGGCGGCGTTGCGCTTGGCCACGTTGTCTTGCCACAAGGTGTGGTCCCACGTGTGGATGCCGCACTCGAAACCGGCGTCGCGCACGGCGCGCAGTTGCGCCGCGCATTGCTTGCCGATATCGGGGCCTGGCAGCAAGGTGCCATACATCAATGTTTTCAAGCCATAGTGCTCGACCACGGAAGTCCGCGACACCTTGCTGAAAAAGCCGGGCCGCAAGGCGCGCCGCAAGGCCCAGCCCGTATGGTCGGGGCCCAGCGAGAACAGAAAGGTGGCGTTGGCCTGGTGCGCGCCCAGCATGCGCACCAGGTTGCCCATACCTTCGCGGGTGCCGCGATAGGTATCGACGTCGATTTTCAGGGTCAGGAACGGCTTGCTCAACATTAATCCATCAAGGCTTTGGCTTGGGCTACCTGGCTGCGGTAGGCGTCAAAAATATTGCGCAGGGAATCGGCCATGGTGGTGGTCGGCGCCCAGCCCAGCTCTTCGCAGGTATTCGTGATTTTCGGCACGCGGTTCTGCACGTCCTGGTAGCCGGCGCCATAGTAGGCGCCCGAGGTCGTTTCCACGATTTTCACGTGTTTCGCGCCTTCGGCGTATTCCGGGTATTCGGCAGCCAGGGTCAGCATCATGCCGGCCAGGTCGCGGATCGAGTAATTGTTGACCGGATTGCCAATGTTGTAAATCTTGCCGCTGGCGATGCCGTTCTTGTTGGCGATGATACGGATCAGCGCATCGATGCCGTCGTCGATGTAGGTGAACGCGCGTTTTTGCGCACCGCCGTCGACCAGCGAGATGTTTTCGCCGCGCACGATATGGCCGAAGAATTGCGTGACCACGCGCGAGGAACCTTCTTTCGGCGTGTGGATCGAGTCCAGGCCGGCGCCGATCCAGTTAAATGGACGGAACAGCGTGAAGTTCAGGCCTTCCATGCCGTAGCCCCAGATTACGCGGTCCATCAGCTGCTTGGCGTTCGAATAGATCCAGCGCGGCTTGTTGATCGGGCCGCAGATCAGTTCCGAGTTTTCCGGATCGAATTCCTCGTCGTGGCACATGCCGTACACTTCCGAAGTCGACGGGAAGACCAGGTGCTTGCCGTACTTGGCGGCCGAGCGCACGATCGGCAGGTTGGCTTCGAAGTCCAGCTCGAACACGCGCAGCGGCTGCTTGACGTAGGTCGACGGCGTGGCGATGGCCACCAGCGGCAGGATCACGTCGCATTTCTTGACGTGGTACTCGACCCATTCCTTGTTGATCGTGATGTCGCCTTCGAAGAAGTGCATGCGCGACTTGTAGTTTTCATTGTCCAGCAATTCCGTGATGCGGTCCGTGTTCATGTCCATGCCGTAGACATGCCAGTCGGTGGTTTCCAGGATGCGCTTGGACAGGTGGTGGCCGATGAAGCCGTTGACGCCTAAGATGAGGACTTTTTTCATGTGAGATTCTCGTATGTGATGTTCAGTGTGTGCTGACGCTGGTGGTCAGTCTTTCTTGCAATTGCTTGGCCGAAATCGTCTCATCACCGGCCTTCAGTGCGGAAATGGCCAGCATGCGGCCGTCACCGCAGACGCCAAAGATGCAATTATCCACCACCGCCAAGCCCGCTGGCAAACTTCCCGCAGTCTGCTTGCTCAAACGGGCTGTGACGATGGTGTAAACGACATGATTGATTTCGGTAAACGCGCCAGGATAAGGGGGCGCGACGGCGCGGTGCAGGTTGTAAACCTGTTGCGCCGGCAAGCCCCAGTCAATGCGGCCATCGTCGGGCTTGCGCCCGCCGAAGTAGCCGCCCTGGCGCAAATCGTTCGGCTGGCGCGGCGCCGTGCCATCGAGCAGGGCAGGCAGCACGCCCCACAGGGTTTGCTCGGCGGCCACGGTGACCTTGCCGAAGACTTCGAAGGCCGTGTCGTCGGGCAGGATGGGCACGGCCGTCTGCGCCACGATGGCGCCGGCGTCCGGCTTGACCGTCATTTCATGCAGGGTGGCGCCCGTTTGCGTGGCGCCATGCAGCACGGCCCAGTTGACGGGCGCGCGGCCGCGGAACTGCGGCAGCAGCGAGCCGTGCATATTGTAGGCGGGAGCGACTTCCAAGATGCTAGCTGGCAACATGTGACGGTAGTAAAAACTGAACAGCATGTCCGGTTTGGCCGCCTGCACCTGCGCCAGCAGTTCCGGCGCCCGGGCGTCGCCCGGCGTGATGTAGGGGATGCCTTCGGCCTGGCACAGGCTGGCGACGGATTCGAACCACAGGTTTTCCGCCGGGTTGTCTTCGTGCGTGACGACCAGGGCGATATCGACGCCACCCGCCAGCAGCACCTTGATGCAGCGCACGCCGACATTGTGGTAGCCGAAGACGACGGCGCGCGGGGCGGCCATCAACGGCCCACCTGGCGTTTTTCCAGGCGCACATACGATGGCGCCTCGGCTTCCGCCTGGGTCATGCCGTCCTGCAGAATGGTTTGCACCACATAGCGGGGACGGGCGCGCACTTGCTGGAAGATGCGTCCCACGTATTCGCCCACCAGGCCGATGCCGAACAGGATCACGCCCATGAAGAAGAAGGCGATGGCAAACAGGGTAAACACGCCTTCGGCTTCTGCGCCCAGCAGGAAGCGGCGCACGAGCAGGAAGAGCACCAGCAGCGCCGAGCCCAGCGACAAGGCCATGCCCAGCATGGAAAAGATTTGCAGGGGAATCAGCGAAAAGCCCGTGACCAGGTCGAAATTGAGGCGGATCAGGCTGTACAGCGAGTATTTCGACTCGCCGGCGGCCCGTTCCTCGTGTTCGACGATGATTTCCGTTGGTTTGCGGGCAAACGTGTAGGCCAGCGCCGGCACGAAGGTGTTCACTTCGGCGCACTGGTTGACCAGGTCGATCACATTGCGGCCATACGCGCGCAGCATGTTGCCCTGGTCCGTGATCTTGATGTTGGTGATGCGCTCGCGCAGGCGGTTCATCATTTTCGAGGCCAGGGTGCGCCACGCGGAATCTTGCCGCTTGCGCCGGATCGAGCCCACGTAATCGTAGCCTTCGCGCATTTTCGCCACCAGGTTGCCGATTTCCTCGGGCGGATTCTGCAGGTCGGCGTCGAGCGTGATCATGATCTGGCCGCGCGAAGCCTCGAAGCCGGCCAGGATGGCCATGTGCTGGCCGTAATTGCCGTTGAACAAGACGACGCGCGTGACGTCGGGCCGCTGGCGGAACTGCTCGGCCAGGATGCTGACCGAGTTGTCGCGGCTACCGTCGTTGACGAAGATGATTTCGTAGCTCGCCTGCAAGGCGTCGAGCGCCGGATACAGGCGGGCGAACAGGGCGGCCAGGCCATCCTGCTCGTTGTAGATAGGAATGATAATGGACAGTTCAGGTTTCATCGGCGCACTGCTCACTTGATGAGGATGGATTTGACGGTGGCGACGGCGCGTTCCACGTCCTGTGGCGTCATGGCGTAGAACATCGGCAGGGTCACCGTCAGGCGGCCTATTTTTTCCGCGACAGGGAACATGCCTTCGGTAAAGCCGCGTTCGCGGTACATGGTAAACAAGTGGATCGGTGCGTAATGATAGCCCGTTCCCACGTTCTGCTGCGCCATTTGCTGCATGAACGTGGCGCGCGTGCCGGGGCCATTGTCGGGCAAGATGATCTGGAACAAGTGCCAGTTGCTGTTGTCAAAGTCTTGCACGGGCAGCTGGGCGCCGCTGAGCGCTTCGAAGTCGCTGCCGAACTGTTCGAAATAATGGCGTGCCAGCGCGCGGCGGTGGGCCGTGATGGCGTCGATATTGGCGAACTGGCCCAGGCCGATGGCGGCCATGATGTCGCTCATGTTGTATTTGCCGCCCAGCACATCGACGTCGATGCCGTCGACGCCGCTACGCGTGACGCCCTGCAGCCGGTATTTCTCGGCCAGCCGCGCCTCTTCCAGGTTGTTCAGCACCAGTGCGCCGCCTTCGCCCGTGGTGATGTTCTTGTTGGCCTGGAAGCTGAACGAGACGAAATCGCCGAATGCGCCGATGCGCTTGCCTTTCCACTCGGAGCCGAATGCCTGCGCCGCGTCTTCCACGACGCGCAGCTTGTATTTGTCGGCGATTGCGTACAGGCGGTCCATGTCGACGGGCAGGCCCGACAGGTAGACGGGGATGATGGCTTTCGTGCGGGGCGTGATGGCCGCTTCCAGCTTGTCGAGGTCGATATTCCGGGTGACGGGGTCGATGTCGGCAAAGACGGGCGTGGCGCCCACTTCGATGATGACGTTGGCCGTCGCTACCCACGACACGGGCGTGGTGATGACTTCGTCGCCGGGGCCGATGCCGGCGATGCGCAGCGCGATTTCCATGGTGCAGGTACCCGAATTGAAGGTGCGCACGGGACGCCCGCCGAAATACTCGGACAGCTGGGCTTCGAAGGCCTGGACTTTCGGGCCGCTGGTGATCCAGCCGGAGCGCAGCACCTCGCCGACGGCGGCGATCGTCGCTTCATCGATGGTGGGTTTGGAAAAAGGCAAAAAGGGCAGGGGAGAGGTCATGGGTCGCTCGTCTTGTTCTTGGGTAATAGTGTGTCGGTGTATCGGAGTCGCGGAAGCCGCCGACGCGATCAACGTGCGCTGGCTGGCATGACTATTCTAAAGCGTTAATCTGGCGGCGCAGCCGGTTCAGCGGGAAAAATCCCGTTGATGCGGGGATGGGGCAAGCTGGCCGGGGGCGCGATCGGCCTTGCCGCGCGCCCCTGTAAAATGTTTATTTGTTCACAATGACCATGCGGCGCGCATCCTCGGCAATGACACGCATGGGGACGCCACGTTGTTGCAATTGTTTGTAACGGTCCAGGCTGATGATGGCCATGTCGTGCACGCCGGCGTCGGCATCGCGCGTCCATTGCGCGATGAAAGGCTCGATGGTCGGCATGGACAGTTCCGGCTGCTGCTTCAGGCCAAACGTGAACTCATCCCAGTAATCGACGAGGATCACGGGGCGCTGCAGGTAATACGTCAGCGACTGTTCATAGATGCCCACCGAATACAGCTTGGTATCGGCCGTCAGTTCGGCCTGGATCTGCGGCAGCAAATCGGTGCCGGCGCGGTTCTGGCCATACAGCTCGGAGCCGGCCAGGATGCAGTGCGTGGCGAGGAAGCCGGCGCCGGCGATGGTCAGCACGGTCATGTCGCGGCGTAACTGGCGCGCATGCAGCAGGGCCAGTGCGCCGCCGGCGAGGGCAAAGAAGCCGGCCGCCATCAGCCATGGCTGGTAGCCCTTCAAGGCGATCAGGGCGGCGGGATCGCGCGCGCTGGCCTTGCCGAAGGCGATCGGTCCGCCGATCAGGATGGCCGCGCCCAGCACGCACAGCAGGCCGGCGGCCAGCATGCGCTGGCGGCGCGAGGCCGATTCCAGGTACAGCGCCACCAGCAGCGCCAGCGCCGGGAAGATCGGCACGATGTAGCCGGGCAGCTTCGAGGTCGAATAGCTGAAGAAGAAGAAGATGAAGACAGCCCAGATCAGCACCATCAGGCGCGGCTGGAAGGCGCCGTCCTGGCGCTTGAAGGCGGCCGCCAGGCTTTGCGGCAGCACGCCTATCCATGGCAGGATGCCGGGAATCAGCAGCAGCAGGAAGTAATACCAGGCGCCTTCGCGCTTGTGGCCCTTCATCAGGAAGCGCTGGAAGTGTTCGTGGATGAAGAAGAAATGCGGCTGCTCCGGATTGCGCAGGGCCACCAGCACGAACCATGGCGTGGCGATGGCGAAGAAGACGAGCAAGCCCTTGACCAGGTGCAAGCGCGTCCAGATGCGCCAGTCGCGCGCGCACAGCGAGTACAGCACCAGCACGGCGCCGGGCAGCACGATGCCGATCAGGCCCTTGGCCAGCACGGCCAGCGCCATGCCGGCCCAGCAGACCAGCATCCAGTTGCGCCGTTCAGCGTGGGTGGCTTCGTCGCGCTGGGCGATCAACAGGCTGGTCAGGGTCAGGGTCATCATGCCCGACAGGCCCATGTCCAGCGAATTGATCTGGCCGGAAGCGAGCCAGAACAGGCTCGATGCCAGCACCAGGCCGGCATACAGCCCCACGCGCGGACCGAAGACCTTTTTGCCCGCATACGCCGTCATGCAGACGCCGAGGATGCCGCACAGGCCCGTCCACAGGCGTGCCTGCCACTCGCCCAGGCCAAAGGCGGCGAAGGTCAGCGCGTTCATCCACGTTTGCAGCGGCGGTTTTTCAAAGTACTTGATGCCGTTCAGGCGCGTGGTGATCCAGTCGCCGCTGACGAACATCTCGCGCGCCATCTCGGCGTAGCGGCCCTCGTCGGGCGGCACCAGCGTGCGGACGCCCAGCGCATACAGGGTCACGACGATGAAAATGCCCAGCAGGGACCACATCAGCACCCGCGAGCTGTGCAGCTCATTGACGTTGATTTTCATGTGGCGCTGCCTGTGCCAGGCGTCAGGATCAGGGCCAGCGTGACTTTGCGGCCTTCGCCCATGAGGATGTTGTAGGTGCGGCAGGCGGCCTGGCTATCCATGCATTCGACGCCGATGCGGCGCATGGTCAGCGCGGCCGTCAGCTTCGGATGCACGAAGCGCTGGCGCTCGCCGGTGCCGAGAATGACCACGTCGGGGGCATCGGCCAGGATCTGGTCAAAATGCGCTTCGCTCAACTGTTCAAAACTGCCCACATCCCAGGCCCGCGGCGGCATTTCCGGCATGACGATCAGGCTATAGTCATAAGGCTGGGCATTGATTTCCACGCCGTTTACATCGTAGCCGGTGACGGTTTGGTATTGTTGGGTGCTGCTGGCATGAAGTTTCATGGCGATGGGGCTGAGGGTGTCGGTTGATCGGTGCGCGCGCCGTGCGGAGGTGCGCTGCGGCCAAGGGCGTTAGCATGCCATAAATGACAGAAAAGAGCGACTGTAAAGCAACATCCTTTCCAATTTGCAATGTTTGGCGTGGCCGCATGCAAGGGCGTTGGCGCCATGGTAATAGGTAAAGATTAAGGGAAGATGAAGGAGGCGGGGCGGGAAATGTCCGCCGGGCGGGCCGGCGTGGCAGAATTGGCTCTAAATGCTGCAGTCCGCCATGTTTAATTTGATAAAATGGCCTGCTTTCGGCGAGAATGGTTGTTTTCGCCTTGCAGTCTCTCGTATTGCAGTCTCATGGGTTCATAGTTCTGGCGCGGGCCATACGCCGCAAGCGTAAGGCCGGCAGCGCCGCATCACGACAGGGATTTATTTTGCGACCGATTCAGAAATCGAATAAATTGGCGGACGTCTGCTACGACATCCGCGGCCCGGTCCTGGAAAAATCCAGGCAAATGGAAGAAGAAGGCCACAAGATCACCAAGCTCAATATCGGCAACCTGGCCGTATTCGGCTTCGATCCGCCCGACGAGATCGTGCGCGACATGATGCTCAACCTGCAGAACGCGGCCGGCTATACGGATTCGAAAGGCATGTTCGCGCCGCGCAAGGCCGTCATGCACTATACGCAAGGCAAGAATATCGCCGGCGTGACCATCGACGACATTTACCTGGGCAATGGCGCTTCCGAACTGATCGTGATGTCGATGAACGCGCTGCTCAACAGCGGCGACGAAGTGCTGGTGCCCGCGCCCGATTACCCGCTGTGGACGGCCGCCGTCAGCCTGTCGGGCGGCAATCCCGTGCATTATGTGTGCGACGAGCAGAACGAATGGTATCCCGACATCGAGGACATGCGCCGCAAGATCACGCCGCAGACCAAGGCCATCGTCGTCATCAACCCGAACAACCCCACGGGCGCGCTGTACCCGGTGGCCGTGCTGCTGCAGATCGTCGAACTGGCGCGCCAGCACCAGCTGATCATTTTCGCTGACGAAATCTACGACAAGGTGCTGTACGACGAAGCCGAGCACGTGTCGATCGCCTCGCTGGCCGACGATGTGCTGTTCATCACCATGAACGGCTTGTCGAAGAATTACCGCTCCTGCGGCTACCGCTCCGGCTGGATGGTGGTCTCGGGCGAAAAGCGGCACGCCAAGGATTACATCGAGGGCCTCAACATGCTGGCCTCGATGCGGCTATGCGCCAACGCGCCGGGGCAGTTTGCCATCCAGACGGCGCTTGGCGGCTACCAGAGCATACAAGACCTGGTGGGGCCTGGCGGGCGCCTGTTGAAACAGCGCGACCTGGCGCACAAGCTGCTGACCGATATTCCGGGCGTCACCTGTGTCAAGCCGAAGGCCGCGCTGTACATGTTCCCGCGTCTGGATCCGGAGATTTACCCGATCGCCGACGACCAGCAGTTTGCCTATGAATTACTGGCCGAAGCCAAGGTCCTGATCGTGCAGGGCACGGGGTTCAACTGGATCGCGCCCGACCATTTTCGCGTCGTCTTCCTGCCTAACTCCGATGACCTGACCGAGGCCATGGGCCGCATCGCGCGCTTCCTCGAAGGTTACCGCAAGCGTCACAGCCGGGGCTGAACCGGCCAGCAGCAATCTCGATCAACCTGGCGCCGCACTCGGCGGCGCCACTTAATGAGCAGTCAAGCATAACTATGAAATCCATCAAGATCGGCCTGCTGGGCCTGGGCAATGTCGGATTCGGCACGTTCAGCGTCCTGCAACGCAACCAGGAAGAAATCAAGCGCCGCGCTGGCCGCGGCATTGAAGTCGTCGCCGTCGCCGTGCGCGACGTGGCGCGCGCCGAGGCGCTGATCGCCGGCGCCTGCAAGGTCGTCAATGACCCGATGCTGATCGTCAACGATCCCGAGATCGACATCGTCGTCGAACTGATCGGCGGCTACGACCTGTCGAAAACCCTGGTGATGCAGGCGATCGCCAACGGCAAGCACGTGGTCACGGCCAACAAAGCCCTGCTGGCCGTGCACGGCAATGAAATCTTCGCCGCCGCCCAGGACAAGGGCGTGATGGTGGCCTTCGAGGCGGCCGTCGCCGGCGGCATCCCCATCATCAAGGCGCTGCGCGAAGGCTTGACGGCCAACCGCATCGAATGGATCGCCGGCATCATCAACGGCACCACCAATTTCATCCTGTCCGAGATGCGCGACAAGGGCCTCGATTTCGCCACCGTGCTGAAACAGGCGCAGGAACTGGGCTACGCGGAAGCCGATCCCACCTTCGACATCGAAGGCGTCGATGCCGCGCACAAGGCCACCATCATGTCGGCCATCGCCTTCGGCATCCCGGTGCAGTTCGACAAGGCCTACGTCGAAGGCATCAGCAACCTCAATGCCGTCGACATCCGCTATGCCGAGCAGCTGGGCTACCGCATCAAGCTGCTGGGCATCACGAAACGCACCACCGTCAACGGCGTGGAAGGCATCGAGCTGCGCGTGCATCCGACCCTGATCCCGGCCAAGCGCCTGATCGCCAACGTGGAAGGCGCCATGAACGCGGTGCTGGTGCACGGCGACGCCGTCGGCGCCAGCCTGTACTCGGGCCGTGGCGCCGGCGCCGAGCCGACCGCCTCGTCGGTGATCGCCGACCTGGTCGACATCACCCGCCTGGCCACGGCCGATCCGGAACACCGCGTGCCGCACCTGGCGTTCCAGCCGAACGCGATGACCAACATTGAAATTTTGCCGATGTCGGAAATCACCACCAGCTACTACCTGCGCATGCATGTGGCCGACCAGCCTGGCGTGCTGGCCGACCTGACGCGCATCCTGGCCGAGCGCGGCATCTCGATCGACGCCATGCTGCAAAAGGAACCGGCCGAAGGCGAGACGCATACGGACATCATCATGCTGACGCACCAGACGCAGGAAAAGAACGTCACGGCCGCCATCGGCAAGATGGAAGCGCTGAGCAGCGTGGTCGGTACCGTCACGAAGATTCGCCTGGAAAACCTCAGCTAACCAGCTTCGGCGATCCATGCAAAACGGCGCCCGCGGGCGCCGTTTTTTCATTCTGGAACAGCCTTACAGCTGCGCAACATCCGGCGCGCCGACGGGTCCCACGTCCATGCCGTCATAGCTGGCCAGCTGGTTTTCCTGGGCAAACGCCATCAGTTCGCCATTGCGCGCGTGCAGGCTGTCGACGCCGTGCACTTCGGCTTTTTCCACGTGCAGCACCCACACGGGCGGCGCCGCCGGATCGTCGAGTTCCGGCTGGTACAGTTCCACGGGACGATAGCCCTGCAGCGCCAGCAGGGAAGCGGCCTGCTCCAGCGGCTCGGACGTGGGGTTGGTGAAGTAATAGCCCCACAGCAGCGGCTGGGTCAAGTCCCACGGCGCGTTCTCGGCGATATTGGCGAACAGGTCGCTTACGTCTTCTTTGGTCATCATGGCAGTCTGCCTTCATTAAAATCTCAGGGCGCGATCTTAACATCGGTGCCCATGGCGCGCCATGCGCCCATAAAAAAACCGGCTTTGCAGCCGGCTTTTCTTATCCACCCTTGCAACGACAGGATACTGAGACGCGCAAGCGCGTATCAGAACTTGTAGCGCAGGCCGATCGACAGCAGGTCCGCTTTCAGCGTGGCGCCGTCTTCGCTCGCTACCTTGCCGAAGTTTTCGTATTCCGCAACCAGCGACAGTTTTTTGTCGAAGTGGTAAGCCGCGCCGATACCGAACAGGGCGGAGGTTTTGTTGTGCGATTCACTCTTGCTGAAATTCAATGCGTTGATGGTGAGTTTGGCGCGGTTTTGCGCAACGCCAGCCTTGGCGAACAGCGAGAACTGTTCGTTCAGCGGCAGGGTACCGGTGGCGGCGACGTAGAATGCATGGTTCTTGATTGCCGATTTCATGTCTTCAATGTTTTGCGACAGCTTGCCGAAATCGACGTAGCCGGCTTCCGCGCCGAAGTTCTGCGTGAAGTCGTAGCCAGCGTAGACTTTGTAGCCGGTATCGTTGTCCTTGCGCGAACTTCCTTGATCTGCAGATACTTTCAGTTCCGCGCGGCCGATATTCGCGCCAGCGTAGATGCTCTCGGCTTGGGCGAACAATGGGAATGCCAGGGCGGCGCCAACGACTGCTGCAAACAATTGCTTTTTCATATTAATCCTAGGTAATTAATGCGGAGAGACTGTCTCGCCGCTTAATGGGAGCCGAATTGTATAGGGATGAATATGTTTATGTAAGGCAACTGTTTTAAAAGCATTAAAAATATATCATGTGTTGTTTTTGGGCAACGATTGCTGCCAAAGAGGCATTTGTGCAAGCCGTCATGTTACGCAGCTGAAATGCACGCTGACTTTCAGCCCGTGTCCATTGGCGGCCGTCGCCAGTTCCAGCCGGGCGCCGTGCAGGGCGGCGATGTCGCGCACGATGGCCAGGCCCAGTCCGGCGCCGCCAGGATTGCTCTCGAGTGCCGCACCGACCCGGTAAAACGGCGTAAACACGCGTTCGCGTTCGGCGGGCGGGATGCCGGCGCCGCTGTCTTCCACTTCCAGTACCGTTTCATTGCCATCGCCGTCACGCTCGGCCACGCGCACGCGCAGGATCACGCTGCCGTCCTGCGGCGTGTAGCGCAGGGCATTGTCGACCAGGTTGGCCACCAGTTCGTGCAGCAGCAGCGCCTGGCCATGCACGGGCGCTTCGTCGGGCGCTTCCAGCGACAGGTCGATATTCTTGCCGACGGCGGTCATGGCCATTTCCAGGCCCACCTGCTGCGCCACGTCGCGCAGCGGGACGGTGTCCATGGCCAGGGTGTCGCCGCCATGCTCGATGCGCGCCAGGGTCAGCAGCCGGTTCGCCAGCAGCACGGTCGAATCGGTCGTGACGGCAATCGAGCGCACGATGTCGCGCAGGGCCGCCATGTCGGGCGGCCCGACCGCCTGGCGGTCGCACTCGCGCAAGGCCAGTTCGGCCTGTGTTTTCAGCACCGTCAGGGGCGTGCGCAGCTGGTGCGAGGCGTCCGCGATGAAGCGGCGCTGGCTGGCGATCAGCTGCTGCAGGCGCGACATGGAACCGTTCATGGCGCTCACCAGCGGGCGCATCTCCTTGTGCACGAGTGCGGGATCGACGTCGGACAGGTCGGACAGGGCGCGCGTCTCGACTTCCGTTTTCAGGCGCATCAGCGGCTGCAGCACCAGGCGCACGGCAAACCACACGAGGGCGCCCATCACCAGTATCATCGCCGCCTGCCAGCTGAGCGTATCGAACAGGATCTGGTTCGACAGGCCGCGCCGCGCATCGAGGGTTTCCGCCACCTGGATCAGGGCGATGCCGCGCATCGAGTCGTCGTACACGGGTTGCAGCAAGGCCGCGATGCGTATCGGCTTGCCGTGGTAGTCGGCATGGTAAAAGCGCACCAGGGCCGGGTAGTTCTGCGAACGGGGCACGTTCTTCGGCACGGGCGGCAAGTCGCCATAGCCGGAGACCAGCTCGCCGTTGATGCCCGTTACCTTGTAGTAGATGCGTCCCAGGGTATCGGTTTCAAAGCTGTCGAGCGCCACGTAGGGCACTTCGGCCACCACCTTGCCGCCGACGATGGAGACGCGCTCGGCCAGCGCGCGCGTCGACGCCAGCAGCGAGCGGTCGTAGGCCATGTCGGCCGCGTCGAGGGCGTTGCGGTAAACAAAAACGGCATCGAGCAGCACCAGCATGACCAGCGGAATGAGCAGCCAGCGCAGCAGCTGGCTGCGCAGGCTGCCCAGCGGCCGGCCTTGCGCCCAGCGCCGGCGCAGGCGCTCGAGCAGTGGGAGGCGTGGCGCCGTGGCGCTCATTTTGGCGCGGCAGGCGCCATGGCGCTGCGCGGCTGCAGCAGGTAGCCGATGCCGCGCAGCGTGGTGATGACGGCGCCGTCGGGCGAGCCGCTTTCCACGCCGCCTTCCGCATTGCTCTCGAGCTTTTTGCGCACGCGGTGGATGTACAGTTCGATGGCGTCCAGGTTGGCGTCGTCGGCCAGGGCGAAGACTTCGTCGAACAGCTTTTCCTTCGAGACGGCGCGGCCCGAGCGCGTGATCAGCGCCTCGAGCACGGCGTGTTCGCGCGGCGTCAGGGCCAGCGCCGCGCCGCCATAGCTGAACATGCGCGTGACGGTATCGAAACTGAGCGCGCCGCAGCTATGCACGAGCGCCTCGTTGCCCTGGCTGCGGCGCAGCAGGGCCTTCACGCGCGCTTCCAGTTCGGCCAGCTCGAACGGCTTGGCCATGTAGTCGTCGGCGCCCAGGTTCAGTCCCTGCACTTTTTCGTCCAGGCCGCCGCGCGCCGTGAGTATCATGACGGGAGTCTTGCCGCGCGTGCCGCCGCGCGCGCGCAGGCGGCGCAGCACGTCCAGGCCGTCCATCTTGGGCAGGGTCAGGTCGAGCAGCACCAGCGAGTACTCCTGCGTGTGCAGCAGGGCGTCGGCATCGGCGCCGTTGTGGGCGGTCTCCACCGTCAGGTGCGCGTCGCGCAGGGCCTTTGCCAGCCAGTGCGACAGCTCCAGATGGTCTTCCACTAATAATATGCGCATGGTCTCCGCCATTCGTTTGAATGGTTGCAGTGTAAGCCTGTCGGCGCGCCGCCGACAGGGGCGGCGATGAATATGTTTGTGCCCCTTGTGGCTGGCCGGCGACACCTGTCAGTCTGAAAGCGAATTGAAAGGATCGCGCTCATATAGTGTGATCCTGATTCATGAAATTGATCAGGCATATCACTAATAACTATATCTAAGGGAGACACGTTACATGAAGAAATCCGCATTCTCGCTGGCCGCCATGGCAGTCCTGGCCGCCGCCGGCAGCGCCCAGGCCCAGTCGAACGTCACCCTGTACGGCCGCCTCGATGCCGGCATCAGCAACACCAGCAACGCCGGTCCGAACAAAAGCTCGATGACGCAAGTCAGCTCGGGCGGCATGAATACCTCGCGCTGGGGCATCCTGGGCAGCGAAGACCTGGGCGGCGGCCTGAAGGCCGTGTTCAATCTGGAAGGCGGCATCCTCGTCGACACGGGCGCCGCCGACGGCGCGCTGTTCAAGCGCCAGGCGAATGTGGGCCTGGAAGGCGCGTTTGGCCGCGTCGTGCTGGGCCGTTCGTTTACCACCGTGTACGACTTCGTGCTGCCGTTCGATCCGATGGCCTATGCGCCGTTCTATTCGTGGGCCACCTCGGCCCATGCGACAGGCCCGAGCAAGTACGGCATGACCACCGCCTTCGACAACATGGTCAAGTATTCGGGCAAGACCGGCGACTTCAGCTACGGCGCGTCGTACGGCTTCGGCGAACAGACGACGGGCAGCTCGGACAGCGCCAAGCTGTCGACGGCGCTCACCTACAAGACGGGTCCCGTCAGCCTGCTGGCCACGTATGAGCAGGTCAACGGCAATGCCATCGCCGGCGGCGCGCGCGACAAGACCACCGTGTACCACCTGGGCGCCATGTATGACGACGGCCCGTGGAAGGTGCAGGCGGCGGCGCGCGACTACAAGCTCGATCCGGCCGCTGCCGGCAAGGCCGACGTGCGCGGCACCCTGTACTGGGGCGGCGTCAGCTACAAGACGACGCCGGTGATCACCCTGACCGGCGTGATCTACTACCAGGACGTGAAGAACGTGGCGGCCAACCTCGATGCGGATCCGATCATGTACGTGGCGCGCGTGCGCTATGCGCTGTCCAAGCGCACGGACCTGTACGTCGCTGGCGCCTATGCCAAGGCCAAGCACAATCAGCTGGTCAGCCTGTCGCGTGACGACGCCGGTTTCGGCGACACGCAGCGCGGCCTGATCGCCGGCATCCAGCACCGCTTCTAAGGCATGACCATGCTGCGCTCCCTGTTCCTGTCGTTGCTGTGCCTGTTGCCCGCCGTCGCGGCGGCGCAGGCGCTCGCCCCGGCCGAATGCGTGGTGCCGTCCAAGCCGGGCGGCGCCATGGATTTGACGTGCAAGCTGGCGAAGAAAGGCCTGGCGCAGGAGGGCGCAGCGGGCGTGGCCGGGGCAGTGGCAAGCCCCATGCGCATCAGCTACCTGCCCGGCGGCATCGGCGCGGTGGCCTGGCACTCGATGGTGTCGCAGCGCCGCCGCGCGGAGCCGAACACGTTGGTGGCGTTTTCGGGCGGCTCGCTGCTCAATCTGGCGCAGGGCAAGTTCGGCAATGCCAAGGCGGGCGACGTGCGCTGGGTCGCGGCGCTGGGCGCCGACTACGGCATGATCGCCGTGCGTAGCGATTCGCCGTACAAGACACTGGGCGACCTGATCGCCGCATTGCGCCAGCATCCGGACACGGTGCTGATCGGCGTTTCCGGCACCATCGGCAGCCAGGACTGGCTGAAGATGGCGCTGGTGGCGCGCCATGCGGGCATCGATCCGAAAGTGCTGCGCTTCGTCGCGCTCGAAGGCGGCGGCGAAGTCTTCACGGCGATGCAGGCCGACTACGTGCAGGTGGTCTCGGGCGACACGTCGGAAGCCACCCTGAACGCCAGCGCCAACCATGCGCGCGTGCTGGCGGTGCTGTCGGAGAAGCGCCTGCCCGGCGTGCTGGCCGGCGTGCCGACGGCGCGCGAGCAGGGCGTCGACGTGGTCTGGCCCATCATCCGCGGCGTGTGGATGGGGCCGCAGGTGCCCGAGGCGGATTACCAGCGCTGGGTGGCCACGTTCGACCGCGCCATGGCCACGCCGCAGTTCGCCGAATGGCGCGCGCAGGCCGGCCTGTATCCATTCGCCCTGACGGGGCCGAAGCTGACGGCGTATGTCAGGAAAGCGGTCGATGAGTATGCCAGGCAAGCCACCGAGCTTGGCCTGATGCGCTGACCGCCATTCCATTTAAAAAAATCTATTTCACAGACGGAGACAACCCCATGCAAACCAAGATCCTGCTTCAAGCCGCCATCGCCACCGCATTTGCCAGCCTGGCCGGCGCCGCGTTCGCGCAAGTGCCGCCCGGCTATCCGGCCGACTACCAGAAAATCATCGACGCGGCCAAGAAGGAAGGCAAGGTAGTGATCTACAGCGCCACCGACAGCAAGGCCGCCGCACCGTTGATCAAGGATTTCAGCGCCCTGTATCCAGGCATTTCGGTCGAATACAACGACATGAATTCCACCGAAGTGTACAACCGCTTCATTTCCGAAGTGGCGGCCGGCGGCAATACGGCCGACGTGATGTGGTCGTCGGCGATGGACTTGCAGATGCGCCTGGCCTCGGACGGCTATGCGCTGAAGTACAAGTCCGTGGAAGCGGCCAAGATTCCCGGCTGGGCGATGTGGGACGACCAGGCTTACGGCACCACGTTCGAGCCGGCCGCCATCGTCTACAACAAGCGACTGCTCGATCCGAAGGAAGTACCGAAGAACCACGACGACTTCGCCAAGCTGATCGCCACGCCGAAATTCAAGGACAAGGTCACCACCTACGACATTGAAAAATCGGGCGTGGGCTTCATGTTCATGGCGCAGGATGCCAAGGAGTACCCGCAATTTTTGGCGCTGCAAAATGCGTTTGGCACGGCCAAGGTGCGCGTGCAGTCATCGACGGGCACCATGATGGAGCGCATCTCCTCGGGTGAAAACCTGATCGGCTACAACGTGCTGGGCTCCTATGCCCTGGTGCGCGCCAAGACCGACCCGTCGATCGGCGTGGTGCTGCCCAAGGATTACACCCTGATCCTGTCGCGCGTGCAGTTCATCAACAAGAACGCGAAGAACGTCAACGCCAGCAAGCTGTGGCTCGATTACATCCTGTCGCACCGCGGCCAGACCATCATCTCGAACGGCGCCAAGCTGTTTGCCATCCGCGCCGACGTCACGGGCGAGACCACGTCGGCTGACCTGATCAAGGAAATCGGCGCGGCCAACGTCAAGCCGATCCCCGTGCATCCGATCATCCTGCAATTCTTGGGACCTGCCAAGCGCATGGCCTTCCTGAAGCAGTGGAAAGAAACAGCCGGCAAGAAGTAGGAACCTCCGAAAACCCATTGCGCGTCGCGATTTGCGGCCTCCGATGCTCACTGTGCATTCGCACAGCTGCGCTTCTCGGGCCAACGGGGGCGCCGAGCCTCATCGCCGCTCGCCACGGGTTTCTGGAGTTCCCAGGCCGTCTTAGCCGCCCGCGAGCCTGGCTTGCGGGCGCACGCCGCACCCTTCATTCATTGGATTCATCATGCAAACTGCTATCTTGCCGCTGCCTGCACGGTCGCGTTCTCCCTTGTCGCGCCTGAACTGGCCGCGCGGCGTGGTCGTGGCGATCACCCTGGTCGCCATCTTCCTGCCGCTGTTCCTGATTTTTTACCAAAGCTTTTTGAACGCGCCCTTCTTCATGCCGGTGCGCGAATTCGGCTTTGACTCCTACCGTTTCATCTTCGATGATCCCGATTTTTCGATGGCCTTCAAGAATGGCCTGATGCTCGCCTTCGGCCTGACCGTCATCGCCGTGCCGCTGGGCGGCATGCTGGCCTTCCTGATGGTGCGCACGGACCTGCCCGGCCGCGGCTGGGTAGCGCCCATGCTGCTGGTGCCGATCTTTGTGTCGCCGATGGTGATGGGCTTTGGCTACGTCGTCTCGATGGGCCCCGTGGGCTTTTATTCGACCTGGGCCAAGGAGCTGCTGGGCTTCGTGCCCTGGAATATCTATTCATTCACCAGCATCGTCATCATCGCCGGCCTGACGCACGTGCCGCACGTCTACCTGTACGCCTCGTCGGCCCTGAAAAGCCTCGGCTCGGACGTGGAAGAAGCGGCCCGCGTGGCCGGCGCCTCGCCGGTGCAGGTGATGATGAACGTGTCGCTGCCGATGATCATGCCGGCGCTCGCGTATGCGGGCGTGCTGGTGTTCTTCCTCGGCTTCGAGGTGTTCGGCCTGGTGCTGGTGCTCGGCGACCCGGAAGGCCATCTGGTGCTGCCGACCTATCTGTACAAATTGACGAACAAGCTGGGCACGCCGTCGTACCACCTGATGGCCGCCGTCGCCGTCTGCCTGGTGATGGTGACCATGCCGCTGGTGATGATACAGCGCTGGCTGCTCAAGTCGGCCAACAAGTATGTGTCGATCAAGGGCAAGGGCGCGCGCAGCAAGGCCATGCCGCTGGGCCGCTGGAAGTGGCTGGCGTTCGCGCTGCTGGCCGGCTGGCTGATCTTCACCATCATCCTGCCGCTGACGGGCATCGTGCTGCGCTCGTTCGTGCAGTACTGGGGCGAGGGCGTGCACCTGGCCGACGTGCTGACCCTGCAGCATTTCCGTGATATCTTCGACCAGCCGTCGCTGGTGCGCGGCATCGTCAACACCATCCTGATCGGCGTCGTCGGCGGCGCCCTGGCCGTGGGCTGCTACAGCTTCATCGCGCTGGCCATGCACCGCAAGCAGGATGGCATCACGCGCCTGCTCGACTACAGCGTGCTGGTGCCGCGCGCCGTGCCGGGCCTGCTGGCCGGCCTGTCCTTCCTGTGGGTGTTCCTGTTCGTGCCGGCCTGGCTCGACGGCATATTGAAAGGCATGGACAACGGCGTGGCCCTGTGGCTCAGCGGTCACGTGATTCCCGTGCTGCGCGAACTGCGTTCGACCATCTTCGCCCTGTGGCTCGCATATTCGGTGGTGTGGATGGCCTACGGCATGCGCCTGATTTCCACCGCGCTGCTGCAGGTGGGGCCGGAACTGGAAGAGGCGGCGCGCGCCGTCGGCGCCAGCCGCGGCCAGGTGACGCGCGACGTCACCCTGCCGCTGATCAAGTACGGTTTGCTGGGCGCCTGGCTGATGGTGTTCCTGATCTTCGAGCGCGAATATTCGACCGGCGTGTACCTGCTGTCGCCGGGCACGGAAGTGATTGGCGCCATGCTGGTATCGCTGTGGGCGGGCGGCTCGACCGACCTGGTGGCGGCGCTGTCCTTCATCAACATCACCCTGGTGGCCATCGGCCTGGGCATCGCGCTGCGCTTTGGCGTGAAGTTACATAACTAATTAAAGACTGAGACAAGATCATGAATGAACTGACCGTCAATGAACTGCATCTGGACTATGGCACCGGCGCCTCCGCCAACCCCATCCTGAAGGGGGTCTCGATGCACCTGAAAAAAGGCGAAGTGGTCGCCTTGCTGGGGCCTTCGGGCAGCGGCAAGACCACCTTGCTGCGCGCCGTGGCCGGACTGGAAAGCCCGAAGGCGGGCACCATCGAGATCGGCGAGCGCAATGTCTACGACGGCGCGAAACATTTCGAGATGCCGGCCGAGCAGCGCAACCTGGGCCTGGTGTTCCAGTCGTACGCGCTGTGGCCGCACAAGACCGTCTTCGACAACGTCGCCTACGGCCTCAAGCTGCGCAAGATGGGCACGGCCGATATCGCCGGGCGCGTGAAGGAAGTGCTGACGCAGCTGGGCCTGGGACATCTGGGCGAGCGCTATCCGCATCAGCTGTCCGGCGGCCAGCAGCAGCGCGTGGCGATCGCCCGGGCGCTGGTGTACAACCCGCCCGTGATCCTGCTCGACGAACCGCTGTCGAACCTCGATGCCAAGCTGCGCGAGGAGGCACGGGCGTTCCTGCGCGAACTGATCGTGCGCCTGGGCCTGTCCGCGCTGATGGTGACGCATGACCAGGGCGAGGCGATGGCCATTTCCGACCGCATCCTGTTGCTCAATAACGGCAAGATCGAGCAGCAGGGCACGCCGCAAAGCATGTATGAAACGCCCGATACCCTGTTCACGGCGGAATTCATGGGCAGTAACAACCGCTTGCCCGGCAAGGTGGTGCAGCGCGACGGCAACGCCGTGCGCCTGCTGGTCGACGGCGCCGCCATGCAGGGCGTGGCGCGCGGCGCCAACGTCGGTACCGAAGTAACTACCATGATCCGCGTCGAGGAAGTGAAAATCAGCGCCACCCCGGTGGACAACGCCATCGAGTTGCCGCTGCTGACCTGTATGTACCTGGGCGACCGCTGGGAATGCCTTTTCGAGCGCGGCGGCGCCGAGAACATCAGCCTGCGCGCGTATTCGCGCCACAAGCTGGAAGCGGGCAAGTACTGGCTGCATATGCCCGCCGATAAGCTCTGGGTGTTTTAACGGCTGGGCGCCGGCCTGGCCGGCGCCCCCCAAGCACCTGCGCCGCCGCCGTCACGACGGGCGCCCTGCGCGCCATGGCCTTGCCGCGCCTGCCTGCATGGCGCGCGCCGGCCGGTTCTTCACCGGCGTCGCCCCGGGGCCGCCGTTCCAGCCCCGATTTCCTGCATGCCGCTCCCCACCACCTGGCCGGCGCCGACTTCTGCAGCGCCTTGATGCTGATGCCGGCCGCCGCCTTTCTGCCCCGTTGCACAGAGTGGCAAGCCACCCAGGCACACTCATCCTGGTTCCCTTCCCCGCTGGTATTGCCGATCGCTCCATTCTTCTCCATGGCGGAAAGGTGACGCCGCCAAAGTTGAATCTGTTGGCGGCCATGGGCATAAAGCAAGCGCTCTATATTGTTACTGCAGCGTAGCCGGTGTAATCCTCGCTGACATATGTGGAGGGCATCGTGGCATGCCGCGTGGCGGGAATGGGGGATGCCAGTTTTTTTGGAGTTTGTATAGACGGCGCGCTGGCCGGTGGCGTCCGATGCCTGCGTTTGCCGCGCCACCGCGCCATGCTGTGCGTGTTATCTAAAAACAACGCTCTTGTGGTCGTAAAAGAGAGCTTCTTTTTATTGTTGATAAAAAAACCTCTTTTTTGAGAATGCAGCTTGTTTGCTGACGAGCGACGCTTTTTTCCTCGGAAGATAATAGATGGGATGTTACAAATAGTAACTGGGGCGGCGTATTCCGTAAAACAGGGTTTTAGGCTCCCCATTTAAAAAGTTGCCGCAGGGCCATTTATTTTAGTTATTTTGACTTCCTTAGTTTATAATTTGAAAAGAACGCCGGCGGGGCTTTTTGCGCAGTTTTGACGTGAGTTCGCCCTTTTTTTGAACTCAGGAAAATGCATATGCGCACCGATGGTGTCCGTTTTTCAATTGTCAGACATGCCGCCTGGGCGCCAGGCCTGGAAACGCAGCAGCAGTGGCAGGCGTGGGCGCAAAGCACCGTGCCCGTTGCGCCGATTGCCGTCGCCGGCGAGCCTGGTGTGCGCGCGATGGCGCCGATGCTGCGCCGCCGCGCCGGCCAGCTGGGCAAGATGGCACTCGAAGTGGCGTACGCCTGCCTGGGCGAACAGCGCGATATTCCGTTGGTCTTTTGCTCGCGCCATGGCGAGGTGGCGCGCGCCGTCGAACTGTTGTCGGCGCTGGCCCAGGGCGAGCCCTTGTCGCCGACCGCGTTCGGCATGGCCGTGCACAATGCCAGCGCCGGCCTGTTTTCCATCGCCCGCGCCGATACGGCGAACCAGCTGGCTGTCGCCGCCGGTGCCGCCAGCCTCGAGGCCGCAGTGATCGAGGCGTGCAGCCTGCTGGCCGATGGCGCGGCGCAGGTATTGCTGGTGCTGGCGGAGTGTCCCTTGCCGTTTCCATTCGAGGCCTTTGAAGATTGCCATGAGCAGCCGCATGCATTTGCCTGGCTGCTGCAGGCCGAGGCTGCCCCGCACACGGGTTTTGGCCTGACGTGGCGCGCCCGCGGCAGCGACGACGCGTTGCCGGTGGCGGCCGATGCCATGCCCGGCAGCCTGGCCGTGCTGCGTTTCATGCTGGGCGAAGCCCGCGCGTTCGAACATGCGGCCAACCGCCAGACCTGGCGCTGGAGCCGCCATGCATAAGCTGGGGGCTGTACGCGCCGGCCTGTCGATAGCCTGGCGCACCATCGCGACCGCATTCAGTTTTGCCGCTTTTGGCCTGGGCGGCTTGCTGTTGCGCGTGCTGGTGTTCCCCTTGTTGCAGTTGCTGGTATGGCGGCGCGAAACGCGCATTGCCTGCGCGCGCGCCGTCATCCGCTGGAGCTTCCGTTTTTACATCGGATTGATGCGTTTTCTCGGCGTGCTGCGCTACGACTTGCGCGGTCTCGACAAGCTGGAGCGGGGCGGCTTGCTGATCCTGGCCAATCATCCGACCCTGATCGACACGATTTTCCTGATGGCGTATGTCAGGCAGGCCGATTGCATCGTCAAGTCCGATTTGTGGAACAACCCGTTTACGGGCGGTCCCGTGCGCGCTGCAGGCTATATCAACAATACGGGCGGCGCCGAACTGGTGGACGCTTGCCTGGCATCGCTGGCACGCGGCAACAACCTGATCATTTTCCCGGAAGGCACGCGCACGCCACGCAGCGGCGAGGTGGTGCTGAAGCGGGGCGCGGCGAATATCGCCGTGCGCGGCCGCCGCGACGTGACGCCCGTGCTGATCCGCTGCCTGCCCAGGACCCTGGGCAAGGGCGAGCCGTGGTGGCGCGTGCCGGCCCGCCGCGCGCATTTCGAGATCGCCGTGCAGGACGACCTGGCGATCGACGAGTTTACCGGCGGTGGCGCCAGCGACGTGATGGCGGCGCGCACCTTGACCACTCATCTGCAACATTACTTTAGCGGGAAACAGGAACAACATGCTTGAACACGAAGTGAAGGAACTGATCATCGAGGCGCTGCAACTGGAAGACATGAGCGCTGCCGATATCGATACGGATGCGCCCCTGTTTGTCGAGGGCCTGGGACTCGATTCGATCGATGCGCTGGAACTGGGCGTCGCCCTGCAAAAAAAATACGGCATTTCCCTGTCGGCCGATTCGGCCGATACGCGCCGCCACTTTGCCTCGGTACGGGCGCTGGCGGCCATGGTTGACACTCACAGAAAGAAGTAAGGAGCAGCAAAATGGTAGATATGAGCGCAATGAGCCGCGATGAACTGTACGCGTGGGTAGTGCAACTGCTGGCTGAAATGTTCGAGCTGGATCCGGCGGCGCTGACGCCGCAGTCGAATCTGTATGCGGAACTCGATATCGACAGCATCGACGCGGTCGACCTGGCGGTCAAGTTGAAGCAGTTGACGGGCAAGCGCCTGCAGCCGGAAGTGTTCAAGACCATCCGCACGATCGACGACGTGGTCGAGGCGCTGCGCGCGATGTCGGCGACGGAACAGGCGGCATAACGCGTGCTGCTCAATGCCGTCGCGTTGCTGCTGACCGTGCTGTATCCGCTGGCGATCTGGTTCGGTCACGGCCAGGTCGAGCCGCGCTGGCTGGCGCTGCTGCTGTTGCTGGCCGCCGCCTGCCGCCTGCCCGCGCTGAAGCTGCAGCGCGCCGCGCGCTGGTCGGTGGCCGCGGCGCTGCTGCTGGCCGCCATCGCCCTGTGGAGCAACCTGCTGCTGCCGCTGAAACTGTATCCGGTGCTCGTCAACGCCGTCTTGCTGGCCACCTTCGGCTACAGCCTGTGGGCGCCGCCGTCGGTGGTGGAGCGCCTGGCGCGCCTGCGCGAGAAGGATTTTCCACCCGCGGCCGTGCGCTATACGCGCCGCGTGACGCAGGTCTGGTGCGGTTTCTTCATCGTCAATGGCGGCATCGCGCTGGGCACGGCGCTGTGGGCCAGCGAAGCCGTCTGGTCGCTGTACACGGGCGTCATCGCCTATGTCCTGATGGCCCTGTTATTTGGCGGCGAGTATCTCGTCCGCCTGCGTTTTAAGCGTTTGCACCATGTCTGAATCCTCGTTGCCGGAAGTACCCGTGCCTGAAACACGTTCGCCGATTTCCCCGCTGGCGCGCCTGGCGCTGGCCATGCATGGCCGCCCGCCAGCCATGCCAATCGGCTGGCGCGATGGCGCCATGCTCGATCACGCGCATGTTGCCGCGCGCATGGCGGCGTGGGCCGATCTGCTGGAGCGCCAGGCAGGCCGCCATTTCGCCCTGTACCTGGACGACAGCATCGAGTTTGGCGCCGCCTTGCTGGGCGCCTGGCAGGCGGGCAAGACCATCTGGCTGACGGCCGATACCTTGCCGGCCAGCTGCGCTTCGCTGGCCGCGTCCGTGGATGGCTTTCTGGGGCAGTTCCCGGCCGCGCATGCGCCGTTGCCCCTGCCAGCGGACAGCCTGGCCGAGCGCGCATGGACAGTGCTCGCCGACGATTTTCCGGCGCTGGTGGTGTACACCTCCGGCAGCACGGGCGCGGCGCAGGCCATTCCGAAAAAACTCTCGCAACTGGCCAGCGAAGTGGCCACGCTGGAGCAGCTGTTTGGCGAACACGCCGATGGCGCCGCCGTCGTCGCCACCGTCTCGCACCAGCATATCTACGGCTTGCTGTTCAAGGTGTTGTGGCCGCTGGCCGCCGGGCGCGCCGTGCATGCGCACAGCGTGGATTATCCGGAGCAGCTGGCGGCCTTGCTGGCGCGCGGCCCGTGCGTGCTGGCCGCCAGTCCCGCGCACCTGAAGCGCCTGCCGGAACACCTCGACTGGTCCGGCGCGCGCGCGCAGCTGCGCGCCGTGTTTTCGTCGGGCGGTCCGCTGGCCCTGGACAGCGCGCTGGCGGCGGGCAATCTGCTTGGCCGCGTGCCGCGCGAAATCTATGGCAGTTCGGAGACGGGCGGCGTGGCCTGGCGCCAGCGCGCGCCGGAGCGCCCTGACGACGAAAGCTGGCAGGGCTTTCCCGGCGTGGACTGGCGTTTGCTGGACGACGGCGCGCTGGAAGTGCGCTCGGCGCACCTGGCCGATGATGGCTGGCTAGGCCTGGCGGACCGCGCGCGGCAAACGGTGCCAGGGCGCTTCCAGCTGCTGGGGCGCAGCGACCGCATCGTGAAGATCGAGGAAAAACGCATTTCGCTGAGCGCCATCGAGGCGGCCTTGCTGGCCACGCCGCTGGTGACGGATGCGCGCGTGCTGCTGTGCGACGCGCCGGCGGGCGAGCGCCAGAAGGTGGCCGCCTTTATCGTCTGCAGCGCCGCCGGCCGCGCGTTGCTCGACGCCGAAGGCAAGCTGGCCCTGAATCGCCAGCTGCAACTGGCGCTGGGCGGCCAGGTCGACGCCGTCGCCTTGCCGCGCCGCTGGCGCTACCTGGAGCAACTGCCCATCAATGCGCAGGGCAAGACGACGCAGGCGCTGCTGCTGGCCCTGCTGGCGCCGGTGGACAAGCCGCCGCGCCTGCCGCATGCGCAGCTGCTCGAGCGCTCGGCCGAGGGCGAGACGCCACGGCTGCTGCTCGAGCTGCGGGTGCCCGCGAACCTGTTTTATTTCGACGGCCATTTCACGGACGCGCCCTTGCTGCCTGGCGTGGTGCAGGTGGAGTGGGCGCTGCACTTTGCGCGCCAGCACCTGGAATTGCCCGCGCATTTCCGCGCCATGCACGCCTTGAAATTCCAGCAGCCGGTGCTGCCGGACCGTCCCGTGCGGCTGGCGCTCGAATATGACGCGCTCAAGGCCAGCCTGCAGTTTCGCTATCTGTCGGACGCTGGCCAGCATGCCAGCGGCCGCATCCTGTTTCACCCGAATGCCGCTGCCGTTCCCGGTGGCGGCGCCGATACACCCACTCCAGCAGCGAGCGCATGTTAGATAAAAAATTCTCACCCGAACGCCAGACCGCCTTTGCCGCCCGTTTTGAGGCGCAAAAAATCGCTTTCGGCCCCGTCGTCTTTCAATGCGTGCGCTATGCGTGGAAACGCGGCATGCTGCAGGCACTGGCCGACACGGGCCACAGCGGCCTGACGATCGCCGACATGGCTGCCAGCGGCCGCTGGACCGAGTATGCGTTGAAAGTGGCGCTGGAGTCGTGCCTGTCGGCCGGCGTCGTATCGCTGCGCGACGGCGCGTATGTGCTCGACAAGGTAGGTTTTTGCATGCTGACGGACAGCATCACCCAGGTCAACCTGGACTTCATGCATGACGTCTGCTACCAGGGATTGTTCGACCTCGACCGCTCGCTTGACGCCGAGCAGCCATTGGGGCTGGCCGCGCTGGGCGACTGGCCAACCTTGTACCAGGGCTTGTCGGCGCTGTCGGAACCGGCCAAGGGCAGCTGGTTCGCCTTCGACCACCATTATTCGGACACCTCGTTCCCCGAGATTTTCCCGGACGTCTTCGCCACGGCGCCGCGCCGCATCATGGATATCGGCGCCAATACGGGCAAGTTCGCCAGCGCGGCGCTGGCCTACCATGCAGGCGTGGAACTGCACCTGGTCGACCTCGAGCGCCAGCTGGCGGTGGCCGAGCGGACACTGAGTGACGCTGGCGTGCGCGAGCGGGCCCATTTGCACGCCTGCGACCTGCTTGACGACGCGGCGCCGCTGCCGCCCGGCATGGACCTGATCTGGATGAGCCAATTCCTCAGCTGCTTTTCCGAGCCGGCCATCGCCAGCATCCTGCGCCGCGTGGCGCAGGCGCTGGGGCCGAACGGCCAGGTGCTGATCATGGACACCTTCTGGGACCGCCAGCAATACGATATCGCCGCCTACTGCCTGATCAACACGTCGCCGTACTTCACGGCCATGGCCAGCGGTAACAGCAAGATTTACCAGAGCGCCGACTATATCCGCCTGGCGCAGGAGGCCGGCCTGGAATTGCTGACCACGCGCGACGGCATCGGCTATTGCCACTCGCTGCTGCGCTTTGGCCGCGCCGGAGCCCGCGGTGACTGAAGTGCGTTTTCATCCCTGCATCGTGATCCCCGTGTTCAACCATGAGCATGCGATCGGCGCCGTGGTGGAGCGCCTGCTGCCGCACGGCGTGCCGCTGATCCTCGTCGACGACGGCAGCCTTGACGCCGGCGCGCGCACCCTGGATGCGCTGGCCGCCGCGCATCCGTCGCGCGTGACCCTGCTGCGCCACGCGCGCAACCAGGGCAAGGGCGGGGCGGTCTTGACGGGCTGCCGCCACGCGCATGCGCAAGGCCACAGCCATGCGCTGCAGATCGACGCGGACGGCCAGCACGAGACGGACGATGTGCCGCGCTTCCTGGCGCAGGCGCAGGCCACGCCGACGGCGGTGGTGGTCGGCTATCCCGTGTACGACGCCTCGGTGCCGAAAGCGCGCTACTACGGCCGCTATGCGACGCATGTCTGGGTGTGGATCAATACCCTGTCGCTGCAGATCCGCGATTCCATGTGCGGCTTCCGCGTCTATCCGCTGGCGCCTTTCATGGTGCTGGCAGAGAGGCGTCAGCTGGGTCAGCGCATGAATTTCGACACCGACGTGCTGGTGCGCCTGTACTGGGATGGACTGGAGATGGCGAACCTGCCCACGAAAGTTGGCTATCCCAGCGACGGCGTCTCGCATTTCGAGCTGTGGCGCGACAACGTGCTGATTTCGTGCATGCATGCGCGCCTGTTCTTCGGCATGCTGTGGCGCGCACCGCGCCTGCTGGCACGCCACTGGCGCGCGCGATGACGACGGCGTCGCACCAGCCGCGCGGACACTGGTCCGGCTTCAACGAAATCAGCTTCGTGGCCGGCATGCGCCTGCTGTTCTGGATCTGCCGCGTCTTCGGCCGCTGGCCATTTCGCATCGTGCTGTACCCGGTGCTGGCCTGGTACGTGCTGACGCATGCCCGCGCGCGCCGCGTCTCGCGTGCGTATCTGCAGCGCGTCGCGGCCTGCGGCGGCCCGGCGAATCTGAGCGTGCTGCGGCATTTTGCCGCGTTTGCGGAAACCATCCTCGACAAGATGCTGCTGTGGGGCGGGCTGTACGACACGCGCAGCGTGAGCCTGCACGGCGTCGATGGCGAAGGCGGCGTGAATCGCTGTCTGGAGGAGGGGCGCGGCGCCTTGCTGGTGTGCGCCCACCTGGGCAACCTCGATCTGTGCCGCGTGCTGTCGCAGCGCAATGCGCGCCTGAAGCTGACGGTGCTCGTGCACACGCGCCACGCGCAGGCGTTCAATCGCATGCTGGAGCGCCTGAACCCCGACAGCCAGCTCAATCTGATGCAGGTGACGGAAATCACGCCGGCCACGGCCATGCTGCTGGCCGAGAAAGTGGCGCAGGGCGAGTTCGTGGTGATCGCCGGCGAACGCATTCCCGTCTCGCCCCAGCCGCGCGTGGCCGTGGCGCCGTTCCTGGGGCAGGCGGCCGCATTCCCGGTCGGCCCGTATGTGCTGGCCAGCGTGCTGCAATGCCCCGTGTATTTGCTGTTTTCGATGCGCATCGGCCAGCGCTCGGAAATTCATTTCGAACTGTTCCGCGAGTCCTTGCATTTGCCGCGCAAATCGCGCGAGCCCATGCTGGACGAACTGGCCGCCGCCTACGCGGCGCGGCTGCAGCACCACTGCCTGCGCGCGCCGCTGGAATGGTTCAATTTTTACGATTTTTGGCAACTCCCCGATACTTCAAGACTGGATACTCCCGATGCACCTCGCTGACCTGAAAAACACCCGGCGCGCCGTCCGCTTCGACCGCGAGCGCCTGCGCATCGAAGACATTACCGATATCGCGCATGGCCGGGCCAGCGCCGAACTCTCCAGCGACCCGGTCTTTCGCGCGGCAATCGCGCGCGGCGCCGATTTCCTCGACCGCCTGCTGCGCGAGGATGGCACCATCTATGGCGTGACCACCGGCTACGGCGATTCGTGCACGGTGACCGTGCCGCCGGAACTGGTGGCCGAGCTGCCGCACCACCTGTACACTTATCACGGCTGCGGCCTCGGTGAATTCTTCACGCCGGCGCAGACGCGCGCCATCATGGCTACGCGCCTGGCGTCGCTGAGTAAAGGATTTTCCGGCGTCAGCGTGGAACTGCTGGCGCAGATCGCGCGCCTGCTCGACGCCGGCCTGCTGCCGCTGATTCCATCGGAAGGGTCGGTCGGCGCCAGCGGCGACCTGACGCCCCTGTCCTACCTGGCGGCGGTGCTGTGCGGCGAGCGCGAAGTGTGGCGCGACGGCGTACAGGTGCCGGCGGAGCAGGCGCTGCGCGAAGCGGGCATCACGCCGCTGCGCCTGCGGCCGAAGGAAGGCCTGGCGATCATGAACGGCACGGCCGTCATGACGGCGCTGGCCTGCCTGGCGTATGAGCGTGCCGAATACCTGACGCGCCTGACGACGCGCATCACGGCCATGGCCTCGTTCGCGCTCGACGGCAATGCGCATCACTTCGATGAAACCCTGTTTTCCGTCAAGCCGCATCCGGGCATGCAGCAGGTGGCGGCCTGGCTGCGCGCCGATTTGCCCACCGATTCCTGGGAACGCAACGGCAAGCGCCTGCAGGACCGCTATTCGATCCGCTGCGCGCCGCACGTGATCGGCGTGCTGGCCGACGCCTTGCCGTGGCTGCGCTCGTCCATCGAGAATGAGCTCAACAGCGCCAACGACAATCCCATCATCGACGCCGAAGGCGAGCGCGTGCTGCATGGCGGCCATTTCTACGGCGGCCATATCGCCTTCGCCATGGACAGCATGAAGAACACGGTGGCCAACCTGGCCGACTTGCTGGACCGCCAGATGGCCTTGCTGGTCGACAGCCGCTACAACCAGGGCTTGCCGGCGAACCTGTCGGGCGCCACGGGACCGCGCGCGGCCATCAACCACGGCTTGAAGGCATTGCAGATCAGCGCCTCCGCCTGGACGGCCGAAGCGCTGAAACTGACCATGCCGGCCTCGGTATTTTCGCGCTCGACCGAATGCCACAACCAGGACAAGGTCAGCATGGGCACCATCGCCGCGCGCGACTGCCTGCGCGTGCTGGAACTGTGCGAGCAGGTGGCTGCGGCCCTGCTGATCACGGTGCGCCAGGGCGTGTGGCTGCGCTGCAAGGTGAATCCCGACGTGCCGCCGCAAGCGGCGCTGGCAGCGATGCTGGAGGCGCTGGCCGCCGATATCGCGCCCGTCGAGGAAGACCGCCGTCTCGATCCTGAGCTGCGCGTGCTGCTCGAACGCATGCGCGCCCAGGCCTGGCCGTTGTACGGAGCCGGCAATGAGTGAGACGCATAAGGTGCGCGGCAAGAGGGCCACGCCCAGCCGCTGGCATGCCGAAGTGGAGATGCAGGTGCAGTTCTTCGACCTGGACCCGATGGAAATCGTCTGGCATGGCCGCTACGTCAAATACCTCGAAGTGGTGCGCTGCGCGCTGCTTGACAGCATCGGCTACAACTATGTCGACATGAAGGCGTCCGGCTATGCCTGGCCCGTGATCGACATGCATTTGCGCTATGTGGCACCCGCCACGTTCGGCCAGCGCCTGACCTTGCGCGCCGACCTGGTGGAGTGGGAAGACCGCTTGAAGATCGAGTACCTGGTCAGCGACAGCGCGACGGGCAAGCGCCTGAACCGCGCCAGCACGACGCAGGTGGCCGTCGACATCGCCAGCGGCGAGATGTGCTTTGCCTCGCCGCCGATACTGTTTGAAAAATTGGGATTGAAGGCCGTATGAAAAAACATATCAAAGTCCTGCTGGCGGGTTTGTGCCTGATGGCGATGGCGCCGCTGCACGCGGCCGCGCCCGTGGCGAAGATCGAGGCCATGCTGGCCAAGCCGCAGCAGCTGTGCGGCCGCTTTGACCAGAGCAAGCAGCTGGCGGGCATGAAGAAGGCGCTGGCGTCGAATGGCCGCTTTTGCGTGGTGGCCGGCAAGGGCGTGCTGTGGCGCACCTTGCAGCCGTTTCCGAATACCCTGCGCCTGACGCGCGACGAGATCGTGCATTTCCAGGGCGAGCGCGTGGCCATGCGCCTCGATGCGAAGACGGAGCCGGTGGTCAAGATGATCAACAGCGTGCTGTTTTCGCTGCTGGCCGGCGACCTGGCGCAGCTCGACACCCTGTTTGAAGTCGATGGCAGCATCGATGGCGGCACCTGGCAGGTGGCGCTGAAGGCACGCCAGCCGGCGCTGGCCAAGGCGATCGGCAGCATCCGCCTCGATGGCGGCGCTTTCGTGAAAAACATCAGCATCAGCGAGGCGAGCGGCGACCGCACCAGCATCGTGTTCTCGGCGATTGAAACGGGACCGGCCGCCATCACGCCACAAGAGGCGGCCCTGTTTTGACTTCCCTGACGAACCGCGGCCGCAATGCCGGACGCCTGCTCGCCATCGCCTGGGCGCTGGTGGTGGCGCTGCTGCTCGCGCATAACGCCTATCTGTGGCTGGGCAAGCGCATCGTGCCCGATACCGACATTCTCGCCTTGCTGCCGGTGCAGGAGCGCGACCCGGTGCTGCAGGCATCGTTTACGCACATGGTCGACGCGGCGCAGCAGCGCGTGGTGGTGCTGGTCGGCGCCGCCGAATGGAGCGATGCGAAGCGCGCGGCCGACGCCTACGGCGCCGTGCTGGCACGCCATGCTGGCCTGTTCCAGTCCACGCCGCTCGACGAGCAGACGCAAAACGACTGGCTGGCGCTGTTCCAGCAGCATCGCTTGACCTTGCTGACGGCGCCGCAGGAAACGCAGCTGCGCCAGGAAGCGCCCGCGTTCTGGCGCGACGCCGCGCTGAGCCAGCTCTACAGTCCGTTCGGCGGGCCGAAGCTGGGCGCCTGGCAAGACGATCCGTTTGGCCTGTTTGGCGGCTGGGTGCAGGAGCGCGCGCAGGAAACGCCCGTGCGTCCGCGCGACGGCCACCTGTTCGTTGCCGACGGAACACGCCAGTATGTGCTGCTGCCGATGACCCTGAGCGTGCCGGCCTTTTCGCTGGGGGCGCAGGAAACCGTGCTGCCGCTGCTGGCGCAGGCCGAAGCGGCGGCGCGGCTGGCCGTGCCCGGCGTGGAAATCATCAGCGCCGGCGTGATCCTGCACGCGGCCGCCGCCAGCAGCCAGGCGGCAGGGGAAATGTCGACCATCGGCCTCGGTTCGCTGGCCGGCATCATCCTGCTGACGTGGCTGACCTTCCGCTCGATCAAGCCGATTTCGCTGATCCTGCTGTCGATCGGCATCGGCTGCCTCGGTTCCCTGTCCGTATGCTGGCTGCTGTTTGGCAAGATACATTTGATGACATTGGTGTTCGGCGCCAGCCTGATCGGCGTGGCGCAGGACTACGGCATTTACTTCCTGTGCAACCGCCTGGGCGCCGACCCCGCCCTCGATTCGCGCACCTTGCTGCGCCGGCTGCTGCCTGGCCTGGGCTTGACCCTGCTGGCGGCCGTCATCGGCTACATGGGGCTGGCGCTGACGCCATTCCCCGGCCTGCGCCACATGGCCGTGTTCTCCGCCCTCGGCCTGGTGTTCGCCTGGCTGACGGTGGTCTTCTGGTTCCCCGCACTGATCAACGGCGGCACCCTGAAGAGCGGCGCCCTGGTCGAACACTATGGCGCCGCGCGCGCGCGCTGGCCGCTGCTGCGCGCCAACCGCGCCACCCTGATTGGCGGCGTGTTGTTCATCCTGTTCGCGGTCTTTGGCATCAGCCGCCTCGGCGTCAACGACGATATCCGTTTGCTGCAAACGCCGCCCGCGCACCTGATACGCGACCAGATGAAGCTGAGCAAATTGCTCGATGCGCCCACGCCGGTGCAGTTTTACCTGGTGCGCGGCGATAGCGCGGAAGCCGTGCTGCAGCGCGAGGAAGCGCTGAAACAGCGGCTGCTGCCGCTGATCGCGCAAAAGCACCTCAGCGGCTACCAGGCCATGTCGAACTGGGTGCCGTCGCTGCAGACGCAGGCGGCGCGCCGCGCGCTGCTCGATGCCGCCATTTTGCAGCCGGGCGCCGCGCTCGACCTGCTGGCGCAATCGGTCGATGAAGGACCGGAATGGGCCGGCAAGGTGCGCGCGCAGCTGGCTCAGGCGGGGGAGCCGCTGTCGATAGACGCCTTCCTGGACGTGCCGGCCAGCGAGCCGTGGCGCCACTTGTGGCTGGGCAAGGTGGAAGGCGGCCATGCCTCCATCGTCGCCCTGCGCGGCATGCAGTATGCGGCCATTCCGCTGCTGGCGCGGGCGGCCGACGGCTTGCCCGGCGTGCAGTGGGTCGACAAGGTAGCCGAGATTTCCTCGGTGCTTGGCCGCTACCGCGTCTACATGGGCGCCGTCGTGCTGGGCGCCTATCTGGTGGTCTTCGGCTTGCTGCTGCCGCGTTACCGGCGCCGCACCTGGCGCGTGCTGGCGCCCACGGCGCTGGCCAGCGTGGCGGCCCTGGCCCTGCTGGGCTACCTGGGGCTGCCGCTGCAGCTGTTCCACGTGCTGGCGCTGATGCTGCTGCTCGGCGTCGGCGTCGATTACGGCATCTTCATGCAGGAGCATCCGGACCGCCGCAACAACACGCCGTGGCTGGCCGTGGGCCTGTCGGCGGCCAACACCATTCTGTCTTTCGGCTTGCTGGCCCTGAGCAAGACGGCCGCATTGCAGGCGTTTGGCCTGACCATGCTGATCGGCACGGCGCTCGTGTGGCTGCTGTCGCCATGCTTTGCCGAAGCCGACAACCGTAGCGCGGCCGATGCCGCAGGAGAAATCTGATGTTTTTGCACTGTCAACGATGGGCGCCGGCGCTGCTGCTGGCACTGGCCGGCTGCGCCAGCGCCCCCCCGCCGGCACCGGCGCGCCTGGGGCTGAAGCTGGCGCCGTCGGCGCTGGCCGCCACGGTCAGCGTACAGCAGCACCTGGTCGTCGAACGGGCAGGGCGCATCGACGAACTCGATGCGGCGCTGGAGGTGGAACCGTCGCACCTCGACCTGGTGGGCCTGGCATTCGGCCAGCGCGTGCTGTCGCTGCATTACGACGGCAAGGAGATGACATCGTGGCGCCACCTGATGCTGCCGGCGCAGGTGCGCGCCGAAGACGTGCTGGAAGACATGCAGCTGACCCTGTGGCCGCGCGAAGCGATCGCACAGGCCTTGCCGGCCGGCTGGCGCATCGAGGACAGCGGCTTGCGCCGCACCCTGTTCCTGCATGACGAAGCGGTGACCGTGATCGACTACAGCGGCATGCCGCGCTGGAGCGGCACGGTGGTGCTCGACAATCTGCGCTACCGCTATCGCCTGACGATACAGAACGCCCCGGAAGGAAGCTGAATGCCTGGCTTGACCGTGTATTTGAATGACTGCGGCGTCGTCTGCGCGCTGGGCGCCAGCCGCGAAGAAGTGCGCGCGCGACTGTTTGCCGCGCACAGCGGCGTGGTGCCCGTCGATACCCATACGCCGGGAAGAGTGCTGCCGCTGGGCGTGGTCGCTGCGGCCTTGCCATCGGTGGCGCGGCACGGCATCGCCGCGCGCAGCCGCAACAACCGCATGGCGCTGGCCGCGCTGGCGCAGATCCGCCCGGCCGTGGAACAGGCCATCGCCCGCTACGGCGCGGACCGCGTGGCCGTGGTGATCGGCACCAGCACCTCGGGCATCGCCGAGACGGAAGCTGCGATTGGCCGGCATGTGGCGGGTAAGGGCTTGCCGGATACCTTCCACTACGGGCAGCAGGAGATGGCGTCGCCGGCGCTGATGCTGGCCGATGAACTGGGCATCGACGGACCGGCCCTCGTGCATTCGAGCGCCTGTTCGTCGGGCGCGAAGGCGATGGCCAGCGCGGCGCGCCTGATCCGCATGGGCCTGTGCGACGCCGTGCTGACGGGCGGCGTCGATACCCTGTGCGGTTTTACCGTGGCCGGATTTTCCGCGCTGGCATCCGTCAGTGAACGGCGCTGCAATCCGCTGGGCGCGAACCGCGACGGCATCAATATCGGCGAGGGGGCGGTCCTGTTCCTGATGACGGCGCAGCCGGCCACCGTGGCCTTGCGCGGCTGGGGCGAATCGTCCGACGGCCACCATATGTCGGCGCCCGATCCCGAAGGCGGCGGCGCGCGGCTGGCCATCGCCCAGGCATTGGCGCGCGCGGACATCGCGGCGTCGCAAGTCGATTATGTGAACCTGCACGGCACGGCCACGCCGCAGAACGATGCGATGGAAGCGCGCGTGGTGTCCGACCTGTTCGGCGCCACGGCGATGGCCAGTTCCACCAAGCCGCTGACGGGCCACGCGCTGGGCGCGGCGGCGGCCATCGAGGCAGCGCTGTGCTGGCTGGCGATGCAGGACGATAACGCCGAGGGGCTGCTGCCGCCGCACCTGTGGGATGGCGTGCCCGACGAGTCCCTGCCGCCGCTGCGCCTGGCCTTGCCCGGCGCGCGCCTGGGACGCCCGCTCGATTGGGCGCTGAGCAATTCGTTTGCCTTCGGCGGCTCGAACGCCGCCCTGCTGTTCGGGAGGGGAGCGTGAGTTTTCCGGATATCCGCGAGCTGGTGCCCCATTCCGGCGCCATGGTGCTGCTCGACCGGGTGGTGTCGGCCGACGCCGAAAACCTGTGCGCCGAAGTGGCCATCCATGCCGGCAGCGTGTTTTATGACGCGCCGTCGGCCGGCGTGGGCAGCTGGGTCGGCATCGAATACATGGCGCAGGCGATCGCCGCGCATGCGGGCTACCTGGCGCGCCAGGCCGGGGCGCCCGTGAAGATCGGTTTTTTGCTGGGGGCGCGGCGCTACGAGGCGCAGGTGCCCCTGTTTGTGGACGGCAGCGTGTTGCAGGTGCAGGTACAACAGGCCTTGCAGGGCGAGAATGGACTGGGCGCGTTCGAGTGCCGTATCGAGATGGCGGGCGCCGTACTGGCGCAAGCGACGATTACGGTATTCCAGCCCGAGGATGCAAAGCAATTTCTGCAGGAGAGTATGAATGGAGCGCAGCATGAGTAAAAGTGTATTGGTGACGGGGTCGTCGCGCGGCATCGGCAAGGCCATCGCCTTGCGGCTGGCGCGCGACGGGTTTGACGTGGTGCTGCATTGCCGCAGCGCGCGCGGCGAGGCCGACGCGGTGGCGCAGCAGGTGCAGGCGCTGGGACGCGCGGCGCGCGTGCTGCAATTCGATATCGGCGACCGTGCGGCGGCAGCCGCCGCGCTGGAAGCGGACATCGCCGAACATGGCTGCTATTACGGCGTCGTCTGCAACGCCGGCGTGGCGCGCGACAATGCGTTTCCCGCCATGTCGGGCGAGGACTGGGACATCGTCCTGCAAACGAACCTCGACGGTTTCTACAATGTGCTCAACCCATTGGTGATGCCGATGGTACAGCGCCGCAAGCCCGGACGCATCGTCACCATGGCCTCCGTCTCGGGCCTGATCGGCAACCGGGGCCAAGTCAATTACAGCGCGGCCAAGGCCGGCATCATCGGCGCCACCAAGGCGCTGGCGCTGGAGCTGGCCAAGCGCGCCATCACCGTCAACTGCGTGGCGCCGGGCTTGATCGAGACGGACATGATCAGCGACGTGCCGCTCGACGAGGCGCTAAAGATGATCCCCGCGCGCCGCGTCGGCACGCCGGAAGAGGTGGCGGCCGCCGTCAGTTTCCTCGTCGGCGAGGAGGCGGGCTACATCACGCGCCAGGTCATTTCCGTCAACGGAGGCATGGCATGAGCCGGCGGGTAGTCGTGACCGGCATGGCCGGCATCAGCCCGATCGGCAACGACTGGCAGACCATCCGCCAGCGCCTGGGCGAGTACCGCAACGCCGTCGTGCGCATGGGCGAATGGGCCGATTACGAAGGCTTGAACACGCAGCTGGGCGCGCCGGCCGCGCCGTTCGCGCTGACGGACCGCTACAACCGCAAGGCCGTGCGCAGCATGGGACGCATCGCGCTGATGGCCACGCGCGCCAGCGAACTGGCTCTCGAGCATGCTGGCCTGGCCGGGCATCCACTGCTCAAGAGCGGCGACATGGGCATTTCCTTCGGCTCGTCGGCCGGCACGCCCAGCGCCATCGGCGACTTTGGCCGCATGATGGAAGAGCGCACCACCAAGGGCATCAACGCCACCACCTACATCAAGATGATGGCGCACACGGCGCCCGTCAACATCGGCGTGTTCTTTGGCGTCACGGGCCGCGTCATCACCACCTCGAGCGCCTGCACTTCGGGCAGCCAGGGCATCGGCTACGCCTACGAGGCGATCGCCGGCGGCAAGCAGCTGGCGATGATCGCCGGCGGCGCCGAGGAGCTGTGCGCCACCGAGGCGGCGGTCTTCGACACCCTGTTCGCCACCAGCACGCGCAATGACGCAGGCCATACGACGCCGCGCCCGTTCGACGCCAGCCGCGACGGCTTGGTCATCGGCGAGGGCGCCGGTTGCCTGATCCTCGAAGAATTCGACCATGCGCAGGCGCGCGGCGCGGCCATCCACGCGGAACTGGTGGGCTTCGGCACCAACAGCGATGGCTGCCACGTGACCCAGCCGAATTCCGCCACCATGCGCCAGGCGATGCTGCTGGCGCTGGCCGACGCGGGACTGCAGCCGTCCGATATCGGCTACATCAACGCGCACGGCACGGGCACGCAGCAGGGCGATATCGCCGAGTCGCAAGCCACGTTCGAGGTGTTTGGCGACCGCACTCCTATCAGTTCGCTGAAAAGCTACATGGGCCACACCCTGGGCGCCTGCGGCGCGCTGGAAGCGTGGATCAGCATCGAGATGATGCGCGAAGGCTGGTTCGCCCCCACCATCAACCTGCAGCAGGTCGACCCGCAATGCGCGCCGCTCGATTACATCGCCGGCGAAGGCCGGGCGATCGAGTGCGAGTATGTGATGTCGAATAATTTTGCCTTCGGCGGCATCAACACGTCGCTGATTTTCAAGCGTTACCGGCCATGATGCCTGCTTGTGCCGACGCAAGCGGCGCACATGGCTCCTTTTGTACTATGACTTTATCTTTCAAGGAAAACAGCATGAAAACAATGATGATCCTGGCCGCCATGACGGCGGCACTGGCAACCGCCTTGCCTGCGCAAGCGGCGGACAACAAGCACATGATGTCGATCGCCGGTGCGATGGCCGCCAACGACGCGCAAGGCCGCCTTGGCGATGGCGTGCAGTTCTTCTTCGGCGACCAGCCGACGCCGCCGATCGCCACGCGCATCAGCAGCGACAAGACCAGCCAGAAGACCAATGGCGTCGGCAAGTCGGCGGAAACGTCGTGCAACTGGGCTTTCCTGTCGGCCATGCTGGCGCTGCAAAAGCGCGCGCAATCGGTGGGCGCCGATGCGGTCGTCAATATCGTCAGCAACTACAAGAATGTCGAAAATTCCAGCACCACGGAATTCGAGTGCCATGAAGGCACGATGATGACGGGCGTGGCATTGAAGGGCGAATTCGTGAAGTTGAAAGACGCTAAGTAAGCAGCAGGGCAGACCGGCGGCGCGCAAGCGCCGGCAAGGCGGTCAATGCACTGGCAGCGACGGGCAACCGCGCTGCCATTTTTTTTGCCGGACCGGCGCCGGCGATTTATGGCAGACTGCGCCTTTGCGCAGCCACATACGTCCATGACCTCAACCACCTCTGCCACCGGCGCCAGTATCTGGCTGCTCGATTCCCGCGGCATTGACGCCGCGCAGCTTGGCCAGTATGAAGCGTGGCTGGGGCCGGCCGAAACGGCCCGTTACGCGCGCTTTGCGCGGCCGCTGCGCCGGCGCCAGTTCCTGCTGGGACGTGCCTTGCTGCGTGCGGCGATGGGAAAACTGCTGGACATGCCGCCGCCGGCCATCGTGCTGGAAGAACGGCCGGGCCAGGCGCCGTTGCTGCTGTCGCCCGAGGGTGGCGCGCATTTCAGCATTTCCCACAGCGGCCACTGGGTCGCCTGTGCGCTGAGCCGTACTGCGCCGCTGGGGCTCGATATTGAAGTGTGCGACCCACGGCGCGACGTATTGGCGCTGGCGCGGCAGGCGTTTGGCGCGGAGATGGTCGCCGAGCTGGAAGGCATGCCGCTTGAAGCGCGGCTGGCGGCGTTTTACCGGCGCTGGAGCGAGGCGGAGGCGCGCTACAAGCTGGGCATGGATGCGGCAAGCTGCGTGACCTTGCCCCATGCCGAGCTGTCCATCGTGCTGTGCAGCGCGGCGCCGCTGGCGCACGCGCCGGTCTTGATGGTGCCGGACTAATTGCCCCGCACGACGATTTCCTGTACCTGCGGTTCGCGCTGGCGCATGAAGCGGGTGATGGAGTCGACGGTGACGACGTCGATCTGGCGCGTCATGCGGCGCTCGAACGGGTGATCGTCAAAGGCGATATTGGCACGGAACATGCGCGCGCCCAGGCGCGTGGCGGCGGGGATGCTGAGCGTTTGCGGCGCGTAGCTGGCGCCGCGCAGCCAGCCTTGCGCTTCGGCGCGCGTCTCGATCTTGCCAGGCTCATTGCTGGCGGCGGCCAGTGTTTCCAGCACCCATTGATTCGAGTTCTGGTACTTGGTGGAAAACGGGTAGGCCAGCATATTGTAGTGCGCCTCATGCAGGCGCTTGGGCGTGTTGCTGGCCAGCAGGCGCGCCAGTTGCTGCTGCGTATCCTGGCCTGGGATCAGGATCAGGGTTTCATACATGTACACGTCATCCATGAAGAAATTGCCCAATCCCTCGTTGTACAGCGACGATTGCGCCGTGCCGCATTCATTGAGTTCATGCACCACCAGCCAGCGGCCCTTCGGGTGGTCGCGCCAGGCCAGCGCCATGTGCGAATAGCGCACATTGTATTTCGACAGATCCTGCCCGGCGCGCGCCACCAGCGCCACTTGCGCGCCCGAGGCGTCGAGCGCCTGCAGGGTCTTCTGCGCCAGGTCCATCGACTTGACGAGGGTGGTCGCGTCGGTCGGCTTTTCCTCGCACGAGCGCCCCGCGTGGGCGGCGCCGGCCAGGGCCAGGCTGAGGACGATGACAGTCAGGCGTTTCATGGTTTACGCTTTCGAATGGTGGAGGATGGCTTTGCCGGCCGCATTCGGCAGGTAGGCGATGGCCTTGCCCGACAGCATCAGCATATGGCCCGTCGAGACGGCCACGACGTCGACCACCGTGCCGGCCGCCAGCGACAGGCCTTGCGTGGCTTGCTGGCTCAACTTGACCGAGGCCGTGGCCGCTTGCGCGCTGCCTCTGGCCGTGCTTTTCAGCACGAGGACGCTGCCGTCGGCCACGTCTTCCACCTTGTCGATGACGATTTCACCGGCGGCGGCCAGCACCGACATGGAGCCGACCAGCACGATGGCCGACGCCATGCTGGCATTGTCGGAGGCGTTGGTGGTATCGGAATTGGCGGCCTGGGCCAGCGGCGCCACGGTGGCGGCGCACAGCAGGGCGGTGGCCAGCAGATGTTTCATGGAAGTCAGGTTTTTCATGGTGATTTACACTTTGGAATGGTGCAGCAGTGCCTTGCCCAGTTCGTTCGGGATGAAGGCTATGGCCTTGCCGGACATGACCAGCATGTGGCCGGTGGACAGCGCCGCCACACTGACTACGGTGCCGGCCGCCAGCGACAGGCCCTTGGCTGCCTGCGTGCTCATCTGGATGGAGGCGCCGCCCGCTTCGGACGCGCCCTTCAGCACGATGACGATGCCTTCGCCCACGGTTTCCACGCTGGCGACGACCACCTGGCCGGACGCGACCAGCATCGACAGCGAGCCGGCGACGACGACGGCCGAACCCTGGCTGAGATTTTGCGAGCCTTTCGACAGATTCTCGGAAGCGGCGGCGTGCGCCAGGCCGGGGGCAGCCACGGAAAGCGTCAACAGCGACAGGGACAGGCAGAGGGGCAGCAGGCGTTTCATGTGTTTCTCCTTCAAGTGTGCCAAGTGGCAACGCCATCATTGTAGACTGTGGGCAATTGGTCAATGAAAACGCTACTCGTAGCGGGCAGGCATACTGCGGGTAGCGTTTTCCGCTACTTTTTTGCTTGCCGAAGCAATGCCATTTTTATAAAGGAAGTGCATGCCGCAAACCCACGCCCTGATCGAGGCCTTGAAACGCCTGTTGAAAGCGCGCTCCGTCACGTATGCCGAACTGGCCCAGCGCATCGGCGTGTCCGAAGCCAGCGTCAAGCGGATGTTTTCGCAGAAGCAATTCACCCTGCAGCGGCTGGACCAGATCCTCGTGGCCGTCGGCAGCGATTTTCAGCAGCTGGCGCTGGCCGTGCAGGCGGCGCATGCGGCGCCGACGCTGATCACGGGGCTGACATATGCGCAGGAAAAGGAAATCATCGACGACACCAGGCTGTTCGTGGTGGCCGTGTCCGCCCTGAACCTGCTGCCGCTGGAACAGATCGTCGCCATCTACGACATCAGCGAGGCGCAAGCCGTGAAATACCTGCTGCGCCTCGACAAGATCGGTTTTCTGGAACTGCTGCCGAATAACCGGGTCAAACTGCTGGTGGCGCGCACGTTTGCCTGGATACCGAACGGTCCCATCCACACGTATTTCAAAAAGGAAGCGTATGGCGATTATTTGAATTCGCAATTCGATGGCGAAACGGAATTGCTGCGCCTGGTGAATGTGATGCTGTCGAAGAAGTCCACGGCGGCCTTGCTCGAGCGATTGAAGCAGGTGGCGGTGGAGTTTTCGCAGCAGCACCAGGAAGACGCGCGCCTGCCTGGCGATGAGCGTCTGGCCATCAGTTTCATGCTGGCAGCACGACCGTGGATGCCGCAGACGTTCAAGGCGTTGCTGCGGCAGTGAGGCAACGATATCGCGGCCAAGCCGTTAATGTTCCTGCTTGTCGCTACTGCCTTGTTCCTCTTTCATCTGCGTCAGCAAACGCCAGGCGAAAAAGCCCAGCACGGCCACGCCCAGCAAGAGCGCGGCCCACAGCGCGGCCAGGCGCCATGGCGCACCGGTGTGAGCCGATGCTGGCGCGGCGTCGCTTGCGCCAGCGCGCGCCGTCAACGCGCCCACTGTGGCAATCGGCAGCGCCTGCAATTCGCCGTCGCGATAGCCGGGCGCCACCTGTGACAGCGGCTGCGCCACCGGTTGCGCGTCGACTCGTCCGAACACCAGATGATATGGCCCCTTGCCGCCGGCCAGGAACACCAGCGTATCCGGCGTCCAGCCCAGGCGCAACAGCGGCACGCTGGCCGGCATCGCCGTACTTTGCGACTCGGGCCGTAGCACCCATTGCGTGGTCTGCACCACCGGCATGGTCAGGTCGCCGGAGACGCGTTCCTTGCCAGCCTCGCTGATGCGGTAAAAGCTGGTGCTCAGCAGCGGCTCAAAATATTCGCCATTTGCCGGCCGCGTTTGCCGGTGCAGGGACAGCCGGCGCTGCGGCACATGAGTACTCTGGCGATACACGCCCAGTGTGACGGGCAGCACCACGTTGCTCTCCTTGAATTGCAGCGCAATGCTGTCGGCGGGAATGGCGATCGGCGTGGCATACGCCCATTCGCCGGCAAGTTTGCCTGGAACACCTCGCAGCACGATGCTCGCGCGTGGCGGCGCCGCCTCGGTTTCGCTGACGGCTTGCGCGGCAATCGCTGCAAACACCAGCGGCTGGCCTTCCTGCCAGCTCAGGCGCGCGTAGCGGAAAGCGCGCGGTGCAAAGGCAATGCTGTCGTTGGCCAGCGTTTGCGTGTCGCTGTTGCTGAGCCAATTCAAGGTGGTGGTGCCGATCGCATCCCATTGCTTCAGGTCGTCGCTCACTTCCAGCAGCACTTGTGCACTGTAATTAGCCGTGCGCTCTGGTGGCGTGAAGCGCAAGGCGGCGATGCGCTTGTCTGGCGCTTGCTTGCCCAGGTCCAGGATCAGCGCTTGCAGCGCCGTCGTGCTGGTTGCCGCGCCGGCGCGGGTGCTGACCGATAGCAAGCGGCCATCTTCCGCCGTACGGATGTCGATGCCTTGCAAGCCGTCGCCAGTTGCCGGTGCGCCCGTCACGGGGAAAATGCGGGCTGGAATGGCTGTCCGCTGCGTCGCCGATTGCGCAGGCGGCGCACCGATGGCATAGGCCAGGCGCTTGCCGTCGCCATCGAACAGCCGCACGTCGGCCAGGCTGGGCGAGCTGGCGTGCAGGTAGAGTTCTCTGGGCAATGTGAGCTTGACGATGCCCGCGCCGGCCGTCACGGTCACCGGCATGCTCCAGCCGTAGTCCTGCGGCCTGTCCTGGGACGGCGCGGCCAGCGCGGCGCCTGCCATTAACGCGATGCCGAACATGAGTGTGGTTTTCATGCTGCTCCTTGTTGCGGTTCGGCTGGCACCGGCGCGGCAGCCTTGGGGAAGGGCGCCAGGTAGCCGATCAGGACCATCAGCAAACCGACGCCCACGAAGGACACGATGCGCTCGATGCCGCCCACGTTCGACAGGTCGATGAGGAACAGTTTCAAGACGACCAGCCCCAGCAGCACGGCGCCAAGGCTCCACTGCTGGCGCCGCTGGTGGCGGGCCGCATGGCGCATCAGCAGCAGCGCCGTGATGCTCCACACCAGCGACAGCATCGCCTGCACGAACTGCGAAGCCAGCATGGCGTCGAAGGTGTATGGCACGCCCAGGTAGTGCGAGACCGTGCGCAGCAGCATCAGGTTGAACCAGGCATACACGCTGCAGGCGGCGACGACGGGCAAGCGCGCCTGCCACAGTGCGGGCAGCGGCAACTGGCCTGCGGGCAGCAGGCGGTAGCTGGCGATGGCCAGCAGGATGGCGAAGCCCGTGCTCAGGTCCAGCGGATTGAGCAGCGGCAGATAGGGCAGGGGCGCCATGGCGCCATCGTCGAAGACGTTCCACGCGGCGATCAGCAGCAGCGACCAGGCCGCCCCCAGCGGTATCAGATAGCGCTGGTACCACGCGGCAAGCGGCGCCACGGGCCAGGCCGTCGCGCGGCAGCGGCGGATCAGCCAGGCCAGCGCCAGCATCATGGCCCAGGCCGGCAAATAACGGGCCCAGGCGGGGCTGACGCCGTCTTCATGGCGCGCCAGCCAGGCGTTGACGTGCATGGCGCCGACCGGCCACAGCATCAGCCACGGCGCTGCCGTGCGGACGGTATGCAACAGGCGCAGCGCGCGCACGTCGAGTTGCCAGCCGGCCTTGGGCCAGGCCAGCAGCAGGTATTCGCCGGCAGCCAGGGCGGCCGCCAGGGCCAGCCAGGACAGGCGCGTGGGCAGGTAGTCGCGCAAGTACAGCGCCAGCAGCAGGTTGGCGCTCCACAGGCCCAGGCCGATCCACGCTGCCACGCTGAACCAGCGCAGCTGCGGCCACGCCAGGCGCCGCGCCAGCAGCGCCAACACGGGCGTCGTCACGCTGACGGCAATCAGGTACAGCGCCAGCCAGTGTTCGCCCGCGTGCGGCTGCATGCGCAAGTCGCCATCGATCAGGCGCAGCAGCCAGCTGGTGCATGGCACGAGGATGGCGGCAAACCACAGCAAGCCGCTCCAGACCAGCAGGGGGCGCGCTGCCAGGGCCGGCAGCGCGTCGCCGCCGCGCGCGCGCCGCTCGGTGAACCAGGTGCTGGCAAAGGCGGCGGCGCCCAGCAGCAGGGCGCTGAGGAAGGAGCCGTCGAACAGATTGGCCTGGTGCTGGTCCCAGGCCCAGCTGGCGCGGCTGAGCAGCACCAGGCCCGCCAGCACCTGCACGGCCAGCAACAGGGCGCGCGGCGCATGCCATTGCTCGCGCCGCGCCAGCCAGGCCAGCAGGGCCGCCACGCCCAGGGCGCTGACGGTCAGCAGATTCAATTGGGTGGCCGCCTCCGTGCGCAGCAGGATTTCGCTCCAGATGCCGCCCAGCAGCCAGGCCGTGGCGGCGGCCAGGAACAGCACGGACAGGCTGCTCATGAATTCCGGGTACAGGGGGCTGCCGTGGCGGCGGAAGCTGTAGGCCATCACCAGCGCGGCGGCGGCCAGCAGCGCGCAGCCGAGCCAGATGTTGGCGTGCAGGGCCGATGCCGCATCGAGTTCCTGCATGGCGATGAGGAAGGAAGCCCAGGCGGCCGCCTGCACCAGCAAGCCGAAGGCCCAGGCCAGGGTCTGGCGCTGGCGCAAGCCGACCCAGACGATGCCGGCGCCTTCCAGCGCCCAGGCGGCCGATGTCCAGCGGCCGTCGAGGGCGAACGGGATGGCCAGGGTGCCGAAGACGATGCCCAGCGCGAGGAAGGCTTCGGCCAGCAGGCGGAAGCCGTCGCGGCGCCACAGCGCCACGGCCAGGCCCGTGTAGCACAGGCCGGCGACCAGCGCGGAAAAGGCCAGGCCGAACGGGAAATGCTGGACCAGGCCATATTGCAGGCCCATGGCCGCCAGCGGAGTGCCGAAGACCAGCGTGCCATCGACGTAGTGCCTGAGGCGCGGCGCCTGGCGCGCGCAGTAGGCGATCGCGATGCCGACATAGAACAGCACGAACAGGATGAGGAACAGCTGCGTCGACAGGTAGTGCTCGGGCGTGTAGCGCAGCAAGCCCCAGGTGGTGGCGACGACGAAGGTGAAGCCAAAGCTCAGCACGTTCAAGACGCGCCAGGCGCGTTTCAGGGCGATGGCGAAGACGCCCGCATTGAGCAGCGCGTAATAGCTGAACAGGCCGATATGGTTGCCGCTGCCCGTCGACACCAGCAGCGGCACGGCAAAGCCGCCGACGATGCCGAAGACGGCCAGCCAGACGGCGTTTTGCAGCACGGCCAGCAGGCACGTAAACGCCGTCAGCACGAACAGCACGGCAAAGGCCAGGCCGGCCGGTATCAGTTCATACAGGCGGAAGGCGCCAAACGTCACCAGCATCAGGATCGCCAGCGCCGTGCCCTGCAGCGGCAGGCTGATGCCGGGGCGGCTGAGGCGGATGCGCCAGGCCCAGGCCAGCAGGGCGATGTCGGCCAGCACGATGGCGGCCAGGCGCAGCTCGATGGGCACGGTCACCTGGGCCGACACGTACTTGAGCAGGAAGCTGACGCCGAGGAAGAGGATCAGCAAGCCCAGCTTGGCCACCAGGTTGCCCGTGAATAGCCAGTTCTTCGCCTTGGCAACAAGGCCGTCCGGGCGCGCGATCCACGATGGCGTGTTGACTACGGCAGGGGCCGCAGCGGACTTGGGCGCAGGGGCGCTGGCTGCGGGCGTCGCGGCTGCCGTGCTTGCCGCGTTTGCTGGCGCTGGCTTGTCGAGCGGGACGGGGCTGGCGGGGGCGGGCGGCGCAGTACTGGCCAGCGCGTCCGGGCGGGCCGTGGCGGCCACCGGCGCCGGCGGCGGCGTGGGGGCCGGCACCGGCATGGCAGCGGCGGGCACCGCCACCGATGCGATGTCAGCCGTGGACGCGGCGGCAGGCATGGCGGGCCGGCCTTCCAGCGCCTGCAGGCGCGCCTGCACGCTGTCGACGTCCTTGCGCAGGCGGGCCGTCAGCAACTCCAGATCGGCCACTTTCCGGCGGTACTGCAGCACCTGCACGAAGGCGGCGATCAGCAAGCCAAATATGATCAGCGTTATCAATCCAAACATGGGGCAGCTTTCCTGGATGGCAGGGCGAAGGCGCCCCTTGTATGCGCACATTACCTTATTATCAAGAAACAGGCGATTTTTGTGGCACCAGGGAAAGTATCAAGGCAGAGGCCAGCATGGCGCGGCACGGTGCTTTCTGTATTGACGCTAAGCAAGATGGCGACATTCAGATTGTCGTGCGCAAGATAGTGCTGTATTTTAGCAATTCCTTAATGTCCGGTTCTCCATGCCATGAGTCAAAGCAGCCAGTTTTCCTTATTGTCGCAGCGCCGTTTCGGGCCCTTCTTCTGGACCCAGTTCTTTGGCGCCTTCAACGACAATCTGTTCAAGACGGCGCTGATGGTGATCCTCGCCTACGATGCGCTGAGCTGGACCACGCTCGACCCGTCCACCATCACCAACCTGATACCAGGCCTGTTCATCCTGCCCTATGTCGTGTTTTCGGCGACGGCCGGCCAGCTGGCCGACAAGTTCGAAAAGGCGGGCCTGGCCCGTTTCGTGAAATGGATGGAGCTGGCCATCATGGCCGTGGCCGCCGCTGGGTGGATGACGCATACCCTGTGGCTGCTGGTGGCTGCCGTGGTCGGCATGGGCGTGCATTCGACCCTGTTCGGCCCCGTCAAGTATGCGTATCTGCCGCAGCAGCTGAAGCCCGAGGAATTGGTGGGCGGCAATGGCCTGATCGAGATGGGCACCTTTGTCGGCATCCTGTTGGGCGAAATCCTCGGCGCCGTGTTGATCGTGCACAAGCCGCTGGGCGTGGAACTGGTGGCCGGCGCCACCATCGCCGTGGCCCTGTTCGGCCTCATCGCCAGCTACCGCGTGCCGCGCACGCCCGCGCCCGAGCCGGAACTGAAGGTGAGCCTGAACTTCGTCGCCGAATCGTTCCGCAACCTGAATTTCTCGCGCAAGAACCGTCCCGTCTTCCTGGCCATGCTGGGCAATTCCTGGTTCTGGTTCTACGGCGCCCTGATCCTGGCGCAGTTCCCCGTCTACTCGAAGGATTTCCTGCATGGCGACCACAGCGTGTTCGTGCTGCTGCTGACGGTGTTTTCGGTCGGCATCGGCACCGGTTCGCTGCTGTGCGAGCGGCTGTCCGGCCACAAGATCGAGATCGGCCTGGTGCCGTTCGGCTCCATCGGCCTGTCGCTGTTCGGCATCGACCTGTATTTCGCCAGCAATGCGTATGCGAATACGCAAGTGGTCGACGCGCTGGCGTTCGTCAGCCAGGCCGGCGTGCCGCGCATCTTGCTCGACATCGTCATGATCGGCGTTTTCGGCGGCTTCTTCATCGTGCCCCTGTTTGCCCTGATCCAGACGCGCTGCGACCCGAAACACATCTCGCGCACGATCGCCGGCATGAATATCCTCAACGCCTTGTTCATGGTGGCGGCCGCCGGCGTGGCCATCGTGCTGCTGGGACAGGGCTTCACCATACCCCAGCTGTTCCTCGTCACGGCCATCCTGAACGCGCTGGTGGCCGCGTATATCTTCTCGCTGGTGCCGGAATTCCTCATGCGCTTCCTCGCGTGGATTCTGATACAGACCGTGCACCGCGTGAAAGTGGTCGATGGCGAGCGCATCCCCGCGGAAGGTGCGGCGGTGCTGGTATGCAACCATGTGAGCTATGTGGACGCCATCGTCATCATGGCGGCCAGCCCCCGTCCCATCCGTTTCGTCATGGACCACCGCATCTTCAAGATGCCGCTGATGGGCTGGATTTTCCGTACGGCCAAGGCCATCCCTATCGCGCCGGCCAAGGAAGATCCGTTCCTGATGGAAAAAGCCTTCATCGATATCGCGCAAGCGCTGCATGAGGGCGAGCTGGTGTGCATCTTCCCCGAAGGCAAACTGACGCGCACGGGCCAGATCAGCGAGTTCAAGGGCGGCATCGCCAAAATCGTCGAGCGCAGCAAGGTGCCCGTGATCCCGCTGGCGCTGCGCGGCTTGTGGGGGCATCTGTTGAGCCATCGCAATGGCCACCTGTTCGAGCGCGCCTTCAAGGCGGGCTTGCGCTCGCGCCTGTCGCTGGCAGTGGGCATGCCCGTGGCGCCCGAGGCCGCCACGCCGGAATTGCTGCAGCAACGGGTGCAGGAGTTGCGCGGCAAGTGGAAATAAGCCTCATTCTGTCCGCGTAGCCCCGCTGGCGGCCCCGCGCGCCAGGTGCTGGCCCAGCAGGGCGGTGATGGCGGCGAAATCGACCGGTTTCGTCAGGTGATGGTCATACCCGGCCTGCGCCGTGCGCTGGCGCGCATCGCACTGGCCCCAGCCGGTCAGCGCGATCATCAGCACGTCGCGCCCCTGCGCCCGCTGGCGCACCTGGCGCGCCGTCTCGTAGCCATCGATGCCCGGCATGCCCAGGTCCATCACGATCAATTGCGGCCATGCGGCGTCGACGGCCGCCAGCGCCTGTTCGCCGCCATACGCGACACCGGCGGCATAGCCTTCCAGCTGGAACAGCGCCTGCAGCGAATCGGCCGCGTCGCGGTTGTCGTCCACCACCAGCACCTGCACGGCATGGCCGTGGCCGTGGCCGTGGCCGGCCGGCGTGGCGTCTGCCGCCTGCGGCGTGCCTGTGACGGCTTCGGCCACGCTGGCGGGCAGGGTGACGACGAAGCGGCTGCCGCGCCCGGGGCCATCGCTATGCGCTTCGATGCTGCCGCCATGCATTTCCGCAAACTGGCGCGCCAGGCTCAGTCCGATGCCCAGGCCGCTGGCCATCTGGCCCGCCACCGTGCGGCCCTGTTCGAACATGGAAAAGATGCGCGGGATGGCGTCCTGGTCGATGCCGATGCCATCGTCTTCCACGGCCACCCGCAGCTGGCCAGCGGCCACGTGCGCCGTAATGTGGATGTGGCCGCCATTTGGCGTGAACTTCACGGCGTTCGATACGATATTGGCAAAGATCTGCACCACGCGCGCATAGTCGGCGTACAAGGTCACGGTCGCTGGCGGCAAGTCGAGCGCGATGCCGATGTGGCGGCTGGCGGCGGCCGGCTGGCACAGCTCGATCACATGGCCGATCACCTGTTGCAAGCTAATGTTCTTGCGCTGCAGCACGACCTTGCCGCTGGTGATGCGCGCCACGTCGAGCAAGTCATCGACGAGCCGCGTCAGGTGCGTGACCTGGCGCTCGATCACGCCTTTCACCGTGGCCACTTGCGCCGATTCCGGATACAGGTGGCTGAGCAGGGCCACCGAGGTCCTGATGGGCGCCAGCGGATTGCGCAGTTCATGGCCCAGGCTGGCAAGGAATTCATCCTTGCGCTGTTGCGACTCGCGCACCTGATACTGGCGCTGGCGCGCGCGCAGCATGGCATGGACCGAGGTGATCAGGGTCAGCACGTGCACGGGGCGTTCCAGCAGGGTCAGGTTGCCCAGGGTGGCGATGGCTTGCCGCAGGGGCAGGGAATCGAGCCGCGCATGCGTGAGCAGGAGGATGGGCAGGTCGGACCACTGCGGCTGGTGCCGGGCGTAGTCGTCGAGCACCTGGCAGGCGCCCGCATGCAGCGCCTCGTCGACGGTCAGCACGCCGCCCGCGCCCAGCGCCAGTTGCCCGGCCAGTTCGGCGACCGAACGGCAGGCCTGGCTGGCGATGGCGGCGCTGGCCAGTACCTGACCGGCCAGCGCCGCATCCTGGCCGGCCGGCGCGTAGATCAGGATGCGCTGTTCCATGGCGAGCCCTAGGGAAATGGCGTGCCGCCGATGGTGGGCATGCCCGTCAGGATGCCGTGGAAACCGGCCAGGGCCGGGCCGATGCGGATGCCCTGCGCGGCGATTTCAAAGCGGCGGATGCTGCGCTCGTGCGCGCTGCCGCGTTTCTTGAAGACGGAAATGGCTTGCCGCACCTCGCCCTCCGTTTCGTAATAGCGCAGCATGATGACGCTGTCGGCCAGGTAGCTGGCGTCGGCCGAGGTGGTCATGGACGTGCCCAGCATGTTTTGCTGCACGCCGACGAGCAGGGTGGCCACGCCGCGCTGGCTCAGGTAATTGAGCAGTTCATGCAGGTAGGTGCTCTGGAAGCGCTCATCGGGCACCGCGTGCATGTAGCCGTTCAGGCTATCGATGACGATGACCCGGGCGCCCCGCTCCGCCGCGTCGACCACGGCCTGGGCGAATTCGCCCGGTGTCAGCTCGGCCGGATCGATCTGCTGTGCGCTCAGCAGGCCGATGTCGAGCGCCGCCTGCAGGTGCATGCCCACGTTGTCGGCCCGGCTCAGCAGCTTGCTGCGCGCTTCCTCGAACAGGAACATGGCGCACGGCTCGCCGCGCGACGTGGCCGCGTGCACGAATTGCGCCGCCAGCGTGGACTTGCCGCTGCCGGCCGGGCCGGAAATAAGCGTGCTCATGCCTTCCTCCAGGCCGCCGCCTGTCATGGCGTCGAGAGCGGGCACGCCGCTCGACAGCCGGCGGTGGTCGCCGTCGCGGCGCGTGTCGGCCGCCACCAGGCGCGGGTAGACGATGAGGCCGCCATGGGCGATGCGGTAGTCGTGCGTGCCGCCGCGAAACGCCACGCCGCGGTATTTCACCACGCGCACGCGGCGCCGGTCGTTGCCATAGGCCTGGTTTTGCAGCTCCAGCGAGATCACGCAATGGGCCACGCTACGCACTTGCAAGCCGTCGTCGAGGGCGGAACGGTCATCGATCAGCAGGGTGGTGCAGTGCCGGCTGGCCAGATATTGCTTGAGCGCAACGACCTGGCGCCGGTAGCGCAGCGGGTTCTCCGCCAGCAACTGCAGTTCGGACAGCGAGTCGAGCACCAGGCGGGCGGGGCGGTGCTTTTCGATGGCGGCCAGGATGCGCTGGTTGGTCGAGGCCAGCTCGATTTCGGACGGGTGGAAGATTGTGTACTGGCGTTCGGGGTCGAGCATGTCGTCGCTGGGCGCCACTTCTTCGATGGCGATGCCGGCCAGGTCCCAGCCGTGCGACAGGGCGGCGGCGCGCAATTCGGCTTCCGATTCGGCCAGCGCCAGGTACAGCACCGGTGCGCCGGCGCGCGCGCCCTCGACCAGGAATTGCAGCGCCAGCGTCGTCTTGCCCGTGCCCGGTTCGCCTTCGACCAGGTACAGGCGTTCGGCAAGCAGGCCGCCGGCCAGCACGGTATCGAGGCCCGGCACCCCCGTCGACAACAGTGGCGGCGCAAGCTGGCCGGCCGCGTCCTGCGGTGGCATTGCCGCCTGCGCCTGTGCTGTCATCGCCGCGCTCCCTGTCATGGCCAGCTGTGGACAGCCATCTTAGCGCACCTGCACCGGTCATGCCTTTTCGATACCATTGGTAAATATTTATCGCGGTGCCGAAGGCTGGCGTAGCGCGTGTTGCGCACATGTCGCTTGCTTCAGCAAAGATCGCCTTACCCTGCTACAGTATTCACTCAATCCAACTTTCCCGCATTGCCGTTTTGCCGCAGCCAGCCTGATTTCCGACTGACCCTGCCAGCGCGCTATCCCTGTTGTTGCCGTCATTTTATTGCATCATTGATAATAAAATTCGCTTGATAGTTACTATGTTTCAATTGTAACGATGCTTGACGATTTTAGAATGATCGTTCATTCTTTGATCTGCGTTAATAAATTTAGTCATTTCTAACGACACTAGCCAGCTTCTTTTTCAGAAAGTCCAAGATGCAACCAACCTTTTCCTTGACGTCGCCGCGTACGAGCGGCGCTATTGCCGTTCTGTGCGCCACTGTAATCATGGCCGGCTGCAGTAAAAAACAGGAAGCACCTCATGCGCAGCAAGCGCCACAGGTGGTCGTGTTTACTGTTAATCCGGCCGCGTTGCCGATGAGTGCCGAATTGCCCGGCCGTACGAATGCCTACCAGGTCGCCGATGTGCGTCCGCAAGTTGGCGGCTTGATCCAGAAGCGCCTGTTCGTCGAGGGTAGCGATGTGAAAGTGGGCACGGCCCTGTATCAGATCGACCCGGCCACCTATCAGGCTGCCACCAATTCGGCCAAGGCCGCCTTGTCGAAAGCCAAGGCCAACCTGCTGACGGCCGGCCCGAAAGCGGCCCGCTACAAGGAGCTGGTGGCCATCGAAGGCGTGAGCCGCCAGGAATACGATGATGCCGTGGCCGCCTTCGAGCAAGCCAAGGCAGACGTCGAGTCCGCCACAGCGGCGCTGGAATCGGCGAATATCAACCTGAAATACAGCACCGTGACGGCGCCGATCAGCGGCCGCACCAGCCGCTCGACCGTGACGGCCGGCGCGCTGGTCACGGCGGGCCAGGCGGAAGCCCTGACGACCGTGCAGCAACTGGACCCGATCTATGTCGACGTGACGCAGTCGAGCACGGACCTGCTGCGCCTGAAGCGCCAGATGGCCGATGGTTCGCTGAAAAAAGTCGGCGAAGGCCAGGCCAAGGTCGACCTGATCCTGCCGGACGGCAGCAAGTACAGCGAACCGGGCAAGCTGCAGTTCGCCGGCGTGACGGTCGATCCGACCACCGGCAACGTGGTCTTGCGCGCGCTGTTCCCGAACCCGAAAGGCGAATTGTTGCCAGGCATGTACGTGCGTGCACAGCTGGAAACGGGCGTCGACGAGAAAGCCATCACCGTGCCGCAAGTGGGCGTGACGCGCAACCAGAAAGGCCAGGCCACGGCCTTGATCCTGAACAAGGAAAACAAGGTTGAACAACGCATCCTGACCACCAGCGGCACCATCGGCACCGACTGGCTGGTGACGTCCGGCCTGGCCGCAGGCGACCGCGTGATCGTGGAAGGCTTGCAAAAAGTCAAGCCAGGCGCCCCGGCCGTTGCCGTGCCGGCCAAGGCCGCTGACGCGCCTGCCGCTGCAGCCTCTGCCGCAGCATCGGCTGCCAGCGCCCACTAATTCAGGAGAATATTAATGGCCCGTTTTTTCATTGACCGCCCGATTTTTGCCTGGGTGGTCGCGATCGTCATCATGCTTGCCGGCGTGATTTCGATCCTCAGCCTGCCGATCGCGCAGTACCCGAGCATCGCCCCGCCGTCGATTTCGATCAGCGGCTCCTACCCTGGCGCCTCCGCCAAGACCGTGGAAGATGCGGTCACCCAGGTCATCGAACAAAAGATGAAGGGCATCGACGGCTTGCGCTACATGGCCTCGTCGAGCGATGCGACTGGCGGCATCAGCATCACGCTGACGTTTACCAGCGGCACCAATCCTGACATCGCCCAGGTGCAGGTACAGAACAAGCTGCAGCTGGCCACGCCGCTGCTGCCGACGGCTGTCACGCAACAGGGCCTCGTCGTGTCGAAAGCCACGAAGAACTTCCTGATGGTGTTCGGCTTCATTTCCGAAAACGGCAAGATGGACCAGACCGACTTGAGCGACTATGTGGCCGCCAACGTCGTCGATCCGCTCAGCCGCGTGGCGGGCGTGGGCGATGTGACGCTGTTCGGTTCGCAGTACGCCATGCGCATCTGGCTCGACCCGGCCAAGCTGCAAAGCTTCAACCTGACGCCGGCGGACGTGATCACGGCCGTGCAGGCGCAGAATGCGGAAGTGTCGGCCGGTGAACTGGGCGGCACGCCGTCCGTCAAGGGCCAGCAGCTGAACGCCACCGTGTCGGCGCAGAGCCGTCTGCAGACGGTGGAACAGTTCGGTGCCATCCTGCTGAAAACCACCACCGACGGCGCCATGGTGCACCTGAAGGACGTGGCCAGTATGGAACTGGGCCGCGAGAACTACAACACCGTGGCCCGCTACAACGGCCATGCGGCCACCGGTGTGGCGATCAAGCTGGCGACGGGCGCGAATGCGCTCGACACGGCCAACGCGGCGAAAGCCATGCTGGGCAACCTGAGCAAGCAATTCCCTGAAGGCATGAGCTACCAGGTGGCGTTCGACACGACCCCGTTCGTGAAACTGTCCATCGAAGAAGTGGTTAAAACCCTGGTCGAAGCGGTCATCCTGGTATTCCTCGTGATGTACCTGTTCCTGCAGAACTTCCGCGCCACCCTGATCCCGACCATGGCCGTGCCGGTCGTGCTGCTCGGTACCTTCGGCATCCTGAATGCGTTCGGCTATTCGATCAACACCTTGACCATGTTCGCCATGGTGCTGGCCATCGGTCTGCTGGTCGACGATGCGATCGTGGTGGTGGAAAACGTCGAGCGCGTGATGAGCGAAGAGGGCCTGTCGCCGCTGGAAGCGACGCGCAAGTCCATGACGCAGATCACGGGCGCGCTGGTCGGTATCGCCATGGTGCTGTCGGCCGTGTTCGTGCCGATGGCCTTCTTCGGCGGCTCGACGGGCGTGATTTACCGCCAGTTCTCGATCACGATCGTCTCGTCGATGGTGCTGTCCGTCGTCGTCGCGCTGGTGTTTACGCCGGCGCTGTGCGCCACCCTGCTGAAACCGGTCGAAAAAGGCCATCACGCGACGAACAAGGGCTTCTTCGGCTGGTTCAACCGCAGCTTCGACAGCAGCAGCAACAAATACCAGGGCATGGTTGGCGCCATGATCACCCACCGCGCCCGCTCGATGCTGCTGTATGTGCTGTTGCTGGCCGGCCTCGTGTTCATCTTCATGCGTCTGCCTACGTCGTTCCTGCCGGAAGAAGACCAGGGCATCCTGTTTACGCAGATTCAATTGCCGACGGGCGCCACGCAAGAGCGCACCCTGAAAGTGATCGAACAGGTCGAAGACCACTTCATGAACAGCGAGAAAGACAACGTCGCTTCCGTGTTTGCCGTCGCCGGTTTCAGCTTCGGCGGTAACGGCCAGAACACGGGTATCGCCTTCGTGCGCCTGAAAGACTGGGCTGAACGCAAGGCCGTGGAGCAAAAGGCGCCTGCCGTGGCCGGTCGCGCCATGGGCAAGTTGTTGCAGATCAAGGACGCGATGGTATTTACCTTCGCCCCGCCTGCCGTGCTGGAACTGGGTAACGCCACCGGTTTCGACATGCAGCTGCAGGATATCGGCGGTGTCGGCCATGACGCCCTGATGGCGGCGCGTAACCAGCTGCTGGGCATGGCTTCGCAAAACCCGGCCATGGTGGGTGTGCGCCCGAACGGCCAGGAAGATACGCCGCAGTACAAGATCGAGATCGACCAGCAGAAAGCCACCGCGCTGGGCCTGCAGATCGCCGAGATCAACCGCGTGCTGAGCGTCGGCTGGGGTAGTTCGTATGTCAACGACTTCCTCGACCGTGGCCGCGTGAAGAAAGTGTTCATCCAGGGCGATGCCAGCTCGCGCATGCAGCCGGAAGACTTGAACAAGTGGTTCGTGCGCAATACCGCTGGCCAGATGGTGCCGTTCTCGGCCTTTGCCACCGGCAAGTGGATTTACGCGTCGCCACGCCTGGAGCGCTACAACGGCTTGCCGTCGGTAGAGATTCTCGGTACGCCGGCACCGGGCCAAAGCACGGGCGCCGCCATGAACGCGATGGAAGAGATGGTGGCCAAGCTGCCGCCTGGCATCGGCTTCAGCTGGACCGGCGTTTCGCTGGAAGAGCGCGAATCCGGTTCGCAGACGCCGCAGCTGTACGCGCTGTCGCTGCTGATCGTCTTCCTGTGCCTGGCCGCGCTGTATGAAAGCTGGTCGATTCCGTTCTCGGTGCTGCTGGTCGTGCCGCTGGGCGTGATAGGCGCCGTGCTCGGCACGTGGATGTTCGGCCTGTCGAACGACGTGTACTTCCAGGTGGGCTTGCTCACGGTGGTGGGCCTGTCGGCGAAGAACGCGATTCTGATTGTCGAGTTCGCCAAGGAAATGCAGGAATCGGGCATGTCGCTGATCGACGCGACCTTGCATGCGGTGCGTCTGCGCCTGCGCCCAATTCTGATGACCTCGATTGCCTTCGGTCTCGGCGTGTTGCCACTGGCTATTTCCAGCGGCGCCGGTTCCGGCAGCCAGAACGCCATCGGTATCGGCGTGCTGGGCGGCATGTTGACGGCCACGTTCCTCGGTATCTTCTTCGTGCCGGTGTTCTTCGTGCTGGTGCGCGGCTTCTTCTCGAAGTCGGACGCGCCCGCCACGCCTGGTGCGCCAGCCGTCACGCTTTCTAAGGATGCGCATTAATATGAAAAAAACGCTACTCTCCATGGCGGCACTGGCCTTGCTGGCCGGTTGCAGCCTGGCTCCCACGTACGAGCGTCCGGCAGCGCCGGCGCCGACGGCGTGGCCGACCGGTCCTTCCTACAAGGCCGACACGGCCGCCGCCGACGCCAAGCCGGTGGCGGACGTCGCCTGGCGCGAGTTCTTTGCCGATGCGCGCCTGCGCCAGGTACTGGAACTGGCGCTGGCCAACAACCGCGACCTGCGCGTCTCGATCCTGAACATCGAGAAGGCGCGCGCCACCTACGGCATCGAACGCGCCGCGCTGATCCCGACCCTGTCGGCGTCCGGCGGCCAGTCGGCCACGCGCATCTCGAAAAACGCCAGCCCGACGGGCGAAGCGTCCATCAACCGCCAGTACACGGCGAACCTGGGCGTGTCGGCGTACGAGCTGGACTTCTTCGGCCGCGTGCGCAGCCTGTCCGATAGCGCGCTGGAGCAATACCTGGGCACGGAAGAAGCACGCCGTGCACAGCAGATCAGCCTGGTGGCCGAAGTGGCCAGCACCTATCTGAACCTGGTGGCCGACCAGCAGCGCCTGCGCGTGGCGCAGGACACGCTGAAGAGCCAGCAGTCGTCGTATGACCTGGCCGTGCGCCGCTTCAGTGCCGGCGCCACCTCGGGCCTGGACAAGTACGATGCCCAGACCAGTGTCGAATCGGCCCGTTCCGACGTGGCCGTCTACACGAGCCAGGTTGCGCTGGATCAAAACGCGCTGGTCCTGCTGGTGGGCGGCCCCGTGCCGGCCGACTTGCTGCCGCAAGCCGAGTTTGGCGCTGTGACGGCGCTGACGGACATTCCGGCCGGCGTGCCGTCGGATGTGCTGCAACGCCGTCCCGACGTGCTGGCGGCGGAGCGCACCCTGCGCGCCGCGAATGCCAACATCGGCGCGGCGCGCGCGGCTTTCTTCCCGCGCATTTCGCTGACGGCGACGGCGGGTTCGGTCAGCGACAACCTGTCCGGCCTGTTCAAGGGCGGCAGCGGCACCTGGAGCTTCTTGCCGCAGATCAGCTTGCCGATCTTCGATGGCGGCGTGAACCGCGCCAATCTCGATATCGCCAAGGTGCAGCGTGAAATCTCCGTGGCGCAATACGAAAAGGCGATCCAGGTCGCCTTCCGTGAAGTGTCCGATGCGCTGGCCCAGCGCGGCACGATCGACGAGCGCCTGCAGTCGCAGGAGTCGCTGGTCGAAGCGTCGACGAAGAGCTACACCATCCACGATGCGCGCTACAAGCAGGGCGCCGAGTCCTACCTGAACGCCCTGGTGGCCCAGCGCGCGCTGTACACGGCGCAGCAAAGCCTGATCACGGCGCGCCTGGCCAAGTCGACCAACCTGGTGACCCTGTACAAGGTGCTGGGCGGCGGATGGCAACCTGAGCAGACAGCCGTCGCGGCGGCTGGCGGCGTCCAATAATCACGGGGACGCCGACGCCGGCCTTGCCCGCAAGGGCAGGGCCGGCGCGCTACTGGAAAATCATGAACCAAGTTGAAAAGAAGCATCCGGATCCCGAGCGCGCCAACACGCGGCGCAAGCAGGTGCTCGATGCGGCGGAGAGTTGCTTCAGCCGCCGCGGCTTCCACGGCGCCAGCATGGCCGAGATCTCGAAAGCGGCCGGCATGAGCGCGGGCCACATCTATAATTACTTCGACAGCAAGGATGCGATCATCGCCGCCTTCGTCATGCAGAATACGGAACGGGTGTCGAACCTGATGCAGGACCTGGCGCAGCGCGAAGACCCGCTGCAGGCCGTGATCGACAATGCGGGCGAGCATGTGCTCGAAGCGCTGGACCCGAAAACGTGGATGATGCCGCTGGAAATTTTTGCCGAGGCGTCGCGCAATCCGGCGATCGCCGAAATGCTGCAATGCTCGGACCAGCGTTCGCGCCAGCTGTTTCTCTCCATCATCCGCGATGCGCGCATCAAGCGCGGCTTGCCGGCCGACGAGGAAATGCTGGAAGGCCGGCTGAATGCCCTGGTCGCCATTTACCAGGGCTTGCCCGTGCGCTTCATTCATAATCCGACGGTGAAGGTCGAGCCGCTGATCGCGGGCTTTCGCATCGTCCTGACGGCGCTGCTGCTGAACGAATAGGGCGCTTGCCGGGGCCATGCAAAAAAGTTTGCGCAGTTCGATATGAATCATGCGGAAAGCATGGCAAAAACCTAAAAGCCTCTGCTATAATTCCCACCTCGTCGGGGCGTAGCGCAGCCTGGTAGCGTACATGCATGGGGTGCATGGGGTCGGAAGTTCGAATCTTCTCGCCCCGACCATTAGATTCAAGGAGTTACGGCGCAAGCTGTATAGAAACCCAGCACTGTATATTAGATAATTGTCTAATATCGGTGCTGGGTTTTTCCGTTTACGCGTGACAGATGGGCAGCCTACATCCAATGCCGCCGGGTGGGCCCGCTGCGCAGAGATGACATCAAATCAAATTCAGGGGCAATGTGCCAATGCCCACGGCCGCATCGGCAGGCGGGGCAGGGCCCGCGCTGGTAATGGCATCGGCATCGCCGCGCGACGATTAATCGGCAAGCCATCAGGGGCTAACAGCGATGTGCCCCATCGCCGCTGCCCGATCGCCGCCGCATCACTGGATTTCGGCCGGCCATTCCTTGCCATCAGGGGAAGGTCATCTCCAAACCGGCCATCCTGACGACGACGAAGGTGACGATCCCCAAGGCCAGCAGCGATAGCATGAAGATGGCGACCACCTTGCCGCTCGCGCGCAGCACCGCGCGATTCTGCTTCGCCTTGTCCTTGTCCTTCTTCCCTTGATCGTAATGCCACTTGATGGCGAAGAACATGCCCGTGCAGAGCACGAGAGCCTTGAACGTCACGAAGACTATAGGGGTCCAATCCATCATTTTGAGTATTTCCAGTCTATTACTTGACACTATCTACCATGAGGAGCGCTACCTCAAAACGCTGCGTCAGCAGCTTCTGTTCCAGCCATCCCCCCAGGCATCCTGTTTGAATCTTTCATTATAGCTAGCCATGAAATAACAATGGCATCCGGCGCAGTGGCTTGCCAATGCAGATGAGAGAGGAGAAAACGTCGGCAACGGCCATGCAAGAATGGTATTGCTCCACGTTCTGAAGCATACTACTTGAAAACAATTTCCATACATTGAGACAAAATGTCCCAGTTGAAAACCATGCAAGATGACGATTTGACTATCTGGTTGCCGCGATTGGCCGGGAACAGGGGGCCACGTTTCTTGCAGATTGCGGATGCCTTGCAGGCGGCGGTGGCAGACGGATCGTTGGCCCCGGGGGACCGCCTGCCTCCGCAGCGCCAGTTGGCGGCACGGCTGGATGTCGACCTGACGACGATCACGCGCGCCTACGACGAAGCCAGGCGCCGCAACTTGCTGGAGGGCCGCGGCGCCCGGGGCACATATGTCGCGGCGCCAAAAGTCGAATTGACCGCGATCTTCGACCTGAGCATGAATACCCCGCCACCGCCGGATGGCGTGGACTTCGACGATATGCTGAAACAAGGTCTGTCTCAAGTATTGATGAGGGCAGACAATGAATTACTGATGACTTACCACTTGGGCGGGGGAAGCGAGTCCGACCGCAAGGCTGGAGCCACATGGCTGGCGCCGATGTTTGGACATGTGGATGCAGGGCAGCTGCTTGTCTGTCCGGGTGCGCAAGCGGCGATCGCCGCATTGATCATTGCGCTGACGGCGCCTGGCGACGTCATCCTGGCGAAGCCCGTGGCTTATCCCGGCTTGCGTGCCGCAGCGACCCAGTTCGGCCGGCACGTCATTGCGGTGGCAGCGGACAGGCACGGGATGGTGCCTGAGATGCTCGAGGAAGCGTGCCGCCAGCACAAGCCCGGGCTGGTCTACCTCAATCCGACACTGCAGAATCCGACCGCCATCACCATGCCGGAGCGCCGGCGCAAGGAGCTCGCCGGCATCGCGAAGCGCCGCAATGTACGCATCGTCGAGGACGATCCCTACTGGCTCCTTGCCGATGCCCCGCCGCCGCCGATTGCCACGTTTGCCCCGCAACAGGTGTACTACATCGCAACCCTGTCGAAATGCCTGACGCCCGGCTTGCGGGGCGCCTTCGTGCTGATACGCGACCCGGTCGAGCGCGAACGTTTCCTGGTCGCGCTAAGGTCATTTGCGCTGATGGCCGCCCCTCTGACGGCCGCCCTCGCCACTCAGTGGATACTCGACGGTTCGGCTGACGGATTGATGGAAGGCGTGCGCAGGGAGGCGCGCCTGCGCCACCGGATGGCTCGCGATATTCTGGCGGGACGCTACAGCGGCTTTGGCGACGGCCTGCATGTATGGCTCGAGTTGCCGGCGTACTGGAACTCTACGCAGCTTGCGCGGGCCGCCGCCAGCTCCGGCATCGCGGTCACGCCGGCGGAGGCATTCGCAACGGGCAGCGCATACGTGAATGCAATTCGGATCTCCTTGGGCAGCATCAAGGACCGTGGGCGCTTGCAGGCGGGTCTTCAACGGCTGTCTCATCTGCTTGCGCGGCAGCCCGAAACGTTCAGCGCTGCTGTGGTTTAACTGTCCAGGAAACACTGTCAGCGGCCGCCATCAGGTGTACGGCGGCAGCTTGGCCGGGATGCCGCCGCCGGTACCGAACGACCGCCATGTCGCATTCCGCTGCAAAGGGCGGACTGCCCGGGCCCGACCGGCGCGCAGGCAGCAGCGAGACTGGCGCAGTTTGCTGGCGCGGCGCGCAAGCGGGTGGCCAGGCCGAGCTGTTGGGGAGGGCTCCGCCACTTGAGCGCGACCGCGGCTGATCGCCGCATGCGCGAACGGTGGCCGGTCTGGATGTCGTCGCAATCGCTTGCACATCGGCTGTCAGGCTCAGCATTTTTACTCCGCCATTGCCGTCATTGCCGCAAGCGCCAGGAAGCCCGAGCGCATGCGGCGGCGCGATTTGGCGCATCTGTCGCTATCGGGCCGCAGGCTGGCCGACAACGCGATATGCAGGCGCATCGGCTTGCCGTGCAGGCTCGACAGATCGCTTCATCCCCCGTTTTCTCCATCCTGTCCCCCGATTTCCGTCTCCGGTCGCCGTAGTCAAGCTGGCAACACGGCTTTCGCCTATGATTTGCTGGCACATGCACGTGTGCTGTTTCCCTTCATTTATCCACCATGAGGTGTTCATGATTCGCTATGTCCTGCCTGTCCTGTTGTTCGCCAGCGTGTTGCCGGCGCACGCCCAAGTTCCTGCCAAGGAGGCGCCGCTGATCGAGCGGGCGAAGATTTTTGGCAATCCCAGCAAGTCCGGCGGCAAGATCAGCCCGGATGGCAAGTGGCTGTCCTGGATCGCGCCGCGCGATGGCGTGCTCAATGTGTGGGTGGCGCCGGCCAGCGATCCTGCCCAGGCGCGCCCGCTGACGCAGGAAAAGGTACGGCCCATCCGCAGCAGCTTCTGGTCGCCCGATTCGACGACGCTGCTGTTCATCCAGGACAAGGGCGGCGACGAGAATTTCCTGCTGTACGGCGTGAATGTGGCCAGCGGCAAGCAGATCAATTACACACCATTCGAGAAAACCCGCGTGCGCGTAATCCAGATCAGCAGCAAGGTGAAGGACCGCATCCTCGTCGGCATCAATAACCGCGATGCGCGCTGGCACGACGTGTACAGCCTGGAGCTGGCCAGCGGCAAGCTGACCCTGGTGCAGCAGAACGACGGCTATGGCGGCTACGTGGCCGACGAATCGCTCAATCTGCGCATCGCCAGCAAGGCGCGCGGCGATGGCGGCACGGCGTATTACCGCGTCGCGGATGGCAAGGTCGAGGCCACGCCGCTGGCCGATGTGGGCCTGGAAGACGCACAGACGACGGCGCCGCTGGCGTTCACGGCCGACGGCAAGACCTTGTACTGGACCGATTCGCGCGGCCGCAATACGTCGGCGCTGCTGGCGCAGGATGTCGCCAGCGGCAAGAGCACGCTGGTGGCCCAGGATGCGCGCGCCGATATTTCGGACGCGCTGTACGATACGCGCACGGGCCGCGTGCAAGCCTATGCGGTCGAGTACCTGCAGCAGGATTATTTGCCGTTGGGTGAGGACTTGAAGGAAGACCTGGCCTACCTGAAGAAACATACGCGGGGCCAGTTCACGGTGACGTCGCGTACCGATGCCGACGATAAATGGCTGGTCGCCGTCGACGCCGTCACGGCGCCGGTGTCGAGCTGGCTGTACGAGCGCAAGGGCAAGAAGCTGACGCGGCTGTATGTCACGCGTCCCGAGCTGGAAGGCGCGCCGCTGATGCCCATGTATGCGCAGGAAATCAAGGCGCGCGACGGCCTGACCCTGGTGTCCTACCTGACCTTGCCGTCAGCGTCCGCCGCGGGGGCTGGCGGGTTGCCGGCCCGCCCGGTGCCGATGGTGCTGCTGGTGCACGGCGGCCCGTGGGCGCGCGACACGTATGGCTACAACAGCTATCACCAGTGGCTGGCCAACCGCGGCTATGCGGTGTTGTCGGTGAATTTCCGCGGCTCGACGGGTTTTGGCAAGCAGTTCATCTCGGCCGGCGACCTGCAATGGGGCCGCAAGATGCATGACGACCTGCTCGACGCCGTGCAATGGGCGGTGAAGAGCGGCGTCACCAGCGCCGACAAGGTTGCCATCATGGGCGGCTCGTATGGCGGCTACGCCACGCTGGCCGGCATGGCGTTCACGCCGACGACCTTCGCCTGCGGCGTCGACATCGTCGGCCCGTCCAACCTGTTTACCCTGCTGCAAACCATCCCGCCGTACTGGGAAGCGGGCAAGCAGCGCTTCTACAAACGCATGGGCGACCCGAACACGGAAGAGGGCAAGGCGCTGCTGAAGGAGCGTTCGCCGCTGAACTTTGCGCAGCATATCCAGCGCCCGCTGCTCATCGGCCAGGGCGCGAACGACCCGCGCGTGAACGTGGCCGAGTCGGACCAGATCGTGGCGGCGATGGCGGCCAAGGACATACCCGTCACCTACGTGCTGTTCCCCGACGAGGGCCATGGCTTTGCCCGGCCCGTGAATAACATCGCCTTCAACGCGGTGACGGAAAACTTCCTCGGCAAATGCCTCGATGGCCGCGCGGAGCCGATCGGCGCCGCCCTGAAGGCCTCCACCGCGCAAATCAAGCACGGCGCCGAGTTCGCGCCGGGCCTGCAGGCGGCGATGCAGTAAGCACGCAATGCCAGCGGCGCGGCTTGCCGGGCGCCCTGCCCGGTGCGCCGTGCCGCCCGCCTGAAGTGGCGGCACGCATGGCATTGGCAGGCGGGTCGCTAGCAAGGTGACAGCCTCCTGCACTGGGAGGCGCGGTGCGGATTGCGCCGCGCGCTGTCCATGCGGCATGCGCAGGCGTCCAGTTGTGTTCTGCCAGCAACGCTACCGTACCGTTGCGACAAGGAAATGATGCACCGCTTCCTTACTTGGTGTTTGTCAGGCAAATTTCATTTTTCCAACGGAATGCGCGGTAATCTCCTGATTTTTCCTATATAAAATATGGTGCTGCGGCGCCGGCGCTCCTCAATATCCACGGCAACGACTGGTGAAAGATACGGTCTGTTACGGTGCGCCATGCCAAGATTGTTGTTAAATGGGCTATCAGTGAGTATATTTACGCACGACAATTGATTATTGTTAAATGTAGTTGTTTTTGACAACATCCTGGAGTTGCGTTATTTGTCGCTCGTAGTAGCATATATTGACGCAAAGCAAGGCTCAAGCATGCTGGGAAGCCTTTCAGTTGGGGATGGCGCGGATGTCAGCGTTGCCATATCCGGGCAAGGTCCGGTTTTAAAAATGTACTGAAAGAAGATAATGTCTCTAAATTTCGCGAAATTTGGATGGTTGACCGCACCTGCCCGCGGCATTGACTATTCAGGACCCGGCACGCGCAGTACGCCGCTTGCCATGCTGCGATGGCCGTCGTGGCTGATGCGACTGGCGGCGGCCCTGCTGTTTGCCGTGCTGTCCCTGTGCTCGTACGAGGCCGAGGCCGCCAGTGTCTGCCCGAGTCCGCGCGCCATCACTGTGGTGGCGGGAGATGAATATTACGAGAGTTATCTCAATTCGGCCTGTTCTCAGTTTGGCCTGACGGGCACCCTGGTGCCGCCGCAGCATGGCACGCTGGAAGATTCGAATGTCACGAATGCCGTGCGCTACCGGAATACCAATCTCAGCGCGACATCGGACACGTTTACCATCAGGGACGATGTGGGGCAGCCCATCGTCTACAACGTCACCATCACTTCCGCCATCGCGCTGTCGCCTGCCACTGTGCCGAATGGCACGGTGGCCCAGGCTTACTCGACGACGACCCTGAGCGCGACGGGCGGCACTGCACCGTACACTTACGCGCTCACGGCCGGCAGCCTGCCTGCGGGCATGAGCCTGTCCGGCGCAGGCAGCCTGTCGGGCACGCCGACGGCCGGCGGCACCTTCAATTTCACCGTGCGCGCCACGGACTCGCTGGCCGCCAATGGCACGCGCGCGTACACGCTGACGGTCTCCGCGCCGACCATCACCATTGCGCCGACAACCGTGCCGGCGATGACGGCCGGCGTCGCCTACAGCCAGGGCATCGTTGCCGCGAACGGCACGGGGCCGTATAGCTATGCCATCACCGGCGGCGGCGTACCCACGGGCCTGAGCCTGGCGCCGGACGGCACCCTGTCCGGCACGCCGACGGCGGCAGGGCCATTCAATTTCACCGTTACGGCCACCGACAGCAGCACCGGCGCCGGGCCCTACACGGGGGCGCGCGCCTATTCCGTCACCGTGGCGGCCGGCGCGCCCGTGGCCGGCGCCGTCAGCGCCACCGTGGCCTACGGCAGCAGCGCCAATCCGATCACCCTGAACCTGAGCGGCGGCGCGGCGACGTCCGTGGCCGTGGCGTCCGGCGCCTTGCACGGCACGGCAACGGCCAGCGGCACCAGCATCACTTACACACCGACGGCCGGTTATGGCGGGCCGGACAGCTTTACCTACACGGCCAGCAACGGCAGCGGCACTTCGGCGCCGGCCACCGTGACGATCACGGTCAGCGGCCCCACCATCACGATTGCGCCTAGCACCTTGCCCGCAGCCGCCGTGGGGACGGCCTACAGCAGGAACGTGACGGCAGCGAACGGCATGGCGCCGTACGCGTATGTGGTCAGCGCCGGCGCCTTGCCTGCGGGTCTGAGCCTGTCCAGCGGCGGTGTGCTGTCGGGCACGCCGACGGCCGGCGGCGTCTTCAACTTTACCTTGCGCGCCACGGACAGTTCGACGGGCAGCGGCCCGTATTCCGGCGCGCGCGCTTATTCGCTGACGGTGTCGGCGCCGACGGTCACGGTGGCGCCATCGGTCTTGCCTGCGATGACGACCGGCGTCGCCTACAGCCAGGGCATTGTTGCCACCGGCGGCACGGCGCCACATAGCTATGCCATCACCGCTGGCACCCTGCCTGCGGGCCTGAGCTTGGCGCCGGACGGCACCCTGTCGGGTACGCCCACGACGGCAGGCCCGTACAACTTTACCGTCACGGCCACCGACAGCAGCACCGGCGCCGGGCCCTACACGGGGTCGCGCGCCTATTCCGTCACCGTGGCGGCCGGCGCGCCCGTTGCCGGCGCCGTCAGCGCCAGCGTGGCCTACGGCAGCAGCGCCAACCCGATTACCCTGAACCTCAGCGGCGGCGCGGCGACGTCCGTGGCCGTGGCCTCCGCTGCCTCGCACGGCACGGCGACGGCCAGCGGCACCAGCATCACCTATACGCCGACGGCCGGTTATGGCGGGCCGGACAGCTTTACCTATACGGCCAGCAACGGCGTCGGCACGTCGGCGCCAGCCACCGTGACCATTACCGTGGGCGTGCCCACGGTCAGCCTGACGCCGGCCAGCTTGCCGAATCCAGCGGCGGGAGCGCCCTATACCGCCACCATCGCGGCGGCGGGCGGCACGGCGCCGTACACTTACAGCGTGAGCAGCGGCAGCCTGCCTGCGGGCCTGAGCCTGAACGCGGCCACCGGCGTGCTGTCCGGCACGGCGACCGTGGCGGGCAGTTTCAGCTTCAGCCTGCGTGCCAGCGACGCCAGCACGGGAGTGGGAGCGCCGTTCAGCGCGACCAACAGCTATACGGTGACCATCGGCGCGCCGACGATCACGCTGACGCCGGGCACGCTGCCGGCAGCGGCAGCGGCCGCGGCATACAGCCAGCAACTGACGGCCAGCGGCGGCGTCGGACCGTATGCCTACACGCTCACGAGCGGCAGCCTGCCGGCCGGCCTGACCCTGAGCAGCAGCGGTTTGCTGAGCGGCACGCCATCGGAGGCGGGCAGCTTCACGCTGACCGTGCAAGCGCAAGATGCGCATCTGTTCACCGGTGCGCAAAGCTATACCGTGGTGGTTGGGTCGGCTAGCGTCAACATACCGCAGGCCAGCCTGCCCAATCCGACGGTGGCGACGCAGTACAGCGCGACGCTGACGGCGGCGGGCGGCACGGCGCCGTACAGCTACAGCATCAGCAGCGGCAGTCTGCCGACGGGCCTGAGCCTGAACGCGGCCACCGGCGTGCTGTCCGGCACCACCAATGTGGCGGGCAGCTTCAACTTCGGCATCAAGGTCACCGACAGCAGCACCGGCGTGGGCGCGCCGTTCAGCGCCACCAACAGCTATACGCTGGCAGTGGCCGCGCCGGCCCTGACCCTGACGCCAGCCAGCCTGGCCGGCATCCGCGTCGGCGACGCCTACAGCCAGGCCTTCACGGCGGCCGGCGGCGTCGCGCCATACGCATATGCGCTTGCCGGCGGTGCCTTGCCTGCCGGCCTGGCACTCGATACGGCGACGGGCGTCGTCAGCGGCACGCCGACGGCGGCCGGCAGCTTTGCCTTCACCTTGCAGGCGAAGGATGCCAACCAGTTCACGGTGCAACAGGCATTGACCCTGCAGGTGAACCAGGCGCCGCCGCCGGTGGTCAATGAAACGGCGACCACCACGGCCAACCAGGAAGTGAGCCTGACGATCGCTTCTGCCGATGGCAGCCCGATCACGGATGTGACCATCGTCACGCCGCCGCAGCATGGCCGCGTCACGGTCGTCGCGACCGGCGCGGCAGGGGGCGGCAGCGGCCGCGCCTTCAAGGTGGCCTATGTGCCGAATGCCGACTACTTCGGTCCGGACAGCTTCCGCTACACCGTGACGGGGGCGGGCGGTATTTCCGCGCCGGCTACGGTCAGCCTGAGCGTGGCGCCGCAGCCGGTGCCAGTGCCGGTGGCGAAGACCGTCACGCTCGAACCCGGCGCATCACTGACCCTGCACGTGACGGAAGGCGCCACGGGCGGCCCGTTCACGGCGGTGACCATCACCACGGCGCCGACGAGCGGCACGGCGGTGGTCAGCGGCATGGACATCATCTACACGCCTGCCGCCAGTACTAGCGGCGACATCAGCTTCAGCTACACCCTGTCGAACGCTTTCGGCACTTCGGCGCCGGTGAAAGCCAGCGTCGCCGTCAATCCGATGCCGCAGGTGGTGAGCCAGAGCGCCACGGTGGTGGCCGGCCTGACGGTCAATGTCGACTTGACGGCGGGCGCCACGGGCGGCCCGTTCACGGCAGCCACCGTGTTGAGCATCGCGCCGGAAAACGCCGGCAAGGCGGTGGTGCGCGACGTCGGCACGGCCGGCAAGCCTGTCTATCAGCTGAGCTTTACGGCCTCGGGCA
>NZ_JBXAKS010000009.1:0-275004 GCF_058798675.1 Janthinobacterium sp. GW822-FHT07H10
CAGGACCGTGAAACAACTTTGCGCCGATGATAGTGCTGCAACCAGTGTGAAAGTAGGTTATCGTCAGGCTTGTTATATAAAAAAACCCCGCAGATGCGGGGTTTTTTTTCGTCTGCAGCGGTTATCGGACTAGATGCCCCAGGTGATGCTTTCACCTTCCGCCTTGGCCGAGCGCAGCATTTCCATCAACGGATAGGCGCGCTGCGAAAAATGGACTTTTTGCGCACGCGCATGGGCGCCCGTTTCGCCATCTTCCAGCGTTTCTGGCGTATGCGCATCGTGCTCGATGTCGTTTTCGGGATGCAGTTTGCTTTCCGCGACTTCTTTTTCCAGCAGGGCCAGGGCATCTCCCGCTTCGGCAGGCGTGATGACGCCGCGCGTGGGGTTCTTGTGCAGGATGTCGAGGATACGCTGCGCATGTTCCTGGTACATCAGCACTTCAGGGGAGGATTTGGATTTGAATGAGATCAACATAAGCGCTTTCTGGAACTTGTTGTTAGTGTCGAAACAATATCACGACTTGAAACTTCACACAGGCCGTCCGTTTGCCCGGTTGGCACGATTGCAAACCGGATACTCCCATCTGTTGGACAGCGCACCTATTTACAAGGGCCCATCTCTCGTGCGGACCGCCATTTAAGCAAGCGTTAAGTCTCAATCGAGCTTCACGGCGTCCATGAAGGTATCGATGGTGTCACGCGATAGCTTGCTTTCTTCGCCGAGGATGATGACCTGGAAGATGCGTTTGTCCTGCGCCACGAAACGTCCGACCAGCAAGACCGGCTTGCCTTGCTGCGTACCGGCCGCCTCGATGCTCAGCGAACTGCGCTGGCGTGTGCCGGCCGGCGAGCTGCTGGCCGCCGATGCCGATTTTTCGCTGCGCACGGTGCCATTGATATTTTTCAATAATGCTGTCCGCATGGCGGGCAAGGCCGCCTGCGCCTGCTCCGCAGTGTCGAGCACGGCGCTGCCGATGGCGAAGGTGCTGCCATCGACTTCGCTGGCGGTCATGGTCAGGCTGACTTTCTTGCCGTCGAGATCCACTTCGCGCGTCAGTACGGCCGGCTTGCCAGGAAACAAGGCCGTGAACTGGGCGTCGGGGCTGCGATAATCGCGCCAGTCGAATTTCGGACTGCAGGCGGCCAGGACGCTGGCAGCGGCAAGCGTCGCCAGAAATAGGGCAAGTGATGTTTTTTTCATCAGCAGATGGTAGCAGCGCCGCCCATCATGTGCAATCGCGCGCGTACGGGCGGATTGGGCCACCTTATCTGCCCACCTTATATTTCACGCAGCACGCGCCGGTACTGGATCGCTTCGGCCACATGTGCTTGTCCGATGGCTGGACTGCCTGCCAGGTCGGCGATGCTGCGGGCCACGCGCAGCACCCGGTGATAAGTGCGTGCCGACCAGTGCAGGTGCAACATGGCGCTGTGCAACAGCCGTTCGCCATGTTGTTCGAGTTGGCAATGCTGTTCGATTTCCACGTTGTTCAGCCGCTGGTTCGATTTGCCCTGGCGCGCCAATTGCAGGGCAGACGCCGCCGCCACGCGCGTGGCGATTTGTTGCGTGCCTTCGCCAGCACCGGCTAGCCTGCCCAGCGACTCCGGCGGCATGGCCGCCACTTCAATCTGCAAGTCGATACGGTCGAGCAGCGGTCCGGACAAGCGGCTGTGGTAGCGCAGCACGGCGTCCGGCGTGCACCGGCAGCGGCCGGATGCGTGACCCAGATAACCGCAGGGACACGGGTTCATGGCGGCGATCAGCTGGAAGCGGGCGGGAAAATCGGCTTGGCGGGCCGCGCGCGAAATGGTGATGACGCCCGATTCCATGGGCTGGCGCAGCACGTCGAGCACTTTGCGGTCGAATTCGGCAATTTCATCGAGGAAGAGCACGCCGCAGTGCGCCAGCGAAATTTCGCCGGGCTGCGGAACATTGCCTCCGCCCACCAAGGCCACGCCGGAAGCCGTCTGATGAGGCGCACGGTAGGGGCGCCGTTTCCAGTGTTCCACTTTAAAATTGCCGCCCAGCGAATGCACGGCGGCCGATTCCAACGCCTCTTCGTCGCTCATCGGTGGCAGCACGCCGGGAAAACGGCTGGCCAGCATGGTCTTGCCTGCACCAGGCGGACCCACCATCAGGACGTTGTGGCCGCCAGCGGCAGCCACTTCCAGCGCGCGGCGCGCTTGCTGTTGTCCCTGCACATCGGCAAAGTCCGGATACAGGAAAGCGGGTGCAGCCGGCATGGGCTGGTGGCGCTGCAGGGGCGTATGGCTGGCGCGCGCGGCAAAATGCGCGCATACCTCGAGCAGGGTGTGGGCTGGGTAGATGCCGGCATCGCGGACGAGCGCCGCCTCGTCCGCATTCGCGTGCGGCAAGATGAAGGCGCGCGGCACGCCGGTCTTGTCGCGTTGCATGGCAAACGTCATGGCCAGCGCGCCCCGGATGGGACGTAGCTGTCCTGACAGCGACAGTTCGCCAGCGAATTCATAGTGGTGTAATTGGTCGCCCGGCAATTGGCCGGAGGCGGCCAGAATGCCTAGCGCGATGGGCAGGTCGAAACGGCCCGATTCCTTGGGCAGATCCGCCGGGGCCAGGTTGGCCGTGATGCGCCGCGCCGGCATGTCAAAACCACAGTTTTGCAGCGCGGCACGTACGCGGTCGCGCGATTCCTTCACTTCCGTATCCGGCAAGCCGACGATCGTAAAGGACGGCAAGCCATTGGCAAGATGGACTTCGACACTTACCTCGGGCGCTTCCATGCCGGCCAGGGCACGGCTTTTCAGGACTGCCAGACTCATCAGATCCCCCTGTAGCGCGGGCGCGGGCAGGATCAGTCTAGTCCTTGAAACGGCGTGCGGCTTGCGCTATGCCAGCAAGAACGCCGATTACGGCGCCCTGCGTGCGGCGATTTACGCTTTTGGATCGTTCAGGCGCGTTTCCAGTTCGATCAGGCGCAATTCCAGTGCATCGAGCTTGGCGCGGGTCTTGGCCAGGACCTGGGCCTGGATATCGAATTCCTCGCGCGTGACGAGATCCAGGCGGGCGAAGCCCTGGGTCATCATCGATTTCACGTTCTTCTCGATATCCTTGGCCGGCGAGTTTTCGATGGCTTGATGGATCTTGCCTTGCAAGTCGTTAAAGAAGGTATTCATGTCCATGGTCAGTCCTTTTATGGTGCGGCCTGTGCATCGCACCATTGCGGTGCACAGCGGCGTTAATCTGGTGCGAAACTGGGCAAATTCACAATGCTTTAGCCGCCCGTTCCGGCATGCCCAGGGGCTTGCAGGGTATGTATGGACGGAAACGCACCTGTCAAGGTGGCAATGGAGCTGGCACGTATTCTGCTAAAGCATAGATGAACGCTTTGTGATCTCCAGCCAAGATTTTAAACCTCAACCGCTTTAAAAGTTCAATAAAAGGGAATCGCCATGAAGAATCTGTCCAAGAACATGACTTTAGCAGCAGCGTTGACACTGGCCATGACCGCCTTGTGCGGCAACGCGATGGCGCAGGAAGCGGCAGCGGCGCCCGCCGCCGAAGCCGTGCCCGACAACGTGGTCAGCTACAACGTGGCGCTGACCAGCGATTACCGTTACCGTGGCCTGTCGCAAAGCCGCCTGAAACCTGCCGTCAGCGGCGGCGCCGACTATACGCACAATCCGACTGGCCTGTACGTGGGCACCTGGTTGTCGAGCATCAAATGGATCAAGGATGGCGGCGGCGATACGGATCTGGAATGGGATATCTACGGCGGCAAGCGCGGCGAAATCAGCAAGGATTTCACGTATGACGTGGGCGGCCTGTATTACTTCTATCCGTCGAATGGCCTGAGCACGAATGCGAATACCTTCGAACTGTACGGCCAGCTCGGTTATGGCCCGCTATATATCAAGTACTCGCATTCGACGACGAATCTGTTCGGCGTGGCCGACAGCAAGAATAGCGGTTACCTGGACCTGGGCGCCAACGTGGAAGTGCATGATGGCTACATGCTGAACCTGCACGTGGGCCGGCAAAAGGTCGAGCATAACAATTCCCTCAGCTATAGCGATTACAAGATCGGCGTGACCAAGGATTTCGGCATGGCGACCGTGTCGCTGGCTGCCGTGAAGGCCAACATCGCTTCGCTGGCGCCCAATGGCAAGAATCTGGCGAAAACGGGCCTCGTATTGACTGTTTCCAAAACCTTTTAAGCGAGACTGCCATGAAAATGATTACTGCAATCATTAAACCGTTCAAACTGGACGAAGTGCGCGAAGCCTTGTCGGCTATCAATGTGCAAGGGATTACCGTCACCGAAGTGAAGGGGTTCGGCCGTCAGAAAGGCCATACGGAACTGTACCGTGGCGCCGAGTATGTGGTTGATTTCCTGCCAAAAACCAAAATCGAAGCGGCGGTCGACGACGCCATTGTCGACCAGGCCATCGAAGCCATCGAGGGCGCCGCGCGCACCGGTAAAATCGGTGATGGCAAGATTTTTGTGTACAACCTGGAACAGGTCATCCGCATCCGTACCGGTGAAACCGGCAACGAAGCGCTCTAAGGGGAATATTGATGCGTAAAAATATAACAACATTGTTAGCTGGGTTAGCCTGTCTGTGTGCGTTTGGGGTTGCCGCGCCCAGCTTTGCCGATGCCCCGGCCAAGCCGGAAGCCGTGACGGCCGCTGTCGCCACGCCTGCCGTGACGCCTGCGCCCGATGCCGCCGTGCCGGCTGCCGCGCCAGCCGCCGCCGCTCCTGCCCCAGCGGCTGCCGCGCCGGCGCCCGTCGCCAACAAGGGCGACACCAGTTTCATGATGATCTGCACCGTGCTGGTGATCCTGATGACGATCCCAGGTCTGGCCCTGTTCTACGGCGGCCTGGTGCGCTCGAAGAACATGCTGTCGGTGCTGATGCAAGTGTTCATGGTGTTTTCCCTGGTGGTGGTGCTGTGGTGCATTTATGGCTACTCGGTCGCCTTCACGGAGAAAACCGCCTTCTTCGGCGGCTTCGACCGTCTCTTCCTGAATGGCATCTGGGATCCGGCCAAGGGCACGTTTGCCGCCGCCGCCACCTTCAGCAAGGGCGTCGTCATTCCCGAGTTCGTGTTTGTCGCCTTCCAGGGCACGTTTGCCGCGATTACCTGCTCGCTGATCGTCGGTGCCTTTGCCGAACGCGCCAAGTTTTCCGCCGTGCTGGCCTTCGTCGTACTGTGGTTCACGTTTGCCTACCTGCCAGCGGCGCACATGGTCTGGTTCTGGACCGGCCCTGACCTGATCACCGATGCGGCGACGGCAGCCACCGAAGCGGCCAAGGCTGGCTGGATCTGGCAAAAAGGCGCGCTGGACTTCGCCGGCGGCACCGTGGTGCACATCAATGCCGCTATCGCCGGCCTGGTGGGCGCCATCATGATCGGCAAGCGCGTCGGCTACGGCCGTGAATCGATGGCGCCGCATTCGCTGACGATGACCATGATCGGCGCGTCCCTGCTGTGGGTGGGCTGGTTCGGTTTCAATGCCGGTTCCTCGATGGAAGCGGGCGACGTGGCGGCTCTGGCCTTCGTCAATACCATGCTGGCCACGGCTGCCGCCACCCTGTCGTGGGTGTTTGGCGAGTGGATTACCAAGGGCAAGCCTTCCATGCTCGGCGGCGCGTCCGGCGCCGTTGCCGGCCTGGTGGCCATCACCCCGGCGGCCGGCTTCGTCGGCCCGATGGGCGGCCTGGTCATCGGCTTGCTCGCCGGTATCGTCTGCCTGTGGGGCGTGAATGGCTTGAAACGCCTGATCGGCGCCGACGATTCGCTCGACGTGTTCGGCGTCCATGGCGTGGGCGGCATCCTCGGTGCCTTGCTGACGGGCGTGTTTGCGGCGCCGCAACTGGGCGGCCAGGGCATCTTCGACTATGTCACCAACAAGATGTCGGCCGACCCGTATTCGATCGGCCACCAGGTGTGGGTACAGGCGCAGGCTGTCGGCACGACCATCATCTGGTCGGCTGTCGTGTCCGTCATCGCCTATAAACTGGTCGACATCGTCATCGGCCTGCGCGTACCGGAAGAGGAAGAGCGCGAAGGCCTCGATATCACCAGCCACGGCGAACAGGCCTACCACGGGTAACGCCAGGCCAAACCTGCTGCGCGTCGCGATTTGCGGCCTGCGATGCTCACTGTGCATGCTCACTGTGCATGCGCACAGCTCCGCTTCTCAGCCGCAACTCGCCGCCGCTCGCTACGGTTTTGTCAGACGGTGTGATTGTTGATTTTCTGGTACTGCGGCGCCCCGGCGCAGCATGCCAGCGTTGTTTTGCTTGAAAAGGTGCCTCATCGAGGCGCCTTTTTTTCGTTATGGGAATGGAAAAGGTCTTTAAAACAAGGCTTTTGCCCCGATTTGGGGTACTTACACGGTAATATAGTCGGCAGTTCTGTGTGCTTTTCGATTACTGCACATAATTTAAGGATGTAACTATGGTTCCCCACCTCGTCACGGCCCTGACCGGACCGCTGCTCGACCTCGAAAAAAAGATTCTGGCCGCGACGCCGGCCATTGAGCGCTGGTTCCGCATGGAGTGGCAAGAGCACACGCCGCCTTTCTATTGCTCGGTTGACTTGCGCAACGCCGGCTACAAGCTGGCCCCCGTCGATACCAATCTCTTCCCTGGCGGTTTCCATAACCTGGCCACGGAAATGCTGCCCCTGTCCGTGCAAGCGGCCATGGCCGCCATCGACAAGTATTGCCCGGATGCCCGCAACCTGCTGATCGTGCCGGAGTTGCACAACACCACGCCGCAGTATCTGCAGAACGTGGCGCGCCTGATGCAGATCTTCCGCCAGACGGGGCTGCACGTGCGCTTCGGCTCCTGGTCGCCCGAAATCACGCAGCCGACGCCATTGGCCTTGCCTGACGGAAATATGCTGGTCATCGAGCCCCTCGTGCGCCTGAACAATGGCCGCCGCCTGGGCTTGAAGGATTTCGATCCGTGCACGATTTTGCTGAATAACGACTTGTCGGACGGCATTCCCGATATCTTGCAAAATATTCATGAGCAAAGCCTGCTGCCGCCTTTGCACGCGGGCTGGGCCTTGCGCCGCAAGAGCAACCACTACACGGCCTACGATGAAGTGGTGAAAAAATTCGGCAAGATGATCGATGTCGACCCGTGGATGCTCAACCCGTTCCACGCCAAGTGCAGCGACGTCAACTTCCAGGAAGGCGAGGGCGAAGACGCGCTGGCCGCCAGCGTCGACGTGCTGCTGGCGAAGATCCGCAAGAAATACAAGGAATACGGCATCAAGGAAAAGCCCTTCGTCATCGTCAAGCCCGATGCGGGCACGTATGGCACGGGCATCATGACGGTGCGCGACGCCAGCGAAGTGCGCGACCTGTCGCGCAAGCAGCGCGACAAGATGTCCATCGTCAAGGATGGCAAAGTCGTCACCGACGTCATCATCCAGGAAGGCGTGCCGACCTTTGAAAGCATCAAGGATGCCGTGGCCGAGCCCGTCGTCTACATGATCGACCGCTACGTGGTGGGCGGTTTCTACCGCGTGCACGCGGAAAAGGGCGTGGACCAGAACCTGAACGCGCCCGGCTCGCAGTACGTGCCGCTGGCATTTGCCCAGCAGCATGCCGTGCCGGACTTGAAGGCCAAGCCGGGCACGGCCGCGCCGAACCGTTTCTATGTGTATGGCGTGGTGGCGCGCCTGGCCTTGCTGGCCGCGTCGCTGGAAATGGAGCGCACGGATCCGAATCCCGAGGTGTATTGAGCTGGCGCGGGCGCTTGCCGGGCGCGGCGGCTCCCCTCGGGGAACCCCGCCTGGCGATCTCGGCTAGAATCAAGCATTCCTTACCCAAGCACCCCGATTGGACCGTACCATGAAAATCGCATTCCTCGCCGACCCGCTGGCTGGCTTCAAGACTTACAAAGACTCCACCTTCGCCATGATGCGCGAGGCGGCCAGGCGCGGCCATGCCGTCTACGCGTTCGAGCAGAAGGACATGGCGCTGGAAGAGGGCATCGTCACGGCGCGGGTCACGCAGATCGAACTGACGGGCGACGAGCACGACTGGTACAAGGCCGTCTCCACCGAAGAAGTGCGCCTGTCGACCCTGGACGCCATCATCGAGCGCAAGGATCCGCCGTTCGACATGGAATACGTGTATGGCACGTATCTGCTGGAACTGGCGGAAAAGCAGGGCGTCTGCGTCTTCAACAAGCCATCGGCCATCCGCGACAACAATGAAAAGCTGGCCATCGCGCAGTTTTCCGAATTCACCTCGCCGACGCTGGTCACGTCCAGCGAAGCGCGCCTGCGCGCCTTCCACGCCAAGCACCAGGACGTCATCTTCAAGCCGCTCGACGGCATGGGCGGCACGGGCATCTTCCGCGTCAAGGCCGATGGCCTGAACCTGGGCGCCATCATCGAGACGCTGACGGACAACGGCGCGCAAACCATCATGGCGCAGCGCTTCATCGCCGACATCGTCAAGGGCGACAAGCGCATCCTCGTCATCGGCGGCAAGCCGGTGCCGTTTTCGCTGGCGCGCATTCCGCAGGCCGGCGAAGTGCGCGGCAACCTGGCGGCCGGCGGCACGGGCGTGGCGCAGCCATTGACGGCGCGCGACCTGGAAATCGCTGAAAAGCTTGGCCCCATCCTGGCCGCGCGTGGCCTGATGCTGGTAGGATTGGACGTGATCGGCGACTATCTGACGGAAGTCAATGTCACCAGTCCGACCTGCTTCCAGGAAATCATGCAGCAGACTGGTTTTGACGTGGCCGCCATGTTTGTCGATGCGGTCGAGCAAGGCGTTGCGCAAACGCAGCAACGTTAATAAGGCTAAATGACTATGGTAGGGATCTTGCTCATGACACATGCACCGCTGGGACAGGCGTTCATCGCCGCTTGCGCGCATGTGTTTCGGGGGCCAACGGAACGTTTTGAAGCCATCGACGTGGTCGCGGACCAGGACCTGGCCGAAGTACAGAAGCTGGCGTCGGAAGCCATCTGCCGTCTCGACGACGGCTCCGGCGTGTTGGTGATTACCGACGTGAAGGGCGGCACGCCGTCGAACTGCTGCAACAAGCTGGCCGATGCGGGCAGGGTGGAAGTGATCGCCGGCATCAGCCTGCCGATGTTGCTGCGCGCCATCACGTATCGCCGCGATACGCTCGACGTGGTGGTGGAGATGGCGCTGGCCGGCGCGCAAAGCGGCGCCGTGCGCGTGGATAACCGCATTCGCGTCGGCGAGTAGGGAATGACATGGCCGCCGCCCTGAAGGCGGCGGGTTTTATAGGCAAGGGCTGTCATCAATGCAGTGCATTCAGGGATAGAGACTATACAAAAATGATTCAAAAAGAACTCGAAATCATCAACAAGCTGGGACTGCATGCACGCGCTTCCGCCAAATTTACCCAACTGGCCGCCAAGTTCAAGAGCGACGTCTGGCTGACCCGCAACGCGCGCCGCATCAACGCCAAGTCCATCATGGGCGTGATGATGCTGGCCGCCGGCAAGGGCGCGAAAGTGACCCTGGAAGCAGAGGGCGATGATGAGCAGGCATGCGTCGATGCCCTCACCGCCCTGATCAACGACAGGTTTGGCGAAGGCGAGTAATGCCCGCCGAACGCAGCCGCAGCCGCATTCCGACAGGTCACCCCATGGCATCCTTCACGCTCCACGGCATCCCGGTTTCCCGCGGTATCGCCATTGGCCGCGCGCATTTGCTGGCGCCGGCCGCCCTTGACGTCAAACACTACCTGGTCGCCCAGGAACAGATCGAAGCCGAAGTACAGCGTTTGCAGAACGCCATCGCCACCGTCCACAAGGAGCTGCAAACCCTGTGGAACGATTTGCCCAAGGATGCGCCGACCGAACTGGGCGCCTTCATCGACGTGCACGCGCTGATCCTGTCGGACCCGATGATCGCCGAAGCGCCGCTCGACATCATCCGCTCGCGCCACTACAACGCCGAATGGGCGCTGCTGACGCAAATTGATGAATTATCGGCCCAGTTCGACGAAATCGAAGATCCGTATCTGCGCGAACGCAAGGCCGACATCCAGCAAGTGGCCGAGCGCGTGCTGAAGGTCTTGCTGGGCACCGAACAGCTGCTGCCGAAAGCGGCCGCCGAAGACGAATTGATGGCGCAGATGGTCGTCGTCGCGCACGATATCTCGCCGGCGGACATGCTGCAGTTCCGCGACCGCTCCTTCATCGGCTTCATCACCGACGTCGGCGGGCAGAACTCGCACACGGCCATCGTCGCGCGCAGCCTGGATATCCCGGCCGCCGTCGGCATGTCGCAGGCATCGACCCTGATCGAGCAGGACGACTGGCTGATCATCGACGGCGACGCCGGCGTGGTCATTGCCAATCCGAGCGCGCTGGTGCTGGAACAGTACCGCGAGCGCCAGGTGGCGATGCAGCGCGCGCGCAAGAAGCTGGGCAAGCTGAAAAAGACGCCGGCCGTCACCAGGTGCGGCACCCCCATCACCCTGCTGGCGAATATCGAGCTGCCCGAGGATTGCCCGTTTGCCCTCGAGTCGGGCGCCAGCGGCGTGGGCCTGTTCCGCTCCGAATTCCTGTTCATGGGCCGGGCCCACAAGATCCCCACCGAGGACGAACAGTTCGAGGCCTACCGCAACACGGTGCAATCGATGAAGGGGCGCGTGGTGACCATCCGCACGCTCGACATCGGCGCCGACAAGCCGCTCGACCAGGCCGACCATACGGCCTTGAATCCGGCCCTGGGCTTGCGCGCCATCCGCTATTGCCTGGCCGAGCCGCAGCTGTTCCTGACGCAGCTGCGGGCGATTCTGCGCGCCTCGGCCTTCGGCAAGGTGCGCATCCTGATACCCATGCTCGCGCATGCGTTCGAGATCGACCAGTCGCTGGCCATGATCGCGCAAGCCAAGGCCAGCCTGCGCGAGGAAGGCGTCAAGTTCGACGACGAGGTCGAAGTGGGCGCCATGATCGAAATTCCCGCCGCCGCGCTGGCGCTGCCCATGTTCATCAAGCGCATGGATTTCCTGTCGATCGGCACGAACGATTTGATCCAGTACACTTTGGCCATCGACCGCGTCGATTACGAGGTGGCGCATTTGTACAATCCGCTGCATCCGGCCGTGCTGCAACTGATCTCGATGACGATCGCCGCCGGCCACAAGGCGGGCATAGACGTGGCCGTCTGCGGCGAGATGGCGGGCGACGTCAAGCTCACGCGCCTGCTGCTGGGCATGGGGCTGCGCGAGTTTTCCATGCATCCAGCGCAACTGTTGGCGGTCAAGCAAGAGATCCTCAACAGCGACCTGGGGCTGATCGCACCACAAATGCGCAAAATTATGCGCTCGATGGAGCCAAATGTGATCGCGGAAGCTGTCCAGCAACTTCAGCTCATGTAAACTGTCACTTCATCAGCATCAGGACACATCGCGCGCGGCATGATGTGTCCTGATGTTAAAGTTGCAAAACCTACCATCGCGGTTTTGCATCGACCATGGCCCGTGGGGCCGCCCCCCTTTATAAACCGACACACATGTCATCCATTGGAATCGTTTCGCCGCAAACCATGTATTTTGCGGAACCCCTGCAGCTGCAAAGCGGAGCATCGCTGCTGGACTATATGTTGATGTATGAAACCTACGGCACCCTGAACGCCGACAAATCGAACGCGGTGCTGGTTTGCCACGCCCTGAACGCCTCGCACCACGTGGCCGGCGTCTACGCGGATGAACCGAAAAGCACGGGCTGGTGGGACAATATGGTGGGTCCCGGCAAGCCGCTCGACACCAACAAATTCTTCGTCATCGGCGTCAACAACCTGGGCTCCTGCTTCGGCTCGACGGGCCCGATGCACACCAATCCCGCCACCGGCAAGCCGTATGGCGCCGCCTTCCCCGTCGTCACGGTGGAAGACTGGGTCAGCGCGCAGGCGCGCCTGGCCGATGAACTGGGCATCAGCCAGTTCGCCGCCGTGATGGGCGGCTCACTGGGCGGCATGCAGGCGCTGGCGTGGAGCATCATGTTCCCCGAGCGGCTGCGCCACTGCGTGGTGATCGCTTCGACGGCCAAGCTGTCGGCGCAGAACATCGCCTTCAACGACGTGGCGCGCCAGGCCATCCTGTCTGACCCCGATTACCATGGCGGCGACTTCTATGCGCACGGCGTGGTGCCGAAGAACGGCCTGCGCGTGGCGCGCATGGTGGGCCACATCACCTACCTGTCGAACGACGACATGGCGGAAAAGTTCGGCCGCAAGCTGCGCGATGCGGCGCAGACGGGCGACTACAAATTCGGCTTCGGCATCGATTTCGAGATCGAATCGTACCTGCGCTACCAGGGCGACAAGTTCTCCGAATACTTCGACGCCAACACGTATTTACTGATCACCAAGGCGCTCGATTATTTCGATCCGGCGCGCGCGCATGGCGGCGACCTGGCCAAGGCCCTGTCGGGCACCAAGGCCAAGTTCTTCCTCGCCTCGTTTTCCACCGACTGGCGCTTCTCGCCCGAGCGCAGCCGCGAGATCGTCGAAGCGCTGGTCTGCAACCGGCGCCAGGTCACGTATGCCGAGATCGATGCGCCGCACGGCCACGACGCCTTCCTGCTGGAAGACCCGCGCTACATGAACATGGTGCGCGCCTACTACGGCCAGGTATGGAACGACATCGCGGCGGGCGTGCCCGCCGCGGCAGCACAGCACACAGACGTCCGCCAGGGCGCGAAGGAGATCGCATGACTTTTGACGAATTGAGCGCGCTGCGCCCCGACCTGGCCTTCATCGCCCACTGGGTGCCGAACAACGCGCATGTGCTGGACGTGGGGTGCGGCGAGGGCGTGATGCTCGAGTACCTGCAAAGCGACAAGGAGTGCAGCGGCTACGGCATCGAGATCGCCGACGACAAGGTACTGGCCAGTACCTTGCGCGGCGTGAATGTGATCCAGCAGGACATGGAAAAGGGCTTGTCCATCTTTGGCGACAACAGCTTCGACACGGTGCTGTGCCTGTCGTCGCTGCAGATGATGAAACAGGTCGAGCCGCTGTTGCGCGACATCGTGCGCGTGGGCGCCGAGGCCATCGTCTCGTTTCCCAACTTCGCCTACTGGCCGCACCGCGTGGCGCTGCTGAAGGGCCGCATGCCCGTGTCGAAATCGCTGCCTTACCAGTGGTACGACACGCCCAACGTGCGCTGCGCTACGATCAACGACTTCCGCGAACTGGCCGAGGAGTGCGGCCTGGAAGTGATCGAGTGCGTGGCCCTGGCCGAAGGCAAGATGGTGTCCGTGCTGCCGAACCTGCGCGGCGACCTGGCCGTCTTCCGCCTGCGTAAAAAAGCGGTGCATTGATGAGCAAGAGCCCGGCGCCAGGCTGGCGCTCCTATGCCAACGGCCGCATGCTGGCCGTGCTGGTGCTGGGCTTCAGTTCCGGCCTGCCCCTGTTCATCCTGCTGTACCTGCTGCAGGCGTGGCTGGCCAAGTCGGGGCTGAACGTGAAGGCGCTGGGGCTGTTCGCCCTGGTGCAGTTCCCGTATATCTGGAAATTCCTGTGGGCCCCCCTGATGGACCGTTACAGCATCCTCGGCCTGGGGCGCCGGCGCGGCTGGATGGCGCTCACGCAGGTGGCGCTGTTCTTTTCCATCGGCGCCATGGGCATGCTCGATCCGCTCACGCAGATCGGCCTGATCGCGGCCGCCGCCGGCGGCGTGGCCTTTTTGTCGGCCAGCCAGGACATCGTCATCGATGCCTACCGCCGTGAAATCCTCAGCGATAACGAGCAGGGCCTGGGCGCGGCCGTCATCGTCAACGCGTATAAGGTGGCCGGCATGGTGCCGGGCGCGCTGTCGCTGATCCTGGCCGACCGCATGCCGTGGCAGCCCGTGTTCTGGATCACGGCCGCCTTCATGCTGCCCGGTTTTGTCTGCACCTTGCTGGTGAAGGAGCCGAGCGTGTACGGCTCGCCGCCGAAGACCATGCGCGAAGCGATCATCCTGCCATTCCAGGAATTCATCGCGCGCGATGGCTGGCGCAACGCAATGTGGATCCTCTCCTTCGTATTACTGTATAAAATCGGCGACAGCATGGCGACGGCGCTGGCGACGAAGTTTTACCTGGACCTTGGCTTTAGCATGACGCAGATCGGCCTGGCCGCCAATACCACGGGTTTCTGGGCCAGCCTGGCCGGTGGCGTGGTGGGCGGCGTGTGGATGCTCAAGCTGGGCATCAACCGCGGCCTGTGGGTGTTTGGCGCGCTGCAGGCGATCGCCATCCTCGGTTTTGCCTGGCTGGCGCAAGTGGGGCCGAATACCGTGCTGCTCAGCGCCGTGATCGGCTTCGAGGCGTTTGCCAGCCTGGGGCTGGGCGCCGCCGCCTTTGTTGCGTTCCTGTCGCGCACCACGGATCCGCGCTACACGGCCACGCAATATGCGCTATTTTCCAGCCTGAGCGCCGTGCCGCGCACCCTGATCAACGCCTCGGTCGGTTTCCTCGTCGCCGAGCTGGGCTGGTTCTCGTTTTTCATCGTCTGCTTCTTCCTGGCCTTCCCGGCCATGATGATGTTGCCTAAAATTGCTCCATGGAGGTCTGCCAATGGCACCAATATCCCTTAAACGCTGCGCCGTCCTGGCCAGCCTGTGCGCGGTTACCGCGCTGGCGCCCCTGTCCGCCTTCGCCCAGCAGGCAACGGTCCAGGATGGCATCAAGGTGCGTCCCTTGTCGACTTCGCGCATCTTTGCCGGCGGCGCCGATTTCAATGCACAATCGAAGCAGCAATATGCGCAGCTGGTCAACGAAGCGAAGGAAAAAAATGCGCTGGTGCCCGACAGCGATCCGCAGGTCAGGCGCCTGCGCGCCATCGCGCAGCGCATCATCCCGTTCGCCACGCGCTGGAACGAAGCGGCGGCCAACTGGAACTGGCAGATCAACCTGCTCAATTCCGACCAGGTCAACGCCTTTTGCATGCCGGGCGGGCAGATCGCCTTTTACAGCGGGATTATCACCAAGCTGAACCTGACCGACGATGAAGTCGCCGTCGTCATGGGCCATGAAATTTCGCATGCGCTGCGCGAGCACTCGCAGGCGCAGGCGGGCAAGGGCAACCTGGCGGCCGTCGGCGCCAAGCTGGCCGGCGCGGGCCTGTCGGCCTGGCTCGGCGTCGATCCGAACCTGACCAGCACCGCCACGAATATGGCGGCCCAGGGCGTGATGCTGAAGTTCTCGCGCGACGATGAACGCGAAGCGGACCTGATCGGCATGGACCTGGCTGCGCGCGCCGGTTTCGACCCGCGCGCCGGCGTCGTGCTGTGGCAGAAAATGGCCGCCGTGAGCAAGGGCGCGCCGCCGGAATTCCTCTCGACGCACCCGTCGGGCAAGGACCGCATCTCGCAGATGAACAGCCACATGGCGCAGGTGCTGCCGCTGTACGCGCGCAGCAAGGGCGTCAGCGTCGACGCCTTGCCGCCATACCGCAGCAACGCGATTGCCGCGCGCTAGGATGTCCGTTCGCGGCAACAAGCCGGCGGCCGCCGTGCCGCTGCCCATGCGCGACGGCGTCGCGCCCAGCTACCTGTGGCTGCCGGAAGGACAGTGGCCCGACATGCTGTCCTTTCTGGTCGAGCGCTATCCGCAGATCAGCGCCGCGCAATGGCTGGACCGCATGGCGCGCGGCGACGTGGTCGATGGCGACGGCGCCGCGCTGGCGCCGGGCAGCGCGTACCGGCGCGGCATGCGCATCTTTTACTACCGCGAGCTGGAACGCGAAACGCCGATCCCGTTCCAGGAAGCGATCCTGTACCAGGACGAGCACCTGGTGGTGGTCGACAAGCCGCATTTCCTGCCCATGACGCCGGGCGGGCGCTTCGTGCAGGAGACCTTGCTGACGCGCCTGAAGAAAAGCCTCGATTGCGCCGAGCTGACGCCGATCCACCGCCTCGACCGCGAGACGGCCGGCGTGGTGATCTTTTCGCGCCAGCCGTCCAGCCGTGGCGCCTACCAGTCGCTGTTCCAGCGCCGCGAAGTGCGCAAGACCTATGAAGCGCTGGCGCCGCGCCTCGATGGCCGTGATTTTCCATTCACCTACCGCAGCCGCATGGTCGATGGCGACAAGTTTTTCCTCATGCGCGAGGAAGCGGGCGAGCCGAATTCGGAAACCATTATCGACATTATCGAACAGCGCGGCGAGCTGAACCTGTATCGGCTGCAGCCGCACACGGGCCGCAAGCACCAGCTGCGCGTGCACCTGGCGTCGCTGGGCATCCCCATCGTCAACGATGCGTTTTATCCGCTGGCCCTGCCGTGCAAGGAGGACGACATGTCGCAGCCGCTGCAGCTGCTGGCGCGCGCCATCGCGTTCACCGATCCGTTGACGGGGCAGGAGCGCCAGTATGCCAGCCGCAGGGTGCTGGCGCTGGAGGGAGAGGAGTGCCATGGCGCAGGATAAGCCAGCCCGCTTGCTGGAAGATGTGCGCTACTTTGAAAGCGCCGAGCCGCCCCAGCGGGGCCAGCGTTTTCCCGCGTATGCGGGCAGCCTGTTCGACGTTCCCGCAGGCGCCACGGCGCTGGGCGAACGCATCGCGCGCCGCTGCGGCCAGCTGGACGTGTCGATCGGCCACGCCAGCCAGCTGTACCTGTGCCTGACGGCGTCGCTGCCTGACGGCGCCATCGCCCTGTCCGACCGCGCGGCCGAGGCATGGCACCAGGTGGTGCTGCATGGGCTGGACCCCGCCACCTTCAATGCGCTGCCCCAGCCCGAGAAAATGGCGGTGCTGGGCCGCGCCACGTTTGCCGTGCTGGGCGCGCTGGCACCGGCCATGGCGAAGGTGCTGGACGAGGTGCAGGCGGAGATCGCGACGGCGGGCGAGGCCTTCCGCCTCACGCTCAAGAGCAAGACCACGAAGCACTATGCGCTCGCCATCGAGCAAACCATTCCCGCGCATCCGCAGCCAACCGAGGTATTCGTGCGTGCCGTGCATCTGGCGACGGGCGCGGAGCGCGTGCAGAAGCTGGGCGAGGCGCAGTTTCCATCGATGGCGCCCAGCCTGGTCGACCGGCTGGCCGTCACGGGCAAGATCCTGACGGTTCACCCGCGCAAATCGTTCCGCGCGCAATTGGACAATGCGCGCAGCCAGCCGCTGGCGACGGCCGACCTGGAAGCGCTGTTCAGCTCTTGAGCGTGTAGTCGATGATCAGCGGCGCATGGTCGGAAAAGCGTTCGTCCTTGTAGACGCTGACCGTGTGCGCCTGGGCCGCGATGCCAGGCGTGGCGACGTGGTAGTCGATGCGCCAGCCCACGTTCTTCGCGTAGGCTTGTCCGCGGTTGCTCCACCACGTGTACTGGTCTTCGCGCTTGTCCAGGCCGCGGTGCACGTCGACAAAGCCCACTTCGTCGAAGACGCGCGTGAGCCACGCGCGCTCCTCGGGCAGGAAGCCGGAGTTTTTCTTGTTGCCCTTCCAGTTTTTCAGGTCGATTTCATGGTGGGCGATATTCCAGTCGCCGCAGATGACCACTTCGCGGCCCAGCGCCTTCAATGCCAGCAGGTGCGGCAGGAACAGTTCCATGAAGCGGAACTTGGCTTCCTGGCGCTCCGGGCCGGACGAGCCGGACGGGCAGTACACGGAAATGACGGACAGGTTGCCAAAATCACAGCGTACGTAGCGGCCTTCGGCATCGAATTCCGGGCTGCCGAAGCCGATATGCACGGCGTCCGGTTCGACCTTGCTGTACACGCCCGTGCCGGAATAGCCCTTTTTCTCGGCGTAGTGGAAATGGCCATGGTAGCCATGCGGGTTGAGGAATTCCGGCGTCATGTCGGGCAGCTGCGCCTTCAATTCCTGCACGCAGATGAAATCGGCGGTTTGCGTGCCCATCCAGTTGAAAAAGCCTTTTTTGGCGGCGGAACGGATACCGTTCAGGTTGGCGGAGATAATTTTTGGCATGGTCGAAAGGCAGTCTTCAGAGCGAATGTTGAGCAAAACCGGCGCTGGACGGGGCCGGCGGGCATGGCATGGCGATTGTCTCGCCGGTGCGCGCGGATTAAAATACAGGCACTTTTAAAAAATGAGGCTAATGTGAATAATTTACACCAGCAGTTTATCGCGTTTTCAGTATCCAAGGGAGTCTTGCGGTTCGGCGAGTTCACCACCAAGGCCGGGCGATCATCGCCGTACTTCTTCAATGCGGGCCTGTTCCATGACGGCGCCACCCTGGCCGAGCTGGCGCAGTTCTACGCGCAGACCCTGCTCGACTCGGGCGTCGAATTCGACATGCTGTTCGGCCCCGCCTACAAGGGCATCACCCTGGCATCGGCCACCGCCGTGGCGCTGGCCGGCAAGGGCCGCAACACGTCGTTCGCCTTCAACCGCAAGGAAGCCAAGGACCATGGCGAAGGCGGCACCATCGTCGGCGCCAAACTGCATGGCAAGGTTGTCATCATTGACGATGTGATCTCGGCCGGCACCTCGGTGCGCGAATCGGTGGACATGATCCGCGCCGCCGGCGCCGAGCCATGCGCCGTGCTGATCGCCCTGGACCGCATGGAGCGCTCGGGCCCGGACGGCCAGCTGTCGCCAAGTTCGGCGGTGCAGGAAGTGTCGAAACAATACGGCATTCCCGTCATCTCGATCGGCAACCTGGACGACCTGTTCGGCTACCTGAACGGCGCCGGCGCCGATCCGGAACTGCTGAAGCACAAAGAGGCCGTTTCCGCCTACCGCACCCGTTATGGCATTTAAGTAGTCTTCTCCAGCAGCACCCGCAGCCGCGGGTCGCTGCAGGCGGCGCCGGCTTGCGGATGGCATTGCAACAGCCGCCGCAGCAGCGCGCCGCCGATGCCGCGCCGCCGGAACGGCGGTTTCACGAACAGCATGTTCACCGTCACGGCGTTCGCGTGCTTGCTGATGTCGAGCATGGCCACCTGCTGGCCGTCGATCCACGCGCACAGGGCGTGTTCGCCCTGCCAGTCGATGGTCATCACGCCAGCCATGGCTTCAGCGCCGAATGCAGGCCCAGAAAAAACAGCCCGATAAAAAAGCAGCGCTTGAACACGTCTTGCGCGATGCGCCCGCGCAGCCATTGCCCGGCCAGCATGCCCGCCAGCGCCGGCAGCAGCGCATAGGCCGATGCGCCGGCCGCACCCAGGCTGAAGTCGCCATGCAGGGCCAGGCTGGCGGCCAGCGCCACGGTCGAGGCGGTAAACGCCAATCCCAGCGCCTGCACCAGCGCATCGCGCGCCAGCCCCAGTCCCTGCAGATACGGCACGGCCGGGATCACGAACACGCCAGTCGCCGCCGTCACCAGCCCCGTCGCGGCGCCGGCCAGAGGCCCCAGCCACGCTTCGTGGCGCGCCGGCACCCGCACGTGCAGCGAGAGCAATCCCGCCAGCGCATACAGCATCAGCGCCACGCCCAGCGCGACGACGGCCCATACGCCGCTGTCGCGCGGCAGCCAGGCGCCACCCGCCAGGGTGCCGGCCATGACGGCGGCCAGCATCGGCCACAAACGGCGCAGCAGGACGCGCAAGCCGGGGCCGGTCGCCAGCTGCCATGCGTTCGTCACCATCGACGGCACGATCAGCAGGGCCGCCGCCTGCACGGGCGCCATGACGAGGCTGAGCATGCCCATCGCCACCGTCGGCAGTCCCAGTCCGACTACGCCCTTGACGAAGCCAGCGACGAGGAAGCTGGCGCCGACGGCCAGCAGGAATGACGTCTCCATCTTTTTTATTCCATAGTGAATTTGCGTGGATTCTGCGCGTGTTCGCGGATTTCGCCAAGGCGGATTATTTTGAGTCAGCCTCTGTAAAATACGAAGACTGATAAGATGTTGGCAAGGGAGGGCTGTCATGCGCTTTGATCTGGTCGACTTGCGGCTGTTTGTCAACGTGGTGGAAGCGGGCAGCCTGACGGCGGGCGCCGCGCGCAGCCATCTGGCGCTGGCATCGAGCAGCGCGCGCGTGCGCGGCATGGAAGAGATGCTGGGCATGCCGTTGCTGCTGCGCGGCCGGCGCGGCGTGGAGCCGACGCCGGTGGGCCAGACCCTGCTGCATCACGCGCGCCTGGTGTTGCTGCAAATGGAGAAAATGCGCGGCGAGCTTGGCGAATTTGCGCGCGGCTTGAAAGGCCAGCTGCGCCTGTTGTGCAACACGGCCGCGCTCAGCGAGTTCCTGCCCGAGGCGCTTGGCGCTTTTCTCGACCGCCACCCGAATCTCTCCGTCGACCTGGAGGAGCGCCTCAGTTACGATATCGTCAAGGCCGTCTCGGAAGGGCTGGCCGACATGGGCATCGTTTCCGACTCGGTCGACATGCGCGGCCTGCAGACGTTCTTGTTTCGCCCCGACCGCCTGGTGGTGATCGCGGCGGCGGACGGCGTGCATTACCGCGCCCTGGGCCAGGATGGCGTCGTCGATTTCTCCACGGTGCTCGATCACGATTTCATCGGCCTGGCCGACGACAGCGCGATGCAGCAGTACCTGGGCCTGCATGCGGCGCGCCTGGGCCGCCCGTTGAAAGTGCGCGTGCGCCTGCGCAGCTTCGATGCCGTGTGCCGCATGGTGGCCAGCGGCGTGGGCGTCAGCGTGGTGCCGCTGGCGGCGGCGCGCCGCTGCCAGCAGACGATGGCGCTGCGCTGCATGGAATTATCCGATCCCTGGTCGGTACGCAATCTGATGATCTGCGTGCGCCAGTTCAGTGAATTACCCCTGTACGCGCGCCAGCTGGTCGAACATCTGCAAGCGTGACGGGGCATGACAGGAGTAGCGATGCGTTTTTCAGAAGACAAGATGGCCAGCCTGCTGTGCAGCGATCAGGTTGAGCGGCCTATCCATATCTGGCAGCCGCCAGAGCCGCAACGGCCGCGCGCCGTGATCCTGGCGATCCACGGCGGCATGGCGCATGCGGGCGACTATGTCACGCCGGCGCGGTACTTCCGCCAGCACGGCATCGCCACGGTGAGTTTCGACATGGTGGGGCACGATGGCAAGCGCAAGGTCGATATCCCGTCGTTCGAGGCCTTCCTCGATGATGCGGAGCTGTTCCTCGCCTGGGTCAAGCAGGCGTATCCGGGCTTGCCCGTATTCGTCATGGGCCATTCCATGGGCGGCCTGATCGCCACGCACCTGGGGCTGCGGCGTTGCGCGGACGACCCGGCCATCCAGGGCTTCATCATTTCGTCGCCGTACTACGTGAATGCGATTCCCGTGCCGAAGGTGCTGCAGATGCTGTCGGGCTGGCTGGCGCAGCGTTTCCCCACGATGAAAGTGCCATTGGGCAACTTGACCATGCTGCTCACGCATGACCAGGCCATCACCGAGCGCCATTTCCAGGACGAGCGCGACGGCATCCGCGCCAGCGAAGCATCGGTGCGCTTCGCGCATGCGCTGACGACGGCGCAAAAGTCGCTGTCGGCGGGCCTGGCCGGCTGGCGTTTTCCCCTGTTCGCCGTGGTGGCGGGCGACGACAAGCTGGCCAACAGCCGCGCCACGGAAACCATGCTGCGCAGCGTGCCGGACGGCTTGCTCGATTACCATTTCTATCCGGCCAACTACCACGAGAATTTCAATGAGCTGAACCGCGACGAAATCTTTGCCGCCATCCTGGCCTGGATGGAAAAATTGCTCGCGCCGGCCGGGGCTTGATCCCGCCCGTATCGCTATAATGGGTTTCACTATTTTCAACGCTGGCGCAAGCCGGCCCGGTCCCCGCGGCACAGGGGATGCACAAGGAAACAATATGCGCTTGCTGATTGCTTTGATACTCCCATGGCTGACCTTTTTCACGATCGGCCGCCCGATCGCCGGCATCATCTGCCTGATACTGCAAATTACCGTGATCGGCTGGCTGCCCGCCACGATCTGGGCCGTGTACGCGCTGAGCCAGTACAAGACGGACCAGAAGATCGCCGAGGCCATGCGGCGCCGCTGACCGCGTTCTAAGGCTGGCCTAAGCTGCGCTTCCTATCTTGATTCAAACGACACGACGCGAGGAGAATGAGATGGCACCAAACAGACGCGGTATCCGGGGCCTGGCGGGGGCGATGCTGGCCGCCGGCCTGTTGCTGGGAAGTGCGGCGCAGGCGCAGAGCGAGAGCGCATTGCCGACCGTGCAAAAGAGCGGGGCCGTCGAGTACCTGAGCGGCGGCATCGGCCTCGATGAATCGACGGCCATCAAGAGCGCCAGCCGGCATTGGCCTTTGAGCCTCGTGTTTTCCGTGCAGGCGGCGGGCAAGGCGGAATTTGCCTCCGACGTGAAGCTGGAAATACGCGACGCCAAGGGCGTCGTGGTGCTCGAGACGACGGCCAGCGGCCCCTTCCTGCTGGCGAAGCTGGCGCCGGGCAGCTACAGCCTGCGCGCCAGCCTGGCCGGCAAGACGCTGGATCGCAAGGTGCAGGTCAAGGCCGGATCGTCCGCGCGAGTGGAGCTGGTCTGGCCGGCGGGGACGAACCAGGGCCAGTCGTGATGCCAGGCGACGGCAAGGCGCCCGAACAGGGCGTGCCGGCGCGCGGTTTGTCTGCCCATATCCTGCCCACCTCGGCAACGATGATCGGCGTGTGCATGACGGTGCTGTCGATCGGCCACCTGGCGCCGCGCGGCGACGTGCGCGTGGTCATCGACAAGCTGCTGGCCGTCGACGCCATCGTGTTTCTCGTCAGCGCCGTCATGTCTTTCATGTCGCTGCGCCCCGGCCATGCGCGCCTGCGCTACGAATGGTGGGGCGAGCTGGTGTTCATCTGCGGCCTGGCACTGCTGGCGCTGGGCGCCGTGGTGCTGGCCTTCGTCATCAACTGAGGTTGATCAGGCGACCGTGAGCACGCGGCCTTCGGCGGCGCTTTGCAGGGCCAGTTCGATCAGGCGTATCGTCGCCGCCGCATCCTCTGCCGCCACCGGGGCCGGCGTGCCGTGGCGGATGGCGTCGGCCATGCCCTGGTAAAAATCCTGGTAGCGGCCAGGCTGCATCTCCAGGTGCTGGCACTGGCCGTCCGGCTGCGCGCCCAGGTGCAGCGCGCCGCGCACGGGATCCACGCCCCAGCCGGGCTGGCCCGGCCTGCCGCCCGCCTTCAAGGCGTCTTCCTGCGGGTCGAGGCCGAACTTCACGAAACTGCCCTGATCGCCGTGCACGGCGAAGCGCGCCGTCGGCGCCTTCACCAGGCAGCCGGCTTGCAGCACCACGCGCAGCCTGTCGTAGTACAGCACGATATGCATGTAGTCGACGGCCTGCGCGCCGTCGCGCTGCAGGGCGATGTCCGCGTACAGTTTCTCCGGCTGGCCGAACAATTGCATGGCCTGGTCCAGCATGTGCGGGCCCAGGTCGTACAGCAGCCCGCCGCCCGGCGCATCGGACTCGCGCCAGCGCTGGCGGATCTCGGGACGGAAACGGTCGAAGTGCGATTCGACGCTGGCGATACGGCCCAGCGTCCCTTGCGCCAGCAGCGTTTTCAGGGTCAGGAAATCGCCATCCCAGCGCCGGTTGTGGTACACGCTGAGCACCAGCTTGCGCTCGCTGGCCACGGCGATCAGGGTCTGCGCCTCGGCGCTGGAAATCGTGAATGGCTTGTCCACCACCACGTGCTTGCCCGCTTGCAGGGCCGCCAGCGCCAGGCTGAAATGGGCTTCGTTGGGGGCGGCAATGACCACCAGTTCGATCGCGGGGTCGGCAAACAGCTGCGCCGCTTCCGCATACACGGTCGCTTGCGGCCAATCCTTGTGCACGAGGTCGGGTTTGCTGGAGGCGACGGCGGCCAGTTCCAGGGCATCGATGGTGGACAGTACGGGAGCGTGGAAGGTGGCGCCGGCAAAGCCGTAGCCGACGAGGCCGGTTTTGATCTTGTTCATGGCGTGTTCAAGGGAACGTGAAAGAAGCCATGATCATACCTGCAAGCGGGCGGCGCCACCGCATGCGCGGTGCGCCGCCCTGGCATTACTTCAGACTCCAGACGTACTGGAAGGGCACGGTCGAACTGACCGGCTTGCCGCCGGCCAGCGCCGGTTTGAAGATGCACTTGGCGATGCCGCTGCGCGCCGCCTCATCGAGGGCCGGATGGCCGCTGCTGCGCACCAGTTTCGATGCCTGTACCTTGCCGTTGGCATCGATATCGAGTGACAGGTTGACGGTGCCGGCCTCTTTTGCCTGCCGTGAGGCGGCTGGGTAGACCGGTTTGCTGCAGGTGGCAAAATCGGCGACGGCCTGGCGATCCGCTGCCGGGGCGCTATCGGCGGCGACGGCCTGGCCATAGATGCCGAGGCAGGCGCCAGCCAGCGCCAGCAGCGGTATGGCCGCTTTCCAGTTCAGGGTTTGTGGTGCGGGGCGCAGCAATCGTTTGATACGTGACATAAGATCTCCTCCGTTGGCCGCCTGGGCCAGGTGGTGGGTTGAGAACTGGAGACGTTCCAGTTCCGAGAGTGCAAGAGCCAGACGCCGCGGTTCGCCCAGTTGTCTTGCTGCGAAATCATCTGCAATGTGTTCGCGTTCGAGGCGCACGCCGCGTGAAATCCACCAGACGGCAGGGTGGAAGAACAGCAGCGCCTCGATGGCGTTTTGCAGCAGGTTGAGCAGATAATCGTGGCGCCGGATATGCGCCAGTTCGTGCGCCAGCAGCGCCTCGAGCAGGTGCGGCGGCATGCCGGTGATCAGCGCGGCGGGCACCAGCACCATGGGGCGCCAGATGCCGGCCGTCAGCGGGCTGGCAATGCCGTCGAGCACGCGCAGGCGCACGGGCCGCGTCACGCCGGCGTCTTGCGCCATGCTGGACAGGCGCGTTTGCCAGAGGGCGTGCGTGGCCCCGTTCTTGCTAGCGCTGCGCCCTATCCACAGCATGCCCAGCGCCATGCGCAGGGCCAGCATGGCGGCGCACAGGGCCCAGATGCCGACGATGGCGCGCAAGGCCAGGTCCAGGTCGGGCAAGCTGTCGGGCACCAGCAGGGCGGCCGGCAGCAAGGTGCCGGAGAAAAGGGCCGCCGTGGCCTCGCCGCCGTCCAGGCGCAGATACAAGCCCGCCGCCGGCCATGCCAGGCAGGCCAGCAGGGCGCCGCAGCCGACGGCGTAACGCGCCTCGGGGCGCGCATTGCGCAGGACGGCCCGCGCCAGCGCCGTGGCGCAGCCGATCAGCAGGCCTTGCCACAGGAAGTGCAGCAGGGTCCAGCCCAGGGCCGGCACGAAGCCGCTCATGATTGTTCATCCTTGAGCATTTTTTCAATCTCCTCGCGTTCGGCGCGCGACACGCCCGTGCGCAGGGCCGCCAGCACCAGCGCCTTGGCCGAGCCGGCAAAGGCTTTCTGCATCAATTCCTTCAGCAGGTTCGTCTGCAGGCTGTCCTGCGCCTGGGCCGGCGCATACACGTGCGACCGCTGGCTTGCATCGCGGATCAGCAAGCCCTTGGCGTGCATGATCTGCATCAGGCGCAGCACGGTGCCATACGTGATGGCCGGCTTGGCCAGCGCCATCGCCTCGTGCACCTGCTTGGCCGTGGCGGCGCCCAGCGGCCACAGCGCCTGCAGCAGATCGAGTTCGGCTGCCGTCGGTTTCGGGATGTCGGGGGTCTTGGGCATGCTGTTTTCCTCTTGCCTGAAATTCAATAAGGCTAGAATAATCGTTGTAGACAAAAATGTATACTTTAATTTTCAGATTGCCGTCAGCGCCTTTAAAATAAGGAAAAGAATCTAGACAAGGATGTTTGAACAGCGGTTTTCGGGCGAAAAAAAAGACGCCGCAGCGTCTTTTTCTGTTCCAGGCGGGATGCTTATCCCGCCAGCTTGGCTTTCAGCAGTTCCGTCAGCTGGGCCGGGTTGGCCTTGCCTTTCGATGCCTTCATGGCCTGGCCGATCAGCGCGTTGATGGCCGCTTCCTTGCCGGCGCGGTACTGCTCCACCGACTTGGCGTTGGCCGCCAGCACTTCGTCGACGATGGCTTCCAGCGCGCCCGAATCCGAAATCTGCTTCAGGCCCTTGGCGTCGATGATGGTGTCGACCAGATGCTCGTCGCTGGACTTCGCTTCCCACATGCCGGCGAAGACTTCTTTCGCCGCCTTGTTCGAGATCGTGCCGTCGGCGATGCGTTTCAGCATGGCGGCCAGCTGCGCGGCGGAGACGGGCGCCTCATCGAGGTCCACGCCTTCGCGGTTCAGGGTCGACGATACGTCGCCCATCAGCCAGTTGGCGGCGGCCTTGGCGTTTTCCTTGCCGGCCTTGTCGACCACGGCGACGAAATAGGTCGCCATGGCCTTCGATTGCGTCAGCACCAGCGCATCGTATTCCGGCAGCGCGTATTCGCTGATGAAGCGGGCGCGCATGGCGGCCGGCAGTTCCGGCATCGCGGCCTTGACCTCGTCGATCCACGCCTGCGAGATGGCCAGCGGCGGCAGGTCCGGGTCCGGGAAGTAGCGGTAATCCTGGGCGTCTTCCTTGCTGCGCATTTCGCGCGTTTCCTTGCGGTCCGGATCGTACAGGCGGGTCGCCTGCACGACCTTGCCGCCGTCTTCGATCAGCTCGATCTGGCGGCGCACTTCGACGTGCACGGCTTCCTCGATGAAGCGGAAGGAGTTCAGGTTCTTGATCTCGCAGCGGGTGCCGAATTCCTTCTGGCCGACGGGGCGCACGGAGACGTTGACGTCGCAGCGGAACGAGCCTTCCTGCATGTTGCCGTCGCAAACGCCCAGCCACATGACCAGCGAGTGCAGGGCCTTGGCGTAGGCCACGGCTTCGGCGGCGCTGCGGATTTCCGGCTCCGAGACGATTTCCAGCAGCGGCGTGCCGGCGCGGTTCAAGTCGATGCCGCTCATGCCCGCATAATCTTCGTGCAGGGATTTGCCGGCGTCTTCTTCCAGGTGGGCGCGCGTCAGGTTCACCGTCTTGGTGACGAATTCGCCATCCTTTTCATAGCCGAAGGTCAGGGCGCCGCCGATGACGACGGGGTCCTCGAACTGGCTGATCTGGTAGCCTTTCGGCGAATCCGGATAAAAGTAGTTCTTGCGCGCGAAGACCGAGTGCGGCGCGACGGTGGCGCCCACGGCCAGGCCGAAGCGGATCGCGCGGTCGACGGCCTGCTTGTTCATCACCGGCAGCACGCCTGGCAGGGCCAGGTCGACGGGACTGGCTTGCGTGTTGGCTTCGGCGCCGTACTTGATCGGCGAACCGCTGAAAATTTTGGATTCGGTCGTGAGCTGCACGTGGTTCTCAAGACCGATGACGACTTCCCATTGCATAGTGTTCTCGCTTATTTTTGGTGGCGCCGCCTGGGCGGCGCAAATCTGTTCTTGGTCTGCTCTTAACCGCCGGCAGGGCTGCGCGTGTGCCAGTCTGTCACTTGCTGGAACTGGTGCGCCACGTTCAGCAATTTCGCTTCGCCGAAGTAATTGCCGATGATTTGCAGGCCGACGGGGCGCTTGCCGTTCTTCTCGCCTGCGCCGAAGCCGCAAGGAATCGACATGCCGGGCAGGCCGGCCAGGCTGGTCGACAGGGTGTAGATGTCGGCCAGGTAGTTCGCCACCGGGTCGTCGGTCTTGTCGCCCAGGTCCCAGGCCACGGTCGGCGCGACCGGTCCCATGATGACGTCGCAGACGGCGTTCGGGCCATTCAGCACGGCGTCGAAATCCTGCGCGATCAGGCGGCGGATCTTTTGCGCCTTCAGGTAGTAGGCGTCGTAGTAGCCATGGCACAGCACGTAGGTGCCGACCATGATGCGGCGCTGTACTTCGGGGCCGAAGCCTTCGGCGCGCGATTTTTTATACATGTCCTGCAAGTCCTTGTATTCGGCCGCGCGGTGGCCGTAGCGCACGCCGTCGTAGCGCGACAGGTTCGACGACGCTTCGGCCGGGGCGATCATGTAATAGGCGGGAATCGACAGGGCCGTGTTCGGCAGCGAGATGTCGACCAGGGTGGCGCCCAGCTTTTCATACTGCGCCAGCGCGCCGCGCACGGCCGCTTCCACGTCCTTGGCCAGGCCTTCGCCAAAATACTCGCGCGGCACGCCGATGCGCAGGCCCGTCAAGGGCTGGCCCAGTTCGCGCGAAAAATCTTCCGCCACGCCGCCCTGTTCCGGCGACAGGCTGGTCGAATCGCGCTCGTCGAAGCCGGCCATGGCGGTCAGCAGCAGGGCGCAGTCTTCGGCCGAGCGGGCCATCGGGCCGCCCTGGTCCAGCGAGGAGGCAAACGCGATCATGCCGAAGCGCGAGACGCGGCCATAGGTCGGCTTGATGCCGGTGATGCCGCAGAAGGCGGCTGGCTGGCGGATCGAGCCGCCCGTGTCGGTGCCGGTGGCCGCCGGCGTCAGGCCCGCGGCCACGGCGGCGGCCGAGCCGCCCGAGGAGCCGCCCGGCACGGCCGTCTTGTCCCACGGGTTCTGCACGGCGCCAAAGGCCGAGTTTTCGTTGCCGGAACCCATGGCGAATTCGTCGCAATTGACCTTGCCCAGGGTGACCATGCCGGCCGCCTGGAATTTTTCCACCACGGTGGCGTCAAACGGGCTGGCGTAGTTGGCCAGCATGTTCGAGCCGGCCGTCGTGCGCCAGCCTTTTGTCACGAACAGGTCCTTGTGCGCGATCGGCACGCCCGTCAATGGCGTGGCCGTGCCGGCCGCGATGCGGGCATCGGCTTCGGCAGCTTGCGCCAGGGTCAGGGCACGGTCGACGTGCAGGAAGGCGTTCGAGGTGTCCGCCGCGATGCGGTCGAGGAAATGCGTCGCCAGTGCAACGGCGGAAATTTCCTTGTTCTGCAAAAGCGTGGACAGCTGTTTGATGGATTTTGTATGCATGGCGTTTCTATATTTATCTATTCGGCAAGGTTGTTTTTCGTGCACTGCGCCGTTCTAGCGCCTGACAGAAGCATAGCGAGCGGAAGTGAGTTGCGGCCGGGACGCGCAGCTGTGCTTGAGCACAGTGAGCATCGGAGGCCGCAAATCGCGACGCGCAGCAGCTTATGTCAGGTGCCAGTTATTCGATCACTTTTGGCACGAGATAGAGTCCATCTTGTACCTTCGGCGCCACGGCCTGGTAGTCGTCGCGGCGGTTCTGCTCGGTGGCGATATCGTCGCGCAGGCGCAGGGCGATATTGTCCATGTGGGCGGCCAGCGGGTGGCTCAGGGGGGCCACGCCATCGGTATTGACGGCTTGCATTTGTTCGGCCAGCGCGAAAATCTTGTTCAATTGCTCAAGCGACGTGACGGCCTGCTCGTCGGCCATTTCAAGTTGCGCCAGGTGGGCGATGCGTTTTACGTCGGATAGTGTCAGGGACATGGCGAATGGCGCGGAGTGCCGCGCATTAGTATTAAGTTGGCGTTTTGATAAAACGCGGGTATTTACTGCTCTTTTGCTCACAAAAACTCTGGAATGCCGCGTAACTCGCGGCTGCAAGAGTCGCACTTTTCCATGGTTTTTGAGCAAATCGCATTCAAATTATAAGGTAGAATGGCGGGTTAATGCGTTGCCGGCGCTGATGGACTGCTGCCGCAGCATAGAAAAGATTGCGCAAGCGCCAAGCGAAACCCGGAAAAATCGCCTTTTGGATTTTCAGGGTGCCTGAAAGCGCCCGCTTTGAAACTCCCCATAAACAGCTTTTGCGCAGCTCGATGCGCTACAGGACACTCATGTTTGGTTTTTTACGCAGGTATATCTCCACCGATCTGGCCATTGACTTGGGCACGGCCAACACCCTTATTTATGTGCGCGGCCTCGGTATCGTCCTGGACGAGCCATCCGTCGTCGCCATCCGCCAGGAAGGCGGTCCGAATGGCAAGAAGACCATTCAGGCAGTCGGCAAGGAAGCCAAGCAGATGCTGGGCAAAGTGCCGGGCAATATCGAAGCGATTCGTCCGATGAAAGATGGCGTGATCGCCGACTTCACCGTGACCGAGCAAATGCTCAAGCAATTCATCCGCATGGTGCACGATTCGAAATTCTTCCGTCCATCGCCGCGCATCATCATTTGCGTGCCGTGCGGCTCGACCCAGGTCGAACGCCGCGCGATCCGCGAATCGGCACTGGGCGCCGGCGCTTCGCAGGTGTACCTGATCGAAGAACCGATGGCGGCGGCCATCGGCGCGGGCCTGCCCGTGTCCGAAGCGACGGGTTCGATGGTGGTCGACATCGGCGGCGGCACCACGGAAGTGGGCATCATCTCGCTGGGCGGCATGGTCTACAAGGGCTCCGTGCGCGTCGGCGGCGACAAGTTCGATGAAGCCATCGTCAACTACATCCGCCGCAACTACGGCATGCTGATCGGCGAACAGACGGCCGAAGCCATCAAGAAGGCCATCGGTTCGGCTTTCCCTGGTTCGGAAGTGAAGGAAATGGAAGTCAAGGGCCGCAACCTGTCCGAAGGCATCCCGCGTTCGTTCACCATCTCGAGCAACGAGATCCTCGAGGCGCTGACCGACCCGCTGAACAACATCGTCTCGGCCGTGAAAAACGCGCTGGAGCAAACGCCGCCGGAACTGGGCGCCGACATCGCCGAAAAAGGCATGATGCTGACGGGCGGCGGCGCACTGCTGCGCGACCTGGACCGTCTGCTGATGGAGGAAACCGGCCTGCCGGTGCTGGTGGCCGAGGACCCGCTCACCTGCGTGGTGCGCGGTTCCGGGATGGCACTGGAACGTATGGACAAGCTCGGCTCGATCTTCTCCTACGAATAATCTGACAGAAGGGCCGGAAACCATTTTCCGGCCTTTTTTTGGTTTTGGCACCGGCGTTTGCCCGGGGCTTGCACGTTGGCGCACTGCGCCTGATTATTGGATGTCATGGAATACAGTCCTCCGCCACTTTTCAAACAAGGCGCCTCTGCCCGCGTCAAGATGATGGTGTTCGCCGGCATTTCTATCGCCCTGTTGCTGGTCGATTCGCGCATGCACGCGCTGACGGCCGTGCGCCAGGCAGTCGGCACCGTGCTGTATCCGGTGCAGATGGCGGCGCTGGTGCCGCGCGACGTGGCGCTCGGCGTCGGCAATTACTTTTCTTCGCTGTCGGCCCTGGAAAAACAGGTGCGCGACCTGAAACACGAACAGATCGCCTCGGCGCAGATCCTGCAGCAGGCGCAGCTCAACATCGTTGAAAACAACCATTTGCGCAAATTGATGGAGGCGCGCGAACGCGTGCCCGTCAAGACCATGATGGCCGAAGTCCTGTATGACACGCGCGATTCGGCCACGCGCAAGATCGTGCTGGACCGGGGCATCCAGAACGGCGTGGAACTGGGCCGCCCCGTGATCGACAACCTGGGCGTGGTCGGGCAAGTCACGCGCGTGTTCCCGTTTACGTCCGAAGTAACCCTCCTGACCGATGAAGAGCAAGCCATTCCCGTGCAGCTGCTGCGCAATGGCGTGCGCAGCGTGGCCATCGGGCGCGGCAAGTCCGGCACCATGGAATTGCGCTTCACGGCGCCCAGCGCCGACATCCAGATCGGCGATATCGTCATCACCTCGGGCCTCGACGGCCTGTATCCGGCCGGCCTGGCCGTGGCGCGCGTCACCCTGGTCGAGCGCAATGCGCATGGCCCGTTCGGCCGTGTCGTGTGCCAGCCGCTGGCCGGCATCGAGCGCAACACGCAACTGCTCATCCTGATGACGTCGCCGGAGATCGCGCCGCGGCCACCGGCCGAAGACGTCAAGACGGGCCGCAAGATCGCCGGCAAGATGGCGCCGATCAAGGATCCTGCCGCCGCGACAGCGCCGGCTACCGCGAATGCCGCGGCCACGCCGGCGGCGAAAGCGCCAGCGGCGCAGACGCCCGCGCCCGCACCGAAACCGGCAGCGGTGCCCGCACCCGCCGCCGTGCCACCGAAGGAAGCGACACGATGAACCGCCCGCATTACATCCTGCTGCCGGTCAGCCCCCTGTTCATCGGCTTTTCGCTGCTGTGCGCTTTCTTGCTGAACCTGCTGCCATGGGGACATTTCGTCGGCGTGCCCGATTTCGTCGCGCTGGTGCTGGTCTTCTGGGGCATCCACCAGCCGCGCAAGGTCGGCATCGGCGTGGCCTTTTTCATGGGCCTGATGATGGACGTGCACGACTCGACCCTGCTGGGCGAGAATGCGCTGGCCTACACTCTGCTGTCCTACTTCGCCATCATGATGCACCGCCGCGTGCTGTGGTTCCCCGTCATGACGCAGGCGCTGCACGTGCTGCCGCTGCTGCTGCTGACGCAGGCGCTGCAACTGCTGACGCGCCTGATCGTCTCCGGGCGCTTCCCCGGCTGGCTCAATTTCATCGAGAGCTTCGTCGCCGTCGCCCTGTGGCCCATGGTCACGTGGATCCTGCTGGCGCCGCAGCGCCGCGCCGTGGACCGCGACCACAACCGGCCGATCTGACGGGCGCCTGCAATGACTGAACTTAAGAATACCGAGCGCGAACTGCATTTTTTCCGCATGCGCCTGACCGTCCTGGGCGCGCTCGTCTTCGTCTGCTTTTCGCTGCTGCTGGCGCGCTTCATCTGGCTGCAGGTGATCAAGCACGAGGACTATGCGACCAAGGCCGAGGACAACCGCATCGCCGTGGTGCCCATCGTGCCCACGCGTGGCCTGATCCTCGACCGCAATGGCGTGGTCCTGGCGCGCAATTACTCGGCCTACACGCTGGAAATCACGCCGTCGAAGCTGAGCGCCAGCCTCGATTCGGTGATCGACGAGCTGTCGACCCTGGTGCAGATCGACATCAAGGACCGCCGCCGCTTCAAGAAGCTGCTGGAAGAGTCGAAGAATTTTGTCAGCGTGCCGCTGCGCACGCGCCTGACGGACGAGGAAGTGGCGCGTTTCACGGCGCAGCGTTTCCGCTTCCCCGGCGTGGAAGTGCAGGCGCGATTGTTCCGCCAGTATCCGATGGGCGAGGTGGCGTCGCACGTGGTGGGCTTCATCGGCCGCATCAACCGCAATGAAGCCAAGGCCCTGGAAGAGGGCGAGGATGCCGCCAACTACAACGGCACCGACCATATCGGCAAGGAGGGCCTGGAAAAAAGCTACGAGAAGCAGTTGCATGGCACCACCGGCTACGAAGAAGTGGAAGTGTCGGCCGGCGGGCGCGCCATGCGCACCTTGTCGCGCACGGCGGCCACGCCGGGCAACAATCTGATCCTGTCGATCGACATCGAGCTGCAGAAAGTGGTCGAGGAAGCGTTCGGCGAATGGCGCGGCGCGGCCGTGGCGATCGACCCGGCCACGGGCGACATCCTGGCCTACGTCTCCAAGCCCGGCTACGACCCGAACCTGTTCGTCGACGGCATCGACCAGCAAAGCTGGAACGAACTCAATACCTCGCTGGACCGGCCGATGGTCAACCGTCCCCTGTCCGGCACCTACGCGCCCGGCTCGACCTTCAAGCCGTTCATGGCGCTGGCCGCGCTGGAGCTGGGCAAGCGCACGCCGAGCCAGTCGATTTCCGACCCCGGCTTCTTCATCCTGGGCGGCCACACCTTCCGCGACGACAAGGTAGGCGGCCATGGCACGGTCGACATGCACAAGTCCATCGTCGTCTCGTGCAACACCTATTATTACCAGTTGGGGCGCGACATGGGCATCGACGCCATCCACGATTTCATGAAGCCGTTCGGCTTCGGCCAGCTGACGGGCATCGACCTGAATAATGAGAAGACGGGCGTGCTGCCGTCGACGGAATGGAAGCGCAACCGTTTCAAGACGCCGCAGCAGAAAAAATGGGTGGGCGGCGACACGATTTCGGTGAGTAACGGCTCCGGCTACAATTCCTATACGCCGCTGCAGATCGCCCACGCGACGGCCAACCTGGCCAATAACGGCGTGGTGATGAAGCCGCATCTGGTGAAAATCATCGAGGACGCGAATACGCGGGCGCGCACCTTGACGGTGCCGAAGGAAAGCTACCGCATCGCGCTCAAGCAGGAAAACATCGACATCATCAAGCGCGCCATGGTGGGCGTGACCAGCGAGCAGGGCGGCACTGCCGCGCGCATCTTCACCGGCGTGCAGTACACGGTGGGCGGCAAGACGGGTACGGCGCAGGTGGTGGGCATCAAGAAAAACGAGAAGTACAATGCCAAGCTGCTGGCCGAGCGCCTGCGCGACAACGCCCTGTTTACCGCCTTCGCGCCGGCCGACAAGCCGCGCATCGCGATTGCCATCGTGGTGGAAAATGCCGGCTTTGGCGCCGGCGTGGCCGCGCCGATCGCGCGCAAGGCGCTCGACTATTACCTGTTGGGCAAGCGCCCGAGCGACAAGGAAAAAGACCGGACCAAGGTGCCGAAGGAAGACGTCGACGAAGTGCGCACCCTGGAAGAAATCACTGACGAGCAGGCCGCCCCGGCGCCTGCCAGACAACAATGAAACGTTTCTCATTACGAGAGGCGCTCGCCATGGCGGCGCGCCAGACCTCAAGGCAATAAGGAAGCACATGCCCATTAACGAGAGGCGCTCGCTGTGGCGGCGCGCCAAACCCTATCTGGCGGTGTTCGATCCGCCGCTGATGATCATCATCCTGATGCTGCTCAGCACCAGCCTGCTGACCCTGTATTCTGCCAGCATCGGCATCCCCGGCAAGATCGAAGACCACCTGCGCAACATCCTGCTGTGCTTTTTCGTCATGTGGATGGCGGCCAATGTGACGCCGCAGATGATGATGCGCATCGCCGTGCCCGCCTACACGATCTCGGTGCTGCTGCTGGTGGCCGTGGCGCTGTTCGGCACCATCAAGCTCGGTGCGCGGCGCTGGCTGCATATCGGCGTGATCGATATCCAGCCGTCCGAATTCCTGAAGATCGCCACGCCGCTGATGCTGGCCTGGTTTTTCCAGCACAATGCCGGCGCCCTGCGCTGGAAATCGTTCCTGGTGGCGGCCGTGCTGCTGCTGGTGCCCGTCTACCTGATCGCGCGCCAGCCCGACCTGGGCACGGCGCTGCTGGTGGTGGCCGCCGGCTTCACCGTGATTTTCCTGGCCGGCCTGTCGTGGAAGGTGCTGGCCGGCCTGCTGATCACCTTTGTCTCCTGCCTGCCGATCGCCTGGTCGCACCTGCATGATTACCAGCGCGACCGCGTGATGATGCTGATCGACCCGACCAAGGACCCGCTGGGCAAGGGTTTCCACATCATCCAGTCCATCATCGCCATCGGCTCCGGCGGCGTGACGGGCAAGGGCTGGACGCATGGCACGCAGGCGCACCTGGAGTTTGTCCCGGAGCGCACGACCGACTTCATTTTTGCCGTCTATTCCGAGGAATTCGGCCTGGTCGGCAATCTGATCCTGATGCTGATGTATTTGCTGCTGGTGGGACGGGGGATGATGATCGCCGCCAACGCCCCCAGTTTTTTCACTCGCCTGCTGGCAGGAGCGATAACGATGATTTTCTTTACTTACGCCTTTGTAAACATGGGCATGGTCAGCGGCATCCTGCCGGTGGTTGGCGTGCCCTTGCCATTCCTTAGCTATGGCGGCACCGCGCTGCTGACCCTGGGCGTGGCGACCGGTATCCTGATGAGCATACAGCGCCATCGCAAGCTGGTGCAGACCTGATGCGCGCGCCTTACGATACCTGCGCCGCGCGTGGCCTGGGCCTCGCGGTCCTGCTGACCCTGGCCGCCTGCGGCACGACGCCGCAAAAGCCGCCGGCCAACGTCCCGATGCCGTCCGGCGGCAAGGTCAAGTCCCCCGTGCGCCAGGATCCCACCTTGCCGGCATTGCCGGCGGCCGGTTCCGGGCGCGGCGGCTATTACAAGGATGACGGTCCGGGCGACAGCCCACCGCCGAACCTGCGCGACGTGCCCGATGCGGAAGTGCGCAACGAGCCGTATTCCACGCGCTCGAACCGTCCTTACGTCGTCTTCGGCAAGACCTACACGCCGATCACGAATAACGAACCGTTTACGCAGCGCGGCACGGGCACCTGGTATGGCAAGAAATTCCATGGCCAGCGCACCTCGTCGGGCGAGATCTACGATATGTACAAGATGACGGCGGCCCACCCGACCTTGCCGATTCCATCGTATGCGCGCGTGACGAGCATCGAGAGCGGCGAACAGGTGATCGTGCGCATCAACGACCGCGGCCCGTTCCACGCCACGCGCGTGATCGACGTGTCGTACACGGCGGCGCTGAAACTGGGCTTCCTGGGCAAGGGCAGCCACCAGGTGGTGGTCGAGCGCCTGCTGCCGGCCGATATCGACGCCATCCTGGCGGCACGCGCGGCGCCGAAACCCGTGCCTTCCGTGGTCGCCATTTCCATCGACACGCCGGTGGAGACGCAGGCCGTGGTGCAGCCGGAAGTGTCGACGCAGATGCTGCCCGTCGACGCGACGGTCGCCGCGCCTGCACCGGCGGCGCTGGCCAGCGGCTTCTATCTGCAGCTGGGCGCGTATTCGCGCGCCGACAATGCGGAAACGGGCCGCGCGCGCCTGGAGCCCTACACGGCCCTGGGCACCCTGGGCGTGGTGCAGGCGGGGAATCTGTTCCGCCTGTACGGCGGTCCATTCTCGAGCCGCGCCGATGCGGCGCGGGCGGCGGCCAGCTTGCCCGAGTCGACCGGCATCAAGCCGATCGTGATTCAACGCTAGACGTAAAGCGTGTGAAAAAAGTTCGTGTGTTGTTGCCGCGCCTGGCTATCCATGCGTACCGCCTGCGGCGCAGCGCCTGGGCCTGAGCATTGTGTCAGGCGCGCCAGGTTGCGGCTTACTTGCAGCTGCGCAGATCCTGGTCCGGGAACTGCGCCTTGATTTTTTCCAGGCGCGCGCGCGTGGCCGCGTCGAGGTCGCGGAACTGATAGGCCAGCTGCTTGCTGGCGCTGTAGCGGGGCGCGACGCGGGCGCTGTGCACGCCCTGTTTGTTGAGCGATGCCAGCTGGTTCTGCGCGCTGCCTTCCGACTTGAATACGCCCAGCGAAATACCCCAGCGCATCGGGCTGCCGTCACCCATGATGAAATAATTCGTCACGCCCAGCTGCTTCAATTCACCGGCCTTGCGCTCGGCGCCTTCCTTGCTGCCCTGCGGCGGGATGTACACCATATAACTCGAGATATCCTGGCCGGCCACGTTGCGGCGCGACTGGCGGTCGCCCAGGTCCAGCGCGGCCACTTGCGCTTCGAAACGGCGGCCATCGGCCAGCAGGAAATTGCCCACTTCCGTGCATGCGTACGATAGCGGTGGCGCCGGCACGGCGGGCGTCGCCGCGGCGGCCGGTTCGGCGGCCGGCGGCGCGGCGGGAGCGGTTGCCTGTTCCGGCGTCAGCAAGGTGAGCTTGCCGGCCTGCAGCTGGTTCTTCAGGCGCGCCGGTTCGCGCGTCTCGCTGCGAAAGCTGCCCAGGTAACCCTGGCCGATGGCAAACACCAGCAGGTTGACGCCGGCCAGCAGCCAGAAGACGAATTTCAGCATGCGTGTGTTCCTTGTTGTCCTGCTTCTTCGCCGCTGCGCACGGCCGCCTGCAGGCCGATCATGACGATATTGTCCACCAGTTGCAGCGGCACCGGTAGCGTCAGGGCCGGCGCGATGCGCGATGCGGCGCCGCCCGACAGCAGGCAGGCGCTGGCGCCATGCATGCGCACGGCCCGTTCGATGGCGCCCGCCTGCGCCGCCAGGCAGCCGGAGAGGATGGCGTCATCCGTATTGTCGGCGAAACCGGCCGGCAGGGGGCTGTCGCCGGCGATCTGCGGCAGTTGCGCCGTGTTGCGCGCCAGCGAGCTGGCCATCAGTCCCAGCCCGGGCAGGATCATCCCGCCCAGGAAGACACCGTCGGCCGTGATGGCGTCGATGGTGGTGGCGGTGCCGCAATTGGCGACGATGACGGCCTGGCCCGGCGCCAGCGCATGCGCGCCGATGGCGGCGGCAAAGCGGTCGCAGCCGAGCTGCGCCGGGTCGCGGTAGTCGTTCCTCAGTCCGGCCAGTCGTGGCAGCGAGGCAAAGGTGGCGATCGCCGGCGGCGGCAAGGCCGGCAGCTGCGCCCGCAGGCGCGCGCCGATGGCCGTCCCCGCCACGTTCGACAGCAGCACGCCAGAAATGTCCAGGCTGGCCCAGGCGGCGGCCAGGGTGTCGAGCTGCGCGTGCGCCACGGCGCCGCTGGCCAGCCAGGCTCCCGCCGTGCTGGCGGGGGCGGACAACGCCCATTTGATGCGCGTATTGCCGGCGTCGATGAGCAGTAGCATGTGCTTACTCCTGGGTCAGGCGCAGCGAGACGTCGCCGGACATGACTTCCTGCAGGCCGCCATCGGTGCGCAGCAGCAGGCGGCCCAGGTGGTCCACGCCGGCCGCCACGCCTTGCTGCAGCAGCTGGCCATTGTCGAGGATTTTCACGTGCTGGCCTTGCCAGGCGTGCAGCGCGTTCCAGCGTTCCGTAAACGGCGCAAAACCGGTATCGTCGAATTCGGCCAGCACGCCGGCCAGGCGGCTGAGCAGGGCCGCCACCAGGGTGTTGCGTTCCATTTGCGCCAGCCAGGGCACGGCCGAGACGCTGCGCCCGATCTGCTGTTCCAGCGCATCGGGCATCAGCAGGTTGATGCCGCAGCCGATCACGGCCCACACGCCGCCATCGTTGCCTTGCGCCTGCTGCGTCTCGACGAGGATGCCGGCCAGTTTATGGCCATCCTTGAGCAGGTCGTTCGGCCACTTCAATTGCACCGGCACGCCCAGCGACGACATGGTCTCGGCCAGCGCCACGCCGACGGCCAGCGGCAAGCCCACCAGCTGGTGCAGCGGGCCCTTGAAGCGCCAGGCCAGCGAGAACATCAGGCTGGCGTCCGGCTGCGACACCCACGGCCGTCCGGCGCGGCCGCGGCCCGCCGTCTGCTGGCCGGCGATGCGCAGCGTGGGGCCGGCCAGGGTGGCGCAGCGCGCCAGCAGGTCGGCGTTGGTGGAGCCGGTTTCATCGACCACTTCGATGGCCACGTGGGCGGCGCCGGTGGCGCAATGGGCGGCAATGGCCGCGCTGTTCAGGTCTGTATGCTTCGTCATGGGGGTATCTGGGTGTTACAGGCTGTCGCCGGATGGCTTGCTGCGCGCCTTGTGCGGCGCATTCGCGAAGGCCAGGTCATACACGGCATTGGGCAGCGCGCGCAGCAGCTTGGCCACCACGCCCATCTGCCACGGGATCACGCGGTAGCTGTCGCCGTCGGCGATGGCGCGCGCGGCGCGTGCGGCGAATCGCTCGGCCGGCATCAGGAAGGGCATGCGGTAGGCGTTGTGGCGCGTCATCGGCGTGTCGATGTAGCCGGGCGTGATGGTGACGACCTTGATGCCCGCAGGTTTCAATTCCAGGCGCAGCGATTCGCAGTAGCTGATGACGGCCGCCTTCGAGGCGCTGTACGCTTCCGCGCCAGGCAGGCCGCGGATGCCGGCCACGCTGCCGATGCCGACCAGGCGCCCGCTGCCCTGGCTTTTCATGGCGGCGATGAAGGGCGCGAAGGTGGCGACGGTGGCCGTGACGTTGATGGCGATGAGGCGCGCGAAGGCGTCGAGGTCTTCCGCGTGTTCGGTCAGGGTGCCAAACGACACGCCGGCACTGGCGATGACGGCGTCGATGCGCCCGGCGTAGCCGATGAAGTCGGCGGCCGCGCTTTTCAGGGCGGCGTGGTCGCACACGTCGACGGCATACGCGCGGTGGCGTTCAGGGTGGGGCAGGGAGGCGATCAGTTGCTGCAGGGTGTCGCCGCGGCGGGCCAGCAGGCCCAGCGTGGCGCCCTGGCGCGCGTACTGCAGCGCCAGGGCGGCGCCCAGCCCGCTCGACGCGCCCGTGATGAACACGCTGTAAGGCGCGCCGTGCATCAGGCGATGCACGCGGCGGTGTCCGGGCGCGCCAGGCAGGTGTCCATGCTTATTTCTTTTCCGCTTTGGCTTTCGCGACCAGCACGTCCATCACGGTCAACGCCTGGGCGTTCAGCTGCTCTTCGGTCCTGGCCGACTTGCTGCCTTGATCCGCTTGCGACGGCGAGGTGATGTAGCGGCCATCGATGGCGATCATGGGCCAGAACGTCACGTTATACGCCTGCATCATGGCGTCCGCATGGCGCACGCGGGCCGAGATACCCATCGAGCGATAGGTGTCGATGAACTTCTGGCGATCCACGCCCTGCTTGGCGACGAAGTCGAACACGGCGTCGTCGGTGTTGAGGCGGTTGCGCTCCACGTGCATGGCCTGGAACACCTTGACATGCAGCTTGTCGAGCAGGCCCATGGCTTGCAGGGTGAAGAACAGGCGCTGTTGCGGCGCCACGCTGTCATCGCGCGAGACGTGCACGCGCTTGAAGACGATGTTGTCGCCCTGTTTCTTGACCCAGGCGGCCAGTTGCGGTTCGAGCACATTGCAATGCGGGCAGTAATACGCGAAAAACTCCGTCACTTCGATCTTCTTGCCCGCGTCCGTCGTCTGCGGCGTCGGCAGGGTTTCATACTCGACGCCATTCTTCGGATCGGCCGGCGAGGCGGATGCGCCCACGGCGGCGGTGCACAGGGCGGCGGCGAACAGGAATTTTTTCAGAAAACGCATGCTGGTTCCTTATTTTTGGTTGCGGACGACGGCGACATCGATGCCGTTTTCGGACAGTTTGGTGCGTGCGCGGTTCATGGCTTCAAGCTGGTTGAATGGCCCGATGCGCACGCGGTGCAGCACGCCGGCGTCGGTGCTGCGGTCGCTGATGGCCGCCTCGAAACCGAGCAGCGCCAGTTTGCCGCGCGTGCTTTCGGCGTCCGCCATGTCATGGAAGGCGCCGGCCTGCAGATAATAAATCCATTTGTCGCCTGCCGCATCGGCCTTGGCCTCGGCTTTCACGTCGGCCTTGGCTTGCGGCGCAGGAGCGGCAGCTGGCGCTTTCGGCGCCGGCTTGTCCTTCAGGGTGCCGATCAGTTCTTGCAGCGCGTCAGGCGGCGGCGCCTTTGGCTGCTGCGCTGGCGCCGGTGCGGGAGCCGGCGCGGCCGGCTGCGTTGGCGTGCTGATTTCGCGCGGTTCCTTGGAAAAATCGCGCGCCGCTTCCTTGGCCGCTTCCTTGTTGCCGTACATCGGCTTGTTCGGGTCGGCGATCTGGCCGGCCGTCGGCTCGGCCGATTTGCCGGCCTTGCCCGACTTGTCGGTGAATGGCGAGGTCCCCTTGGTGATCACCAGGGCGACCACCACGGCGATGCCCAGGCCGATGACCAGGCCGATGATGATGCCGACCAGGGTATTGCCCTGCTGGCGCCGGGCGGAAGAAAAGCGGGAAGCGTGACTCATTTGCGGTTTGACCTTCGCGATTACATTTTATTTGGCGCGGATACGCCAATCAGTGCCAGGCCATTGCGCAGCACCTGGCGCGCGGCGATGACCAGCGCCAGACGGGCCAGCTTGACGGCGTCGTCCTCGACCAGCACTTTTTCGGCAAAGTAGAAGCTGTGCAGGTTGGCCGCCAGGTCGCGCAGGTAGAAGGCCACCTGGTGCGGGCCCAGTTCGGCTTGCGCGCGCGCCAGCGTTTCCGGATAGGCGGCCAGGGTCGCCAGCAGGGTCGCCTCGGTCGGCGCCGTCAGTGGCGACAAGTCAACACCGGCGATCGTGCTTTCATCGCCGCCCCAGTTTTCCAGGATGCGGCAGATGCGCGCGTGCGCGTACTGCACGTAATAGACCGGGTTTTCATCGGTCGTTTTCAGTGCCACGTCGACGTCGAAGACGAATTCCGTGTCGGCCTTGCGCGAGATCAGGAAGAAGCGCACGGCGTCGCGGCCCTTGGCGATGTCGCCGCCGCCCGACCATTCGATCAGGTCGCGCACGGTGACGTAGGAGCCAGCGCGCTTCGAGATCTTCACTTCCTCGCCGTCCTTCATGACGGTGACCATCTTGTGCAGCACGTAGTCGGGGTAGCCTTGCGGGATGCCCATGTCGACCGCCTGCAGGCCGGCGCGCACGCGCGCGATGGTGCCGTGGTGGTCGCTGCCCTGGATGTTGATCGCCTGTACGAAGCCGCGCTGCCATTTCACCAGGTGATACGCCACGTCCGGCACGAAATACGTGTAGGTGCCGTCCGTCTTGCGCATGACGCGGTCCTTGTCGTCGCCGAAGTCGGTGGTGCGCAGCCACAGCGCGCCATCCTGCTCATAGGTGTGGCCCGCCTTGATCAGCGTTTCCACGGCGCTGTTGACCTTGCCGTCGGCGTACAGCGACGACTCGAGGTAGTAATTGTCGAACTTCACGCCAAACGCCTGCAAGTCGATGTCCTGCTCGTTGCGCAGGTAGGTGACGGCAAACGGGCGGATCGAATCGATGTCGTCCACGTTGCCGTTGGCCGTGGCAGGCTGGCCATCGCTGGCCGAGACAGTCTTGCCGGCCTTGAAATCGTCGGCGATATCGGCGATGTAGTCGCCGTTATAGGCCGACTCGGGCCATTCGGCATCGCCGGGCTTGAAGCCGCGCGCGCGCGCCTGCACGGAATTGGCCAGGGTCTGGATCTGCACGCCCGCGTCGTTATAGTAGAACTCGCGCGTGACCTTGAAACCTTGCGCGTCGAACAGCGAGGACAGGGCGTCGCCCAGGGCCGCCTGGCGGCCATGGCCCACGTGCAGCGGGCCGGTCGGATTGGCCGAGACGAATTCCAGGATGACCTGCTTGCCGGCGCCTGCCGTGCTGCGCCCGTAATCGGCGCCTTCGCCGAGGATGGTCTTCACCACGGCCTGTTTCGCGGCGGCGGACACACGCACGTTGATGAAGCCGGGGCCGGCGATTTCCACCGCTTCGACCAGGCCTTTGCCGGCCGGATTGGCCAGCACGGCGGTGACGATGGTTTGCGCCAGTTCGCGCGGATTCTGTTTCAGCTGCTTGGCCAGTTGCATGGCGATATTGCAGGCGACGTCGCCATGCGATGCATCGCGTGGTCGCTCGAGCACCACGGATGGCGTCAGCGAAGTGCCGGCCAGGACGGGAGCGAGGGCGGCCTGGAACAGGGCGATGATTTCTTGTTTCTGTTGGGCGAGCATGAGCAGGATGGCGGTGGAACCGCGTTAAGAATGAATAGAATGAATCAAAAAGCAAAACGGACGGCAAGTGGTGACAGCCGCCCAGACTGCGTTAATTATACTGGTTTGCCGCCGGGAACAATACGCTTGCCAGCGGCGCACCCATGCGGGGGCATTTCACGATATTATCAGGAAGGCACGCCCGTGCTGGTGCACGAAAACATCAGCATGGCGCATTCTGCTTGTATATATGCAGTTTTTTGCCGCAATTTACCCGTATCACTGCAATCGCTTGGTCCAGAGGCCGCCACAAACGCTACAATCGACCCTTTATTGATGACGCGCGGCCGCGAATCTGCCCCATGCCGCCAGCCGCGCGCAGCCACACCGGATAATTTATGAACAAGCGCCCCACGCTGAAATTGAAAACCAAGCCGGCGCCAGGCCAGTTTGCCGCACCTGCCGCGCCGAAATTGCGTCCCAGCTACCATCCCGACTTGAAACCGGTCTTGCAGCCTGGCTTCCAACCCGATTTGCGCGCCGACTCGCTGGCGTTTTGCCTGCTGGGCGCTGCCAATGCCGTGGCGCAAGTGCGCACGGGCACGGCCCTGCCGCAGGCGCTGGCCAAGGTGTTTGCGCAATCGAACGCCAGCCCGCAAGCGCGCGGCGCCATCCAGGATATTTCCTACCGTACCATGCGCCAGCTGGGCCGTAGCGAAACCCTGGTCGGCCTGATGACGTCGAAGGCGCCCGAGCCGCCGATGCTAGCCGCGCTGCTGTGCTGCGCGCTGTCCCTGATGTCCGCCGAGCCGGGCGAGCAGCCGTACGAAGAGTTTACCGTTGTGGACCAGGCTGTCACGGTGGCCACGTCGCACCCTGACCTGGCGCATGCCAAGGGCATGGTGAACGCCGTCTTGCGCCGTTTCTTGCGCGAGCGCAAGTCCTTGCTGGAAGCGGCCCTGCAGCAACCCTTGGCGCAATGGAATTATCCGCAGTGGTGGATCGATTCGCTGCGCCTGGCCTATCCCCGCGACTGGCAAGCCATTTTGACGGCGGGCAATGCCGTACCGCCACTGACCTTGCGCGTGAATCGCCGCAAGAGCACGGTGGAAGCGTACCTGGCCGTGCTGGCGGACGCTGGCATCGCCGCGCGCCAGGTGGGGCCGTTTGCCGTGCGCCTGGACAAGCCGATCGGCGTGGCCCTGATTCCCGGCTTCGAACAGGGTGTCGTTTCCGTACAGGATGCCGGCGCGCAATTGGCCGCGCCGCTGCTGGACTTGCAGGACGGCATGCGCGTGCTGGACGCCTGCGCGGCGCCTGGCGGCAAGACTTGCCACATTCTCGAGTTGGCCGATGTGCACGTCACGGCCATCGATGCCGATGCCAAACGCCTGCCGCGCATCGCGGAAAACCTCGAGCGCCTGGGCCTGGACGCGACCTTGAAGGCGCAGGATGCGCAATCGAGCGCGTGGTGGGATGGCCAGCAGTACGACCGCATCCTGGCCGACGTGCCGTGCACGGCCTCGGGCATCGTGCGCCGCCATCCGGACATCCGCTGGTTGCGCCGCAAGGGCGATGCGTTCCAACTTGCAACACTTTCGTCCAAAATTCTGGACAACCTGTGGCAGATGCTGCGCCCCGATGGTAAATTGCTGTTCGTGACTTGTTCACTGTGGCCGCAAGAGTCCGAGGCACAGGCGGCGGCATTTGCGGTGCGCAATAATGCGACCCGGTTGACAGCTCCTGGTCAGCTGTTGCCGACTGGCAGCGCGGAGCAGGACCATGACGGTTTGTTCTATGCGCTGTTCCAAAAAAATGCGGCTTGAGCGATACGTCGAATCTTTTCCTACGGACTACACCGGCACACTTGTGACAACACGACTCTTCCGACTCCTGGCCCTGCTGCTGATGCTGGCGTGTACCATGCCGCGCGCGCAGGCCGCCGATATGGTCGAGATCACGCGTGCCTACATCGAGTCGAGCGAAGAAGGCTACAAGCTGGCCGCCACCTATTCCTTTGAACTCAATCACGACCTCGATGACGCCGTGCAGCACGGTGTGCCGCTGTTTTTCACGACGGAAATCGAACTGACGCGGCCCCGCTGGTACTGGTTCGATGAAAAGGCCATCGTTGCGCGCCAGACCAGCCGGCTGTCGTACAACGTGCTGACGCGGCAGTACCATGTGTCGGGCGGGGGCTTGCAGCAAAGCTTTGCCACCCTGGACGATGCGCTGTTCCTGATCCGCCGGCCCAGCCGCTGGCTGGTGGCGCCGCGCGGCGCGCTGAAAGTGGGGCAGACGTATAACGTGACCCTGCGCATGGGCATGGACCGCGACTACCTGCCCAAGCCGATACAGGTCAATGCCTTCAATAACAGCGACTGGCGCCTGGCTTCGAATAAAAAAACCTTCTTGTATACGGCGGAGTAGTGAGTCAAGCATTGCGCTATCTGCTGGTGGTGGGCGGCGGCATTGTCAGTATCCTGCTGTTCCTGCTGGCCTCGGCTTCCGATAATTCCGGCTTCTTCGACCGCTACTACACCTGGCTGCTGGGCCTGAACGCCGCCGTGGCCGTGTCCCTGCTGGCGCTGGTCGGCATTTCGCTGGGCCGCCTGTATGCCCGCTACAAGAGCGGCAAGTTCGGCTCCAAGCTGATGATGCGCCTGGTGATGCTGTTCGCCGCCGTCGGCATCCTGCCCGGCCTCGTGATTTTCCTCGTCTCCGTGCAATTCGTTTCCCATTCGATCGAATCGTGGTTCAACGTCAAGATTGAAGCGGCGCTCGAGTCGGGCCTGGAACTGGGCCGCGCCGGCCTCGATGCGGCCCTGGTCGAACTCGACCACCGTGGCCACAAGGCCGTCGAGGAGCTGGGCAGCGACCCGGTGGCCGGTCCGGCGGTACTGACGAGCCTGCTGCGCGAAGAGGGCATGCAAAATGTCATGATCGTCAGCGGCGACGGCGTCCTGCTGGCCAGTGCCGGCCCGCACAGCGCGGCCGACTTGCCGACGCCGGCCATGCTGGCGCAGGCGGCCTTGCCGGCCGGCTATGCCTCCGCCGAAGGCGGGCTGGAATTGCATGACGACAGCATGGAATCGGGCGGCGGCGGCATCCGCGCCGGGCCGCCCGCGGGCGTCGACGCGGCCGCCGGCCTGCGCTTGCGCGTGCTGGTGGTCGTGCCGGGACCGTCCGTGTCGCCCCGCTACCTGCAATTGCTGCAATCGGTGCCGCCCAAGCTGGCCACCAACGGCGAGATGCTGCGCGCCGCCTACAGCGAATACAAGGAGCGTTTCGTCGCGCGCGTGGGCCTGCGCAAGATGTACATGGAAATCCTCACCTTGACCTTGCTGCTGGCCATCTTTGGCGCCATCGGCAGCGCCTTCCTGATCGCCGGCAACCTGGCGCAGCCCTTGCTGCTGCTGGCCGAAGGCACGCGCGCCGTGGCCGAGGGCGACCTGTCGCCGCGCCCCATCGTCGCTTCCAAGGACGAGCTGGGCACGTTGACGCAGTCGTTCAACATCATGACGCGCCAGTTGCTCGATGCGCGCACGGCCGTCGAAAGCAACCGCGCCGCGCTGCAGAACGCCAAGGCCCACCTGGAATCCGTGCTGGCGAACATGTCGGCCGGCGTGATGGTGCTCGACGGCGATTTCAAACTGGTGACTTGCAATGAATCGGTCGAGCGCATCCTCCAGCATTCGGGCGCCAGCATGGTGGGCCAGCCGCTGGCAAATGTTGCTGGAATGGAAGAATTCGGCGCGGCCATCATCAGCGCCTTCACGGCGCAGAGCGCGCAATCGGCATCGGGCCGCAACCAGCAGCGCCTGCACTGGCAGCGGCAAATCGAGATTCCGCGCCGCGTCGGCAGCAGTGCCGATGAGCATGACATCGCCCTGCTGGCGCGCGGTTCGCGCCTGCCGCTGGAATCGGGCAGCGGCTATATCGTCGTTTTCGATGATATTTCCGACGTCATTTCCGCGCAGCGTTCGATCGCCTGGGGCGAGGTGGCGCGCCGCCTGGCACATGAAATCAAGAATCCGCTCACGCCCATCCAGCTGTCGGCCGAACGCCTGCAGATGAAGCTCGAAGGCAAGCTGGAGCAGCCGGACGCCGATTTGCTCAGCCGCGCCACCACCACCATCGTCAAGCAGGTCGACGCGATGAAGCGCATGGTCGACGACTTCCGCGACTATGCGCGCACGCCGCCTGCCGTGCTGGTGCCGCTGCGCTTGAACGAGCTGATCGAAGAGATCCTGAACCTGTACCTGCGCGGCGATGACGGCGATATCATCCACCCGCTGCTGGCGCCGAATCTGCCGATGGTGATGGGCGATCCGACCCAGCTGCGCCAGGTTATCCATAACTTGCTGCAGAACGCGCAGGACGCCATGGCGGACTTGCCGCCGGACTCGCCGCATCCGCGGATTGACGTAAGGACGGAAGCAATTCATTATCGCAGTGCGGACGGTGGCGTGAATATCGCCGTGCGGCTGGCAATCACCGACAATGGTCCTGGTTTCGCGCCGAAGATCCTGGCGCGGGCTTTCGAGCCCTACGTCACGTCGAAGGCGCGCGGCACGGGCCTGGGCCTGGCGATGGTGAAGAAAATTATCGATGAACATGGCGGACGCATCGATATCGAGAACCGGGTCGACGGCAATGGCGCTTCGGTGGTCATTTTGCTGTTAAAGTTAGCTCCCGACACTCCTGCCCAGGAATTCCTGGCGTGAGCGTCTGGTTTAGTATTTAAAACACTAATAAAATCATAGTTGTCCGCGCGTGCATCTTGTGCGCGACGGTCGGCGAAATGAGGAAGGCAAGACACGAATGGCAAACATACTCGTAGTGGATGATGAAATGGGTATCCGTGAGTTGCTCTCGGAAATATTGGGCGACGAAGGACATGCTATCCAGCTGGCCGAGAATGCGCAGCAGGCACGCGAGGCAAGGGCGGCCGGTGCGCCGGATCTGGTATTGCTCGATATCTGGATGCCCGATACCGATGGCGTGACCTTGCTCAAGGAATGGCAGCGCGATGGCTTGCTGACCATGCCGGTGATCATGATGTCGGGCCATGCCACCATCGATACGGCCGTCGAGGCGACACGCATCGGCGCACTGAACTTCCTGGAAAAGCCGATTGCCCTGCAAAAGCTGCTCAAGGCCGTCCAGCAAGGCTTGACGCGGGCACAGGAAACCGTGCGCGCGCCGAGCGTGGCGCCGCGTCCGGTGGCGCCCGTCGTGGCCGAGGAAAGCAGCCATCCCGTGCCCAGCTTTGGCGGCAGCGCGCCGCAGCAGTTGATGGTGCGTCCAGGCATCGCCATGCCGGCGGTGGCCGAAGGCCATGGCTACAACCTGTCGTTCGACTTGCCGCTGCGCGAGGCGCGCGATGCGTTCGAGCGCATGTATTTCGAACACCATCTGGGCCGCGAAGGGGGCAGCATGACCCGCGTGGCCGAGAAAACGGGCCTCGAGCGTACCCATTTGTATCGCAAGCTGAAACAGCTGGGTGTCGAACCGGGCAAGCTGGCCAAGAAAAGCCTGTGACGGCAGCCGCGCGGCACGCGACGCCGCTGACCCTGGTCAGTGGCGGGCGTGCCGGTGAGCGCGAAGCTGCCATTGCGCAAGCCCTGCTGCCGGACCAGCCGGCCGCCGTGATCCTGGAAGGGCTGGCCGACGGCAACTCCATCCTGGCCGACCTGGCCGAGCAAGTTTCTCCTTCCCCATCATTTCCTTTGCAACTGTTGCGTATCGCACCCGGTTGCCTGTGCTGCAGCGGCAATCTCGTATTGCGTGTAACATTGAATCGTCTGCTGCGCCATCCGCCCGCGCGCTTGTTCATCAGCCTGGCCGACGCCTCGCACATCGAGCAATTGCGCACCTGGTTGACGGCCAGTCCCTACGATGTCCTGCTGGCCCTCGAGCCGGACCTGCTGGTTTCCTGACCGACGTACCGCAGCCGCAGTTTGCATCTCGTTACAACTCTGTAGCCCGCAGGGTGGCATGGCCGCTTGAAATGGCGCCATGTGAACCCCACCTCTGTTCTGACACCGCAGGAGCTTCTCCTGCTTGAGCGAAGGATGCAAAATGAACCTCATCTATAACAGCGAACAATATAGCGTCGTGGAATTCGGCGCCGACCGCGACCTGGAAGCCCTGCGCTTTGGCGGCTATGAAATCGTCGACAAGGGCGGCAAGCGCGAGACGTTTATCGCCGGCGTCCTGGCCCAGAATTTCCGCCGCGACGTCACGGAATTGATCGCCAGCGAACCGAGCATGGAAGAGATCGATGAATTTTTGGGCAGCTATGATTCCCTCATGAGCCAGCCCGTGCTGCTGCATTAAAGCCGGGGTCGTTTGATGGCGATCGCCACCATACCAATCCGCAAGCCGGCATGGTATGGTGGCTGTGTTATCCAGCTGCAAACAGACCATGTGCCAACTTCTCGGAATGAATTGCAATGTCCCCACGGACATTGTCTTTAGTTTTACCGGCTTCGCCATGCGCGGCGGCCATACCGATACCCACCACGACGGCTGGGGCATCGCCTTTTTCGAGGGTGCCGGCGTGCGCCATTTCGTCGACCACCAGGCGGCCATCGCCTCGCCCGTGGCCGAACTGATCAAGCGTTATCCCATCAAGTCGCGCAATGTCATCGCGCATATTCGTAAAGCAACGCAAGGTCAGGTAGCGCTGGAAAACTGCCACCCGTTCGTGCGCGAGCTGTGGGGCCGCTACTGGGTATTTGCCCACAATGGCGACTTGAAGGCGTTCCATCCCGTGCTGACGGGCAGTTACAGTCCTGTCGGCTGCACGGACAGCGAACTGGCCTTTTGCTACCTGCTGCAGGAACTGCACGCGCGCTTTGGCGACGCCCCGCCGGCGCTGCCTCAGCTGCATGCGGCGCTGGCCGAGCTGTTGCCGAGCATCGCCGCGCACGGTACGTTCAACATGATGCTGTCCAGCGGCGAAGCCCTGTTTGCCCATTGCTCGACCAGTTTGCATTATCTGGTGCGACAACATCCGTTTCCAACTGCTAAACTCTCCGATGAAGACTTGAGCGTGGACTTTTCCCAGGTGACCACGCCGCAGGACCGGGTGGCCGTGATCGTCACCCAGCCGCTGACAACCAACGAGCAATGGACGGCGTTTGCGCCCGGTGAGTTGAAGTTATTTGTCGACGGTATGGTGCAAGAACCTGCAACGGCCTAATTTGTTGACGACAATAATCTTTATTACTGCCAAAATACCCACAGCGCGGGCGAAATTCAGCTAAAGTATTGTCAATAGTGAACCTTGATGCGGGCGCGGCGCGGCCAGTGTCACTCGACGTGATTGATGAAGATTTAATGATCGATATTTCCAGCAACGATATCACCCCGAAACCCTTGCGCGTGCGCGAGTTTTATCTGGGGCGACAACCTATCCTTGACCGCAATCAAGCCTTGTTTGGCTATGAGTTGCTATTCCGCAACGCTCCGGTCGGGCCCGCCAACATTACCAGCGATCTGTCCGCCACGGCTACCGTCATCGCCCATGCTTCGCAGCTGGGCATGGAAAAGGTCATCGGCGATGCGCTCGGTTTCGTCAACGTCGATGCCGATGTGATCATGAGCGACATCTTCGTTTTCTTGCCGCGCGAAAAAGTCGTGCTGGAAATCGTCGAATCGATGCAGGTGACGCCGGCGCTGCGTGCGCGCATCAGCGAGCTGGTGGGCCACGGCTTTACCTTCGCGCTGGAAAACGTCGTGGCCGACACGGCGCAAGTGCAGGAATTGTTGCCACTGGTGCAATATGTGAAGATGGACATGAGCACTGTCGACCCGGCAGTGCTGGCGACGCTGGCGCCCCGCTTCAAGCAGGAACAGAAGAAACTGGTGGCGGAAAAGGTCGAGACGCGCGAAGAATTCAAGTCGGGCCTGGACCTGGGCTTCGATTACTTCCAGGGTTATTACTTTGCCAAGCCGGCCATCATGACGGGCAAGAAGCTGTCGCCGTCGCAACTGGCCGTCATGGAACTGATGACCCTGGTGACGTCGGACGCCGACAACATGGATATCGAACGCGCCATCAAGCGTGACGTGTCGCTGGCCCTGAATTTGCTGCGTTTAGTCAATACGCCAGCCGTGGGCGCGCGCCAGCGCATCGATTCGCTGAGCCAGGCCGTCACCGTGCTGGGCCGCCGTCAGCTGCAGCGCTGGCTGCAAATCATGCTGTACGCGGAACCAAGCAAGCGCGGCCATAGCATGACGCCGCTGCTGATGCTGGCCACCACGCGTGGCCGTCTGCTGGAATTGCTCGCGCATAAACTGCGTCCGAACCACGCCCATTCCGCCGATATCGCCTTTACGGTCGGCATCATGTCCCTGATGGATACCCTGTTCGGCGTGCCGATGTCGGAAATCCTGAGTCAGATCGAAGTGATCGACGAAGTGGCCGAAGCGCTGCTGTCGCGCGAAGGTTTCTATGGCGACTTGCTGCGCCTGGCCGAATGCATCGAACGCATCGAAGACATGGAAGGCGAGATCGTGCCGACCCTGCGCGACCTGGCCATGTCGCCGGACGACCTGGTGGAGCTGGAAATGGCCGCTTACGAATGGAGCGACAACGTCGTCCGCTACGCGCTGTAGGTCGGATTACGGCCTGCCCGAATTTGCCGTCCCGGATTGCCATTTTTTGAGAGCCCTGCACGGCGTTGCCGTGGCAGGGCTTTTTTGCGCCTGTAGCGGCGCTAGGCGGCGGCGCCGGGCCAGTGCTTGTGCAGCTCCGGATCGGTGCGCAGTTCCCACAGGGCGAGGATGACGACGGCGATGCCGACGATCAGCTCGTTCCACAGGACGACGCGCTGTTCGGCCAGCCGTAGTATCCACGGCGAGGCGGCGACCCAGACGCCCACCAGCAGGTTGACGACGACGGCCCAGAAATAGGTCTTGTACAGGTCGAAGGCGGCCAGCACGGCGATGACGAGGCCCGAGACAAAGGCGTTGATCATCTGCGGCGAGCCTTCGGGATAGGAAAACGCCCATGGCGAGACGACCAGCCACAGGCCCAGCAACAGGATCACCTGATCCTGCCAGCGTTTGAGTTTGAAATTGGTTGCCATATATCCTCCTTGCCAGTTGGGAACGGGCCGGAGCGGGCATGCAGCATGCCGGCCGGCATACTGCGTTAGTGCGCTTCGGCGCGCGATAAGTTCCGCGCGCCTTGTGCATATATTATGACAGATTGGGTGCCAGCCAGCGTTCCACGTCCTCGATGCTGGCGCCACGGCGCTTGGCCATGTCTTCCACCTGGTCCATGCCGATCTTGCCGACAACGAAGTATTTCGACTCCGGGTGGGCAAAATAGAAGCCGGAGACAGCCGCGCCGGGGAACATGGCATACGATTCCGTCAGCTGCATGCCGACTTCCTCGGCCTGCATGACCTCGAACATCTTTTTCTTGACCGTATGTTCGGGGCAGGCCGGGTAGCCTGGCGCGGGACGGATGCCCACGTATTTCTCCGCGATCATGTCGTCGTTGCTCAGCTGCTCGTCCGGCACGTAGCCCCACAAATCCTTGCGCACGCGCTCGTGCAGATATTCGGCAAACGCCTCGGCCAGGCGGTCGGCCAGCGATTTCAACATGATGGACGAGTAATCGTCGTGCGCATCCTCGAAGCGCTTTTCGTATTTCTCGATGCCGAGGCCGGACGTCACGGCGAACATGCCGATGTAATCCTTCACGCCCGATTCCTTGGGTGCAATAAAATCGGCCAGGCACTGGTTGGGGCGCTGCACGCCGCCGACGACGGGCTTGACACTCTGCTGGCGCATGCCGTAATACGTGAACGCCACGCTACTGCGCGTATCGTCCGTGTACACCTCGATATCGTCGTCATTGACGCTGTTGGCTGGCAGCAAGGATACGACGCCATTGGCCGTCAGCCAGCGCCCGTCGATGAGTTTTTTCAGCAAGGCCTGGCCTTCCGCATACACCTTGGTGGCCGCGTCGCCCACCACTTCATCGGTGAGGATGGCGGGGAAGGGACCTGCCAGGTCCCAGGTCTGGAAGAACGGGCCCCAGTCGATATAGTTGGCCAGGGCGGCCAGGTCGACGTTCTTGAAGACGCGGCGGCCGATGAACTTCGGTTTCACCGGCGTGCAGGGACCGTCGAAGGGCACGCGCATCTTGTTGGCGCGTGCCTGCGCCAGCGGCAATATGGGCAGGGCCTTCTTGTTGGCGTGCTGCTCGCGGATGCGCGCGTAATCGAGCTCGATGTCTTCCACGTACTTGTCGCGCTGTTCCGGCGTCAGCAACGATTGTGCCACGGACACGGAACGCGAGGCATCCGGCACATAGATGACGGGGCCTTCGTAGTTGTGCGCGATTTTCACGGCCGTATGGGCGCGGCTGGTCGTGGCGCCGCCGATCAGCAGGGGAATCTTGAGCATGCGGAAATGTTCGTCGCGCTGCATTTCTTTGGCGACATACGCCATTTCTTCCAGCGACGGCGTGATCAGGCCGGACAAGCCAATGATGTCCGCGTTTTCCACCTTGGCGCGGGCGAGGATTTCCGAGCACGGCACCATCACGCCCATGTTCACCACTTCGAAGTTGTTGCACTGCAGAACCACCGTGACGATGTTCTTGCCGATGTCATGCACGTCGCCTTTCACGGTTGCCATGATGATCTTGCCCTTCGGCTTGGCGACGATGCCCGTGCGCTGCTCTTCCAGCAGCTTTTCTTCCTCGATAAATGGAATCAGGTGGGCCACGGCCTGTTTCATCACGCGCGCCGATTTCACCACTTGCGGCAGGAACATTTTACCTTGCCCAAACAGGTCGCCGACCACGTCCATGCCGGCCATCAGGGGCCCTTCGATCACGTGGATGGGGCGCCCGCCATTGTGCAGCAGTTCCTGGCGCGCCTCTTCCGTGTCTTCCACGATGAATTGCGTGATGCCATGTACCAGCGCGTGCGACAGGCGCTGCTGTACCGTGCCTTCGCGCCAGGCCAGGGTCTGCGCCTCGGCCTTGCCGCCCGCCTTCAGGGTGCCGGCAAATTCGATCATGCGCTCGGTCGAGTCTTCGCGGCGGTTCAGCACCACGTCTTCCACGCGCTCGCGCAATTCCGGGTCCAGGTTGTCGTACACGCCCACCATGCCGGCGTTGACGATGCCCATGGTCATGCCGGCCTTGATGGCGTGGTACAGGAAGACGGTATGGATGGCTTCGCGGGCCGGATCGTTGCCGCGGAAACTGAATGACACGTTCGACACGCCGCCCGAGATCTTCGCGTACGGCAAGTTTTCCTTGATCCAGCGCGTGGCGTTGATGAAGTCGACGGCGTAGTTGTTGTGCTCTTCGATGCCGGTGGCGACGGCAAAGATGTTCGGATCGAAGATGATGTCTTCCGGCGGGAAGTCCAGCGCATCGATCAATAAATGATAGGCGCGCGCGCAAATTTCGATCTTGCGCTCGAAGGTGTCGGCCTGGCCCTTCTCGTCGAAGGCCATGACGATCACGGCGGCGCCGTAGCGGCGGCACAGTCTGGCCTGGCGCAGGAATTCTTCCTCGCCTTCCTTCATCGAGATGGAATTGACGATGGCCTTGCCCTGCACGCATTTCAGGCCCGCTTCGATGACCGACCATTTCGACGAATCGACCATGATGGGCACGCGCGAAATATCGGGTTCGGACGCGATCAGGTTCAAAAAGCGCGTCATGGCCGCCAGCGAATCGAGCATCGCCTCGTCCATGTTGATGTCGATTACTTGCGCGCCGTTTTCCACCTGCTGGCGGGCCACGGACAAGGCTTCGTCGTATTGCTCGTTGAGAATCATGCGCGCGAACGCCTTCGAGCCCGTGACGTTGGTGCGCTCGCCCACGTTGACGAACAGCGACTCGTCGTTGACGACGAACGGTTCCAGGCCGGCCAGGCGCAGGTCGTGCGACGGTGCCGGCACGGTGCGCGGGGTGTTTTTCGACAGCAGCTCGCCGATGGCGGCGATGTGCTCGGGCGTGGTGCCGCAGCAGCCGCCCGCCATGTTCAGGAAGCCCGCGTCGGCGAATTCGCGCAGCAGCGCGGACGTGTCGGCCGGCAACTCGTCGAAGCCCGTGTCGCTCATGGGATTGGGCAAGCCCGCGTTCGGGTAGATGCAGACAAAGGTGTCGGCGATCTTGGCCAGCTCTTCCGCGTACGGACGCATCAGGGCGGCGCCCAGCGCACAGTTCAGGCCGATGGTCAGCGGTTTCGCGTGGCGCACGGAATTCCAGAAGGCGGGCACGGTCTGGCCCGACAAAATGCGTCCCGAGGCATCCGTGACGGTGCCCGAAATCATCAGGGGCAGGCGCACGACAGTGGGGTTTTGCTCGTAGAACAGGTCAATGGCGAACAGGGCCGCCTTGCAGTTCAGGGTGTCGAAGATGGTTTCCACCAGCAGCACGTCGGCGCCGCCTTCCACCAGGCCCTGCGTCTGCTGCAGGTAGGCGGCCACCAGCTGGTCGAAGGTGACGTTGCGCGCGGCCGGGTCGTTGACATCCGGCGAGATCGACGCCGTCTTCGGCGTGGGGCCCAGGGCGCCGGCGACGAAGCGCGGCTTGTCCGGGGTGGAGTACTTGTCGCAGGCGGCGCGCGCCAGTTTGGCGGCCTGCACGTTCATTTCATAGGCCAGGTGGGCCATGTGGTAATCGTCCTGGGCGATGGTCGTGGCGCCAAAGGTATTCGTTTCGATCAGGTCGGCGCCGGCCGCCAGGTAGCGCTCATGGATTTCCTGGATGATCTGCGGCTGCGTCAGGGTCAGCAGCTCGTTATTACCCTTGACGAACAGTTCGCGCGCACCGCTGTCGGCGGGCGCGGCGAAATCGATGAAACGGCCTGCGGGACCGCCGCGGTAGGCGGTTTCATCGAGCTTGTACTGCTGGATGATCGTGCCCATCGCGCCGTCGAGGATCATGATCCGGCGCGCCAGGATGGCACGCAGCGTGGCTTCGGTCGGGGACATGGCGGGGATCACGGTATCGTTCATTTCATGCTTTCAATAGGCAAACGGGCGGCGGCGCGGTGACGGGGCGTTGCGGCCAGCAGGGTCGGCTGGCGGAGAGTGCCGGCCGGGTAGGGCGGGCAGAAGGTGGCAATCGCCGGATTTCACCGGGTCTAAAATTATACGGCATCAGGCTGCTTTGGTTTTGAGCAAAAGCGGCCCAGCCCCAGTCTGCGGCCGTCTACGCAACACATCGTGCCCCTGCGCCTGTCCTGTGGCGGCCATGGCATGTCCGCCCTCAAAAATTACATTCCTGAAAATCTTACTGAAAATGTTAATTCTTCCGCCAAAGTTGGCGAGAAGGCAGCATCTCTATGCTGTGGAAAAATTTCCACATTATTTGCGCCTCATCAAAATATTTTTCATGAATGGAATGGCAATAGGTATATGGGGAAACAATCTTGATTTAGAACAACACAGAATGACGCCAATAATGCCTCTAATAAAAATTGCCAAGCAGATACATTAATTATTATCAAAACCAATTGAATCAAAAGCATTAATAGTTGTCCTTCAGAATCAAATTGACCGATAATATTGGTTCCCGGAAATTAAATTCTCACCAAAAGTCACCGATATGTCACATTTCTCCCGTCTTTCCCTTGCCGGCGCACTGCGTGCCCTAGGTTGCCAGCCATGAAAAACCATTTGCTGATTGCATTGTTTCTCGCGTTGGGCCTGTCCGCCTGCGGCGGCGGAGGAGGCGGTGGCGGCGGCGACACGGTGGTGGCGACCAGCTCGGGCAACCCTGCCGTCATTCCCGCCGTGACGGCCGTTTCGGCAACGAATGTGGCCGTTGGCGGCAGCCTCGTCGTCACTGGCGCAAATCTCAGCCGTGTGACGGCTTTCCAGGTGGCCGGCGTGACGGTCGCCACCAGCGCAGCCAGCGATGGCAGCGTCACCCTGGTCATGCCGGGCGTGCCCGTCGCCGGTGCGCTGAGCCTGGTCAGTGCCAGCGGCACGGCCGCCACCAGCTATAACGTGAATGTGTACGTGCCCTTGACCGTCAGCAGCGTCGCCCCGGCGACGGGCGGCGTGGGGTCCAGCGTCACCATCGCGGGCAGCGGCATGGGCGCCGTGACGGGCGTGCAGTTTGGCAACGGCGCGGCGGCGACCCCGCAAAGCCAGAGCGCCACCAGCGTCACCGTGGTCGTGCCTGCGGGCGCCGTAACGGGACTGCTGACGGTGCGCGGCCCTTACAACGACGTGATCAGCAACGATACCTACACGGTGTTGGCGAGTGTGACGGTGACGTCGATCTCGACGGTGATCAGCGGTTCGACGATGTCGGTGACGGTGCAGGGTAGCAACCTCGACCAGGTGAGTTCGGCCTCGGTGGGCAGCACGCCGGCGAGCATCGTCAGCGCCAGCGCCGGCCAGCTGGTCTTGTCGGCGCCAGCCACGGCGACGGGCAATGTGCTGTTGTCGGCCGCCTCGCGCGTTGCCGTCAATGCGGGCACGGTGGCGGCCTTTACCCTGGGCAGCATTGATTTCGCACAGGTACTCAACCTGAACGCCAGCGATACGGCCTTGCGCCTGACGCGCGGCAAGTCGGCCGCCGTGCGCGTGTCCGTGCTGGGCACCCAGGCTGGCCGCGCCAGCCCTGCCGTTACCCTGACCGCCACGGCGGCCAATGGCAGCAACCTGGGCAGCGTCAACATGACCGGTCCCGCCATCTTGCCGACAGGAAAAAGCGATTACAGTTTCAACGGCAACTTCAGCGGCGTCTTGCCGGCGGGCTGGATTCTGCCCGGCGTGCGCGTGCGCGTGACGGCCGTGGGCAACGACGGCACGCAAGTGAGCCAGGAGGCGGCACCGGCCGTGGCCAGCGCGGCGCGCATTCGCCTGGTGCTGGTGCCGCTGAGCACTGACGATGGCGTGGCGCAGCTGCCTGACGCCGAGGCCATCCGTACCGCGCTGACCCGCGTGTATCCGTATGCGGCGGAAAACATCAGCATCAGCACGCGCGCGCCGCTGAGCATGCCTGGCAGCAGCACGGCCGACAGCTGGTGGAGCAATGCCCTGCAAGAACTGGAACGTAACCGTGTCCAGGAAGACAACGGCGCCTACTATTATGGTTTCGTGCCGAAAATGTCCGTCAACCGTTCCGCCGGCCTCGCGTACATCAACTTGCGCACCGGCGGCAGCGATTTCACGTCGGCCATCGGCCTGGATGCCAAGTTCAACAGCATCGCGGCGCTCGACCCGTTCGGCAATAGCTGGCCTGAATGGCTGACCACGCTCGTGCATGAACTGGGCCACAACCATTCGCTTTCCCACGTTCCCTGCGGCGGCCCCGCCAACGCCGTGACCGATTATCCGTATGCCAATGGCAACCTGGGACCGCAGCCGCTGTATAACAGCAGCTATGCGGGCAGCCTCGGCCAGCTGAGCCAGGCCGCCTATGGCGCGGGCACGCCGATGAAGGACGTGATGAGCTATTGCAGCGGCGCCTGGTTCTCCGACTACAGCTATGCACGCGTGCAGCAGTTCCTGGAAAAGAGCAGCCGGCAGATCACGGGCAGCAATGTGCTGGCCGCCAGCATGTCCGTGGCCGAGAATGGCTACCTGACCATTTCCGGCCGCATCACGCCGGCCGGCGTGGCGCTGCGCCCGGCCGTTGCCTCGTCCGCGCGCGTCGGCGCCGCTGCCGGCAGCAGCGGCCAGGCGTACACGCTGCGCCTGCTGACGGCGTCAGGACAGACTATCGACTTGCCCTTCGATGCCGTCGCGCTGGCCGATCATGGCGGCAGCGCCATCAGCCATTTCCGCGTCAGCTTCGCCAACCCGGGCGAGATCAGCGATGTGGAAGTGTTGTCAAAAGGCAAGGCCTTGGCCAAGCTGGAGCGTCCGGCCCGCCGCAGCAAGGCCGCTGCCAACGATGCGAGCTTTGATGTCACACAAAGTGGCGGCAAGCTGGTGCTGGCCTGGAATGCGCAGGCCGAGCCGTATGCGGCCGTGCTGCACGTGGCCGCCGATGGCCGCAAGACGGTGATCGCCAGTGAGTTGACTGGTGGCAACGCCAGCGTTGACGTCAGCGCCTTGCCGGCCGGTGGCCGCTTCGAGGTCAGCCTGTCGTCGTCCGTCGGCGGCCGCCTGATGAAGGTCATGCGCCGCTAAGCGCCATGGCCGGATAACAAAAAGGGCTTGCCGCGGCAAGCCCTTTTTTTATGTGCGTAGCACCGCCGTGTTAAACGAAGCGCTTGCCTTCGAGGGGGAAGCCCTTGATGAATTCGGCGGCCGGCAGGCGCTTGCCGCCCGGTTTCTGCAATTGCGTCAGGCGCAGAGAACCATTGCCGCAGGCCACGATGATGCCATGCTGGGCATCGGCCGCCAGCACCTGGCCCGGCGCTTCCTTGCTGTCCGCTTCCAGCACGTCGGCGGCCCAGATCTTGATGGTCACGCCATCGACCTGGCCGCAGGCGCCGGGAAACGGATTGAAGGCGCGGATTTTCAGGCCCAGTTCCAGCGCCGGCAGGCTGAAGTCCAGCGCCGCCTCGTCCTTGGCGATCTTTGCCGCATAGGTGACGCCCGCTTCCGGCTGCGGCACGGCTTCCAGCGGCTGCTGCTGCATCTTGCGCAGGGTGTCGACGATCATCTTGCCGCCCAGGGTGGCCAGCTTGTCGTGCAGGGTGGCGGTCGAGTCGCCCGCCTCGATGGGCGTGCGCTCGATGGCCAGCATGGGACCCGTGTCGAGGCCTTCTTCCATCTGCATGATGGTCACGCCCGTCTCGTCGTCGCCGGCCTCGATGGCGCGGTGGATCGGCGCGGCGCCGCGCCAGCGCGGCAGCAATGAACCGTGGATATTGATGCAGGGTTTGATGTCGAGCGTGCTGCGCGGCAAGATCAGGCCGTAGGCGGCCACCACCATCACGTCGTAGTCAAGGGCCAGCAGGCGCTCGTGGGCCGCTTTCGCCTCGGCGGCGCGCTGCGGGTCCTTGCTGTCCATGCGCAGGGACAGCGGCTGCAGCACTTCGATGCCATGCTGCTGCGCGTACTGCTTGACGGCCGAGGCGTGCATCTGCATGCCGCGTCCGGCAGGGCGGTCCGGCTGGGTCAGCACCAGCGGAATTTCAAAGCCCGCTTCGTGCAAGTCCTTCAGTGCCGTGGCGGCGAATTCAGGCGTGCCTGCGAAGATCACTTTCATATGGTTCCTTGACGTGAGGTGCGCAGGCCCGCGCCCGAGGGCGCCAGGCTGGCGTGGTAAGACGGTCAGTTTATCAGCAGTCTTGCAAAAGCACCTTTCACACCTTACAAAACCGTAGCGAGCGGAAGCGAATTGTGGCGGAGATGCGGAACGGTGCTTTGCACGGGGCCGCCGAGGCAGCATCGCAGGCCGCAAGTCGCGACGCGCAGCAGGTCTGGTCGGGTGTTCTTAGAAGCGACGGTTCTGTGCGCGCAAGCTTGCTTCGCGCTCGAGACCACGGATTTCCTTGATCATCTTGGTCTTGATGCGGTTGCGTTTGAGCGGCGACAGGTATTCGACGAATACCTTGCCCAGCAGATGATCCATCTCATGCTGGATGCAGACGGCCAGCAAGCCATCGGCTTCCAGTTCAAACTGCTTGCCGTGGCGGTCCAGGGCGCGCACCTTGATGCGGGCCGGGCGCTCGACGCCATCGTAGACGCCAGGCACGGACAGGCAGCCTTCGTCGTACACCTGCTTTTCATCGCTGGCCCAGGTGATTTCCGGGTTGATGAACACTTGCAGCTGGTTTTTTTCTTCGGTGATGTCGATCACCATCATCTGGATATGCTCGTCCACTTGCGAGGCGGCCAGGCCCACGCCCGGGGCGTCGTACATGGTTTCGGTCATGTCGTCGATCAGGGTTTGCAGGCGCTCGTCAAAGGCGGTGACGGGCTTGGCGACCGTGTGCAGGCGAGGATCGGGGTAACGCAGGATATTTAATATGGACATACGGATTCGACTGGTTAAGGTGGGCGCCGGTGCGCCGGATAATTCATGCCTGGGCCATGCGCGCGATGGCATGGCGGATTGTTATTGAGTGTCTGAGTACGCTACGGTTGGGTGCGTGTGGCGCAACGGCGCGGCAGATGCGTTTGCCAGTGCGTCGATTTGTCTGCTGCAAAGGGAAATTTTATCACAGACGCCCATGGCGCTGTGGATGGCGGGCCGTTTTGCACGGCCATTGCACGCATCCTTGCGCGCGTCGGCATCGCGTGCGCGCCATGGCGCTAGCATGGAATGGCACAGCACTGAGCGGGCACCGGGCGAGCATGGAGCGAGGTTATCATGCAGACAATTGCAACGGCGGCGGACGAGGCCAGCGAACTGGCGGGCTGGCTGCGCCTGCAGCACTTGCCCGGCGTGGGGCCGGTGGCGGCGCGCGCCTTGCTGGCCCGCTTCGGCTTGCCGCCGGAGATCTTTGCCGCGCCGTTCGAGGCCTTGCGCGAGGTGGTGCCGGCCGGCGTGGCGCGCGCCATCGTGCAGCCGCCCAAGCCGCTCGCCAACAGCCAGCTGGCACTCACCCTGCAATGGCTGCAACAGCCAGGCAATGCCGTGCTGACCCTGGCCGATGGCGCGTATCCGCCGCTGCTGCTGGAAATTGCCGATCCGCCCCTGTTGTTATATGTGCGCGGCCGCGTTGAGCTGCTGTCGCGCCCGGGCGTGGCCATCGTCGGCAGCCGCAATGCCAGCGCGCAAGGCATGCAGAACGCGGCCGCATTCGCGCAAGCGCTGAGCGCGGCGGGACTGACCATCATTTCCGGGCTGGCGCTGGGCATCGACACGCACGCGCACGAGGGCGGCTTGCGCGGCGCGGGCGCCACGGTGGCCGTGATCGGCACGGGCGCCGATCTCGTGTATCCGCGACGTAACCTTGATCTGGCGCAAAGAATTGCCGAACACGGCTGCATTGTCAGCGAGTATGCGCTGGGCTTGCCCGCCATGCCGGGCAATTTTCCGCGCCGCAACCGGCTGATCAGCGGCCTGGCGCGCGGCGTGCTGGTGATCGAGGCGGCGGCGCAATCGGGCTCATTGATCACGGCGCGCCTGGCCGGCGAGCAGGGGCGCGACGTGTTTGCCTTGCCCGGCTCCATACATTCCACCCTGGCCAAGGGTTGCCATGCGCTTATCAAGCAGGGCGCCAAGCTGGTCGAGTCGGCCGACGACGTGCTGCAGGAATGGCAGTGGCAGGGCGGCTCTCCCGGAGTGCCGGCGCAGGCCGACGCGGCGGCAACGCCGCTGCTGGCCGCGCTGGGCCACGATCCCGTCGATGCGGACAGCCTGGCCGCGCGCAGCGGCCTGTCCATGGGGGAACTGATGGGGCAATTGCTGGCGCTGGAGCTGGCGGGCATGGCCGAACGCTTGCCGGGAGGACTGTTTCAACGCTGCAAATGACAGCTTGTCACTTGTGTGGCGGCCACGCCGCACGGGGGCGCTTTGTCGGTGCGCGCCCTTGTGTCGCAGCGAACTTAGCTGCTAGAGTAGAGCCATGTTCGATATCCTGGTGTACCTCTACGAGACTTACTATCGCCCCGATGCCTGCCCCGAGCCGGCAGTCCTGGCGCGCAAACTGTCGGCCGTCGGTTTTGACGACGTGGAGATTTCCGAGGCGCTCGTCTGGCTGACGGACTTGAACGCCATGGCCGGCGTCGAGCAAACCCTGACGGCCAGCGCGACAGGCACGCGCTTTTACGTGCAGCAGGAAAGCGACGTGCTGGGCACGGCCGCCGTCGGCTTCATCCAGTTCCTCGAAAGCGCCAAGGTGCTCTCGCCGCTGCAGCGCGAAATCGTCATCGAACGGGCACTGGCGCTCGACGAGGCGCCCGTCTCGCTGGGCAAGCTGAAAGTCATCGTGCTGATGCTGCTGTGGAGCCAGGGCAAGGAACCGGATGCGCTGATGTTCGACGACCTGTTCGTCGACGATGAAGACCTCCCCCCGCGCTTGCTGCACTAATCACCATGCCCATGGCGGCGTTGCAGCGCCTTGCCGAACCAGCTACTGCCTGCGCCGCTGCGCCTGGCCCTGACTCTATGCCGGCTTGCGGCGTCTCCTGCAGCTGTTTGCCTGACCCTGGCGCCGCCGCCGCGCCATCTCCTTTACGATGTGCTGCACCGGCGTGCACGCTGACCCTATGTGTTTGCGCTGGCGCATTCTTGCTCGCAGATAACTTGCCGAATTCTTCAATAGGCGCTTATCATTGGCCGCTTGACAAGACCACAAGTCACAAGGCCTTGCGCAGACAAAAGCGTCGGCGCCTGGCAATGCACTGTATGATGCGCATGCTGAAACTATCCTAGAGCATTTTTCGAGACTAAAAAATATGACAAAAACCCTCATCATCGCCGAGAAGCCTTCTGTCGCGAACGATATCGCGAAGACGCTTGGCGGCTTTACCAAGCACGATGAGTACTTTGAATCGGATGAATACGTCCTGTCGTCGGCGGTCGGCCACTTGCTGGAGATCGCCGTGCCGGAAGAATTCGACGTGAAGCGCGGCAAATGGAGTTTCGCGCACTTGCCGATGATTCCACCGTATTTCGCGCTGAACCCGATCGCCAAGACGGAAGCGCGCCTCAAAGTATTAAACAAGCTGATCAAACGCAAAGACGTTACCACCCTCATCAACGCATGCGATGCGGGGCGAGAAGGCGAGCTGATTTTCCGCCTGATCGCGCAAAACGCCAAGGCCAAGCAGCCGGTCAAGCGCCTGTGGCTGCAGTCGATGACGCCGGGCGCCATCCGCGACGGTTTCGCCCACCTGCGCAGCGACGAGGAAATGCTGCCGCTGGCCGATGCGGCCCGCTGCCGTTCGGAAGCCGATTGGTTGATCGGCATCAATGGCACGCGCGCCATGACGGCGTTTAATTCGAAAGAAGGCGGCTTTTACCTGACCACCGTGGGCCGCGTGCAGACGCCGACGTTGTCCATCGTCGTCGAGCGCGAAGATAAAATTAAAAAATTCGTGCCGCGCGACTTCTGGGAAGTGCGCGCCGAATTCGTCTGCGCGGCCGGCATCTATGAAGGCCGCTGGCTCGACACGAAATTCAAGAAGGACGAGAACGATCCCGAGAAGCGCGCCGAGCGCCTGTGGAGCAAGACGGCTGCCGACTCGATCGCCACCGCCTGCCGCGGCCGCCAAGGCATCGTCACGGAAGAGTCGAAGCCGACCACCTCGATGGCGCCTGGCCTGTTCGACCTGACCAGCCTGCAGCGCGAAGCGAACTCGCGTTTCGGCTTCTCGGCCAAGAACACCCTGGGCCTGGCCCAGGCGCTGTATGAAAAGCACAAGGTATTGACATATCCGCGTACCGATTCGCGCCACCTGCCGGAAGACTACATGCCGACCGTGCTGCAGGCGCTGGAAACGGTCAAGGACAACAGCAATTATCACCAGTTCGCCAAGCAGATCATCGACAAGGGCTGGGTCAAGCCGAACAAGCGCATCTTCGACAACACGAAGATCTCGGATCACTTCGCGATCATCCCGACGACGATCGCACCGAAAAACTTGTCCGAGCCGGAACAGAAGCTGTACGACCTGGTCACGCGCCGCTTCATGGCCGTGTTCTTCCCGCCTGCGGAATTCCAGGTCACCACGCGCTACACGGAAGTGTCCGGCCACCAGTTCAAGACTGAAGGCAAGGTCATGACCAATCCGGGCTGGCTGGCCATCTACGGCAAGGAAGCATCGACGGACGCCGACAAGGAAAGCAATGGCAACGGCAACCTGGTGCCTGTGGCCAAGGGCGAAAAAGTGCAGACGGAAAGCGTCAGCGCGAATGGCCTGGTGACGAAACCGCCCGCGCGCTTCACGGAGGCGACCTTGCTGTCGGCCATGGAAGGCGCTGGCAAACTGATCGACGACGACGAGCTGCGCGATGCGATGGCCGGCAAGGGCCTGGGCACGCCAGCGACGCGCGCCGCCACCATCGAGGGCTTGCTGACGGAGCGTTACCTGATCCGCGAAGGCCGCGAACTGATTCCGACGGCGAAGGCATCGCAGCTGATGACCTTGCTCAAAGGCCTGGGCGTCAATGAATTGACGGCGCCGGAGCTGACGGGCGAGTGGGAATACAAGCTGTCGCAGATGGAAAAAGGCAAGATTTCGCGCGAAGAATTCATGCGTGAAATTGCGCAGATGACGCAGATCATCGTCAAGCGCGCCAAGGAATACGACAATGACACGATTCCTGGCGACTACGCCACCCTGGAAACGCCATGCCCGAACTGCAGCGGCGTGGTGAAGGAAAACTACCGCCGTTTCGCCTGCACCAAGTGCGAATTCTCGATGAGCAAGACACCGGGTTCGCGCCAGTTCGAAATCGCGGAAGTGGAGCAATTGCTGAAGGACCGCACCATCGGCCCGCTGCAAGGCTTCCGCTCGAAGATGGGCCGTCCGTTTGCCGCCATCCTGCGCATCGTGCGCGATGAAGAGATCAAGAACTTCAAGCTGGAATTCGATTTCGGCCAGAACGACGAGAGCGAAGATGGCGAAGGCGTCGATTTCACGGGCCAGACGCCCGTGGGACCGTGCCCCAAGTGCAACGCCGGCGTGTATGAAATGGGCCTGGCCTATGTGTGCGAGCACAGCGTGGCGAAACCGAAGACGTGTGATTTCCGCAGCGGCCGCATCATCTTGCAGCAGGAAATCTTGCCGGAACAAATGGCGAAGCTGCTCAACGATGGCAAGACCGACCTGTTGCCGGGCTTTGTATCGCAGCGCACGCGCCGTCCGTTCAAGGCTTTCCTCGTGCGCGGCAAGGATGGCAAGGTGAGCTTCGAGTTTGAAGAGCGCAAGGCCAAGCCGGGCGCGAAGACCAAGGCGGCAGCCGCCGAGGTCGAGGGCGAAGAAGGCGCGGCGCCAGCGAAGAAAACGGCGGTCAAGAAAGCGGCGGCCGTGAAGAAAGCCCCAGCGAAGAAGGCGACGGCCGTGAAAAAACCGGCCGCCAAGAAGGCGCCGGCGAAGAAGGCGGCGGCAGCGGCGGAGTAATTCGCGGCGGCATGGGCCAGCGCAAAAAAGCCAGGGAGCGATCCCTGGCTTTTTTTATGTCACGACCTGGTGTCCCCCGATCAGGCTGGCGGCGCGGCCGGCTCCACCAGGCCCATTTCCCGGAGCACTTCATGCGCCGAGCGGAAGGCGTCGATGGCCAGCGGCATGCCGCAATACACGGCCGCGTGCAGCAGCACTTCCTGGATCTCCTGCATGGAGGCGCCATTGTTGACGGCGCCGCGCACGTGGCCGCGCAGCTCCTGGACCCGTCCCAGGGCCGTCAGCATGGCGATGGTGGCCAGGCTGCGCGTTTTCAGGTCCAGGCCGTCGCGGCACCAGGTCGTGCCCCAGGCGTTGCGCGTGACGAATTCCTGCAAGGGGGCCGTGAAGGCGTCGACCTGGGCAAACGCGCGCTCGACAAAGGCGTCGCCCATCACCTGTTTGCGCATGCGCAAACCATTCTCGAATTGTTCATCCATGCCGCGCTCCCGTTGCTGTACGCTTCAGATACTAGCGAGCGGGCAAACGGTGGTCAAGCGCGGCATGGCGCCGTGTGGCGCGATTAATCGAGATAGTCGGAGTATTCGCGCTGCGCGTAGTTCTGCAGGTTCGCCCACGGCTGCGCCTTGCTCACGGTCGGCTGCAGCTTGACGTCGACGCGGCGATAGAAAGTGTTCGCGCGGTCGCCGCTTTCGATGACGAGCGGGATCTGCTTTTGCTCGTCCCACAGGATGCGCTGGAACACGCCGTTCTTTTCCACTTCGCGCCAGCGCGCGCCCGGCACGTTGGACGCCTGCTTCGACAGCGGCATGGCGGTGACCAGTTTCGGATCGAGCAGATAAAAGCTGTTTTCCCAGGAACCGTCGAAATTGACGTTTTCGTACTCGGCCTTGGGGATGGCGACGACGATCTTGTCGTGCGCGTCGATGTATTCCACGCGCACCGTGTTCTTTTCCAGCACCACGTGGCGGGGAATCAGCACGGGATTGAAGTGCTTGTGTTCATGCTGCGTGGCCGCCGTCGTCGTTTTCAGCGCCACTTTCTTGTTTTCGCCATGCGAATGTCCCGCATGCGCATCGGTGGCCGGCGCCAGTACGCGCTCGACCCACACGTGGCCGGGGCGGCGCAGCATCTTCTCTTCGTAGCGGCTTTCGCGCGTCACGCCTTCCGGCGTCAGCACGCGGCTGTAATACGTGATGCCCAGGTCCAGGTCGACAGGCGCGGCGGGGGCGGCGGCCTGGGCCGGGCCGGCGAAGCCGGCGGCGAGGAGGATGGCGATCAGGGTCGGTTTCATGGTGTTGCCTTTATTGTGCAAAGGGGGCGGAGGGCAATCCTGCCATCCGCCCCGGTGGGGTTACGCTGCTGGTGCTACATCAGAAGCCCAGTGCCGCCTTCAGCAGGTCGAACACCTTGGTATTGTCCAGCGTGCCCTTGAAGGTCTTCGCGCCGGCGCCCGTGGCCAGCAGCTTGACGTCGCCGCCGCCGTGGGTTTCGCTGGCCAGGCGTACGCCTGTTTCTTGCAGGTAATTGTCTTTCAGGGCCGTGGCGCTGTCGATGTTGCTGCGCAGGTCAGGGCGGTTCGGGCCGTTACCGAATACCAGGGTGGTGTAGGTATTGCCATCGGCATCCTTGCTTGGCTGGTTATCCTTGTAGCCGCGGTTGATGTCGAGGATAGGATTGCCGCGCTTGCCGTAGCCGTTGAAGGCCAGGGTGTGGTCGTGGTCGGCCGTGACGACGATCAAGGTGTTGGCCAGGGTCGGATCGGTTTCCTTGATCTTGGCGATGGCGGCCTTGATGGCGTCGTCGAAAGCGATGGTATCGGTCAGCGCGCGCTTGGCATTGATGCCGTGCAAGGCGTGGTCGATGCGGCCGCCTTCGACCATCAGGAAGTAGCCGTTCGTGTTTTTCGACAGCAAGTCGATGGCTTTCAGCGTCATTTCCGACAGGCTAGGCTGGGTCGCGCCTTCGCCCAGCGGCGGCGTGGCGGTGCGGTCCAGCTCATATTCGAGGTGGCTGCGGGTGCTGTACAGGCCGATGAACTTCTTGCCGCTCGGCGCCGCCGCCATTTCCGCTTTCGTCGCGGCCACGGTGTAGCCCTTGGCGGCAAATTCCGTCAACAGGTTGCGGCCATCGGCGCGGCCATACTTGTTGCTGGCCGACCATGGGGTGAAGTGGTTGCGGCCGCCGCCCATCAGCACATCGACGCCGTCGCCCAGGGCCGCGTTGTAGCCGGCGCCGCCCGGCGCCGTTTGCGCGGCAATCGCGTATTGCGCATTGCGGTTGCAGATGTGCGAGAAGGTCGTCGCCGGCGTGGCGTGCGTCAATTCCGTGGTGGTGATGGCGCCCACGGCCTTGCCCTTGGCTTTCGCCAGTTCCAGGATGGTCGGCACGGTCTTGCCGCCGGCCGGGCAATTGTCCACGCCCAGGTTGCCGTTGGCGTCGCGGCTGGGCTCTTTGGCGATCGTGTCCTGCGCCATCGAGATGACTTCATTGTTCATCTTGACGCCGGTCATGTAGGCGGCCATTGACGGCGCGCTGTCCGTCGTTTGTGCATCGTTCGAGAACGTCTTGATACGCGCCGTGCGCTCCAGCGTGTCCATCGTCAGGCTGCCGTCTTCGCCGTATTTGTAGATGCGCGAGGCCGTCACGACGGACGGGCCCATGCCGTCGCCGAGGAAGAAGATGACGTTCTTGGCGTCGGCGGCGTAGGCGCTGGCAACGCTGGCCGCCACGAGCGTGGTCAGCAAGGAGAGTTTCAGGGCAGATTTCAGTGCGGCGGGTTTCAATGCGGGTTTCATATGCTTGTCCAATTCTTGTCTCTTGGGGATTACAGACCGCCGGCGGTCTTGACCAGGCCGAATACTTTGGTGTTGTCGATGGTGCCCAGGAAGGTTTCCGAACCCTTGCCGATGGCGCCCAGGAAGACGTCGGTGCCGCCGTGCGTTTCATTGCCGGCCGTGGTGCGGATGACCGCTTCCTGGTGGTAGGCATTGGCGCTGGTGACGGTTTCGTCGAGGCTGGCCATGGCGGCGCGGCTCGATTGCGTGCGGTTTTCGCCATTGCCGAAGCCGATGATCGAGTACGGTGCGCCATCGAGGTCCTTCTCGACCGCGCCGGTCACGTAGTTCTTCACCACGCCCAGCACGCCAGGGTTGCCGGCGGCCGTCTTGCCCGTGCGCTTGGCGTAGCCGTTCAGCACCAGCGTATGGTCATGGTCGGCCGTGACGACGATCAGGGTATTGGCCAGGGTCGGGTCGCTGACCTTGGCTTTTTCGATGGCGGCCTTGATGGCGCTGTCAAAGGCGACCGTGTCCTGCAGGGCCTTCTTGGCCGTCGTTTCGTGCAGCGCATGGTCGATGCGGCCCCCTTCGACCATCAGGAAGTAGCCCTTCTTGTTTTTTGCCAGCACATCCATGGCCTTGGTGGTCATTTCCGCCAGGCTAGGTTCTTTCGCCGCGTCGCGGTCCAGGTCGTAGCTCATGTGGCTGGAGGTGAACACGCCGAACAGGCGCTCCGTCTTGGTCGCATCGACAGCCTTGAAGTCGGCGCCCGTGTTGGCGATGGTGTAGCTCTTCGCTTTCAATTCCGCCACCAGGTCGCGGCCGTCGGCGCGCTTGCCGCCGTCCTTGAACGGCTTGAAGAATTGTGCGCCGCCGCCCAGGACCACTTCCAGGCCGGTGGTGCCCAGCGCGCCGTTGTAGCCGGTGCCGCCCGGCACGAGGGCCGCGGCGATATCGTTTTCCAGGTCGCGGTGGCAGATGTGCGCATAGGTGGCCGCCGGCGTGGCGTGCGTCACGCGCGCCGTGCTGACGACGCCGGCGGCGAAGCCCTTGGCCTTGGCCAGTTCCAGCAGGGTGGTGGCGGGCGTGCCGTTGCCGCTGCCGCATTTGTTGACCAGCTTGTTGCCGTTGGCGTCCGTGCCAGGATCGATGGCGACCGTGTTGGCCGACATCGAGATGACTTCATTGTTCATCTTGACGCCGGTCATGTAGGCGGCCATCGACGGCGCGCTGTCCGTCACTTGCGCGTCGTTCGAGAAGGTCTTGACGAAGGCCGTTTCCGGCAGGGTGTCCATGGTCAGCGAACCGTCTTCGCCTACCGAATAGATGCGCGCGGCCGTCATCGTGGTCAGGCCCATGCCATCGCCGAGGAAGAAGATGACATTTTTCGGCGGCGCTTCTGGCGCAACGTCTTCTTTTTTGCTGTCGCTGCCGCAGGCGGCCAGCATCAGGGTGATGGCGACGCTGCAGCCAGCGACGGAAATTTTTCTGCGTGTCATGTGGTTCATCCGGCTAGGTTTGAAAGAGCTAGCAAGATAGCAATCCAATGTGACACCCTCATGACGCTGTAGCAGCTTGCGCCACGGCGCTACGCCGCGGCCGGTGATGTGGTTTTAGCGCACATCCTCGGTGGAAAAATACAGCGTGCCGCGCAAGGTGGCCGTTTTTCCCAGCCGCGTGCGCAAGACGGACGCCGGGGTTTCCTGCACGCCCGACTTGCTCGCCACGATATCGCCATGCGGCGCCTGCGCAGCGCTGGTCCAGGCGACGATATGCTCGAAATCGGGCCGGCTGTCGATGCGCTTGACGAGGAAGCGCTGCGTGCCGTCGCCCACCTGCAGGTAGCGCGCGCTGGCGCTGACGGCGGGTGCCGGTGAGAGCTGGCGCATCAGCAGGACGCGCTCGACGACGATGGCGGCATCGGCGTAGCCCGGTTCGGCTTGTCCATCCTTTTCGAAATGTCCGCGCACCACCGTGGCCCGGAACTGGCGCAGCGGCTGCGGCGCGTCCGGCAGCAGGCGCGCCAGCTCGAAGCGCTCGGGTTCCAGCGTCCACAGCGCCGTGCGGCCATCGAGCTGCGCGCGCAGCCGGGCATCGAGGGCGGGGTCGGCCAGGCGCACTTGCAGCACCACCTGGTAGTCGTGGGGCGCATGGAACATCGGCAAATGCGAGGCATACAGCCCTTGCTGGCCGCCAAACAGCACCATGCCGTGCACGCCCCAGGTCGGGGGCGTGGCGTGGGCGAGGCTGGCAGCGAACAGGAACAGGGACAGGAAGAGGGCGCGCAGCATGGTTTTGATCGATGAGTTGGAATGCCACGATGATAGGGGCGGTATCATGAACGGTACAGCAACCATTTTTCACTTTTTGTATCCTGTCTGGAAATCATGATGAGCATGAGCCTTGCCGACCTGCGCGTGTTTTGCAGCGCCGCGCGCCAGCCGACCCTGGGCGCGGCGGCGCTGGAACTGCATGTGACGCCATCGGCCGTGTCGAAAGCCTTGCGCCGCCTGGAGGGTGCCGTGGGCGCGCCGCTGTTCGACCGGGCCGGCAAGCAATTGCTGCTCAACGACAGCGGCCGCCTGCTGCTGGCGCGGGCGCGCCCCTTGCTGGCGCTGGCCGAGCAGGCGCGCCACGATGTGATGGGCGCACGGGGCGCCATCGATGCCCGCATCGCCGGCCCGGCCCTGCTGCTGTGGCGCCATGCGGCGGCGCTGGCCTCGGCGCTGGATGCCTATCCGCAGGCCAGCCTGCGCCTGCAGCCCGCCTTCGAGGATGCGGCGCTGGCGGCCCTGGCGCGCGGCGATTGCCATGCGGCGCTGGTGACGCAGGAAGCCATCGCCCAGCGTGGCGGCGACTGGCCCGCCAGCTGGCAATGCACGGCGCTGGGCAGCATGCGCATGCGGCTGGCGGCCGGGCGCTCGCATGCGCTGGCGCACGGCGTGCCGGCGGCGGCCGCCTGCGTGCCCTGCAGCCTGGACGAGGTCTTGCGCCATGTATTCGCCAGTCCCACGCATTCCCTGCTGTGCGGCGAGGAGCGGGGCCGCCACGCCGATGGCTGGCACGGCACGGCCGGGCGGACCATCCGCTACTGGAGCGACGACGTGCAGCTGCTGCTCGATTATGTGCAGTCCGGCCGGGCGCTGGCCTATCTGCCGGACTTCGCCGTGCGCGCACACGATTTGCTGGGCGTCGAGGTGGCCGATGCCGTCGACTGCAGCGAGCAGGTGCTGCTCGTGTGGGATGGCGCGCTGGCGGGGCAGTGGCTGCGCGCGGTGGCTGAACAGTTGTTGATTGCACCGATTTAGGCAACAAACTATTGCGAAATACCGGGTTTTTCTACCGGATTGAGCAACGTAAGATGCAGTCATCCCAACTTCTTGTGAAGGCGCATCATGTTCTCCAAATCCATTACCAGCATTCTTGTTGCCACCGTGTTTGCCGCCGGCGCCGCCTCGGCCGCCGCCAGCGCCCCATTGACCCTGGACGTGTTCAACCCGGGCGAAGCGGCCATCTTCCCCGTCGCTTCCGTGCTGGTGGCCGGCAAGCATGACGCCGTGCTGATCGACGCGCAATTCTCGCGCGCCGAAGCGCAAAAGCTGGTGGAAAAGATCCGCGCCAGCGGCAAGAAACTGACGACGGTCTACATCAGCCACAGCGACCCTGATTTTTACTTTGGCCTCGACGTGATCAAGGCTGCCTTCCCGCAGGCAAAAATCGTTGCCACGCCGGAAACCGTGGCGGAAATCCGCCGCAAGGCCGATGCCAAGGTCGCCTACTGGGGCCCGATCCTGAAAGACAATGCGCCCCACGCCATCGTCATCCCGGAAGCGCTGAAGGGCCAGCGCATCACGCTGGAAGGCCAGTCGCTGGACATCGCCGGCCCGACGCCATCGCGCACCTATGTGTGGATTCCGTCGATCAAGGCCGTCGTCGGCGGCGTGGTGCTGTTTGGTAAGCTGCACGTGTGGACGGCCGATACGCAAAGCCTGCAATCGCGCCAGGACTGGCTCAAGACCCTCGATGGCATCGCCGCACTGAAGCCAGTGACCGTCGTGCCCGGCCACTTCAAGGTCGGCTCTCCGCTGACGCCGGACAGCATCGGCTTTACGCGCGACTACCTGGTGACGTTCGAGGCGGAAACGGCGAAGGCCGCCAATTCCAACGCCCTGATCGCAGCGATGAAGCAGCACTATCCGGCGCTGGGCCTCGATGGCGCGCTGGAAACCAGCGCCAAGGTCGCCAAGGGTGAGATGAAATGGTAAGCGGCAACAAGGAGGCCGTCATGCCTGTCTTGCATTACATTTTCGATCCCCTGTGCGGCTGGTGCTATGGCGCCGCGCCGCTGGTCGAGGCGGCGCGCGCCGTGCCCGGCCTGACGGTGGCGTTGCACGGCGGCGGCATGATGACGGGCAGCAATCGCCGCCAGATCACGCCCGAATGGCGCGGCTATGTGCTGCCGCATGACCGGCGCATCGAGCAACTGTCGGGCCAGCCGTTTGGCGACGCCTACCTGAACGGCTTGTTGAACGACACCACGGCCACGATGGATTCCGAGCCGCCGATCACGGCCATCCTGGCCGCGCAAGACCTGGCCGGCAAGGGCCTGGACATGCTGCACCGCCTGCAGCGCGCCCATTACGTGGAAGGCTTGCGCATCGCCGACCTGCCCGCGCTGGTGGTGCTGGCGCAGCAGCTGGGCCTGGATGGCGCCGCCTTCGACGCCGCGTATGCGCGGCAGGCTGGCGCCGCCACCGAGCGGCACATCGCCGCCAGCCGCGCCCTGCTGGCGCAGGTGGGCGGCCAGGGCTTCCCCACGTTCGTGCTCGACGATGGCGCAGGCAAGCTGTCCGTGATCGATATCGGGGGCTTTTTGGGCCAGCCGGCGAAGTGGCAGGCGCAGCTCGGTGGCGCGTGCGGCGCCGCCGGCTGCGCTGTGTAGGTTGACATTGCAAATACCTATCGACTCGATAAAATCAATTAGCTTTTCCTTTGTTGTTGCACTCGTTACACTGATTTCATCAGCCAACAACGAAGGAAAAGCAGTCATGAGCCAACAGTCGCCATTCAGCACCGCTTCGGGCATTCCCGTCGCCGACAATCAGAATTCCATCAGCGCCGGCCCCCGCGGCCCCTTGCTGCTGCAAGACTTCCACCTGATCGAAAAACTCCAGCATTTCAACCGCGAGCGCATTCCCGAGCGCGTCGTGCACGCGAAAGGCTCGGGCGCCTACGGCACCTTTACCGTCACGCACGATATCTCGCGCTACACCAAGGCGAAATTATTTGCCGAAGTGGGCAAGCAGACGGCCACCTTCGCCCGCTTTTCCACGGTCGGCGGCGAGCGCGGCAGTGCCGACACGGAACGCGACCCGCGCGGTTTCGCCGTGCGCTTCTATACGGAAGAGGGCAACTGGGATTTGGTCGGCAATAACACGCCGATGTTCTTCATCAAGGACCCGATCAAGTTCCCCGATTTCGTCCACACGCAAAAGCGCGATCCGCGCAGCAATTTGAAATCGGCCGAGATGATGTTCGACTTCTGGAGCCATGCGCCGGAAAGCTTGCACCAGGTCACCATGCTGTTCTCGGACCGCGGCACGCCGGACGGCTACCGTCACATGGATGGCTTCGGCAGCCACACGTATAGCCTGGTCAATGCCGACGGCCAGCGCGTGTATGTGAAATGGCACTTCAAGACGCGCCAGGGCATCCGTAACCTGTCCGCGGCGGAAGCGGGCCGTCTGGCGGGAGACGACCCCGACTATGCCCAGCGCGACCTGTTCGGCGCCATCGCGCGCGGCGATTTCCCGCAGTGGGAAGTCAAGCTGCAGGTGGCGACGCAGGAGCAACTTTATGCATGGGAGCAACGCACGGGCTGGAACCCGTTCGACTTGACGAAGGTGTGGCCGCATGCGGACTTCCCGCTGCTGCCCGTGGGGATTTTCGAGCTGAACCGCAATCCCGACAATTACCATGCGGAAGTCGAGCAAGCGGCGTTTTCGCCGGCCAACGCCGTGCCAGGCATGGGGTATTCGCCGGACAAGATGCTGCAAGGCCGGCTGTTTGCCTACCACGACGCCCAGCTGTACCGGGTCGGTACCAACCACCAGCACTTGCCCGTGAATGCGGCCCGCTGCCCCTTCCATAACCAGCAGCGCGACGGCAGCATGGCGATCAGCAATGGCGGCGCGGCGCAAAACTATGCGAACGTGGCGGCGGCAGGCACGCAGCCGCAAGGCCTGGGCCATGGCGAGCCGGCGCTGGCGCTGGATGGCGGCGCGGCGCGCTACGATGGCCGCGGCGCGGAAGATGATTACACGCAGGCAGGCAATCTGTTCCGCCTGATGTCGGCCCAGGCCAGACAGAACCTGTTCGATAACCTGGCAGGACCGTTGAGCCAGGTGCGCGCGGAAACCCTGCAGCGTCAACTCGGGCATTTCGACCGGGCCGATGCCGCGTATGGCGCCGGCGTGCGGGCGGCGCTGGCGGCGCGCGGCGTAGCGCTGTAATCCACGACACAGGCGGAGCAGGTTTGTTCCGCCTGTTGTTGATATAGCACAAATTAACAGTTGATATTAAATATTGCCATGTGGACATATTTGTCGTCCATGCGTAGACTTGTCGGTCTGATGATCGCGCCCCTGTCGGCGGCGCCCTGACTAGAAAGTCTTGCAATATGAATATGGCCAAGTTGTCGGTGCATGGGGATGACCCCACGCTCAAATCCATCCTCGAAGTCTTGCCTTCCGATCCCGAACGCGAATGGCGCAAGGGCGAGGCCAAGGCGGGCGGCCGCGTCTACCTCGATTCCGGTTTCGAAGTGATCATCGCGCAGGCGGCCAAGTCGCAAGTCTTGCCCTCGCGCATACGCAGCTACCTGGCCGAATGCCGTTCGCGCGGCGTCACGTTCACCATGCCGCGCATCGTGGCCGAACTGCAGCTGGAGCTGCGCGGCGACGATACGCTCGATGCGCCGCTCGACCTGACCCTGGCCGACATGCAGCACCTGACGGAGATGGGCATCAGCGTGAGCATCGCCACGCGGGCCGTCGCGGCCTGACAGTGGCCTGAGGTATCGAGACATGACAATGGCCGCCGGTCCAGGGCGGCCATTTTTCGTCAGGGCTCGGCCAGGTCGACCGTCACCATATTGTCGTCCGGCTTGCGGTCGATCAATTTATTGTCGGGATCGATGCCGGCCTTGGCCGGCCGTCCATTCACGATCACCGTATAGCTGGCCTCGCGCGCCGTCATGCGCTGGCGTTCGCGCAGCAGCGGATGGCCATTCGCGTCATCGACGCCGATCTCGATCAGGTCGTGCAGCGGCGCATCCTGTTCTTCTCCCTGCTCACCGGCAATCAGCTTGCCCGCCTGTACCTTCACGGTGACGGCATACTTGCCGTCGCTGCGTTTGGTGGCCGTGGCGGACAGGGCGCGGTTGTCGAACAGCACGATTTTCTCGAACAGATCGTCGATCAGGTAAGCCTGCTCGGGCGGCGTGACCTTGCGCAAGCCGTCGATCAGGGCCGTCACGCTCGCGTACGGCGGGCCTTTCTGGCCGTAGCTGGCGAGCAAGTCGCGCAGCACGCCGTTGACCTTGTCTTCGCCGATGATGTCCTGCAGCAAATACATGGCCAGGCTGCCCTTGTGGTAGTGGATGTAGGCCTGGTTTTCATTCTCGGCCAGCGGCAATTCCTTCTTGCGTTCGCTGCTGCGGCCCGACAGGTATTGATTCAGGTCATAGCGCAGGAAGCGGCGCATCTTGGCCGGGCCCGCGGTTTTCTTCATCACCATCAGCGCCGAATACTCGGCCAGCGTCTCGCTGAGCACGGTGGCGCCCCGCGTGTTGCCACCTACCAATTGATGCGCCCACCACTGGTGCGCCACTTCATGCGCCGTGACGTAGAACGGGTAGTCGAGGTCCTTGGGATTCTTGTCGTCGACCTTGGCGATAAAACCCAGTCCTTCCGAATACGGGATGGTGTTCGGGAACGACTGCGCGAAGGTGGCATAGCGGGGGAACTCGACGATGCGCAGCACCTTGTGCTGGTAGGGGCCGAACTGCTTCGTGTAATACTCGAGCGCTTCCTTGCTGCCGCGCACGAAGCGGTCGAGGTTGTACTCATGTCCGGGATGGTAAAACACGTCGATGGCCACATCCTGCCAGCGTTCGTGCCTGACGGCATAGCGGGCCGACTGGATCGAATAGAAATTCAGGATGGGCCGCTCCATCGTGTAATGGAAGTAATGGCGGCCATTGGCGATCCAGTCGTTGTCCAGCATGCCCGGCGCGATGGCCGTCTGGCCGTCGACGGTGCTGACGGTGGCGTCGAAGTTGATGCGGTCGGCATCGTTGCTGACGTAATTCTCGGCCAGTCCCTTCGCATCGTCGCGCGGCAGGGCCCGTTCACGCGCCGGCAAGCCGTGTTTCTTGCGGTCGCGCGGGTCCGTCAGCTCCAGCTGCGCCTGGTAACCGATATGCGGCAGCACGGCATTCGTGAAGAAGGTGCCGTTGGCCACCACGGGCGTGTCCTGGCCCAGGCCGAAGATGCCGCGCGGCGCGTAGCTGATGTCGAAATCGAGGCCCAGGGTGGCGCCCGGCGCCAGCGGCGCGGCCAGGCGGTAGCTGTAAAAGCCCAGCTGGCCGTCATCGAGGCCGGGATGCACGCGCGCATCGAAGCGCAGGCGCATGCTGGCGCTCGGGTCTTGCTGCACGAGGATCTGGCTGATCGGCAAGCTGGTCTTGTTTTGCAGCACGTAGCGGCCCTTGACGACCAGGGTGCGGCGCGCCGGGTAGATGGCCACGTCGAGCTTGACGTCGGTCACCTTCGGCTGCGGCGCGGCGGCAAACTTGCGGTACTGGCGCTCGAAGCTGGCGCGGTCCGCATCGCGCGCGTAGTCGGACTTGTAGTCGTTGGCCACGTGGAAGACGTAGAACAGCACGCCGCCGGCGCCGACGAAGAGCAGCAGGCCGGCGGCAAAGCTGGCCAGCACGGGCCGCGTCAGCGCATGGCGGGCCAGGCGCAGGCGGATGCGCCAGCTGTCCTGCGCGCCGCGGGGCCAGAACAGCAGCGACAGCACCATCAGCATCACGGCCGCGCCGCTCCAGTACAGCAGGTACCAGCGCTCGCGCAGCACATAGTGGCCGGCGCCGTTCATGGCCGAGTACACGAAGTCCGGTGTGCTGCCGTACAGCAAGAGCGGGTCGCCCAGGCCCAGCGAGCCCACGCTGACGCTGGCGATGTAGTACAAAATCATGGCGAAATACGCCAGGTACTTGTGATTGATCAATACCTGCAAGAACAGGGCCAGCACGGCGATCAGCACGTAGTAGGGCAGGTGCGACAGGAACAGCGACTCCACGTACAGGCCGGGATCGAGGCGGTAATAGCCCTTGACGATCTGGATCGACATGCCGCACAGCATGATGACCAGGCTCAGCAAGGCTTGCAGGCCGATCAGCGCAAACAGTTTCGACAGCAGCGGCAGCCAGTTCGGCACGGGCAGGGCGTCGAGCATCAGGTGGATGCGCGCTTCGCGTTCGCGCCACACCAGCTCGCCCGCATAGAAGGTGGTGATCACCAGCATGAACAGGGCGAACGAGGCGCTGACCATTTCCAGCACCTTTTCCGTCACCGGATAGGTGTTCGTGCCATACATGGAGCCCATGTCGAGCGCGCCCGCATACATGGTCAGCACGCCGGCGAGCACGATGACGACAAAATAAATGTTCTTGATGGTTTCGCGCAGGTTCAGCCAGCTCAGCTTGACGAGCAGGGCAGCCAGGTTGCGTTGCGCGAAGTCCGGCGTTTCCTGCGTCGCCAGCGAGGCGCTCGACAGGCGCAGCGGGGCGTCACCCTCGCCGTGGCGCTTCGAGGCGCCCGCGTCGGGTGAGGCATGGAAGTGGAAGCGCCAGTAGCCGAGCAGCAAGGCCACGAGGGCAAAGCCGGACCAGATGGCGCGGTTCAGCAGGTACACGCCTTCCAGCGTCACCAGGCGCGTATTGCGCTCCGCATTCGGCCAGTATTCCGTCAGGCGTATCAGCGCCGTCGTGCCGAAGGGGTCGATCAGGGCGGCCAGGGTCTTGTAGTCGAGGTCGCGCGCCAGCGACGGCGCCACCAGGTAGCCGATCAGCATGACCACCGAGCTGATATACACGGGCAGCATGCGCCGCGTCAGCGCGGCGATGACGAAGAAGATGGCGCCAAAGATGAACAGGTTGGGCAGCAGGGTGAACGCATACGGCATCAGGTAGGCCAGCGCCCGCTGCGGCCCCAGCCGTTCCGGATCGATGCCGGGCAGCCAGGCGCCCAGCCAGGCCCCCAGCACGATGCTGGAAAACACCACGGCCAGCACCAGGTAGGCGCCGAGAAAGCGGCCGAAAACATACTGGTATTTCCTGATCGGCGCACTGAAGAAGAAATGCTGCATGCCGTACTCGAAATCCTGCTGCACCGAGCGGCCCATCATGGCGGCCACCACCACGGCGCCGAAGCAGCCCAGCAGGCTGCACGTAAATGCCAGCGAGCGCGGCGCGTTGATCAGGAACTTGCCGCCGAAACTGACGCTCGCTTCCTTGAAGACGCCGCCGGCGGCCGCCATCCACAGCATGGACAGGGCCAGGAACATGGCGAAATACACCCAGGTGGACAGCAGCTTGAGCCGCTGTCGCGCTTCAAAGCGGGCGATGGCAAACATGGCCGCCCCCTCAGTCGCACTGCGGGGCGACGCGGTGACGCCCGGCAATGGTGGCGAAATACAGGTCTTCCAGGTCGCCGATGGCTTCCTCGAAGCCGTCGCCCGGGTCCTCGTCGCTGTAGACGTGGATCAGGGTGCGGCCCGACAGCAGGCGCGTGGAAATGACGGCGTGGCGCTGCTGGAAGCTGGCCAGCTCCTTCTTGTCGACAAAGCGGGCCCAGATCTTGTAGCTGACCTCGTCGATCAATTCCTGCGTCTTGCCGCACAGCAGCAAGTGGCCCTTGTTGATGATGGCCATGTTGGCGCACAGGTCGGCCACGTCGGACACGATGTGCGTCGACAGGATCACCGTCTTGTCTTCGCCGATGTCGGACAGCAGGTTGTGGAAGCGCACGCGCTCCTGCGGGTCGAGGCCGGCCGTCGGTTCGTCGACGATGATCAGTCTTGGGTCGCCCAGCAGGGCTTGCGCGATGCCGAAGCGCTGGCGCATGCCGCCGGAAAAACTGCCGAGGCGCTGGTGGCGCACGTCGAACAGATTGGTTTGCTGCAGCAGGCCGTCGACCACTTCGCGCCGGCGCGCCCGCTGCGACAGGCCTTTCAGGGTGGCAAAGTGGTCGAGCAGCTCGTAGGCCGTCACTTTCGGGTACAGGCCGAAGTCCTGCGGCAGGTAGCCCAGCATGCGGCGCACCTCGTCCTTGTCGTCGAGCACGTCGTAGTCGCCGAAGAAGACGGAGCCGGAATCGCATTCCTGCAAGGTGGCCAGGGTGCGCATCAGGGTCGACTTGCCGGCGCCGTTCGGGCCCAGCAAGCCAAACATGCCCGGTGGTATCGTCAGCGAGACGTTGTCCAGCGCCACCACGCCATTCGCGTAGGTTTTCGACAATTTGCGGATCTGCAATTCCATACAACTCCTAACTCATGCTGTTGCGGCCCTGCGCCAGGCAGGCGGTCCAGGGCTTCTCTATGCTGGCATTGTATTGAATTTAAGACGTACTGGGCAGTTGCATGCGATACACGGCATTTTCGCGTGCCCAGAGTGCAATTGGCAGGGGTGGACGGCGTGCCGGATCCGGCCTTTCCGGGCGCGCCGCGTGAGTGTCAGTTGCGGAACAAAACCGATTCCCGGTTAAACCACCAACGGCACAGCATCAGCAGCGCGCCCGCGATGACCGTGGTCGAGGCGAGGATCACGCCGAACATGCGGTAATCCATGGTGCCTTTCACCAGCTCCTTCATGGCCAGCGAGACATTCGTCAGCGGCACCATGGCCCAGATCCAGTTCAGCTCGACGCCGGGCAGCATGGCCGCCACCGTGGGCAGGATGACAAACAGCATCAGCGGCGTGATCAGGCCGGCCGCTTCCTTGTAGCTTTTCGCATAGATCGAGATCGACAGCAGCAGCGAGGCGAAGATGGCAGCCGTCGGCACCAGCATCAGGGTCACCATGGCCAGGTCGGGCAAGCCGATGCTATGCACGAGGATGGCCATGTGGCCTTCCAGCGAACTGCCGAAGATGGCCAGCAGGGCACCCATGCTGCCCACCATCAGCACGGCCGAGGTCATGCCGACGGTAAACAGCACGAGGAACTTGGCCAGCACGATGGCGCTGCGCGGCACGGGCGCCAGCAGCAGGGTTTCCAGCGTGCCCCGTTCCTTTTCGCCGGCGCCCAGGTCGATGGCCGGATACATGGCCGCCGTCAGGCACACCATCAGCAGCAGGTAGGGCACCATGCCGCCGATGATGGCGCCCATCTGCTCGCGCTCGTCGGCCGTCGATTGCCGCTCGAGCACGATGGGGTTGAGGGCGAAGGCCAGCTGGGCCGGACTGAGCTTGAGCGCCGACAGGGCGTCGGCGCGCAGGCTGGCGTTGTAGGCGTCGACGATCTCGCGCACCCGCTGCTGGGTCACATCGACCGTGCTGGCGCTGTTGTAATGCAAGGTGACCTTCGCCTGCTCCTGTTGCAGCAAGGTATCTTCAAAGCGCGGCGGAATGACCAGCGCGAACTTGATGCTGTCGTCGCCGATGGCGCGGCGTATCTCGGCCTCGCTGGCCAGCGGCACTTCGCGCAGGTTGTGCTGCTGGGCGAAACGCGCGCTCAGGCCCGGCGAATGGTCCTTGCCGAACAGGGCGTAGCGCATTTCCGCCGTCTTGGCATTCTTGAACATATTGCTCGAGACATAGGCAAAGCCGCCAAAGATCAGCGGCATGGCGAAGATGGGTATGAGGATCGTGAAGATCAGCGTCTTGCGGTCGCGCGTCAGTTCCAGCAATTCTTTCAGATAGATGGTCCACATGGCGTCAGGCTCCCTGGTTGATGACGCTGACAAAGGCGTCGTACAGGTCGGCGCTGCCGCCCAGATGGCGCAGCGCGTCGACCGTGCCGTTGAAGGCCGTGGTGCCGCGGTTGATGATGCAGACCCGGTCGCACAGCTTTTCCACCTCGTGCAGGTGGTGGGTGGAAAAGATCAGCGGCACGCGCAGCGCCTTGTAGCTGGCGATGAAGTCGAGCAATATCTTCGCCGACATCACGTCCAGGCCCGTCGTCGGTTCGTCGAGGATCACCACTTGCGGCTCATGCACGACGGTGCGGGCGATCGCGCACTTCTGTTTCATGCCCGTCGACAGCTGGTCGGCCCGCTTGCTGCCGTACTCCTCCATCTGCAGCAGGGCGAACAGCTCGTCGCAGCGGCGTTTCAGCTTGTCGGCCGGCATGCCGTGCAGGCGGCCGAAGTATTCCACGTTCTCGCGCGCCGTCAGGCGGCCGTACAGGCCCGTCGAGCCGGACAGGAAGCCGATGCTCTGGCGCGCCACCAGCGGCTGCTGCAGCACGTCGACACCGTTGACGAGGGCGCTGCCCGCGTCCGCCTGCAAGGCCGTCGACAACAGGCGCAGGGTGGTTGTCTTGCCGGCCCCATTCGGTCCCAGCAAGCCCAGCACTTCACCGGGACCGCAGCTGAAACTGACGTCGCGCACGGCGTGGAACCAGCCGTCATGCTCGCGCGGGTCGCTGACGTGCACGGCCTTGCCCTTGTGGGGCGGCAGGCGGAAACGTTTTGCCAGGTGCTTGACCTCAATCATGTAATTCATCCATTCGACGGGGAAGAACGAGAGTAGCATGCAAAAAATGTAACTTGCAAGATGGAAATATCGTTTGGTCTATTGAAAAAAACAGCATCTTCATGCAAGCTGGCCCGGTAGGCGCCGGCAGACGGCGCGGGAGAGTGCAATGCAAACGATCGATCAGGCGATGCAGGACAGGGTGCTGGCCGTGGCGCGCGCCGGCATGACCAGTGCCGAAGCCATCGGTTTCTTTCGCGTCAGCCTGGGCCTGTATTACCTGGCCGGCCTGATGACGGAGGAAACGCTCGATTTCAAGCAGATCGACGCCCGTTACAACCGGTTCATTTACCACTCGATTGGTGGCGGGCACAGTATTGCCAGCGTGCTGCAATTCATGAGCGGCGAAAAAGTCTTGCGCGTGCTGCAATCGGAGCGCTTCCTGGCCGCCTTCGGCCAGCATTGCCCCGATATTCCCGTCGACAGCATTTCCTTCCTCATTTCGCTGAACCTGGGCGTGGCGAAAAGCCTGTCCGGCCTCGACGCCGTCGGTCCCGTGGTGGACTGGATCGAGCGGGAAAAAGCGCGCACAAGTCAATAAAGCCCCGTTCGCCCTGCGCGCGACGTGGGCATGCCGGGCCGCGATCGTCCTATAATTCATGTTTTCCTACTCATGAGCATAGCCACGATGACCGCGAACCGCTACTTTCACCCCCTGGATCGTTTGATTGTCGGCGCCGACAAGGCCTTGCGCGTCATGGCGGGCGTGGCGTCCGCCTCGCGCCCTTCGCCGGCCGCGCATGCGCCGGACGCGGAACTGAGCGCGGCCGAGCAGCGCCACAGCGCCGGTTTGATGCGCGTCAACCATGTCGGTGAAGTCTGCGCGCAAGCCTTGTACAACTCGCAGGCGCGCTATGCGCACAGCCCGGCCATCCGCGCCCAGTTCGACGAGGCGGGCCGCGAAGAGGAAGACCACCTGGCCTGGACGGCGCAGCGCCTGACGGAGCTGGGCTCGCGTCTGAGCCTGCTCAATCCCCTGTGGTATGCGGGATCGTTTGCGCTGGGTACCATCGCCGCGCGCATGGGCGACGGCCGCAGCCTGGGATTCGTGGTGGAAACGGAGCGCCAGGTGGAGGCGCACCTGGCCAGCCACCTGGAAGAATTGCCGCCGCAGGACGCCAAATCGCGCGCCATCGTGAAACAGATGGCCATCGACGAGGTCGAGCACGGTGCCGCCGCCCAGCGACTGGGCGCCATCGACACCCCGGCGCCCGTGAAGGCGCTGATGGGCATCATGGGGAAAGTCATGACAAAAACCGCGTATTACATTTAAAACAAAGGCGCTCTGAAGAGCGCCTTTTTTATGCATGCCTGAGCCGTGAAACGCCTGACAAAACCGTAGCGAGCGGAAGGGAGAGGTGGTCGAGAAGCGCAACCGTGCCAGGGCACGGTGAGCATCGCAGGCCGCCTATGCCGATGCGCAGTAGGTTTGGTCAGGCGCTTTCTTCGATGATTTCGAAGGAATGCGTAATCTCGGCGGTTTTCGCCAGCATGATAGACGCTGAGCAATATTTGTCATGCGACAAGGCCACGGCCCGTTCCACGGCCGTCGGTTTCAGGGCCTTGCCACGCACGGTGAAGTGGAAGTGGATCTTGGTAAACACTTTCGGGTCGGTCTCGGCGCGGTCGGCCTTCAGGGTCACTTCGCAGCCGCTGACGGCCTCGCGTCCCCGTTTCAGGATCAGCACCACGTCATAGGCGGTGCAGCCGCCCGTGCCCAGCAAGACCATTTCCATGGGGCGCGGCGCCAGGTTGTGGCCGCCGCCATCGGGCGCGCCATCCATGGTCACCAGGTGGCCGGAACCCGTTTCTGCCCGAAAACTCATGCCCGACGGGCCATTCCAGCTGACTTTGCATTCCATCGTACTCTCCGAAAATTGTAAGCGTTTTGTATTGTAATAGAGGAACGCCTGTCCATGTGCCGCCCGCCGGGCCGCAGCCGGCCTCGATTGCGGCTTGACGCGGCAAGGCAAAGCCGCTTATACTTGTCGGCTTTCCGTTCGCTCAGGAAAAGTAAATAAGGCAGAGTCCGCACAGCAACATCGGCGGAACCACCATTTGAGCGTGTAATCTATTAGGAAGTCAACATGAAAACATTTTCCGCTAAAGGACATGAAGTCCAGCGCGATTGGTTCGTGGTTGACGCGACGGACAAAGTCCTCGGACGTGTTGCCAGCGAAGTGGCACTCCGACTGCGCGGCAAACACAAACCAGAATTTACTCCTCACGTCGATACCGGCGACTTCATCGTCGTCATCAACGCAGGCAAACTGCGTGTGACCGGTACCAAAGCTACTGAGAAAATTTACTACCGTCACTCTGGCTATCCAGGCGGCATCTACGAAACCAACTTCCAGAAAATGCAACAGCGTTTTCCAGGTCGCGCGCTTGAGAAAGCGGTCAAAGGCATGCTGCCTAAAGGCCCACTCGGCTACGCAATGATCAAGAAGCTGAAAGTGTACGCGGAAGGTTCCCATCCGCACGCTGCTCAGCAACCTAAAGCACTTGTTCTCTAAGGAACTGACATGATCGGTAATTACAATTATGGAACCGGCCGTCGCAAAAGTGCAGTGGCTCGGGTTTTTATCAAAGTTGGCACAGGCTTGATCGTTGTTAACGGCAAACCAGCAAACGAATACTTTTCGCGCGAAACGGGTCTGATGGTCATCCGTCAACCACTGGAACTGACCGGCAATGTCGAGCGTTTCGACATTAAAGTCAACGTCCATGGCGGCGGTGAGTCGGGCCAGGCTGGTGCAGTTCGTCACGGCATCACCCGCGCTCTGATCGACTACGATGCAGCGTTGAAACCGGAACTGGCGAAAGCCGGCTTCGTGACCCGCGATGCACGTGAAGTCGAGCGTAAAAAAGTTGGTCTGCGCAAAGCACGTCGCGCAAAACAATTCTCGAAGCGTTAATTTTTACGCTGCAGCACCTTCCCGGTGCTGGTCGAAAAGCCGCTGGACTTCGGTCCCGCGGCTTTTTTGCATTTCAGCGTGACTCTGCGTTGCGCTGTAAAATACGCGGAAAACCCGCGGGGACCGTTTCCCCTCCATCTCTATGCAATATATACACAAGGAAAGAACATGATCAAAGTTGGCATCGTCGGCGGCACTGGATACACGGGCGTGGAGTTGCTGCGCCTGCTCGCTACCCATCCAGATGTCGAGTTGACGGCGATTACCTCGCGCAAGGAAGATGGCTTGCCCGTTGCCGACATGTATCCTTCCCTGCGCGGCCACGTGAAACTGGCGTTTTCCTCGCCCGATAAAGCCAATCTGGAGCAGTGCGACGTGGTCTTCTTTGCCACCCCGCATGGTGTTGCCATGGCGCAAGCGCCGGCCCTGCTGGCCGCGGGCGTGAAAGTGATCGACCTGGCCGCCGACTTCCGCCTGAAGGACCAGGCCAAGTTCGAGCAGTGGTACAAGATTCCCCACACGGCGCCCGAGCTGATAGCCCAGGCCGTGTATGGCTTGCCGGAACTGAACCGCGACGATATCAAGCAGGCCAGGCTGGTCGCCAACCCCGGCTGCTACCCGACCACCATGCAGCTGGGCTTTTACCCGCTGCTGAAGGCGGGCCTCGTCAATGCGGGCGGCTTGATCGCCGACTGCAAGTCGGGCGTGTCCGGCGCCGGCCGCAAGGCGGAAATCGGCATCCTGTTCTCGGAAAGCAGCGACAGTTTCAAGGCCTATGGCGTGGCCGGCCACCGCCACCTGCCGGAAACGACGGCGCAATTGCAGCGCTTCACGGACGAGAAAGTGGCGCTGACCTTCACGCCGCACCTGGTGCCGATGATACGCGGCATGCATTCGACCCTGTACGCGCAGTTGAGCAAGGACGTCAGTAATGACGAATTGCAAGCCTTGTTCGAAGAGCAATACAAGGACGAGCCTTTCGTCGACGTCATGCCATTCGGCTCGCATCCGGAAACCCGCTCCACGCGCGGCTCGAACATGCTGCGCCTGGCCTTGCACCGTCCCGAAGGCGGCAACACCGTCATCGTGCTCGTCGTGCAGGATAACCTGGTCAAGGGCGCGTCGGGCCAGGCCGTGCAATGCATGAACTTGATGTTTGGCTTGAAGGAAACGGCTGGTTTGCAACATATCGCCGTGATGCCTTAAATATGGGCATATAGGCACCAGTGCTTGCGCAGGTCCGGCGCCTTTTTGCCGGACCTGTGATAAATTGGACTGCCGCGTACCCCGATAGGATGACGTTCATGTTCGAGCGCAATGCGAAAAACCCCATCGACACCCTGATCGGCGCCTCGACGCGGATCGAGGGCGACTTGCTGTTTTGCGGCGGCTTGCGCATCGATGGCCATGTGCGCGGCAACGTCACGGGCGAGTCGGGCGAACCCACGTATGTGGTGCTGGGCGAAGCGGGCCGCATCGACGGCGAAGTGCGCTGTTCGTGCCTGGTCGTCAGCGGCGAGATCAACGGGCCCGTGTACGTGTCCGAAATGCTTGAAATCCAGCCGAAAGCCCGCATTGTAGGTGAGGTCTATTACAAGGTGCTGGAAATGCACAGCGGCGCATTGGTGCAGGGCAAGCTGAGTCGCCACGACAGCGCCGACCCCGTGCTGCACCTGGCCGTGTCGGAAATGTGAGCAGGAACAACACCGTCCAGCCGCATCAGCGGCAGCGGCAGCGCGAGTTGCGCCAACAGTCTATAATGACTTAATGTTTTCTAGTAGGAGTGCCTGATATGAATGCCGTCGCTGAAATGCAAGATGTGATCCCTTCGCCTATTATCTTTACCGATAGCGCCGCCGAAAAAGTCGCGCAGCTGATCGAAGAAGAAGGCAATCCCGACCTGAAATTGCGCGTGTTCGTGCAGGGTGGCGGCTGTTCCGGCTTCCAGTACGGCTTCACCTTCGATGAAATCGTCAATGAAGATGACACCACCATGGTCAAGAACGGCGTCCAGCTGTTGATCGATTCCATGAGCTACCAGTACCTGGTCGGCGCGGAAATCGACTACAAGGATGACCTGGAAGGCGCGCAATTCGTGATCAAGAATCCGACTGCGACGTCGACCTGCGGTTGCGGTTCCTCGTTCTCGGTATAAGCACACCTGAGAAAGTGCCCATGGCGGCATTGCATGGGCTTGCCCTGAACATTGTTCAGGCACGCTTGTAAGAATGTTGGGCAAGTAAGAAAATAGCGGATCGATGATCCGCTATTTGTGTTTCTGGAACGCTTGTTCCTTGTTAACGCGGATACAGCGCGCCGAGCACCCGCAGTCCCTTCGCTCCCGTCACGGCCGGCAAGTTGCCCGGCTTGCGCTGTGTAAAGCGCCAGGCCAGCCAGGCGAATGCCAGCGCCTCGACCTGGCTGGGCGCCACGCCCAGCGCTGCCGTCGATGCCACCGCCATGCCCGGCAATGCGCGGGCCAGGGCCGCCATCAGGCTGGCGTTCTGCGCGCCGCCGCCGCACACATACACGGTTTCCGCCTGCGCCCCATCGCGCGCGATGGCGTGCGCCAGGCTGGCGGCCGTCAGCTGGGTCAGCGTGGCTTGCACGTCGGCGGGGCTGGCGCCGGGGTGGCTGGCCAGTTTTCTGTTGAGCCACTCGGCGTGGAACAGGTCGCGGCCCGTGCTTTTCGGCGCCGGCAAGGCAAAATACGCTTCATTGAGCAGCTCGGCCAGCAGGGCAGGCAAGACTTTGCCCGTGGCGGCCCAGGCGCCGTTGGCGTCGTAGGGCTGTCCCAGGTGCTGCAAGACCCAGCCATCCATCAGCGCGTTGCCGGGGCCCGTATCGTAGCCCGTCACCGTGCCATCCGCATGCAGCACGCTGATATTGCCGATGCCGCCGATATTGGCCACCACGCGCGTGTGGCCGGGCGCATTGAAGACGGCCTGGTGAAAGGCGGGCACCAGCGGCGCGCCTTGGCCGCCGGCCGCCACGTCGCGGCTGCGCAAGTCGGCGATGACGTCGATGCCCGTCAGTTCGGCCAGCAGGGCCGGATTGTTCAACTGGCGCGTAAATCCCAGTTCGGGGCGGTGGCGGATGGTCTGGCCATGCGCGCCGATGGCGGCGATGGCGTCCGGGCCGATGCCCGCATTATCGAGCAGCACGGCGACGCAGTCGGCGTAATGGCGCACCAGCGCGTTGGCGGCCAGCGCCTCGCGTTCGATTTCATCGTGCCCCGCGCCTTGCAGCGCCATCAGGTCGGCGCGCAGGCTGGCGGGAAAGGCAATATACGCGTCGCCCAGGCTGCGCACGCCGCCATCGTCAGAAAAGTCGACCAGCGCGCCATCGACGCCATCCAGGCTGGTGCCAGACATTAAACCGATATACAGCATGGGTGTTTCCTCGCGTGCGTAAGTGATGGTATGGATTGTGCCGCATTTGTGCCGTACGCAAAAGCGCACGGGAAGCACGCGCACATAAAACAAAGGCACCGGCCATCTGCATGGGCGGTGCCTTAGTCTATTGCCCGAAGGCAGTGTCGCTTAGCGCGACGCCAGTGCCGTATCGTTCGGACGCAGCAGGGTGAAGCGGTGCATCATGTCGGCCGACACCATGCGGAAGCGGCTCAGCTCGGCGGCCGTCAGCGGCGCCTGTGCTTGTACGTTCAGCTTGCTTGGGTCTTGTGCCACGCCGCCGACGCGGAATTCATAGTGCAAGTGGGCGCCCGTCGACCAGCCGGTGGTGCCGACGTAGCCGATCACATCGCCCTGGCTCACTTTCTGGCCTTTTTTCAGGCCGGAAGCGAAGCGGCTCATGTGGGCGTAGGCCGTCGTGTAGTTGGCCCAGTGTTTCAGGACAACAACATTGCCGTAGCCGTTTTGCATGCCGACGGAATCGACCACGCCGTCGCCCGAAGCGCGGATAGGCGTGCCCGTTGCTGCAGCGAAATCGATGCCTTTATGCGCTTTCCAGTTGCCGGAAATCGGGTGCACGCGCATGGAGAAGCCGGACGAGATGCGGGAAAATTCGAGGGGGGATTTCAGGAAGGCTTTTTTGAGGGACTTGCCGTCGAAACTGTAGTAACCGCCGCCTTGCTTGCTGGCTGGGTCTTCGAACCAAACGGACTGGTAAGTCGTGCCGCGGTTGGTGAATTCACCGGCCAGGATGCGGCCCGCTCGGACGAATTCGCCATCTTGCCAGAACGTTTCGTAGACAACATTAAACGAGTCGCCGCGTTTCAGGTCGGAGCGGAAGTCGATATTGGTGGAGAACATTTCCACGATTTGCGCGGAAATCGAGTCTGGCAGGCGGGTGCCGTCCAGGCTGGAGTCGGTGGCGGCGAACAGGGTGGAGGTAATCTTGCGCGCGTGCATTTCAACGCGGCGTTCCAGCTGGGCTGCCACTTCCGTGGCCACGAACTTGTCGCCCTTGCGGGTGATCAGGATGTTCTTGACCGATTTGTCGGTGCCGTCGACAAGCGTGGCGCGCATCCAGTTGAGGTCGCCGTTTTCGGACGTTTGCGCTTGCACGCGCTTGCCCGATTTCAGCAACATCACGCCGCGCGCGATCTTGTCGGTCTTGATGAAATTGGCGGCCGCCGCATCATCCACGCCGAGACGGGTCAGCAGGGTGGCGAGGGTATCGCCGGCGCGGACTTTTTCTTCGTGGGTGAAATTCTGGTCTACCTGTTCCATCGCGGAAATTTGCGAGGCGAGGTCAGGCATTTCCAGGTTCTGGGCGATCGACTTGACCGGCAGGTCGGACGCGTCGGGCGCCAGCGGGGCCACACCGGCCGCGCCGAAGGCGACCACGGCGAGCAGCACTGCCGACACGCCAATAATGCGTGCCTTGCGTGTCGTCGCCAGCTGTGTGTACAAGCGTGAGCCTGTGATTTTATGTATAGGGTTCATGCAATCAGTTAAAATTTGCCCTTGAACGATACCTGAACTAGCGCTCTTTGTTATTGTTATTTTGATTCGTTTTCATACGGCAAGATTGATGGGATCGAGCATTATAGCAAACTCCGCAAACCTACTACCATTTTGAGATCTACAGTCAAATTTTATGGAAATCAACACCACCGCATCGCCTACAAAGGCTAACGCAGCTCAGACCGCGCTTCCGCTGTCGGACAGAGTACAAGAAGCCCTCGCGATTACCAAGCGTGGCGTCGACGAACTCTTGATCGAAAGCGAATTTGCGCAAAAATTAGCACGCTCCGAGAAAACGGGCGTTCCGCTGCGCATCAAACTGGGCCTGGACCCGACTGCACCCGACTTGCATCTGGGCCATACCGTGGTACTGAACAAGATGCGCCAGCTGCAAAACCTCGGCCATCAAGTCATTTTCCTGATCGGCGATTTTACTTCCATGATCGGCGACCCTTCGGGCCGCAACGTCACGCGCCCGCCGCTGACCAAGGAACAGATCGAGATTAACGCGATGACGTATTTCGCGCAAGCATCTTTAGTGTTGGACGCCAGCAAGACCGAAATCCGCTATAACTCGGAATGGTGCGATCCGCTGGGCGCGCGCGGCATCATCCAGCTCGCTTCCCACTACACGGTGGCGCGCATGATCGAACGCGACGACTTCACCAAGCGCTTCCAGGGCGGCATTCCTATTTCCGTGCATGAATTCCTGTACCCGCTGATGCAGGGCTACGATTCGGTGGCCCTGAAGTCGGACCTGGAACTGGGCGGCACGGACCAGAAGTTCAACCTGCTCGTGGGCCGCGAACTGCAAAAGCAGTACGGACAGGAACAGCAGTGTATTTTGACCATGCCGCTGCTGGAAGGTTTGGACGGCGTGGAAAAAATGTCCAAGTCGAAGAACAATTACATCGGCATCACGGAACCGGGCAACACCATGTTCGCCAAGCTGATGAGCATTTCCGACGTCATGATGTGGCGCTACTACGAGCTGCTGTCGTGGCGCTCGATCGCCGAACTGGCGCAGCTGAAGAGCGAAGTGGAAGGCGGCCGCAATCCGCGCGACGCCAAGGTTGCGCTGGCGCAAGAAATCGTCGCCCGCTTCCACTCGCAGCAGGCGGCGGAAGATGCGCTGGCCGACTTCGTCAACCGCTCGAAGGGCGGCATTCCCGACGATATCCCGGAAGTGACGCTGGCCGGCGCGCCGCTGGGCATCCCGCAATTGCTGAAACAGGCAGGCCTGTGCCCGTCGACGTCGGAAGCCATGCGCATGATCGAGCAGGGCGGCGTGCGCATCGACGGCACCGTCATCAGCGACAAGGGCTTGCAAGTGGCGGCGGGCGTGCTGGTGTTGCAAGTTGGCAAGCGCAAGTTTGCGCGCGTCACCTTGACGGCATGATCGCGCTGCTGCAGCGCGTCACGCAGGCGAAGGTCGATGTTGCCGGCGCCACCATCGGCGCCATCGACGGGGGCCTGATGGTGCTCGTGTGCGCCGAGCGCGGCGATACGGAGAAGGAAGCGGATGCCTTGCTGGCCAAGTTGCTCGGTTACCGCGTCTTTGCCGACGCGGCGGGCAAGATGAACCGCAGCGTGACGGACGTGGCCGGCGGCTTGCTGCTGGTGCCGCAGTTCACGCTGGCGGCCGACACCAAGTCCGGCACGCGCCCGTCGTTCACGCCGGCCGCCGCGCCGCAGGACGGCTTGCGCCTGTTCACGCATTTCGTGGAACAGGCGCGCAGCCGCCATGCGACCGTGCAAACGGGGCAGTTCGGCGCCGACATGCAGGTGTCGCTGACGAATGACGGGCCCGTCACGTTCTGGCTGCAAGTGAATGCCAAATAAACCTGCTGCGCGTCGCCATGTGCGGCCTGCGATGCTCCTGTGCTTCGGCACAGTTGCGCTTCTCGGCCCCGACTGGCTGCCGCTCGCCATGGTTTGTTGCTGAAATTATAATTATAAAGAGGAGCAAGCGATGAAGTTGTGGAGCGAGACCTTTCGTGATGGCGGCCTGATGCCGGCCGAATATGCTTTTGCCGAGATCGATCCGGCCAGCCGCGTGCGCCTTGCCGGCAACCGCAATCCCCACCTGGCCTGGGACGAGGTGCCGAATGGCACCGAGTCGCTGGTGTTGTTCTGCATCGACCCCGATGCGCCGCAGGACGCCAGCCTCGTCAACCGCGACGACCGGACCTTGCCGCTGGCCGCGCCGCGCGGCGACTTTTACCACTGGAGCTTGCTCGATATTCCCCTGGCCATGCGGGCCATTGCCGCTGGCGAGTTTTCCAGCGGCATCACGCCCCATGGCAAGACGGCCGCAGGCGGACCGCTGCAATTGCGCCAGGGTCTCAACGACTACACGGGCTGGTTTGCCGGCGATGCCGCCATGGCAGGCGACTATTATGGCTACGATGGCCCGTGTCCGCCGTGGAATGACGAACGCATCCACCACTATATCTTCCGCCTGTATGCGCTCGACGTGCCGCGTCTGGACTTGCCCGAGCGTTTTACGGGGCAGCAAGCCTACGCTGCCATTTACGGCCACATTCTTGACGAAGCGCAACTCGTCGTCGCCTACTCGCTCAACCCCGAGCTGGCACTTACCTTGAAAACATGAGCACAACCATTTTATTGATACGCCATGGCGAAACGGCCTGGAATGCGGACCGCCGCCTGCAGGGCCATATCGACATCGCCCTGAACGAGGCGGGCCTGGCGCAGGCGGCCGCGCTGGGGCAGGCGCTGGCTGACGAGCCGCTGGCCGCCATCATCGCCAGCGATCTGCAACGCGCGCAGCAGACGGCGCAAGCCGTGGCCGACGTGCAGCAGTTGCCGGTGCAGGCAGACCCCTTGCTGCGCGAGCGCTGCTATGGCGCCTTCGAAGGCTTGCTGTATGCGGACATCGCCGCGCGCTATCCGCACGAGTATGCGCAATGGCAATCGCGCCAGATCGACGCCGTGATGCCGTCCGGCGAGCGCCAGGCCGAAAGCTTTCGCCAGTTCTATGCGCGCGCGAATGGCGCCATCGCCCGCTGGGCCCAGCAGCATGACGGCCAGACGATCGCCATCGTGGCGCACGGCGGCGTGCTCGAGTGCGCTTACCGCGAGGCGGTTGGCATGACGCTCGACAGTCCACGTGACTTCCAGGTGAAAAATGCCAGTGTGAACCGCTTTTCGTACGCGGACGGCAAGCTGCATTTAGTGCACTGGGGAAATATCGAACACCTGAGCGCGCCCGCAATGGACGAGCTGGGCTAAGAGCGGGGCCAGTGCCGCCACGGCCCCATTTTGCTGTGCTGCACAAGCGCGATGCACGCCCTGGCGCACTGAAGCGAAAAAATAGTGCTTATTAATTAGGCAGGGAATCGGTTAAAATAGCAGGTTCCTCCGTCCATTCCAGGTTCTTCAGTGCAAATCGGCCCTCACATTCTGCGCAACAACGTTTTCGTCGCTCCCATGGCCGGCGTGACGGATCGGCCTTTCCGCCAGTTGTGCAAGCAGCTGGGGGCAGGCTATGCCGTGTCGGAGATGGCGGCGTCGAATCCGCGCCTGTGGGCGACGGAAAAAAGTTCGCGCCGCACGGACCATGAGGGCGAAATGGAGCCGAAAGCCGTGCAGATCGCCGGCGCCGATCCGCAAGACCTGGCCGACTGCGCCAAGTTCAATGTGGACCGGGGCGCGCAGATCATCGACATCAACATGGGTTGCCCCGTGAAGAAGGTGTGCAACAGCTGGTGCGGTTCGGCCCTGCTGCAAGATGAAAGCCTGGTCGAGAAGATTTTGCATGCCGTCGTCAACGCCGTCGACGTGCCCGTCACCCTGAAATTTCGCACGGGCTGGAACCGTTCCAACAAGAACGCCCTGACCATCGCCCGCATCGCCGAGCAGGCCGGCATCCAGATGCTGACCTTGCACGGCCGCACGCGCGCCGATGGCTACAAAGGCGATGCTGAATATGAAACCATTGCTGCCGTGAAAGCATCGGTGGGCATTCCCGTGGTGGCCAATGGCGACATTACCAGCCCGGAAAAAGCCCGTTTTGTGCTGGATCAAACAGGCGCCGATGCCGTCATGATCGGCCGCGCGGCGCAGGGCCGGCCGTGGATTTGCCGTGAAATCGATCATTTCCTGCGCACCGGCACCTTGCTGCCGGCGCCGTACGTGGATGAAGTGCGCGCACTGATGGATGAGCATTTGCGCGCCCACTACGCGTTTTATGGCGAATTTCTCGGCGTGCGCACGGCGCGCAAGCACATCGGCTGGTATGTGAAAGACCTGGAAGGCGGCGAAGCGTTCCGACAGCAAATGAACTTGCTCGAGTCGACGGAAGCGCAGTTGCTGGCCGTCGATCAATTTTTTGAGTCGCAATGGAAATTTGGCGAACGGTTACAATACCGCCTCGCCGAATCCAGTGAAAGTGGCCTGATAGAAGCGGCCACGGCAGCATGAGCAGATAGCAAGAAAGTTACGTATAAGTTAAGCAGCAAGTTAAAAGCAATACAAGGGCGAGCGCCTATACAGAGCGTCATGCAATATTAATTACACACCGAGACAAGACGGCAGCACGCGGACCGCATGAGCGACGCGGCAGCGGATTGTCAGGTGTTCAGCCGGTTGAAGCATAAAAATGAGCAAAGAAAGCATTCAGGAAGTCGTACAGAAAAGTCTAGAAGATTACTTCAATGACCTGGGCGAACAGCAAGCATCGAATATCTACGACATGGTCGTGCTGACCGTGGAAAAGCCCATCCTGGAAGTCGTGATGACACGCGCCGATGGCAACCAGTCGCACGCCGCGCAGATGCTGGGCATCAACCGCAATACCCTGCGCAAGAAATTGCAGGAGCACGGTTTGCTGTAATGCCGGCATGCAAGTGACGCCAAGATTTGAATCCGCCGCAGCCCGGCCCGGGCCTGCGCCATTCGCCAAGAACACTTAACCACCTAGCCACAGCCATGATCAAACAAGCTCTCCTCTCCGTTTCCGACAAGACCGGCGTACTCGAATTCGCCCGCGCCCTGTCCGCGCTCGGCGTCAACCTCCTGTCCACCGGCGGCACCGCCAAATTGCTGGCGGACAACGGTGTTCCCGTGACGGAAGTCGCCGATTACACGGGTTTCCCGGAGATGCTCGATGGCCGTGTGAAGACGCTGCACCCGAAAGTGCATGGCGGTATCCTGGCGCGCCGCGATTTCCCTGAGCACATGTCGAAACTGGTCGAGCACGACATGCCGACCATCGACATGGTGGTGGTCAACCTGTACCCGTTCCAGGGCACGGTGGCCAAGGCCGATTGCACCCTGGAAGACGCCATCGAGAACATCGATATCGGCGGCCCGACCATGCTGCGTTCGGCGGCCAAGAATCACAAGGACGTGGTCGTCATCTGCGACCCCACCGACTACGACGTGGTGCTGGCGGAAATGCGTGCGGCCGACGGCAAGGCCGGCGACGTGAGTTACGACACCAAATTCATGCTGGCGAAAAAAGTCTTTGCGCATACGGCGCAATACGATGGCGCCATCACCAATTACCTGACCAGCCTGGGCCCGACGAAAGTGCACGCCGAGCGCGGCGCCTATCCGCAAATCCTGAATGTCGCATTTGAGAAAGTGCAAGACATGCGCTACGGCGAGAATCCGCACCAGAGCGCCGCCTTCTACCGCGACCTGGCCGTCACCGACGGCGCGCTGGCCAACTACCGCCAGCTGCAAGGCAAGGAATTGTCGTACAACAACATCGCCGATGCCGATGCGGCCTGGGAATGCGTGAAGAGCCTCGGCGGTTTCGAGCAAAGCGCCGCCTGCGTCATCGTCAAGCACGCGAACCCCTGCGGCGTCGCGCTGGGCAAGAATGCGGCCGAAGCGTACGCGCGCGCCCTGCAGACGGACCCGACCTCGGCATTCGGCGGCATCATCGCGTTTAATACCGAACTGGACGGCGCTACCGCCGGCGAGATCGCCAAGCTGTTCGTCGAAGTGCTGATCGCGCCGTCGTTCTCGGCCGAAGCGAAACAGATTCTGTCGAGCAAGCAAAACGTGCGCATGCTGGAAATCCCGCTGGGCAATGGCGTCAACGCCATGGACTTCAAGCGCGTGGGCGGCGGCTTGCTGGTGCAATCGCCGGATGCGAAGAACGTCGCCATGGGCGACCTGCGCGTGGTCAGCAAGCTGCAGCCAACGCCGCAGCAATTGTCCGACCTGATGTTCGCCTGGAAAGTGGCGAAATTCGTCAAGTCGAACGCCATCGTCTTCTGCGGCGGCAACATGACCCTGGGCGTGGGCGCTGGCCAGATGAGCCGTATCGATTCGGCCCGCATCGCCTCGATCAAGGCGCAGAACGCGGGCCTGTCGCTGGCCGGTTCCGTGGTGGCGTCGGACGCCTTCTTCCCGTTCCGCGACGGCCTCGACGTTGTCGTCGATGCGGGCGCGACCTGCGTCATCCATCCGGGCGGCTCCATGCGCGACCAGGAAGTGATCGATGCGGCCGACGAGCGCGGCGTCGTCATGCTCTACACGGGTACGCGTCACTTCCGTCACTAATATAGATAGAGAAAGTAGGTCGGATTGGCGGGGCCGAAGGCTGCGCGTCATCCGACAAGGGCAGTTGGCGACGCATGTCGGATGACGCGTCCCGCTAATCCGACCTACCCCTACTCGATAAAGTACTCAGCGGCAGGCACCGGTTATTCACCGGTGCCTGCCGTATTCATTATAGAATCTGGCGATGATTATTCTTGGCATCGATCCTGGCCTGCGCACGACCGGCTTTGGGGTCATTGAAAAACACGGCAACAAGTTGCGCTATATCGCTTCGGGTACCGTCAAGACGGGGTCCGAAGGGGAATTGCCGCCGCGCCTGAAGGTCATCTTGCAGGGCGTGAGCGAGATCGTCGGCACTTACCAGCCCGACTGCGCGGCCATCGAAAAAGTGTTTGTCAACGTCAACCCCCAATCGACCCTGCTGCTGGGCCAGGCGCGCGGCGCGGCCATTTGCGCGCTCGTGCATGCCGACCTCTCGGTGGCCGAATATACGGCGCTGCAGGTGAAGCAGGCCGTCACGGGCCATGGCAAGGCGGCCAAGGAGCAGGTGCAGGAGATGGTGTCGCGCCTGCTGTCCTTGCCAGGCTTGCCCGGCACCGATGCGGCCGATGCGCTGGGCGTGGCCATTTGCCATGCCAACAGCATCGATGCGCTGGCCATGATAGGCGCGCTGGCGCCCCAGTTGCAGGGCTTGCGCATGAAGCGCGGCCGCCTGGTGGGCTAGGTTGTCAACTTGGCCCTCATATATATACACAACATTAGGAACACGCGATGATAGGCCGTCTCTCCGGTATTTTGCTTGAAAAGAATCCACCACAATTGCTGGTCGATTGCCAGGGCGTCGGCTATGAAGTCGACGTGCCGATGAGCACGTTTTACAACCTGCCGCACGTGGGCGAGAAAGTCGTGCTGTTCACGCACCAGGCCATCCGCGAAGATGCGCATCTGCTGTTTGGCTTCGGCAATGCGGCCGAGCGGGCCGTATTCCGCCAGTTGATCAAGATCACGGGCGTGGGCGCGCGCATGGCGCTGTCGATTCTCTCGGGCATGACGATTGCCGACCTGGCCCAAGCCATTACCTTGCAGGATTCCGGCCGTCTCGTGAAAGTGCCTGGCATTGGCAAGAAAACGGCCGAACGGCTATTGCTGGAACTGAAGGGCAAGCTGGGTGCCGATATCGGCGCCGGCGGCGCGCACGCGGCGCCGGACGCGCAATCGGACATCCTCAACGCCCTGGTGGCGCTCGGCTATTCGGACAAGGAAGCGCTGGCGGCCGTGAAAAACGTGCCGGCCGGCAGCGGCGTCTCCGACGGCATCAAACTGGCGCTGAAAGCGCTGTCGAAAGGCTGATCAGGCATGAGCATCCAGACCGACAGCTTCACGGAACAGCGCATCATCGACGCGGCGCCCATCTCGCACAACGAGGAGGCCATCGAACGGGCCTTGCGCCCGAAGCAGCTCGATGAGTATGTGGGACAGGAAAAGATCCGCGACCAGCTCGAGATTTTCATCACGGCCGCGCGTCAGCGCAAGGAAGCGCTCGACCACACCTTGCTGTTCGGCCCGCCGGGCCTGGGCAAGACGACCCTGGCGCACATCATTGCGCGCGAAATGGGCGTCAACCTGCGCCAGACCTCGGGCCCCGTGCTCGAGCGCCCGGGCGACCTGGCGGCGATCCTGACGAACCTGGAAGCGAACGACGTCCTGTTCATCGATGAAATCCACCGCCTGTCGCCTGTCGTCGAGGAAATTCTGTATCCGGCGCTCGAGGATTATCAAATCGATATCATGATCGGCGAAGGGCCGGCCGCCCGTTCCGTGAAGCTCGATTTGCAACCGTTTACCCTGGTCGGCGCCACCACGCGCGCCGGCATGCTGACCAATCCGCTGCGCGACCGCTTCGGCATCGTGGCGCGGCTGGAGTTCTACAACACGGGCGAGCTGACGAAGATCGTCACGCGCAGCGCGGCGCTGTTGAAAGCCCCGATCGACCCGGAAGGCGCGCACGAGATCGCCCAGCGCGCGCGCGGCACGCCGCGCATCGCCAACCGCCTGCTGCGCCGCGTGCGCGATTTCGCGGAAGTCAAAAGCAATGGCGAGATCACCAAGGTGGTGGCCGACCGCGCGCTGGCCATGCTCGACGTCGATTCCGTCGGCTTCGACGTGATGGACCGCAAGCTGCTTGAAGCCGTGCTGTTCAAGTTCGGCGGCGGTCCCGTCGGCATAGGGAACCTGGCGGCCGCCATCGGCGAAGCGGCCGACACCATCGAAGATGTGCTGGAGCCGTATCTGATCCAGCAGGGCTTTTTGCAGCGCACGCCGCGCGGCAGGGTCGCCACGCCGGCCGCCTACCTGCATTTCGGCGTCAGCGCGCCGCGCATGGGGCCTGGCGGCGAAGCGTGGGAACTGTGATGGTGGAAGAGGGCGTATCTTCCAGCACGGGCATGCAGATCTGGATCGACGCCGATGCCTGTCCCGTGGTCATCAAGGAAATCCTGTACCGCGTGGCCGACCGCCTGGAATTGCCCGTGACCCTGGTGGCGAACCAGGGCTTGCGCGTGCCGCCGTCGCGTTTCATCCGCACCGTGCAAGTGCCATCCGGCGCCGACGTGGCCGACCAGGAAATCGTGCGCCTGCTCAATGCGGGCGACCTGGTCGTCACGGGCGACATCCCGCTGGCCGCCGACGTGCTCACCAAGGGCGGTTACGCGCTGAACCCGCGCGGCGAGTTTTATACGAAAGATAATATCGCCCAGCAACTGACGATGCGCGCCTTCATGGAGGAATTGCGCAGCGGCGGTGTCGACACGGGCGGCCCGGCCGCCTTCAGCCAGTCGGACCGGCAGCAATTCGCCAACAGCCTCGACCGGCATTTGAGCAAGCACCACCGCAAACCGGCCCCGGCGCAATAATCTGGGGACGAAAAAAAACCGGCTGCCAGGCCGGTTTTTTTATGTGTGCGGCTAGCTTAACGCGGCACTTTTCGCGTGCCCACCACTTCCACCGTCACGCGGCGGTTCTTGGCGCGTCCGGCGGCGCTCGTGTTGTCGGCCACGGGCTGCGTCTCTCCCTTGCCTTCCGTGTAGACGCGGTTCGTCTCGATACCGTGCGCCACGAGGTAAGCCTTGACGGCTTCGGCGCGGCGCTGCGACAGTTTCTGGTTGTAGGCGTCGGCACCGACGGCATCCGTATGGCCGACCGTGACGATGACTTCCAGGTCCATGCCCGTCAACTGGCCGAGCAACTGCTCCAGCGCCGTCTTGCCTTGCGGCTTGAGCGTGGATTGATCGAAATCAAACAGCGCCTCGGAAGCAAACGACACTTTTTCCGCCACGGGGGCCGGTGCGGGCTTGGCCTCGATCAGCGGCGGCGCCATCGTGACGACGGGCGCCACTGCCGGCGCCGGCTGGTAGGCGGGCGTGGCGCTGGCCGGGCGGCCCAGTTTGTACACGAGGCTGACGGAGTACAGGTCGGCGTCGCCGCGGTTGCCGACGGCATCGTTCAGGCGATAACGCTCGACTTCGCCGCGCAAGGCCAGCGCTTCGCTGAACTTGTATTCGAGGCCCAGGCCCAGCTTGGCATTGAGCTTGCGCTCGCTGGCATGCGTGTTCGTCGATCCCAGCAGGCGGTTGCCGCTGAATTCCGTACTCGTCCTGGTGTAGTGCATGCCGACACGGCCCAGCAGCGACAGGCGCTGCGACAGCGGCAACTGGCCCAGCAAGTCCAGGTTCACGCCGCGAAAGGCCGCTTCTCCATTGAGCACGCCATTGCCGCTGCTGGCGGACTGGAAATTGAATTTGCCCAGGTCAAAGTAGCCGGCTTCCACGGCCAGGTAGGGGTTCAATTGCCGCCCGACAAACAGTTTATAGCCGGTGTCGCGCTCGTCCTTGTTGAAAGCGATGACGCTTTCGCCGTTGGCGGCGAGGCTGGCGCGCAGGCGCGGCTCGTCGATGGTGGCGCGCGACTGGCCCACGCCAGCGCCGAGGTACCAGGCGCTGTTGGCCCAGTCCGGGTTGATGAAGGTGCTGTCCTGCGCTTGCGCCGAGTGGGCTGCCAGCAGGGAGCCGGCCATCACGCTCAGGGCGCCCAGTGTGTGTGCGATCGTCATGGTCCTGTCCTGTTTATTTGGTGATCTGGTTGTTGCGCAGGGTAACGGCGGCTGCCGTCAGCACGCGGCCGTTGAGCAGTGTCGTATTGTCGCCCACCGTGATGGCGGCCGACTGGCCCAGGATGTTGCCCTTGAAGACGCTGTTGGCGGCCAGGGTGGTGGGGCCGACGGGCAGCCAGCTGACGTTGTCGGCCGTGGCGCCATTGTTCAGGGCGACCACCGAGTTGACGGTCGAGTTCAGGGTCAGCGCCGTGCGGAAGATGTACACGCCGGGACCGTTCAGGGTCAAGGTGCCCGTGATGCTGATGGCGCCCGCATAGCAATACACGCCGGGGCCGAAGGTCTGGCCGCCCAGGTCGATGCCGCCGGCAAAGCTGACATCGCAGCTGCGGCTGTTGCCGTCCGTGATCGCCGCCTGCAGGTCCGTCATGGCGCCGGCCAGGATGGCGCCCGACTTGTAGTTGCTGAAACCTGCCGCCTGGGTCGGATCGACCGTTTGCGACGGCGCGCCGATGTCGCCCGTGATCAGGGTGGTGCCGCCCGAATTGTTCGTGATCGAGGTGCCGGCCAGCACGCCGAACGGCGCCGCGCGGCCCAGGTTGATCGGGTTGAGGACGGGCGGGATGGCGACGGCCGTGACGGTCAACAGCGCGCTGCCCGACTGGCCGCCGGCCGTGGCGGTGATGCTGCTGGTGCCGACGGCGATGCCGGTGGCGACGCCCGTGTTCAGTACGGTTGCGTTGGCAACGGTGCCCGATGTCCAGGTGGCGCCGGCGGTGACGACGGCGTTCGAACCGTCCGAATATGTTGCCGTGGCAACAAATTGCTGTACGCCGCCGACGGCGATGCTGGCGGTGGCCGGCGTGACGGCGATGCTGACCAGGGCGTGGGCAGGCACGGTGACGCTGGTGCTGGCCGTCTTGCCGTTGAAGCTCGCGTTCATGACGCTGCTACCGAAGGCCAGGCCCGTGACGAGGCCGCCGCTGGCGACGCTGGCGACAGCGGGCGTGGCGGCAACGAAGCTGCTGCTGGCGGTCACGTCAACGGTGCTGCCATCCGAATACGTGGCAAGGACGGCCAGCTGGCGCGTGGCGGCAACGGCAACGATGGGGTCTTGCGGCCTGACGGCGATCGACACGACCGCGGCCGGCGTGACGGTCAGTACGGCGCTGGCGCTCTTGCCGCCGAACGCGGCGCCGATGCTGCTGCTGCCGGCAGCAATGCCGGTGCCCAGGCCTGTGGCTGCATTGACGGTGGCGCTGGTGGGCGTGGCGGACGTCCAGGCCGCCTTGGCGCTGACGTCTTGCGAAGAGCCGTCGCCGTACGTGGCGATGGCCGTGAATTGCTGGGCGGCGCCGATGGCCACCGTCGCCGTCGCCGGCGTGACGGTCAGGCTGGCAAGGGTGGTGGCCGGCAAGCCGAGGATGGGGGCGCGTCCCTGGTCGCCGCCGCCGCAACCGGCCAGGGCGGCCATGGCCAGCAAACCTGCCGAAATGAGCAGCGGGTTCAGATATCGTTGGAAGAGGTTCATGTGTTTCCTTTGTGCTTGGGCAAGTCATTGCCAGGCATCCACGGATGAGGTCATCCTGCGGAGCCATGCCGCCCTTCGCTACAGGGCGATGGCGTCACAGGCATGCACTATTTCATTTAGGAAACTTCAGGTATGTTCGGTGGCGCGCTTAGCTTGCTGGCAATTTGAAATATCTTCTGGAAATGGTTACTTGTGTTTGAAAACAACGCTTTGCTTCCGCGCATGCTCATCGAGATGCACAAATGCTTCGGTCCCCAGCTGTATTTGAGTCATGGAACAGTTTTTTATTTTTATTAACAATACATGTTCTTTGTATAGGTGAAATATTGCTTTTTGATATATTATATTTCTCTTGATAATTGAATAACAGGCTGGCCAGTAAGCTGGCAAGGCTGCAATGGACCAACTATGACGGCGAGAAGCAAGGTAGGGTTATATTTATGTGCAGCGTTGCTGCCAGTCTCTCTGGCCGCATGCGGCGGTGGCGGCGGTGGCGGCGGAGGTCCCGCTACGCCGGTGCCACCGCCGACCCAGGTCAATCCCCCGGTCGTCGTCCCGCCGCCCGCCGCCCGTCGTCCCGCCCGTCGTGCTCCCTCCCGCCGAACCTGCGGATGGGCTGGGCCTTGCCGGACACTTGCCCGGGACGCTGGATCTGGGTTCCGCCACCCTGGTACCGTTGAATAAGACAGGTTTGCCCATCTCGTATGCGAATATGGCAGTGACGCTCTCGGATGAGGGCAAGGCATTGCTGGCGTTGCAGTACTCTAATTCATACGACGTACAGAACAACCTGACGTACTGGGCGCAATCTTCGCCGCAGGGCCAGTGGGGGAGTTTCCAGCCTGTTGCCGCGGCCGGATTGACGGGACGCACGGGCAGCATCGAATTGCAGATGAATGCTGCCGGCAATGCGATCCTGAGCTGGACGGATCAAAATCCTCTGTACGCCATCAATCCGAAGGCATTTATCGTGAATGTCGCGCGGTATATCGAAGGAAAGGGCTGGGATCCGGTCGTGTATGAACCCAGCGCCGGCGATATCGGCAATTATTCCCACGTAGGTTCCGGTACGGATATCAGTTTGCTGGCAGACAGCTCGTTCACCTATAGCGGCTTGGCCAGTGATTACGAAGTGGTCAGGACGACGCTTGACGGGCACCAGCAACGCCTGTTGCCAGTGAACCGCTCATATCCCGGACCGGACACGCCCCAGTTCGCTGGCTCATATACATTCTTTGCCCCCCATGCAGATGGCTATGGCTTGTATTACACCAGCAGTTTTTCGCGCACTGAAAAAGGGATGACGGACTTGAACGTACGCTGGGCGGATGTGAATAACATCGCCTTTGCGCCCTGGACGATTGCCAGTTATGGCGGTTTTTGCGATAGCCGGCCGATCGTGGCCACGACCACCGATTATGCCGAAGGCGTGCTGTCTGTCGTCAGTCAAGACAGCGCCGACTGTACGACGGAAAATCTGGACTTGATACGGGTGAACCGGCGATTCGGCTTGAATGCCAAAATCACGCGCGTGAGTGAAAAGAACGCATCCATTCTCTTTCCACCCAAGATATTTAACGATGCCCAAGGAAACGCACTGGCAGTGTGGGTGGAGCAGACCAGGATGGAGCCAGGCACTCCGGTAACGCCCGTGCGTACCATGTGGTCCCGGTCATCGTATGGCGAAAACTGGTCCACCCCGCAAATCTTGATGTCCAATAGCCCGGCGGCGTCGTTTGAGTATTTGATTGACCAGAATATTGCCGTGGCGATGAATGCTGCTGGACAAGCTGTCGCCGCGAAACTGGTGAAGAATGATGATTATTCCATATCGATCATGGTCAATAAATTTGCCATGGGAACAGGCTGGGCGGGCTGGACCAAGGTGGCACATAAGGCGGAGGTATTGAACCCGCGTGTCGCCATTAATGCCACTGGCCAGGCTGTTGTTGCTTATCTGGCATATCCCTCCACGCGGACGCCATATGGCAAGCCCGTCACGACAGCGCTGATACAGCCGCGCTGGCATGCTTTCGTGCTGCGATTCTGACGTGTGTTCGGGCGCTTGACATAAAAAAGCCGGCGCAGGGCCGGCTTCATCAGGGCAGGGCGTGTGCTGCTTATTCTTCGCGCACCCACGTTTGCGAGCGGCCAAACATCGGCACGCCGACATAGCCGCGCACTTGCAGCTTGGTGCCGCCTTCCGTCAGCTCGGCCTTGCTCTTGTAGGTCTTGCCATTGGCCGGATCCATGATTTCGCCGCCCGTCCATTCCTTGCCGTCATATTTCAGGCCGGACAGGATCACCATGCCGATGATGGGCTGGTCTTTCTTGGCGCCCGTGCACTTGTCGCACTTGGGGTTTTGATCTTCGTCAGGGCCGCGGAACAGCTTCTCGATCTTGCCTTGCAAGACGCCGTTGCTTTCCGTGATGACGATGAGGGATTTCGGCTTGCCGCTGGCGTCGTCGATGGTTTTCCACGTACCGACGGGAGTGTAGTTGCCGTCGCGCGCGGTGGCGCTGCCGGCGATGGCCAGGGCGGCCACCAGTACGCTTGCTTTGACGCTTGCTGTGAGTATTTTATGCATCGCTAGTCTCCAATGGTTTTTTTTGATCGGGTCACGAACAGTTTTTATACCAAGGCAAGACTATCAGTGCTGCGCGGCGTCACGGATGACGCCGCGCAATCCTGCCAAACTTGCCTTATGCGCTAGCTAGTTTAGCAAACTGTTCGCGCAATTTTTCAATTGTGGCCGAAAAACTGAGCAAGCGCTCGTTTTCTTGCGCAACAATGGCGGCCGGCGCGCGGGCGACGAAGCTTTCATTGCCCAATTTGCTGTTGACCTTGGCAATTTCCGCTTCGATGCGGGCGATTTCCTTGCCCAGACGCTCGCGTTCGGCAGCCACGTCGATTTCCACTTTCAGCATCAGCTTGGTGGTGCCGACGATGGCGACGGCCGCTGGCGAGTCCGGCAATGCATCGACGATCTGCACCTCGGCCAGCTTGCCCAGCGACTGGATGTACGGCGCGTACGACGCCAGCGCTTCTTTCTCGCTGGCATTGCCCGCTTCGACGATCAGCGGCACGCGCACGGAAGGCGAGATCTGCATTTCGCCGCGCAGGTTGCGCGTGGCGTCCGTCAATGCTTTCAGCTGCTGCATCCACGCTTCCGCCGATTCGTCGATCTTGTCGGTGTTGGCGATCGGATACGGCTGCATCATGATCGAATCGCCCTCTGGCTTGAGCGTCTTGCCGGCCAGTGGCGCCACTGTCTGCCACAGGGCTTCCGTGACGAAGGGGATGATTGGATGGGCCAGGCGCAGCACCACTTCCAGCACGCGCAGCAGGGTGTGGCGGGTGGCGCGCTGCTGGCCTTCCGTGCCCTGCTGCACCTGGACTTTTGCGACTTCCAGGTACCAGTCGCAATATTCGTCCCAGACGAATTTGTAGATGGTGGCGGCGATATTGTCGAAACGGAAATCTTCGAAGCCCTTGGCCACGTCCAGTTCCGCCTTTTGCAGCAGGGAAATAATCCACTTGTCCGCCTGCGACAGGTCGGCGTCATTCGGCGTGCAATCCTTGTTCTCCGTATTCATCATGACGAAACGGGTGGCATTCCACATCTTGTTGCAGAAGTTGCGGTAGCCTTCGCAGCGGCCCAGGTCGAAATTGATGTTGCGGCCCAGCGAAGCATAGCTGGCCATGGTGAAGCGCACGGCGTCCGTGCCGTAGGCGGAAATGCCCTCCGGGAATTCCTTGCGCGTCGCCTTGGTGATCTTTTCCGCGTCGCGCGGGTTCATCAGGCCCGTGGTGCGCTTGACGATCAAGCCTTCCAGGTCGATGCCGTCGATCAGGTCGATCGGGTCCAGGGTGTTGCCCTTCGACTTGGACATCTTCTGGCCCGTCGAATCGCGCACGAGGCCGTGCACGTAGACGGTTTCAAACGGCACCTTGCCCGTGAAGTGCGCCGTCATCATGACCATGCGCGCGACCCAGAAGAAAATGATGTCGAAACCGGTGACCAGCACGGACGACGGCAGGAACGCCTTCATGTCCGGTGTTTCTTCAGGCCAACCCATGGTCGAGAACGGCACCAGCGCCGACGAGAACCACGTGTCGAGCACGTCGTCGTCGCGCTTCAGCGGGCCCGTGCTGCCGGCGGCCAGGGCCTTGGCTTGCGCCTCAGCTTCCGTCTTGGCAACAAAGATATTGCCCTTGTCGTCGTACCAGGCGGGGATTTGATGGCCCCACCACAGCTGGCGCGAGATGCACCAGTCCTGGATGTTGTTGAGCCACTGGTTGTAGGTGGTGCTCCAGTTTTCCGGCACGAACTTGATTTCGCCGCTGGCGACCTTGTCCAGCGCCGTCTCGGCGATCGACTTGCCGGGGAAGAAAGTGCCTTCCGGGGCCGGCTTGCTCATGGCGACGAACCACTGGTCCGTCAGCATCGGCTCGATGACGACGCCCGTGCGGTCGCCGCGCGGCACCATCAGCTTGTGCGGCTTGACTTGCTCGAGCAAGCCTTGCGCATCGAGGTCGGCGACGATCTGCTTGCGCGCGGCGAAACGGTCCATGCCGCGGTACGCTTCCGGCGCATCGTCGGTGATCTTTGCGTCCAGGGTCAGGATGACGATCTGCGCCAGTTTGTGGCGCTGGCCGACGGCGTAATCGTTCATGTCATGCGCGGGGGTAATCTTGACGCAGCCCGTGCCGAATTCCTTGTCGACGTATTCGTCGGCGATGATGGGGATTTCGCGGTCGGTCAGCGGCAGTTTCAGCATCTTGCCCACCAGCGGCAGGTAGCGCTCGTCCGTCGGATCGACGGCCACGGCCACGTCGCCCAGCATGGTTTCAGGACGGGTCGTCGCCACCGTCAGGAAGCCGCTGCCGTCGGCCAGCGGGTACTTGATGTACCACATGGAGCCGTCTTCTTCCTCGGATACCACTTCCAGGTCGGAAACCGCCGTGCCCAGCACGGGATCCCAGTTGACGAGGCGCTTGCCGCGGTAGATCAGGCCTTGCTCGAACAGGCGCACGAAGACGTCGGTGACGACTTTCGAGCGCGGCTCGTCCATCGTGAAGTATTCGCGCTGCCAGTCGGCCGAGGCGCCCAGGCGGCGCATCTGGCCGGTGATGATGGAACCGGATTTTTCTTTCCATTCCCACACTTTTTCCACGAATTTCTCGCGGCCCAGGTCATGGCGCGAAATCTTTTGCGCATCCAGCTGGCGTTGCACGACGATTTGCGTGGCGATGCCCGCGTGGTCGGTGCCGGGAATCCAGGCCGTGTTGTGGCCCAGCATGCGGTGGTAGCGCGTCAGGCCATCCATGATGGTCTGGTTGAACGCATGGCCCATGTGCAGGGTGCCGGTGACGTTCGGCGGCGGCAACTGGATGCTGAAGGAAGGTTTTCCCGCATCGAGGGTGGCGGTAAAGTAACCGCGCTGTTCCCACTCGGTGCGCCAGAATTGTTCAATGTCGGCGGGCTCGAAAGACTTGGCTAATTCCATGATTTGGCGTGTGATTGGCAAAAGGAACCATTATAGATGACGCGGCATCGCCTGCAGCGGGGTAGCGGGCATTTTTCAGTGTTTTGGCGGCTTTGCGGACCGTTGGCGGCCAAGGGAACGGGGGTAAAACAGCTGACGATGTTATAATGTCGGCCTCGGCGCCTCCTGCCTCATCTTCGCGGACGGCGCCAGCGGACGCAGTTTTACCCAACTCTCGTCCGCGCCATACGGCCAGCGCATCAGCGATGCCAGCCACTTTCAGCGCGTCCCCTGCGGGCCGGGCGCCTGAGCCACGCGCACCGCCAGCGGTGCATCATTCACGGCGGACTACCGCGCGCCATCGTTTCCCGGCCGCGCCGCCACAGCTTAGCCAGGAATGTTGTTATCTGGCCCGTCGTCTTTCGATACGGCATGTTCCGCAGCGCCTGGCCGCTGTGGCCGTGCCATGGCCGCGCGCTTTCCCGGTTATGCCTGCATAAGGAAACCAGCATGAAAAAACTCTCGATCAGCGTCGGCCTCGTTTCGACCATTGCCACCCTGGGCGCCATGCCCGCCGTCCATGCCCAGTCGTCCGTCGAGCCGTCTTCGGTCACCATGTATGGCTTGATGGATGCGGCCCTGGTACAGGAGCGCGGCATCAGCAAGCTGACCAGTGGCGTTTCGGCCGGTTCGCGCCTGGGCCTGCGCGGCACGGAGTCGCTGGGCGACGGCTGGCAAGCCGTGTTTACCCTGGAAGCGGGCGTGCAGGGCGACACGGGCCGCTCTGACCAGGCGGGACAGTTGTTCGGCCGCCAGGCCTTTGTCGGCTTGAACAGCCCCCTGGGCATGCTGACCGTGGGCCGCCAGTACAACCTGCAAAGCCAGGCGTTGACGGACGTGGCCGACCCGTTCGAGGGCGGCATGGCCGGCGCCTCGACCAACCTGGCCGGCTATTCGGCTACGCGCATCGACAATACCGTGCGCTACACCTCGCCCGAGTTGCGCGGCGTCACGGCCACCGTCATGTACGGCTTTGGCGAGCATACGGGTGTTGCGGCAGATCAACGCTCGCTGGGCCTGGCCCTGGGCTATGTCAACGGTCCCCTGACCCTGCGCCTGGCGCGCCAGAGCCGTGGCGGCGACTTCGGCAAGGCCGACGTCAACAACACCATCCTGGCCGGCAACTACAACTTTGGCGGGGCGACGGCGTTTGCCGGCTATGGCCGCAACACGGGCGACGGCAGCACGATGTTCTTTGCCGAGAATCCGTATGGCGCGGCGCAGGCACCGGCCCAGTCGACGGACAGCCGCGACGCCATCGTCGGCGTTGCCGTGCCGCTCGGCGCGACGACCCTGCTGGCCTCGTTCATCCACAAGGATGACCGCGATGCCGCCAACCGCGATGCGCAGCAGCTGGCCATCGGCGCCACGTATGCCTTGTCCAAGCGCAGCAAGCTGTATGTTGCCTACGCACATATCCGCAACCGCAACGACGCCGCCTACATGGTGGGCAATGCCACGGAAGTGGGCACGGGCAACCGCGCGCTGAACATCGGCTTGCGCCACGCGTTTTAAGCCGGCAGTTTCTTTCCTTGTTGCAATAACGCCTCGAAGGCGGGCGCGGCCAGCGGACGGCTGAACAGGTAGCCCTGCATCTGCTCGCAGCCGTGCTGGCGCAGGAAGGCCAGCTGCTGCGCCGTTTCCACGCCTTCGGCGATCACGCTCAGGCGCAGGCTGTGCGCCAGCGAAATGATGGCGCGCACGATGGCCGCGTCGTCGTCGCTGTGCGTGATGTCGCTGACGAAGGATTTGTCGATTTTCAGCACGTCGATGGGGAAGTGGCGCAGATAGGCGAGGCTGGAATAGCCGGTGCCGAAGTCGTCGATCGACAGTTGCACGCCCAGCGCCTTCAGGTTGCCCATGATGGCCGTGGCTTGTTCCACGTCATGCATGACCATGCTTTCCGTCAATTCCAGTTCCAGGTAGGCCGCATCGAGTCCCGTCTCGGCCAGCGCCTGCGCCACCGCATGCAGCAGGTTCTTTTGCTTGAATTGCCGCGCCGACAGGTTGACGGCCAGGCGCAGCGGCCCATGGCCGGCCAGCTGCCAGGCACGCGCCTGCGCGCACGCCGTGCGCAGCACCCAGTCGCCGATGGGCGTGATCAAGCCCATTTCCTCGGCCAGGCCGATGAAGCTGGCCGGCGCGATGCGTCCCAGTTGCGGATGGTTCCAGCGCAGCAGCGCTTCCATGCCCGTCACGGCGCCGCTGGCCAGGTCCAGCTGCGGCTGGTATTCGAGGTGGAACTGCCCGCGCTCCAGGGCGTGGCGCAATTCGCTTTCCAGTTCCAGCCGCTCCAGCGTGCCCGCATTCATGCTCGATGCATAGAATTGCCAGTGGCCCCGTCCCTGTTCCTTGGCGCGGTACATGGCGATGTCGGCATGCTTGATCAGGGTATCGCCATCGTTGCCATCGTCGGGATACACGGCCACGCCCATGCAGCAGCTGAGAAAGAATTCATATTCGCCCAGCTGCAGCGGCCGCGCCACGGCGTCGAGGATGCGCTGCAGGATGGCCGCGCCCGGTTCGCCATCGCCATGCTGGGGCAGCAGCAGCACGAATTCGTCGCCGCCCAGGCGCGCCACCGTGTCGACTTCGCGCGTGGCGTCGCGCAGGCGCTCGGCCACGCTTTTCAGCACGCTGTCGCCCGCGTCGTGGCCCAGGGTGTCGTTGACGAACTTGAAGCGGTCGAGGTCGATGAAGACCACCCACAGGGGCAGCTTGCTGCGCCGCGCCACGGCCATCGCCTGCTCCAGCCGCTCGCGCAGCAGCAGGCGGTTGGCCAGGCCCGTCAGGACGTCGTGCCGCGACTGGAATTCCAGCTGCTGCTCGAAGCGCATGACGGTGCTGATGTCGTATTGCGCGACGACAAAGTGGTTGACGGGGCCATCGCCATCGTCGCGCACGGGCGCCACGAACAGTTCGCTCCAGTAGCAGCTGCCATCCCTGCGGTAATTGCGCACGATGGCCTTGCCCTCGCGCCGCTCGCGCAGGGCCGCGGTAATTGCATGCATGTCCTGCCGCGCGTGTTCGGGACCCTGCAAGTCTTCCAGGCGCTGCCCGATGACTTCGCTGGCCGCATAGCCGGTGATGCGCTCGAACGCGGGATTCACGTATTCGATCAGGTAGCCGGGCGCGTCGGCGCTGCACAGGATGATGGCATTGGCCGACACTTCGATGATGCGTTCGCGCAAGCGCAGCGATTTTTCATTGTGCATGCGCGCGGCGATGTCCTCGGACAGGCGCAGATTGGCAAACTGCAGCGTCGCCGTGCGTTCGCCCGTGATGCGCGCAATGACGCTGTTGCGCGACACCAGCTGGTAGACATAGGCGGCCGCCAGCAAACTCGACAGCAGTCCGCCCAGCAGCACATACAGCGAACCGCGGCGGTTGGCGTCGAACGTCAGCCCGTGCGCGGGCAGCAGGGCGGCGCTCAGCGCATGACCGCTGGCGTGGTGCTGCCACAGCAGCCTGGCGCTTTCCGCTTCGATCTGGCGCGCCGAGACATAGCACAGGGCCGTCAGGCACAGCCCGGCCGCCAGCGTGAGCAGGGCCGAGGTGGAGACGGAAATGGAGATGCGCTTGAAGAATGATTGCATGGTGGTGTCCGGTGGCTGTGCGCGCCGGTGCGTGTCCATGATCAGGTCGCCCGGTTAGGACTGGACTGTAGGGCCGTGGCCGATTCAGCGTCCGTACGCTAGCGAACGGACGACCATGCCAACAAGAAATATAGTCGGGCCACTGTGCAAGCGCTGTGTTACGCTGCACAGCATGGCGGCTCTCGTTCGGACGCCTTTCACATATCCCCTAGCTGACGACTGGAAACCAGGAACCCTGCCCATGTCGAGTCCGCATGCCCAGTTGCACAACCCGAATCAAAACCATTTGCTCGCCGCCATGCTCGACGCCGATTTCGCGCGCCTGGCGCCGCACCTCGAGCAAGTGCCGATGCTGCTGGGCGACGTGATCTACGATTCGGGCGACAAGCTGCAGCATGTGCACTTTCCCACCACGGCCATCGTATCCCTGCATTACCTGCTGGAAAACGGCGGCTCATCCGAGATCGCCGGCGTCGGCAATGAGGGCATGGTGGGCGTGTCGCTGTTCATGGGCGGCAATTCCACGCCGAGCCGCGCCGTCGTGCAGACGGGCGGCGTCGGCTATCGCCTGAAGGCGCATCTGCTGATGGAGGAATTCGACCGCGCCGGCCCCGTCATGCGTTTGCTGCTGCGCTATACGCAGGCGCTGATCACGCAAATGTCGCAGACGGCCGTGTGCAACCGCCACCATACGGTGGAACAGCAGCTGTGCCGCTGGCTGCTGCTGACCATGGACCGCCTGCCGGGCCGCGAGCTGACGATGACGCAGGAATTGATTGCCAACATGCTGGGCGTGCGCCGCGAAGGCGTGACGGAAGCGGCGGGCCGCCTGCAGGCGCGCGGCTTCATCAGCTATCGGCGCGGGCATATCACGGTGCAGGACCGCGCCGGCCTCGAAGGCCATGTGTGCGAATGCTATGGCGTGGTGAAGAAGGAATTCGCGCGCCTGTTGTCGGACGTGCGCCAGCGCCAGGGCCATTGAGTTCCCCCGTCCCCTCTTTCATTGTCGTTACAGCCAGGCCATTCCATGCACACAGTTGATAAACTCCCCTCCCGCGCCCCATCGCGCTGGCCCATGGCGCTGGCGTTTTCGTTCAGCGCCATCGTGCTGCTGGCCGTTGGCGTGCTGGCCTGGCGCGCCCCGTTCGAGACGGCGTGCGTGATCGACGCGCTGGTGTTCCTGCTGCTGATGCTGCTGGCGGCGCTGTACCGGCGCACGGTGGCGGCCAGCCTGCCGCGCCAGCTGCTCAAGGCGGGCGCCTTGCAGGATGCGATTTTCAACAGCGCCAACTTCTCGTGCATCGCCACCGATGCGCAGGGCGTGATCCAGATTTTCAATGTGGGCGCCGAACGCATGCTCGGCTACGCAGCCGGCGAGGTGGTCGACAAGCTGACGCCGGCCGGTATTTCCGATGCACAAGAAATCGTCGCGCGCGCTGCCGCCCTCAGCGCCGAACTCGATACGCGCATCACGCCCGGCGTGGAAGCGCTGGTGTTCAAGGCCACGCGCGGCATCGAGGATATCTACGAGCTCACGTATATCCGCAAGGATGGCAGCCGCTTTCCCGCCATCGTCTCCGTGACGGCCCTGCGCGACGCGCAAAGCAAGGTCATCGGCTATCTGCTGATCGGCACGGACAACACGGCGCGCAAGCAGGTCGAGGCGGAACAGGCGCTGCTGGACCAGCGCCTGCAGGAGCAGCAGGCGTACACGCGCTCGCTGGTCGAGAGCAACAATGCCGAGCTGAAAAAGGCGCGCCAGGTGGCGGAAAAGGCCAACCGCGCCAAGTCGGAATTCCTGTCGAGCATGAGCCATGAATTGCGCACGCCGCTGAACGCCGTGCTGGGCTTTGCGCAGCTGATGGCGTCCGACGTGCCGCCGCCCACGGTGCCGCAGCAGCGCTCGATCGAACAGATCCTCAAGGGCGGCTGGTATCTCTTGCGCTTGATCAATGAAATCCTCGACCTGGCCATGATCGAATCGGGCAAGGTCACCCTGTCGCAGGAAGCGATGTCCTTGCTCGACGTGCTGCAGGATTGCCAGGCGATGATCGCGCCGCAGGCGGAAAAGCGCGGCATCCGCATGCAGTTTCCCCGCTGTGGCCAGGCCTTCTACGTGCATGCGGACCGCACGCGCGTGAAACAGGTGATGGTCAACCTGCTGTCGAACGCCATCAAGTACAACCATTCCGGCGGCACCGTCACCGTCGAATGCAGCCGGAATGGCGACAAGGTGAGGGTCAGCGTGCGTGACAGCGGCGCCGGCCTCGATGCGGGCCAGGTGGCGCAGCTGTTCCAGCCGTTCAACCGCCTGGGGCAGGAAAACAGCACGGAAGAGGGCACGGGTATCGGCCTCGTCGTCACCAAGCAGCTGGTCGAACTGATGGGCGGCGCCATCGGCGTCGACAGCACCGTCGGCGTGGGCACCACCTTCTGGTTCGAGCTGGCCGCCAGCACTGCACCGTCACTGGTGCTGGGCGACGGCGATGCGTTGGCGCAGGTGCAAGAGCCGCAGGAAAGCCAGCGCACCTTGCTGTACGTGGAAGACAATCCCGCCAACCTGGCGCTGGTGGAGCAATTGATCGCCCGCCGCAGCGACCTGAAGCTGCTGACGGCCATCGATGCGCACCTGGGCATCGACCTGGCGCGCACCTACCAGCCCGATGTGATCTTGATGGATATCAACCTGCCCGGCATCAGCGGCTATGGCGCGCTGCATATCCTGCACGACGATCCGCTGACCAGCCACATTCCCGTGATGGCGCTGTCGGCCAACGCCGTGCCGCGCGACATCGAAAAAGGCCTGGAAGCGGGCTTCTTCCGCTACCTGACCAAGCCGATCAAGGTCGTCGAATTCATGGATGCGCTCGACGTGGCCCTGCACCATGCGGCCGCGCACGGCCTGGCCGACGACACTCACGCAGTACGCTAATTCAGCATTTATTTTTAGGAATACCGCCATGCTTCAAGCCACCGAGATTCTGAACGCCAGCATCCTCATCGTCGATGACCAGGAGGCCAACGTCATGCTGCTGGAACAGGTGCTGCGCAATGCCGGCTATACGCGCATCACGTCCACCATGGACCCGCAAGCCGTGCGCGCGCTGCACCAGCAGCACCGCTACGATTTGATCCTGCTCGACTTGCAGATGCCGGAAATGGATGGCTTCGAGGTGATGGAAGGCTTGCGCGACATCGAGGCAGGCAGTTACCTGCCCGTGCTGGTGATCACGGCCCAGCCTGGCCACAAGCTGCGCGCGCTGCAGGCCGGCGCCAAGGATTTCGTCAGCAAGCCCTTCGACCTGGTGGAAGTCAAGACGCGCATCCACAACATGCTGGAAGTGCGCCTGCTGTACCAGAAGCTGGGCGACTACAGCAAGTCGCTGGAACAGATGGTGGAAGCGCGCACGGCCGAACTGCGCGAAAGCGAAGCGCGCTTCCAGCGCTTCACGGAACTGTCGTCGGATTGGTACTGGGAACAGGATGCGCAGGGCAATTTGACGCGCTTTTCCGGCCCCGTGGCCGAGATGCTGGGCATCGGCAGCGAAGACGAGCCGCAGCGCTGGAACGCCGCCGAGCGTGCCTTGCTCGACGCCAAGATCGCCGCGCGCGAACCGTTCCTCGACTTCATCTACAGCCGCGCCAACCCGGACGGCAGCACGCAATACCTGCAGGTCAGCGGCGAACCGATGTTCGACAATGGCAGCCGCTTCATCGGCTACCGCGGCATCGGCCTCGATGTCACGGCGCGCCTGCGCACTGCCTGATTGGCGGGCGGCTGATTTATACTTGTTGCCATTCACATCGACAAGGAAAGCATCATGGCTGACAAACTGCCTCCGGCGACACCGCCGCAATACTGGTTCCCCGCCAAGACCTATGGCTGGGGCTGGGGCATGCCCATCACCTGGCAGGGCTGGCTGGTCTTCCTCGGCGCGCTGGCGCTGTTCGCCTGCGGCGCCTATCTGTTCCCGCCGCAGGAATCGCTGGCGCCGTACATCGTCTATGAAGTCGTCATTGCCGCCGCGCTCGTCGGCGTGTGCTGGCTGAAAGGCGAACCGACCAGCTGGCGCTGGGGCAAGAAGAAATAAACGTCCGCGCATCGTTTGCAAGGCAAGCGATGCGCAAAGACGACAGCTGCAAGAAATCATCTGGCCACGCGGCGCGAACCGCGTATAATTGGCTCGCTGCCGCAAGGCGGCAAACGCTAGGGGTCCTGCCTTTCGCTGTGGAAACACGGTGCAAGCGCGGGTGAGAAATACCCTCCGAACCTGATCTGGATAATGCCAGCGAAGGGAAGCTTTAGGATGAACGCACCCCGCCTTTCCGCGTGCGCGCAGCCGAACCTCCTTAGCTGGCTCCAGGCTATAAATAGTCTAGCTGCAGTCTAGCCAAGGAGCCAAAATGAACGCCAATCCGAAATTCCTTTCCGCCACCGCCACGGTCGACGAAGCCGCCATCGCGCCGCTGCCCAATTCGTGCAAGATCTATGTCGAAGGCAGCCGCCCCGACATCCGCGTGCCCATGCGCGCCATCAGCCAGTCCGACACGGAAGCGTCGTTCGGCGGTGAAAAGAATCCGCCGATCTACGTGTATGACACGTCCGGCCCGTACACGGACCCGGACGTGCAGATCGACATCCGCTCGGGCCTCGATACGCCGCGCCTGCCGTGGATACTCGAGCGTGCCGACACGGAAGAATTGCCCGGTCCCACCTCCGATTACGGCATCGCCCGCCTGGCCGACCCGAAACTGGCCGAGCTGCGCTTCAACCTGCACCGCAAGCCGCGCCGCGCCATTGCCGGCAAGAACGTGACGCAGATGCATTATGCGCGCCAGGGCATCATCACGCCGGAAATGGAATTCGTCGCCATCCGCGAAAACATGCGCCGGCAAGAGTATTTGCGCGAGCTCAAGGCTTCCGGCCCCATGGGCGAGCGGATGGCCGAGATGATGGGCCGCCAGCACCCGGGCCAGTCGTTTGGCGCCAGCATCCCTGCCGAAATCACGCCCGAGTTCGTGCGCGAGGAAATCGCCCGCGGCCGCGCCATCATTCCCGCCAACATCAACCACCCGGAAGTCGAGCCGATGATCATCGGTCGCAATTTCCTGGTGAAAATTAACGCAAATATCGGCAACTCGGCCGTCACGTCGTCCATCGGCGAGGAAGTGGAAAAGATGACCTGGGCCATCCGCTGGGGCGGCGACAATGTGATGGACTTGTCGACTGGCAAGCACATCCACGAGACGCGCGAATGGATCGTGCGCAACAGCCCCGTGCCCATCGGTACCGTGCCCATCTACCAGGCGCTGGAAAAGGTCAATGGCAAGGCAGAAGATTTAACGTGGGAAATTTTCCGCGACACCCTGATCGAGCAGGCCGAGCAGGGCGTCGACTACTTCACCATCCACGCCGGCGTGCTGCTGCGCTATGTGCCGATGACGGCCAAGCGCTTGACGGGCATCGTTTCGCGCGGCGGCTCCATCATGGCGAAATGGTGCCTGGCCCACCACCAGGAATCGTTCCTGTACACGCATTTCGAAGAGATTTGCGAGATCATGAAGGCGTATGACGTCTCGTTCTCGCTGGGCGACGGCCTGCGTCCCGGCTCCATCTACGACGCCAACGACGAGGCGCAGCTGGGCGAGCTGAAGACCCTGGGCGAGCTGACGCAGATCGCCTGGAAGCACGACGTGCAAGTGATGATCGAAGGCCCGGGCCACGTGCCCATGCAATTGATCAAGGAAAACATGGACTTGCAGCTGGAGCAGTGCGGCGAGGCGCCGTTCTACACCCTGGGGCCGCTGACGACCGATATCGCGCCCGGCTACGACCACATCACCTCGGGCATCGGCGCGGCCATGATCGGCTGGTACGGCACGGCCATGCTGTGCTACGTGACGCCGAAGGAGCACCTGGGCTTGCCGAACAAGGCGGACGTCAAGGACGGCATCATCACCTACAAGATTGCGGCGCATGCGGCCGACCTGGCGAAAGGCCATCCGGGCGCGCAGATCCGCGACAACGCGCTGTCGAAGGCGCGTTTCGAATTCCGCTGGGACGACCAGTTCAACATCGGCCTGGACCCGGACAAGGCGCGCGAATTCCACGATGAAACCTTGCCCAAGGATTCGGCCAAGGTGGCGCATTTCTGCTCCATGTGCGGCCCCCACTTCTGTTCGATGAAGATCACGCAGGAAGTGCGCGAATACGCGGCCGGCATGGGCATTGCGGAAGACAAGGCGCTGAAGCAGGGCATGGAAGTGAAAGCCATCGAGTTCATCAAGAACGGCGCCGAGCTGTACCGCAAGGTCTGAGGGAGGCGTGATGAGTGCATTGATACCGATCATGCTCAACGGCGCGCCGCACCAGGTGCCGCCCGGGCAAACCCTGGATCAACTGATCGCCGCGCTGTCGCTGGAAAACCAGGCGCTGGCGCTGGCCGTCAACCGCAGCGTGGTGCCGCGCAAGGCGTGGCGGGACAGGGTCCTGGAAACCCAGGACCAGGTGGAGATCGTCCGCGCCATCGGCGGCGGCTAAAAATGTCCAAGCAAACCTGCTGCGCGTCGCGCTTTGCGGCCTGCGATGCTCACCGGCTCGGCGCGCCCGTGCCCTGGCACGGTGGCGCGTCTCGGCCACAAATCATCGCCGCTCGCGACGGTTTTCTTCGGACGTTTAAAAACTTAAGGAACAGCATATGCATACCGCAACAAACAACGACCTGCTGACGATCGCAGGAAAACAGTATCAATCGCGCCTGCTGGTGGGCAGCGGCAAGTACAAGGACTTGCCGCAGACGCGCGAAGCGACGGACGCGGCCGAGGCGCAGATCATCACGGTGGCGATCCGCCGCGTGAATATCGGGCAAGATCCGAATGCGCCCAGCCTGCTCGACTTCGTGCCGCCCGAGCAGTACACGATACTCCCGAACACGGCCGGCTGCTACAACGCCAAGGATGCCGTGTACACCTTGCAGCTGGCGCGCGAACTGCTGGGCGGGCGCAATCTGGTGAAACTGGAAGTGCTGGGCGACGAAAAGACCCTGTTCCCGCACATGCCGGAAACCCTGATCGCGGCCGAGGCGCTGGTCAAGGATGGCTTCGACGTGATGGTGTACTGCAGCGACGACCCGATCCAGGCGAAGATTCTGGAAGACATCGGCTGCGTGGCCGTCATGCCGCTGGCGTCCCTGATCGGCTCGGGCATGGGCATCTTGAATCCGTGGAACTTGTCCCTGATCATCGACCAGGCGAAAGTGCCCGTGCTGGTGGACGCGGGCGTGGGCACGGCGTCGGATGCGGCGATCGCCATGGAGCTTGGCTGCGATGGCGTGTTGATGAACACGGCGATCGCGGGCGCGCGCGACCCCGTGCGCATGGCGCGCGCCATGAAGCTGGCCGTGCGGGCCGGGCGCGAAGCGTTCCTGGCGGGACGCATGCCGCGCAAATTCGCCGCCTCGCCATCGTCGCCGATGGCAGGCCGCCTGGCGTGATGGTGCCTACGCTGCCGGTGGTGCTGGTGTTTGCCGGCGTCGATCCTTCCGGCGGCGCGGGCATCGCTGCCGATATTCTCGCCATCGCGGCGCAGGGCGCGCATGCCTTGCCCGTCGTCACGGCGCTGACCGTGCAGGACAACGACCGCGTGTTTGGCGTGCAAGCCGTGGCGCCGGAGCTGCTGCGCCGGCAGGCGCAGGCGTTGATCGACAAGATCGCCATCCACGCCGTGAAAATCGGCATTCCCGGCAGCGCGGCAAACGCGGCCGTCATCGCCGACTTGATCGGGCAACTGCGGCAGGCCCGGCCGAATCTGCCCGTCGTGCTCGACCCCGTGCTGGCCAGCGGCCATGGCGACGTGCTCAGCCTGGACGATGCCGTGCTGGCGCTGGCACCCCTGCTGGCAGTGACTACTGTCATCGTACCGAACGGGCCGGAGGCGGTGGCCCTGGGCGGAGCGGAAAACTTGCGCGCGCAAGGCTGCGAACATGTGCTGGTGACGGGCGGCCATGGCGCCGGTGACGAGGTGATCAACCGCTGGCGCGATGCCGCTGGCGTGGAGCGCGAGTGGTGCTGGCCACGCCTGCCCGGCGCCTTCCACGGCAGCGGCTGCACCCTGGCGTCCGCCATCGCGGCGCGGCTGGCGTCGGGTCAGCCACTCGCGCAGGCGCTTGATGGCGCGCAAACTTATTGCCATGCGGCCCTGGCTGGCGCGTATGCCATTGCGCCAGGTCAATTCATGCCGCAACGACTGACTGATTAAGGAAAACATCATGCGTGGACTGTATCTCGTCACTCCCAACTGGGATGACACCGACCGCCTGCTCGACGTAAGCGAGCAAGCCTTGCAGGGCGGCGTGGCCCTGCTGCAATACCGCCACAAGAGCGCCGATGCGGCGCAACGGCGCGAGCAGGCGGGCGCCTTGCTGGCGCTGGCCCGCAAGTATGGCGTGCCCTTCATCATCAACGACTTCATCGAGCTGTGCGAAGAGCTCGACGCGGACGGCGTGCACGTGGGTGGCACGGATGCGTCCGTCGCGCAGGTGCGCGCGCGGCTGGGGACGGACAAGATCGTCGGCGCTTCCTGCTATGGCGACATGGCGCTGGCGTACGCGGCGCAGGCGGGCGGCGCCAGTTACGTGGCCTTTGGCGGCTTCTATCCTTCGCTGGTGAAACAGTATCCGGTGACGACGCCGCTGGACATCGTGCTGCAGACGAAACGCGAGATCAGCTTGCCGTGCGTGGTGATCGGCGGCATGACGCCGGCGAATGCGGCGCCGCTGGTCGCGCGCGGCGCCGACATGGTGGCGGCGATCAGCAGCGTATTTGGCAACGGAGACCAGGCGGACGAGGTGGATATTGCAGTGCAGCAATTCAATCTGCTGTTTGCGCGTTAAGCGGAGGTCTTGCGCGGCGGGTTTCACGCATAATCGGCATATAATAAGAGCATCATTCATTACCGAGGTTCCTTTGCCCATGAGTCAGCCTGCCGCCGCGAAACGCCTTATCCTGATCGTTGACGATGACCAACTCCTGTTGGAATTCCTTGGCGAAGTCCTGCGCCATGCCGGTTACGAGACGGCCCTGGCCAATTCAGCCGAAGTGGCGCTGCAGCTGATCGCGCAGCGCGAACCCGACCTGGCCTTGCTCGACATCCACATGCCGGGCATGTCCGGCCTGGAGCTGGCCAAGCGCCTGCACGGCGAGACGGCCGTGCCGTTCATGTTCCTGTCCGGCAGCGGCGACAGCGAGTCGGGCAAGCAGGCGGCCGCCTACGGCGCCGTCGGCTATGTGGTCAAACCCGTCGACGAAGGCCGCCTGATGCCCGCATTCGAAGCGGGCCTGGCGCGCGCCGACGAGATCCGTCAGCTGCGTCGTACCGAGCTGAACCTGAATGCGGCGCTGGCCGCCGGCCGCGAAACGAGTCTGGCCGTGGGTCTCTTGATGGGCAAGTTCCAGACGGACCGCAACACGGCGTTCGAGGTGCTGCGCGACCATGCCCGCTCGAGCCGCCGCAAGATCAATGAAATCGCCAGCCAGCTGCTGCTGGCCGAGGAAACCCTGAACGGCTTGCACGGCGCCTTTTTGAATCGCGCAAAAACCAAGTAAGTGTTTCCCCTTGCGCCGGTGTGGCACGCCGGTGCGTGCCTTGTTATGATGTGACGATACGGCGCGCTGGCGCGCCTGATTCAACCACTGACAGGACACACATGAAAACCAAAGCCGCGATTGCATGGAAGGCGGGCGCTCCGCTGACGATAGAAGAAGTCGACCTGGCCGGCCCGCGCGAGGGCGAAGTACTGGTCGAGATCAAGGCCACCGGCATTTGCCATACCGATTACTACACCTTGTCGGGCGCCGACCCGGAAGGCATCTTCCCGTCCATCCTCGGCCATGAAGGCGCCGGCATCGTCGTCGACGTGGGACCGGGCGTGACGACCCTGAAAAAGGACGACCACGTCATCCCCCTGTACACGCCGGAATGCCGCCAGTGCAAGTTCTGCCTGTCGCAAAAGACGAACCTGTGCCAGGCCATCCGCTCGACCCAGGGCCGCGGCCTGATGCCGGACGCCACCTCGCGCTTCTCCATCGACGGCCAGCCGCTGTTCCACTACATGGGCACCTCGACGTTTTCCAACTACATCGTCGTGCCGGAAATCGCTCTCGCCAAGATCCGCGAAGACGCGCCGTTCGACAAGGTGTGCTACATCGGTTGTGGCGTGACGACGGGCGTGGGCGCCGTGCTGTTCACGGCCAAGGTCGAGGCGGGTGCCAACGTGGTCGTGTTCGGCCTGGGCGGCATCGGCCTGAACGTGATCCAGGCGGCGAAGATGGTCGGCGCCGACAAGATTATCGGCGTCGACATCAATCCGGCGCGCCAGGCCATCGCGCGCAAGTTCGGCATGACGCATTTCGTCAACGCCAATGAAGTGGAAAACGTCGTCGACACCATCGTGCAGCTGACGGACGGCGGCGCCGACTACAGTTTCGAGTGCATCGGCAATACCACCACCATGCGCCAGTCGCTCGAGTGCTGCCACAAGGGCTGGGGCCAGTCCATCATCATCGGCGTGGCGGCCGCCGGCCAGGAAATCTCCACGCGGCCATTCCAGCTGGTGACGGGGCGCGTGTGGAAGGGTTCCGCTTTCGGCGGCGCGCGCGGCCGCACGGACGTGCCGAAGATCGTCGACTGGTACATGGAAGGCAAGCTCAATATCGATGATTTGATCACGCACCGCCTGAAGCTTGATGATATCAATCAAGGTTTCGACTTGATGAAGAGCGGCGAATCGATCCGTTCCGTCGTCTTGTACTAATATAAATACGCCGTACCACGGCGTTTTTGCGGAGGCTGCGGCCTCCGTTTTTTTTGCCGCCGCGCTTTACCATCCATCGCGCCTATCGGTCGTCCAGTCCCTCATCCGGGCACTTCATCGCATGACGCTGGAAGCGCCGCCGGCACGCGGCTATCGTGGTCCCTGTCGCCGTACCACGGCGGCTTTGCGGAGGCCACTGGCCTCCTTTTTTTTTGCCCGCCGACTACCATCCATCGCGCAAGCCTGCCGTCCAGGCGCGCCTTTTTGCAGCCTGTCGCACGGCGCTGGAGCCGCCGGCCGGGCATGGCTAGAGTGGACGCTCCAACCATACCTATGAGGCAGCCATGTCCACTTCCCACCGTTTGATCCTCAGCCTGGCCGGCATCCTACTCGGCGGCAGCGCCCTGGCCGTGCAGCCGCCGCAGCCGCCCGCGCCGCCGGCCCCGCCTGCTGCGCCAAGCAAGCAGATCAGTATTTCCATGGACAGCGGCGATGGCTATGCACTGGTCGATGGCCAGAAGGACAGGGTCACCATGAGCGGCAGCGATGTGGATAACCAGCAGATCAAGCAGTTGAAACAGTCGATCAAGGGACAATTCCTGTGGTTTCGCGACCAGGGCAAGAGTTATGTGATGCAAGATCCGACGCTGCTGGCGCGGATCGACGAGGCCTGGAAACCATCGCAGCAACTGGGCCAGCAGATGAGCGTTCTGGGCCGGCAGATGGGAGCGCATGGCAAGGCGATGGGCGACTTGGGCAGCAAGATGGGCGACCGCGGACAGGCGCAGGCCAGGGCCGGCACGCGCGAGTCGGAACAGCTGCGCGCGCTGGGCCGCCAGCAGCAGGAACTGGGCCGCAAGCTGGGCGAGGCGTCGCGGCGCCAGGCAACGGCGACGACGGATGCGGCGCGCCGTACGGCCGAGCGCGATGTGGAACGCTTGCAGCAGCAGATCGAAGATGCCCAGGATGAAATGGAAGAAGCCAACGACCGCATCGCCGCCATCCATGAGAGCGAGGCCCAGCAGGCTGAAGTGATTTCGCGCCAGATGGAGCAGCGCAGCAAGCCGATGGAAGCGCTGGGCAAGCAGATGAGCGAACTGGGCCGCCAGCAAGAGAAGGCGGCCAAGGCGGCGGACAAGGCCACGCGGCAGGCCATCGCGCAATCGCTGAGCGAAGGCAAGGCCAAGCTGGTGCGCTGAGTGCTCAGGCCAGCCGCTTGCGCATCAGGCAGCGCAGCGCCGGATCATGTCCGTCTTGCGCCTCGCGCGCCAGCTTGTGCGCATGGCCTTCGCCCAGCGCCACGGCATCGGTTTCGCTGAAGCCGTGGCGCGCATAGTAGGGCGCATTCCAGGACAGGTGGCGATACGTGCTCAGGGTCAGGAAGGCGCAACCCAGCGCTTGCGCCTGGGCGGCAGCGGCCGCCAGCAGGCGCGCGCCCAGTCCCTGGCGCTGCTGCGGCAGGGCGACGGACAATTCCACGATGAACAGCTGGCCGTCGAGCGGTTCGGCGGCCAGGAAGCCGGCCGGCGCAGCGTGCCCATCGGTGGCGAGCCACACGCCACCCTCGCGCTGCAGCGCTTGTAAGGTGCTCAAGGGCAAGGGTTCTCCCTGCGCCAGCCATGCCAGCTCCGGCCCGGCCTGCGCAAACAGGGCGGCGGCGCTGCGCTCGACCTGGGCCAGCAGGGGCAGATCGGCGCCGCTGGCCGCGCGGATGGCGTAGCTCATGGCGCGTGCCAGACGGCGGTTGCGGCGCGGTATTGTGCCGGCAGCAGCGCCCTGGCGTCTTCCACGCTGTCGTACAGCTGGTCTTGCTGGCATTGCCATTGGGCATCACAGCTGAAGCGGTAGACGCGCGCCTCGCCTTCGTACTGGCACAGGGCCAGGCCGTGAATGGCGAGCGGCGCGGCGCCGGTGCCGCCGCTAACGTGGCCGAATGGCAAGTCGGACCAGGCCCAGGCCAGTACGCGGGCGCCGTCGATGTGGCTGGGAGGTGTCATGGGGGGCGGTTTCCGCGTGAATGTCATGACGCCGATTGTAGCGCGCACGCCCAAACTGGCGCGACCGCTGGACAAATGCACAGTATTTTTAGCCATGCCGGTATAATCACGGCATGCAAAATCTTCTTCACAACCTCAATCCCGAACAATACGCTGCCGTCACCTTGCCGGCCCAGCATGCGCTGATCCTGGCGGGCGCCGGTTCGGGCAAGACCCGCGTGCTGACCACCCGTATCGCGTGGCTGATCCAGACCCAGCAGGTATCGCCGCCCGGCATCCTGGCCGTGACCTTTACCAACAAGGCCGCCAAGGAAATGCTCACGCGCCTGTCGGCCATGCTGCCAATCAACACGCGCGGCATGTGGATCGGCACTTTCCACGGCCTGTGCAACCGCCTGCTGCGCACGCACTACCGCGACGCGGCCTTGCCGCAGACCTTCCAGATCCTCGATTCGCAGGATCAGTTGTCGGTGATCAAGCGCTTGTTGAAGGCAAACAATATTGATGATGAGAAGTTCCCGCCGAAGACGGTGATGTATTTCATCAACAACGCCAAGGACCAGGGCTTGCGCGCCACGGATGTGGAAGCGTATGACGCGCACGAGCGCAAGATGGTCGAGCTGTACCAGCTGTATGACGACCAGTGCCAGCGCGAAGGCGTGGTCGATTTTGCGGAATTGCTGCTGCGCACGTACGAGTTGCTGAGCCGCAACCAGCCCTTGCGCGAGCACTACCAGGCGCGCTTCCGCCACATCCTGGTGGACGAGTTCCAGGATACGAATAACCTGCAATACAACTGGCTCAAATTGCTGGCCGGCCACGGCAGCCGCGATGGCGGCGCCCTGTTTGCCGTCGGCGACGACGACCAGAGCATCTACGCGTTCCGCGGCGCCAACGTGGGCAATATGAGCGCCTTCGAGCATGAATTCCAGGTGCAGAACTTGATCAAGCTCGAGCAGAATTACCGCTCGCACGGCCATATCCTCGACAGCGCCAACTTGTTGATCGCGAACAATAGCAAACGCCTGGGCAAGAACTTGCGCACGGACGCGGGCCATGGCGAGCAAGTGCGCGTGTACGAAGCCAGCTCCGACCTGCAGGAAGCGCAGTGGATCATCGAAGAGGCGAAGAGCCTGATCGCCGATGGCGCCTCGCGCAGCGAAATCGCCATTTTGTACCGCTCGAATGCGCAGTCGCGCGTGATCGAACATGCGCTGTTCTCGGCCGGCATGCCCTACCATGTGTATGGCGGCCAGCGCTACTTCCAGCGCGCCGAGGTCAAGCATGCGATTGCTTACCTGCAATTGATGGACAATCCGCACAACGATTCGGCCTTCTTGCGCGTGGTCAACTTCCCCACGCGCGGCATCGGCATGCGCTCGATCGAGCAATTGCAGGCCGCCTCCGAGCAGTACGGCATCTCGCTGTACGCGGCCGTGCCGTACGTGGCGGGCAAGGCGGGCAGCGTGCTGGCCGGCTTCGTCAAGCTGGTCGAAGGCGTGCGCTTCGAAACGCAGCAGCTGTCGCTGCCGGAAATGGTGCGCGTGGTGCTGGAAGCGAGTACCTTGCTCCAGCACTATCAGAATGAAAAGGAAGGCGCCGACCGCATCGAGAATCTGGAACAGATGGTCAGCGCGGCCAGCCAGTTCATTTCCGAGGAAGGTTTCGGCCAGGGCGCGCCCGCGCACCTGGGGCCTGCCGCCCAGGCGCAGTCGGGCGCGCCCGTCGTCAACCAGGATGGCATCGAGATCCTCGACGCCGACGCGCCGTTGCCGGCCGTGATGTCGCCGCTCTCCGCCTTCCTCTCGCACGCGTCGCTGGAAGCGGGCGACAACCAGGCGCAGGCGGGCCAGGATGCGCTGCAGATGATGACCGTGCATTCGGCCAAGGGCCTGGAATTCGACAATGTGTTCATTACCGGCCTGGAAGAGGGCCTGTTCCCGCACGAAAGCAGCTCGAAGGAAGACAACGGCGTGGAAGAGGAACGGCGCCTGATGTACGTGGCGATCACGCGCGCGCGCAAGCGCCTGTACATGAGTTTTTCGCAGACGCGCATGCTGCACGGCCAGACGCGCTACAACATGAAATCGCGCTTCTTCGACGAATTGCCGGAGGAATCGCTGAAATGGCTGTCGCCGAAGGTGCAGGCGAACTGGTTCGGCAACCGCAAGTCGGCGTGGGACGAGGCGCCGCGCGTGGCCAGCCTGGGCTCGGACAATGCGATTGCGCAAAAGATCGCGCAAAAAGCCACGGGCGGCGGCTGGCGCATCGGCGAATCCGTGGCGCACGCCAAGTTCGGCGAAGGCGTGATCGTCAATATCGAAGGCGGCGGCGGCAATGCGCGCGCGCAGATCAACTTCGGCCAGCACGGCATGAAGGTGCTCGACCTCGGTATCGCCAAGCTGGAACGACTGGGACGTTAACACCTAAGCAAACCTGCTGCGCGTCGCGATTTGCAGGCGCCGATGCTCACTGCCTCGGCGGCCCCGTGCCTGCGCACAGCTTCGCGTCTCGGCCACAACCCGCTGCCGCTCGCTAGGGTTTTGTGCGATGTTACGGTAGCCAACGGTCATAAAAAAGGGCAGCCTGCGCAGGCTGCCCTTGTTGCATCTGGCCGGCGATCAATCGTTCGGCTTGTCCAGCGATACCGCCTTGCTCTCGTCGACGGGCACGCCGAAGATCTGGCGGTAGGCAGCGTAGAACGAGCAATGCATGATGACGGTCAGGATCATCGACAGCGGCATCATCAGCTGCACGGCCATCGGCGTGCGGCCGACGATCAGGAACAGCAGCTGGCTGGTGACGACGCTGATGGCGAACCAGGTGCTGGCGAACACGACGAAGGCCGACAGCGAGCGCCAGACGGCGAAAAAGCTGAAGAACAGCGCCTTGCCCAGGCCCGTTTGCTTCCAGTAGATCAGCGGTGCGGCAAAGCAGAAGGCCATGGCGGCCGGCACGTACAGGACGATGGTCGTCAGGATGGCCATGCCGACGTTCGATTCGCGGATGACGTCAGGCGACGTCTGCGGGTTCAGCTGGCCCGTGGCCAGCTGCCACAGCACGCCGCCGTCGACCAGGGTCGAGGCGCCGATGGCAACGATGGCTGTCAGGATGTACAGCACGCCCAGGCCCAGCAGCACGGGAAAGGCAGGCTTGCGGAAGCCCGAGATCAGCAGGCTGGGCAAGACGCGCTTGCCCTGGTCGATATTCAGGCAGCCTTGCACGAACGCGACGGAGAAGACGGGCACGAGGATGACGGGCAGCAACTGGCCGAGCAGGGGGACGATGCTGACGGCCAGCATGCAGAACATATAGCCGAGAAACAGCATCGACAGGCCGCCGGGTTGCTTGCGAAACAGGCCAAAGCCCTGTTTCACCCATTGCCAGCCTGTACTTGCAGGTAATTTTTCCATGTTTAAGACAGTTCCGGTGCGGGTGTGGTGATACGTTCGCGCAGAATGCGTTCGAAATGCGTGGGGTCGTGCGGGGTCAGCATTTCCGCTTCGCGCGGCTGGTAATAATCGTACAGGCGCGACAGCCAGAAGCGCAGTGCGGCGGCGCGCAGCATCGGTTGCCAAGCCGTGTGTTCCTCGGCCGTGAAGGGGCGCACGGCCTGGTAGGCGTCGAGCAGGGCGCGCACGCGCGCCGTATCGAGCACGCCCGTGTCGAGGTCGACGCACCAGTCGTTGACGGTGACGGCCACGTCGAACAGCCAGGTGTCGCAGCCGGCAAAGTAAAAGTCGAAAAAGCCCGTCAGTTGTTCGCCGTCAAACATGACGTTGTTGCGGAACAAGTCGGCATGCACGGGACCGCGCGGGATGGCTTTATACGTGTCGCAGGCGGCAAACGCGTCCTGGAAGTGGATTTCCGCGCGCAGCAAATGCGCCCTGGCATCGTCGAGGTGCGGCAAGACCAGCGGCGTGGTGGCGTTCCACCAGTCCAGGCCGCGCAGATTCGGCTGCTGCAGGGGGAAAACCTGCGCCGCCACGTGCATCTTCGCCAGCATGGCGCCGACGGCCGCGCAATGCGCGGCCTGTGGTGCCATCTGCGAGCTACCGTCGAGCTTGCTGACGATGGCGGCCGGCTTGCCTTGCAGGGCCGTCACCAGTGCGCCGTCGGCATTGGCGATCGGCGCCGGCACCAGCACGCCGCGGTCGGCCAGGTGGCGCATCAGCTGCAAATAAAACGGCAATTGCTCGAAACTCAGGTTTTCAAAGATCGTCAGCACATATTCGCCGCGCTCGGTGCTGAGGAAGAAATTGCTGTTTTCGATGCCGGAAGCGATCCCTTTGAGCGCCAGAGGCTTGCCGAGTGGAAATTGCGTGATCCACTGGCCGATATCGTCCAGGTGTAGCGCGGTAAAAACTGCCATGGGAAAAGGTCTGAGGTAAAAAAGTAAAAAAGCCGGCGGCCCCGCGTGTGGCCGGGGCCGGGCAATAAGATGGTGTCGGCTGGCCGCGCCGCTTATTTTGCCGGTGCGGGAGGCGCCGGCGCGTCAGCGGCTTCTTCGTCGCGTTGTTTCTGTTTTTTCTTGCCCAGGTCGAATTCCAGCACTTTCCATTGCGGGCCGCGCAAGGCGCCACCATTGGCCTGGTCGGCGCCGGCGGCCGGTTTCATGTAATACGTGCTGCCGCCCGTGGTGACCTTGACTTCGGACGTCACGCCCGCTTCGCGTTTCTCGGTAATCTGTTGTTTTGTTGCTGCTGGCGCTACGGTGATGGGCGCTTCGCCCATTTCCTCGATACGCTCCAGCTGTGGTGGCGCGTCGCTGGGCTTGGCCGGTGTCTGGGCGCTGGCAATGGCCGAGCATGCCAGCAGGGGCAGGGCGAGGAATGTCCAGAGTGTCGATGTACGCATCATGATGGGGTTCGCTTCCATGTGGTGGACTGCAGAAAATGCAGTGGTCATGCCGTCAATTTATCTATAGGGCATTGTAACAAACTGGTAAGCAATGCTGTTTACTTGCGCCGAAATAGGCCGCAACGGCCGCCGCTGCGCCCGCACGGGCCCGCCGAGGTGGCAAAAACGGCAAGAATAGGGCGTGCGCGGCCCGGTGGCGCGGCCCTAAACTCTGCGATAATTGTGCGATATTCCACCGCCCGCCGCGGTATCTTGCCGGCCGGCGCGGTTCACCTTATTTTATTGGCATTATGCAAAACACCCTGCTGTTAGTCGACGGTTCCAGTTACCTCTATCGCGCCTTCCATGCGCTGCCCGACCTGCGCAGCCCGGACGGTTATCCCACGGGCGCCATGCACGGCATGGTCAACATGCTGCGCCGCCTGCGCGCCGACTACCCGGCCGCCTATATCGCCTGCGTGTTCGATGCCAAGGGTAAAACTTTCCGCGATGACATGTATCCCGAGTACAAGGCCACGCGCGCCTCGATGCCGGACGACCTGCGCCTGCAGATCGAACCGATCCACGAAGCCGTGCGCGCCATGGGCTGGCCCATCCTGATGGTCGACGGCGTGGAAGCCGATGACGTCATCGGGACGCTGGCCGTGCAGGCGGCCGCCGCCGGCATGGACGTGGTGGTGTCGACGGGCGACAAGGACCTGGCGCAGCTGGTCAACAGCCAGGTGACCCTGATCAATACCATGAGCAATGAAAAGCTCGATGAAGCGGCCGTGCTGGCCAAGTTCGGCGTGCCGCCGAACCGCATCATCGATTATCTGTCGCTGATCGGCGATACCGTGGACAACGTGCCGGGCGTATCGAAATGCGGCCCGAAGACGGCCGTCAAATGGCTGACGCAGTACGACAGCCTGGAAGGCATCATGGACAACGCGGCCAAGGTGGGCGGCGCCGTGGGCGAAAACCTGCGCACGGCCCTGCCATGGCTGCCGCAGGCGCGCGCCTTGATCACCGTCAAGACCGATTGCGACCTGTCGGAGCACATGACGACGATCGCCGATTCGCTGGCGGCGAAACACGAAGACAAGGAAGCGCTGCTGGCCTTCTTCCAGCGCTACGGCTTCAAGGCCCTGCTGCGCGAATTGGGCGCGGCAGCGCCGCCGATGTCGCCGGTCGGCGCGCCGCCTGCCGCCGGCGCCTCTGCCGCCAACACGACGGGCGACATGTTTGCCGACGCCGCGCCAACGCCTGCGGCCGAGTATGAAACCGTGCTGACGGATGCCCAGCTGGATCAATGGCTCGCCCTGATCAATGCGGCACCCCTGACGGCCGTCGACACGGAAACCACGTCGCTCGAACCGATGACGGCGCAGATGGTCGGCATTTCCCTGTCCGTCGCCGAACACCGTGCCTGCTACATCCCGCTGGCGCACGATTACGCTGGCGCGCCCGAGCAGCTGACGCGCGAACACGTGCTGGCGAAACTGCGCCCATGGCTGGAAGATGCCAGCAAGCCCAAGCTGGGGCAGAACCTGAAATACGACAGCCATATCTTCGCCAACCATGGCGTGACCCTGCGCGGCATCGCCCACGATACCCTGCTTGAATCGTATGTGTTCGAATCGCACAAGAAGCACGACATGGACAGCCTGGCCCTGCGCCACCTGAACTACACGACCATCCCGTTCGAGGAGGTGTGCGGCAAGGGCGCCAAGCAGATCACGTTCAACCAGGTGGAAGTGGAGCAGGCGGCGAGATACGCGGCCGAGGATGCCGACGTCACCTTGCGTTTGCACAATGCCATGTGGGGCAATGTGGCCAATGATGACAAGCTGACCTTCATCTATGAAAAGATCGAGATGCCGACGGCCGTGGTCTTGCAAAAGATCGAGCGCAACGGCGTGCTGATCGATGACGCATTGCTCAACATCCAGTCGGCCGAGCTGGCCGTGAAAATCCTCGAGCTGGAAAAGAAGGCGTATGAACTGGCCGAGCAGCCGTTCAACCTGGGCTCGCCCAAGCAGATCGGCGAAATCTTCTTCGAGAAATTGAAGCTGCCGGTGGTCAAGAAAACCCCGACGGGCGCGCCATCGACGGACGAGGAAGTGCTGCAAAAGCTGGCCGAGGATTATCCGCTGCCGAAAGTGCTGCTCGAATACCGCGGCATGGCCAAGCTGAAGTCGACCTACACGGATAAATTGCCGAAGATGATCAACGTCACGACGGGCAGGGTGCACACGAACTATGCGCAAGCCGTGGCCGTGACGGGGCGGCTGGCGTCGAACGACCCGAACCTGCAGAATATTCCCATCCGCAGCGCGGAAGGCCGCCGCATCCGCGAAGCGTTCATCGCGCCGCCCGGCAGCCACATCGTCTCGGCCGACTATTCGCAGATCGAATTGCGCATCATGGCGCATATCTCGGGCGATGAAGCCATGCTGCGCGCGTTTGCCGATGGCATCGACATCCACCGCGCCACGGCGGCTGAGATCTTCGGCGTGCCGGCCGCGGAAGTGCAGAGCGAACAGCGCCGCTACGCCAAGGTCATCAACTTTGGCTTGATCTACGGCATGAGCGCGTTTGGCCTGGCCGGCAACCTGGGCGTGGACCGCACGGCCGCGCAAAGCTATATCGACCGCTACTTTGCCCGTTTTTCCGGCGTGAAACAGTATATGGAAGACACGCGCCAGCAGGCGAAGGCGCGCGGCTACGTGGAAACCGTGTTCGGCCGCCGTTTGTGGTTGCCAGAAATCAATTCGCCGAACGGCCCGCGTCGCCAGGGCGCGGAACGGGCGGCGATCAACGCGCCCATGCAGGGTACGGCTGCCGACCTGATCAAGCTGGCCATGATCGCCGTGCAGGGCTGGCTGGAAACGGATGGCTTGCAGACGAAGATGATCATGCAGGTGCACGATGAACTGGTGCTGGAAGTGCCGGATGCCGAGCTGGAACTGGTCAAGCGCAAGCTGCCGGAACTGATGGCCGGCGTGGCTGAACTGAAAGTGCCGCTGACGGCCGAAGTGGGCATAGGTAAAAACTGGGACGAAGCGCATTAATTTCTTAAACACACACTTCAGGAGAAACGCATGAGCGACATGATCACCGATTGTGAAAGTTTGCTGGGCCAGAGCAGCTTGTCCGGGCCCGATGGCCGGCGTGGTTTCCTGAAGGTGGCGCTGGGAACGGGCTTTGCCCTGGCCGTGCTGCCGGTGGCGGCGCAAAACGTCATCAAGACCGATACCGCCGGGCTGGTGACGACCACCGTCACGGTGATGGTCGATGGCCAGGCCGTGCCCGTGTATGCGGCGCAGCCGGAAGGACAGACGGGTTTGCCCGTGGTGCTTGTGATATCCGAAATCTTTGGCGTGCATGAGCATATCGCCGACATGGCGCGCCGCTTCGCCAAGCAGGGCTATCTGGCGCTGGCGCCCGACCTGTTCGTGCGCCAGGGCGATCCTACCAAGGTCGGCAGCATCCCGGAGTTAATGAAGGGCATCATCGCCAAGACGCCGGATGCGCAGGTGATGGCGGACCTCGATGCAGTTGTTGCGTGGGCGAAACAGAATGGCGGCGACACGGGCCGCCTGGGCATCACCGGTTTTTGCTGGGGCGGGCGCATCACGTGGCTGTACGCGGCGCACAATCCGGCCGTCAAGGCGGGCGTGGCCTGGTATGGCCGCCTGGTGGGCGAGCCCACTGCCTTGCAGCCGACGAATCCCATCGATATCGCCGCCACCCTGAAGGTCCCCGTGCTGGGCTTGTACGGCGGCAAGGATACGGGCATCACGCAGGAATCCATCGGCAAGATGGAGGAAGCGCTGGCCAAGAGCGGCAACCAGTCGGAATTCGTCGTGTATCCGGATGCGGGCCACGCCTTCAACGCCGATTACCGCCCCAGCTATGTGGCGGCCGATGCGAAGGATGGCTATGCGCGCTGCCTGGCCTGGTTCAAGAGCCATGGCGTGGCATGAGGGCGTCTGACTGATCCCGCTGCCGCTTGCGGGCGGCGATGCTTGCCGTCTCGGCGGCTACTCGTGCAGGGCCGCTTTTCGGCCACGATTCACCGCCGCTCGCGACGGTGTTATCCGGCGTCGGAAGCATGGCAAGAGTTAATTTTTCCGGAAATTGACGCGAAAGGCGCACCGGGCTGTAAAATGCCCGGTTCGCGTCAATGCAGTACAATTGCATCTTCAACGCGCCACGCCGCCGCCAAGCGCGACAAGAATTAAATAATAAGCAATAGTCATCAGGCCAGACGCCAGCACAGCGGGCGCCAGTGACCCGGCGCCATTTTGAGGTAAGAAAATCATCGATCCCGTCCTTTTATCCATTTTGCTCGCGACCACGATCGCGGGCGTGTTGAGCATTACCGCGGCGGCGATCTTTTCGTTTGCATTCCTGTCCAAGGTGGTCGAGCGCATGGTCAGCTTGTCCGTCGGCATCATGTTGTCGACGTCCTTGCTGCACGCCTTGCCGGAAGCGTTCGAGTCCCAGGCGGACCCGCGCAGCCTGTTCGCCACCCTGCTGGCGGGCTTGCTGGCCTTTTTCATGCTGGAAAAATTCGCCATTTTGCGCCATTCGCACCACCACGAGGGCGACGGCCACCACCATGCGCACGGCCACGACAAGCACGAGGCGGGCAAGGCCGGCTGGATGATCCTCGTCGGCGACGGCATGCACAACTTTACGGACGGCATCCTGATCGCCGCCGCCTTCCTGGCCGACCCGAAGCTGGGCCTGGTGACGGGCCTGGCCATCATCGCGCATGAAATTCCGCAGGAAATCGGCGATTTCATCGTGCTGCTGAACGCCGGCTTCTCGCGCCTGCGCGCCTATGTCTTTAACTTGCTGTGCAGCATGATGGCCGTGGCGGGCGGCCTGCTCGGCTATTTCACCCTGGACCGCGCCAGCAATTTGATCCCCTACGTGCTCGTGTTCGCCTCGTCCGGCTTCATCTATATCGCCTTGAGCGACCTGATGCCGCAGATGCAGCGCCGCGCCACCTTGCGCGAAACCATCCCCCAAGTGCTGCTGATCGCGCTGGGCGTGTGCATCGTGCTGTTCCTGACGCGGCACAAGCACGGCGGTTGATGCGCCGGCGCGTCGCGTGTAGTATGGCCTTTCTGACTAATTCAAAGCGAAAGGAGGAAAATATGGAAATTTTTGTGCTCGTCCTATGGGATGTGCGTTCTTTAAGCACATTTAGCCGCTCTTGCCCACGTTCTATCGCGCTGCGATAACCTGGCCAGAGCAAAGTTACCCTCCTCTACGAGTCCTTTCCTGGTACTCCGTTGTCGTTAGCGCTCCTGTTAACGCGGATGCTTGCATCCCGCACAAAGACAAGAGCCATGACTACCCTTATCTCTACACTCGCCTTACAGCTGGATACCCACGACGGTTTCCTGTTCCACGAACTCGCCTTTACCTTGCGCCAGGGCGACCGCATCGGCCTGATCGGCCACAATGGCTGCGGCAAATCCACCTTGCTGGGATTGCTCAGCGGCACGCGCGAAGCGAGCTCCGGCAGCATCCATTACGCGCGCGCCTGCCGCTTGCAGCACGTGGAACAGCACTTGCCGGCGGCATTGGCCAGCCTGAGCCTGTACGACGCCTTGCTGGCGCCCGTGCTCGATCAGCCTGAACTGCATTGGCGCGTCGACAGCCTGCTGGCCGAACTGGGTTTCGACCTTGATACGGCGCAAGTGCCCGTGCACTCGCTGTCCGGCGGCCAGCACACGCGATTGCTGCTGGGGCGCGCCCTGCTGCAGGAACCGAACGTGCTGCTGCTCGACGAGCCGAGCAATCACCTGGACTTGCCGTCGCTGCTGTGGCTGGAGCAATTCCTGTTGCGGTGGCGCGGCGCCTTCATCCTCGTCTCGCACGACCAGCGCCTGCTCGACAACGTGGCCACGCGCAGCTGGATCCTGCGCGACAGCCGCCTCTACGATTTCGACTTGCCGTGCGGCCCTGCGCTGGCGGCGCTGGCCGAGGCGGATATTGCCGCCGCCGCCCGCCATGCGGCCGAACAGAAGGAAATCGACCGCCTGTCGGCCAGCAGCGCCCGCCTGGCCCTGTGGGGCCGCACCTACGACAATGAAGACCTGGCGCGCAAGGCCAAGACCATGCAGCGGCGCGTCGACAAGCTGAAGGAGGTGCAATCGTTCGTCAGCGAGGGCGCGCCCTGGCGCCTCAGTTTGCGCGGCAAGGCGCTGGCGGCCGACCAGCTGCTGGCCCTCGACGGGCTGGACGTGCGCGCCGTGCCGGCCTCTCCCGTGTTGTTCCACGTCGGCCAGCTGTGGCTGAAACCGGGCGACCGGGTCGCCTTGCTGGGCGCGAATGGCAGCGGCAAGTCGTCGTTGCTGCGCCTGTGCTGGCAGGCGATCCAGGCGCAGCGGGAACGCAGCGATTTGCGCTACCACAAGGCGGCAAACATCGGCTATTACGACCAGTCGCTCCGGCAGCTGGCCGACGATGCGGATTTGTCCGACGCCCTGTATCCGTTCGCCGTGCAAAACGAAGCTGCGCGCAGCCAGGTGGCGCGCAAACAGGCGTTAATCTCGGCCGGTTTCCCGTATGCGCGCCATGGCCAGACGGTGGCCACCCTGAGCGGCGGCGAGCGGGCGCGGCTGCTGTTCCTGGGCCTGTCGCTGGCCAGTTATCACCTGCTGCTGCTGGACGAGCCCAGCAACCACCTGGACATGCAAGGCAAGGCGGAACTGGGCCTGGCCTTGCAGGGATTCGAAGGCGGCTGCCTGCTGGTGTCGCACGACCGCGACCTGATCGAGACGGCGTGCAACCGCTACTGGGTGGTGGCCGATGGCGGACTGGAAGAGTGGCTTGACGCGGCCAGCGCGTATGCGCGCCTGAGCCTGGAGGATGGGCAGGCGCCGGCGGCCGCGCCGCGCGTGGAAACGGCTGCGCTGGCGCCAGCGCAAACGGATGTCGACGTGCAGCTGGAACGCTTGTGCGAACTCGAGCAATTGCTGGCCGAGGACCTGGCCCGCAAGCCGCGCCATCAGAAGCCGGCCAGCCAGCAGGCGTGGCTGGCGGAGCTGGAACGGCTGAACCAGGCGCTGGGGATAACATCCTAGTTATCCACGGGTGAAAAAGTGGCGGACCACCGGGTCCGCCATTTTTTTAACTGCCGGTCGCCACGGGCCGCGCCGGGTCGGCGCACCATTCGCTCCACGAACCGGGATACAGGGCTGCGCCAGTCAGTCCCGCCACTTCCAGCGCCAGCAGGTTGTGGCAAGCCGTCACGCCCGAGCCACATTGCATGATGGCCGCTTGCGGCGCATCAAACAGCGCGCTGAAATCGCGTTGCAGTACCTCGGCCCCCTTGAAACGGCCATCGGCCTGCAGGTTATCCTTGAAGAAACGGTTTTTCGCGCCGGGGATGTGCCCGCCCACGGGGTCGATGGTTTCATTTTCGCCGCGATAACGGTCGGGCGCGCGCGCGTCGATGACGGTCAGCGCCTGCGTGTCCAGGTTGGCGATGACGTCCTGCACGGTGACCGTGCGCGTGAGGCTGGCTTTTTCCGTCAGCTTGCCGGCAGGGCGGGGCGCCACGGGCGTAACCAGCGGCAAGCCTTGCGCCTGCCATGCGGCCAGGCCGCCGTCGAGCACGGCGACGGCCGGATGGCCGACCCAGCGCAGCAGCCACCACAGGCGGGCGGCGAACATGCCGCCCTGGCCGTCGTAGGCCACCACTTGCGTGTCGTCATGGATGCCCCAGCCGCGCAGGCTGGCCAGCAAGGCGTTGCGGTCGGGCAGGGGGTGGCGGCCCGTAAAGTCCACGCCGCGCGCCGTCTTCGGGCCGGACAGGGCCGTGTCGATGTCGGCAAACTGCGCGTTCTGGATGTGGCCGGCGGCAAACGCATCGCTGCCGGCAGTCGGGTTGAGCAAGTCGTGGCGGCAATCGAGGATGACCCAGTTGCTGTCGTTGAGGTGGCTGGCCAGTTCGCTGGCCTGGATCAAGGTGGTGTACATCAGGAACGCTCCTTTACACTTCGCTGGCGATGGGATCCGTGCGCGCGATGGCGGCGCCACGGGCCGTGTTGCGGGTATTGTAATAGGTTGCCGCGATGCCCGAGGCCAGGATGACGCCGATGCCGAGCCAGCCGTGCCAGTCAAACAGGTCGCCAAAGATCACCACGCCCCAGAAGCTGGAAAAGACGATGCCCGTGTATTGCAAATTGGCAACAACGAGGGTCTTGCCCAGGCGGTAGGCGCGCGTCATGGCCATCTGCGCCATGGTGGCGCACAGGCCGATGGCGGCCAGCAAGCCGATGCCGTAGCCGCTCGTGTGCGCGTGCCAGACGACGGGGCCGCCGCCGGCGCTGGCCACATGGCCGATCACGCCGGCGAGGAAATTGACGATGGAGAAATAAAACACGACCCGGTATTCGGGTTCGCCCAGCAGGCCCAGCTTGCGCACCTGCAGGTAGGCGAGGGCCGACAGCATGCCCGAAATCAGGGCCGTGACGGCGCCGCCCACCTGGTCCGTTTCGAACACGGGCTGCAGCAGCAGGGTCACGCCGACAAAGCTCATGGCGATGGCCGCCACCAGCGGCCACTCGACCTGTTTCATGCCTTTCCACCAGCCGCCGGCCAGCAGGATCACGGCGATCCAGATGGGCGCCATGTAGTTCAGGGTCATGGCCGTGGCCAGCGGCAGGATGGCGATCGCATAAAACCACAGCCACAGGGCCACCACGCCCACCACGCCGCGCCACAGATGCTGGCCCGGCATCGTGGTCTTGAAGCTGCCGCCCTGGTACACGATGGTGCAGCCCATGACGGTCATGCCGATGATGCCGCGGTACATGACGATTTCGGACGTCGAATACATCTCCGACGCCAGCTTGACGCACACGCCCATGATGGCGAACATAAAACTTGCAAACAGCATCCAAAGAGATTGCATTGTGGCCTTTCACCTGAGCAAACCTACTGCGCGTCGCGGGGCGCGGCCTGCGATGCGCGCCGTACCAAAGTACAGCTGCGCTTCTTGGCCACGCCGCGCTGCCGCTCGCTGCGGTTCTGTCAGGTGTTGTAAGTGTAGAGTGAAACGAAAGAAGGGCCGCATTATGCGGCCCCTCTACTAAGATTACAGTTCGATATTGCTGCGGTACCACTCGTGGAAGTGCTGCATGCCGTCTTCCATCGGCGACTGGTAAGGACCCACTTCGCTTACGCCGCGCGCCACCAGGGCCTTGCGGCCCGCATCCATGCGCTGGGCGATTTCATCGTCCTCGACGCAGGTTTCCATGTAGGCGGCCCGTTCCGCCTCGACGAGTTCGCGCTCGAACAGCACGATTTCTTCGGGGTAATAGAACTCGACGACGTTGCGCGTCTTTTGCGGACCATCGGGCCACAGGGTCGAGACGATCAGCACGTGCGGATACCATTCGACCATGATGTTCGGATACAGGGTCAGCCAGATGGCGCCATACGGCGGCGGTTCGCCGCCGCGGAATTGCAGCACCTGCTCCTGCCACTTCTTGTAGGTCGGCGAACCGGCCTGCTGCAGGCCGCGGTGCACGCCCACCGTCTGCACGCTGTAATCCTTGCCGAATTCCCAGCGCAGGTCGTCGCAGCTGACGAAGCTGCCCAGGCCAGGGTGGAACGGCTCGACGTGGTAATCCTCGAGGTAGACTTCGATGAAGGTCTTCCAGTTGTAGTCGCACTCGTGGATTTCCACATGGTCGAACATATAGCCGGAAAAATCGAGATCTTTCGAGACGGACAAATCTTTCAATTTTTCCATCACGTTGTAGCCGTTTTGCTCGAACAGCAAGCCATTCCAGCTTTGCAGCGGCGTTTTCGACAGGTTCAGGCACGGCGTCTCGGGGAAATGCGGCGCGCCGATCAGTTCACCCTTGAGGTCGTAGGTCCAGCGGTGCAGCGGGCAAACGATATGATTGGCATTGCCGCGGCCGTTGAACATCAGCGCCTGCCGGTGGCGGCACACGTTGGACAGCACTTCGATGCCATTGGCGTTGCGCACGAGCATGCGCCCTTCGTTCTCAGACGCCAGGGTCGCAAAATCGCCGGTTTCCGGCACCATCAGCGCATGCCCGACATAGCGCGGGCCGGCTTGGAACAATTGCTGCATTTCACGCTGCAACAGCGTTTCGTCAAAATAGACGTGGACCGGAAGTTGCGCGTTTGAACGCGCCAGCTTGGCGTGAGTAGCCAGATCGGACATCCCAACCCCCCATAAATGTACAACGGTCAGCAGTGCCCCAGGCCATTCCCTGGGCAACCGCTACAGAGAGAAAGAATCCGCAAAGACCTGAATTCAAATTTGTTGAAACGGTATTTCGGACAGAACCGGCGATTATAGCGCGGATCGGCCTCGGCATTGCCAAACCTCCCGGCAAATTGGGCACTTTAATGAGAAACGTTGTCATTTACCGTGCAATTTCCGGTGGAGGGAGGCGATTGCGCTAAAATCCACTGACATGCTGGCAACGTCTTCCCCTTTGAACACGCCGATTGCGCTTTAGTTTTCACTTAATAGTGTGGTTTGTTCTAAAATAACGCTTCTATGCTGGCCGGGAGTCCCCGGCGTCTCCCTACAAGCCCCTCGTGCCACGAAGAGATCTGAGTCTATGTCGAAGAAATTAACTGCCGCTGCCGCAGCGCCGGCCTCGTTTGAAGAGGCAATGGCGGAACTGGCGCAGCTGGTAACGCAAATGGAAGCGGGCCAGTTGCCGCTGGAAGCATCGGTCGCGGCGTATCAGCGCGGCTCGGAACTGGTCAAGTATTGCGCGGCCCAGCTCGACGGCGTCGAAGCGCAGGTGAAAGTGCTCGAAGGCGACATGCTGAAACCGTTCGTGGATGCCGGCGAGGCCGCCCAATGACGGCCAGCGTACAACAAGGCAACATCGGCGTCACCTTCGGCGACTGGATGCAAGCCACCCAGTCCGGCGTGGAGCGCCGGCTCGAGCAGTTCCTGCCGGCGGCCGACGTGGTGCCGCACAAGCTGCACGCGGCCATGCGCTATGCGCTGCTGGGCGGCGGCAAGCGCGTGCGCCCGCTGCTGGTGATGGCTGCAGGCGAACTGTTCGACGCCGATCAAGACACCCTCGCGCGCGCCGCGTGTGCGCTGGAAATGATTCACGTGTATTCGCTCGTGCATGACGACATGCCGTGCATGGATGACGACGCCTTGCGTCGTGGCAAGCCTACCGTGCACATCGCCTACGACGAGGCGACGGCCCTGCTGGTGGGCGACGCGCTGCAATCGCAAGCGTTCATGCTGCTGGCCGACGGCGCGGCCATTCCGCCGGCGCGGCAAATGGCCATGATCAAGCTGCTGGCGCACGCGTCAGGTTCGGCCGGCATGTGCGGCGGCCAGGCGATCGACCTCGACAGCGTTGGCCTGGCCTTGACCTTGCCGCAGCTGGAACAGATGCATCAGTTGAAGACGGGCGCCCTGCTGCGCGCGGCCGTGATCCTCGGCGCGCTGGCGGGCAAGGACCTGGCGGCGGACGAGATGACGGCGCTGAACGCCTATGCGCGCGCCGTCGGGCTGGCTTTCCAGGTGGTCGACGACGTGCTCGACGCGACGGCCGATTCGGCCACCCTGGGCAAGACGGCAGGCAAGGATGCGGCGGCCAACAAGCCCACCTACGTATCGATCCTGGGACTGGAACCTTCCAGGGCCCTGGCAGAACAATTGCGGTGCGACGCCCATGCGGCGCTGGCGCCATTCGGGGACAAGGCACGCCGTTTGCGCGAGCTGGCGGACCTGGTCGTGCAGCGGAAGGCATAAATGAAACTGTTAGAAACCATCAATGAACCGGCGCAAGTGCGCAAGCTGGCACGCTCGCAACTGGTGCCGCTGGCGCAGGAACTGCGCAGCTTCCTGCTCGATTCCGTCTCCAAGACGGGCGGCCATCTGTCGTCCAACCTGGGCACGGTCGAGCTGACCGTCGCCCTGCATTACGTGTTCAACACGCCGCACGACCGCATCGTGTGGGACGTGGGCCACCAGACCTATACGCACAAGATCCTCACGGGCCGCCGCGACCGCATGCACACCTTGCGCCAGAAGGACGGCATTTCCGGCTTCCCGAAACGCGACGAGAGCGAATACGACACCTTTGGCACGGCCCACTCGTCGACGTCGATCTCGGCCGCGCTGGGCATGGCGCAGGCGGCCAAGATCAAGGGCGACCCGCTGCACGCGATCGCCGTGATCGGCGACGGTTCGATGACGGCCGGCATGGCCTTCGAGGCGATGAACAATGCGGGCGTGCAGGAAGACGTCAACCTGCTGGTGATCCTGAACGACAACGACATGTCGATCTCGCCGCCCGTGGGCGCCCTGAACCGCCACCTGGCGCGACTGATGTCGGGCCAGTTCTATGCGGCGGCGAAAAATGTCGGCAAGTCCGTGTTGCCCGGCCCCGTGCTGGAACTGGCGAAGCGCTTCGAGGAGCATGCCAAGGGCATGGTCGTGCCCGCCACCATGTTCGAGGAATTCGGTTTCAACTATATCGGCCCCATCGACGGCCACGACCTCGATTCGCTGATCCCGACCTTGCAAAATATCAAGCAATTGAAGGGCCCGCAATTCCTGCACGTGGTGACCAAGAAGGGCCAGGGCTACAAGCTGGCCGAGGCGGAGCCGATCTTGTACCACGGCACGGGCAAGTTCAACCCGGCCGAAGGCATCAAGCCGGCCACGGCGCCGGCCAAGATGACGTACACGGAAGTGTTCGGCAACTGGCTGTGCGACATGGCCGCGCACGACAAGCGCCTGGTGGGCATCACGCCGGCCATGCGCGAAGGCTCGGGCATGGTCAGGTTCGAACAGCAATATCCGAACCGCTACTTCGATGTCGGCATCGCCGAGCAGCATTCCGTGACCTTTGGCGCGGGCCTGGCCTGCGAAGGCTTGAAGCCCGTCGTCGCCATCTATTCGACCTTCCTGCAGCGCGCCTACGATCAGCTGATCCACGACGTCGCCCTGCAAAACCTGGACGTGACGTTCGCGCTGGACCGCGCCGGCCTCGTGGGCGCCGACGGCGCCACGCATGCGGGCAACTATGACATGGCGTTTTTGCGCTGCATCCCGAACATGGTCATCATGGCCGCGTCCGACGAAAACGAATGCCGGCAAATGCTGACGACCGGTTACCACTATCCTGGCCCGGCAGCGATCCGCTATCCGCGCGGCGCCGGCGCCGGCGCGGCCATCGTGCCGGAACTGACCAGCATCGAGATCGGCAAGGGCGAGATCAAGCGCCCGGGCAAGCGCATCGCCATCCTCGCTTTCGGCTCGATGGTGGCGCCGAGCGTGGCGGCGGGCGAGAAGCTCGACGCGACGGTGGCCAACATGCGTTTCGTCAAGCCGCTCGACGTGGCGCTGGTGAAACAGCTTGCCGCCGAACACGATTACCTGGTGACGGTGGAAGAGGGCTGCATCATGGGCGGCGCCGGTTCGGCCGTGGCCGAGGCGCTGGCCGCCGAAGGCATCGTCAAGCCTATCCTCATGCTGGGCTTGCCCGATACCTTCATCGACCATGGCGATCCCGTGCAGCTGCTGAAAAGCGTGGGCCTGGATGCCGCGGGCATCGCCGCGTCGATCGAGCAGCGCTTCCCTGCGGCCGGGCCGCGCCTGGCGATGGTCAGCTAAGACGCGCAAGCAAGAGAGAAGCGGCACTGCGGTGCCGCTTTTTCTTCGCCTGCTGGAATTTTACGCTGCACTGCAACATTTTTCGTCCGGGAATGCTACGATGACGCTTTGATACCTTTCAAAGCCGATCTTGCATTTCAGGAAACTCCACCGCCGTACGCGCATGCTGGCAGGCCGCTGGCTGACGGGCTTGCACGCCTACACGGACAAGCTGGCGCAGCGCCGCCCCCTGTGGATGGTCACCCTGGCCATCGACGAAACCAATCTGTCCGAGGGCCTGCGGGCCGCGTGCGCCTCGAGCGTCATGTTGCTGCTGGGCTTGTTGTTCGACCATCCCGATTTTTCCTGGGCCGCCATCGGCGCCTTCTGGACCTGCCTGGCCGACGCGGCCGGCACGCGCCGCATGCGCTTCGTCTCGATGCTGGGCTTCGGCCTGCTGTCCACGGTGGCCGGCGGCCTGACGGCGCTGGCGGCCGGCCATGGCCTGGCGACGGCCGCCATCGCCGTGCTGCTGTTTTCCTGGGCCGGCGCGCTGGCGCGCATCTGGGGTGCGGCCACGGCGCAGGTGGCGATCCTGGCGGCCACGGCCTGTGTCGTGATGGTCACGCATCCGCTCGAATCGATGACGCAAAGCGCGCCTTTCCTCGGCCTCTACATGGTCGGCTGCCTGTTTGCCACCGTGCTCAGTTTTACGGTCTGGCGCATCCACCCGTTCGGCCCCAGCAGGCGCGCCATCCGCGCCGCATATTCGCGCCTGGCCAGCATCGCGCGCGACAATGCGCGCTTCCTCGAAGCTGACGCCGCCCAGGCGGACGTTGCCGCGCATGGCGCCAGCTACCGCTCGCAGGCGCGCGCCGCGCTGGAAGCGGCGCGCGTGGCGCTGGCCGCCGTGCCGCCATCGCGCGCCGGCCGCAGCGCCCTGTACGACAACCTGCTGCTGGCCCTCAGCGACGCCGAGCGCATCTTCGCCTACCTGATCGCCGTCACGCATACCTGCGAGCGCGAGCAGCAGCGGCTGCGCCAGGACCCGCGCGCGCGGCGCAGCCTGGAAGTGATGGCCGTGCTGCTGCGCCGCCTGGGGCAGGCCGTGCAGCGCCGGCCGGAAACGCCGCCGCTGGACTTGCAGCGCCGCCTGGCCGCCTGCGGACGGCGCCTGGAAGCGGCGCTGGGCGCCTTGCTGCCGCTGCGCCTGAACGTGGAATTCATGGAGCTGGGCATGCCGCGCGCGAGGCAGCTGCCGTGGCGCGAAGCGGCTTTCCTGGCCTTGGGGCAGGCGTGGCAGACGCTGAAAGTCAACGCCACGCCGCAGTCGCTGAGCTGGCGCCACGCGGCGCGCGTGTCGCTGGCGACGACGGCCGGCTTCCTGCTGGTCGAAGCCTTGCACATCCCGTTCGGCTACTGGGCCACCATGGCGACCTTGCTGATACTGCAGCCGTCCGTGTCGACCACCTGGCCGCGCGGCATCGAGCGGGTGGCGGGCAGCGTGCTGGGCGCCGTGCTGGCCGTGCTGATCGGCCTGGCCGTGCACACGCCGCTGGCCATCTCGCTGGTGGTGTTTCCCCTGATCGTCGCCACCATGGCCTTGCGCCGCGTCAGCTACAGCCTGCACGTGCTGTTCATGACGCCCGCCTTCGTGCTGGTGGCCGACTATGCGGCGCCGGCCAGCGAGATGGTGTATGCCATGAGCCGCCTGGGCAACAATGTGCTTGGCTGCGTGCTGGCCCTGCTGGCCACGTTCTTCCTGTGGCCCGACCGCGAAGCGGACGACCTGGACCAGCGCCTGGCGAAAGCCGTGTCGGCCAATTTGAAATACCTGCTGGCCGTGCTGGCGGCGGGCGGGCGGTGGGATAGCGCGATCGCAAGGCTGCGCCGCGAGGCGGGACTGGCCAGCAACAACGCCGAGCAAGTGCTGCAGCGCCTGCGCATCGAGCGCCGCCTGGACCGCAGTAGCGGCGTGGGCCTGGCGGCCCTGCGCACCTTGCCGCTGCTGCGCCGCGTGGCGGGCAGCACGGCGCGCATCAGCCTGAGTCCCCAGGCCGAGCCGGCCATGCCCGAGTTGCAGCAGTGGATCACCGCCGTCAGCGCGGAGATCGATGCCTTGCTGCGCGGCGAGGCGGACGTTCCCGCGCCCGCTCCCTGCGGCGGCCACGGCTTGACGGCCTTGCAGGCCGATGCCGTGGCGCAGGTGCAATTGCTGCGGGGATTATTGCGCGAACACCTGCATGCGCAGCTGCAGTCCGGCGAGGTGGCGCCAGCCGCATGACGGCGGCGAGGCCGTGGTGTAGATGCAACAAGATGGCAAGAAATTTTTACGCACGTCAAAAAAACGGCGAAGTCTTGATTTTCGAGCATTGCAACAGTAAATGCTAATCGTTATCATTTGCAATTGGCGGCATGAGAAGGCGACACTGGCAGCGCGGGTGAAGGACGGCATCATGAGACTGCCCCTTTCCCATCCGCAGTTGCAAGGTTTTCATGTCTTCCATTCTTACCCTGCGCCAGTCCGTACTGGCCATCGGCCTGGCCTTTGGCGCCAGCGCCGCCACTCCCTTCGCCGCCGCAGCCGACACCGACGAACCCGCACCGCAAGTGCTGCCCGAAGTGCGCCTGCAGGCCGAGCGGGAGTCCGTGGGCGAACAGCGCCTGGACAAGCGCCAGATCGAGGCCATGAATGGCATCGACGGCAATATCACCAGCTTGCTGCGCATCAATCCCAGCGTGCAGTTCGATAACAAGCAGCAAGCGTCCGCCACCCAGGGCGAGCTGGCGCCGGCCGATATCAGCATCAACGGCGCCAAGTTCTACGACAATCTGTACCAGATGGACGGCATGTCGCTCAACAACGATATCGGCCCGAACAGCAGCAATCCCGCCAGCAATGCCACGCCGCCGTCGGCCAGCCAGGGCTTTGCCGTCGACACCAGCCTGCTGTGCGACGTGACGGTGCTCGATTCGAACATCGGCGCCGAATATGGCCGCTTCAAGGGCGGCGTGGTGAAGGCCAATACCTGCGCGCCCACGCGCAAGCTGGCCGGGCAAGTGTCCGTCGAAAGCACGCGCTCGGCGTGGATGCAATACAAGCTCAGCGACAGCCAGCGGGAAAGCGCCGCCAATTCGGCCACGGCCGATTTGCAGCCGGCATTCGAGAAATGGACCTACCGCGCCGCGCTGCAGGGCAAGGTGACGGAAAATTTCAGCCTGATCGGCAGCTTCATCCGCAAGACGTCGGAGATTCCCCTGAATGGCTACGGCAATGGCTTGCAGAGCGCAAGCGATGCCAACCGCAAGGTGCAAAAGCGTGGCAGCGACAACGCCTTCGTGCGCGGCTTCTGGACCATCACGCCCGGCGTGCTGGCCGATTTTTCCCTCATGCATGCGCCATCCGAGGGCGATTATTTCATCGCCAACACCAGGAACAGCAGCTATCACCTGAAGAGCGGCGGCAATGGCATCAACCTGGGCCTGACGCATCCCGTGGGGTGGCTGGGCAATGCCACGGCGGAACACCGCTTGAGCTGGAGCAAGATGGACAGTTCGCGCGACGCCGATGCCACCGTGTGGAAGGCGTGGCGCTACTCGAGCGACAAGAACTGGGGCGTCAAGACGGGCACGGGCGCGACGGGCTGGGCCAGCAATGAAGGCGGCTACGGCGACATCGACCAGGAACAGGAAAGCGCCCAGTACCAGGGCAAGCTGAAGTGGGAGCCGCTCGACTTGCTGGGCATGTCGCATACTTTCCAGGCCGGCCTGGAACTGGGCACGCAGCGTTCGCGTTACCAGCGCAACACCACGTATGAGCAATACACGGCATCGGCCAACACCACCACTTGCAATATGCTGGGCGGCGGCGTCGATACGCAGTACTGCTCGCTGGCGACGCCATGGAATGCGGCCTCAAACGTGCGCGGCCAGTATCTGGCATCGCGCATCATTTTTTACGCGGGCGGCTATGAACTGAGCAACAAGACGCGCGGCGCCTTCCTGCAGGATGACGTCAAGGCGGGCGATGTGCGCGTGCGCCTGGGCATGCGCTACGATACGGACGACCTGTCGCCGAAGTCCACCGTCGCGCCGCGCCTGTCCGCGTTCTGGGATGTGGCGGGCAAGGGCACGACGCAGGTCGAACTGGGCGCCAACCGCTACTATGGCCGCAATTTCTTCAACTTCTATGCCCAGTCGAAACGCCTGGCACTGCAGACCTCGCCGCAAACGCGTACCTTGTCGGGCGGCTTGCTGAAGGACTGGGCCGCGCCCGTCATGGCCAGCAACTGGAGCTGGCTCAAGCTCGGTGACATGAAGGTGCCGTACACGGATGAAAAACTGCTGGGCATCAGCAAGCAATGGGGCGGCGTGAAATGGAGCGCCAAGCGCGTGCTGCGCGAAGGCCGCGACGAGATGGTGTATCACGTGGTGTCGGCCGCCAATTTCTATTGGGATAACGTGGGCCGCAGCGACAGCAAGGTGTGGACCCTGTCCGCCGAGACCATGCGCCCGCTGCGCTGGGGCGGCAGCGCCACGCAAGTGCAGTTCGGCTATGACCGCACGCGCACCACCAGCACGCATGCCACTTACGATGACTCGCTGAGCGACCTGACGAACGAACTGGATAAATTCATCTATTACCAGGGCAAGTTCGTGCGCTGGGCGGACCGCCCGGCCAACAATTACAACCGGCCCTGGACGGCGCGCCTGCTGCTGTCGACCGATATGCCTGCGTACCGCCTGAAGGTGGACCATTTCTTCCGCATGCGGGGGCCGGAAACGAATATGGTCGCCACGGGAGATGCGCTGCCATTCGACGGCGACGTGGCGAAGGTCTACCAGGACGTTTCGACCAGCAAGTCCTTCACCTGGGACATGCGCGTGCAGTACGCGCTGCCGAAGACGGGGCCGGGCGCAGGCTTCGTCAACCTGGGCATCGAGAACGTCAGCAACCGCAGCAATCCCCTGTTCGATGCCAACAACGGGGTGGTGTTCGAAAAAGGCCGCCAGTTCACGCTGGAACTTGGCTACCGCTTCTAATGACAACGACCATGACGGCAGGCGCATGAATATCGCATCCCACCTGAAAAAAACCACCTTCGCCGTGGCCGCCTTGCTGGCGGGCGGCGCGGGCCTGATGATGAGCATGGATGGCCGCGCCAGCGATGGCGTTCCCGCCAGTATTGCCTGCGCGGCGGACAAGGGCTGGGACATGGCCTGTCTGCGCCAGAGGTATGCGCAGCCCATCGCCCACTGGCCCCGGCCGCAGGTGGCCGATGGCGTCGCGCCGCAGGAAATGGCGCCCGTCTCGGCGCTGCCGCCGGCGCAGGTGGCGCCACAGGTGGCGGCGCTGGGACAGCGGCTGTTCAATGACCCCCGCCTGTCGCGCTCGAACGCGGTGGCCTGCATCAGCTGCCACAGTCCCGCCCACAGCTTTGCCGACAGCAAGCGCACCTCCGTCGGCCATGAAGGAAGGCTGGGCCAGCGCAACGCGCCGGGCTTGCTGGGCGTGGGGCAGCTCAAGCCGCTGTTCTGGGATGGCCGCGCGAATACCCTGGAAGAGCAGGCGCTGGGTCCCTTGCAGCATCCGGACGAGATGGCCATGGACGTACCGGCCCTGGCGGCCAAGCTGGCCGCGCTCGATGACTATCCGGCGCAGTTCGACGCCGCCTTCGGCCAGGGCGCCGGCGTGACCCTGCCGCGCATCCTGACGGCGCTGGCCGACTACCAGCGCACGGTGCTGCCGCCCGTCACGCGCTTCGACACCTTCCTGGAAGGCCAGCGCACGGCCCTGAACGACCGCGAGTTGCTGGGCTTGCACCTGTTCCGCACCAAGGCGCGCTGCATGACGTGCCACAGCGGCGCCTTGCTGACAGACCAGCAATTCCATAACCTGGGCTTGACGTACTACGGGCGCAAGAAATATGAAGACCTGGGGCGCTACCTGGTGACGGGCAAGCACGAGGACGTGGGCAAGTTCCGCACGCCGGGCCTGCGTGGCGTGGCGCAATCGGGGCCGTGGATGCACAACGGCCTGTTCCCGCAAATGGTGGGTTTGCTGAACATGTACAACGCGGGCATGTCGCGCCCCGTGCCGCAAAATGCGCAGCAGGCGGCCGATCCGAAGTTTCCCGTCACGTCGCCCCTGCTGCAGCGCTTGCAGCTGACGTCCGAGGAAATCATCGCGCTGAAGAGCTTTCTGGAAGCCCTGTAGCCGCCCGGCCGGCTGCGCCCGCAGCCGGCCGTTTTCCTGCATGCGGCGCCAATATTGTATAGACGTTTGGCGCCTCCCAATCTCTCCAAATTCCACATTCCACGGGCTTTCCCAATATATTTTCCAAAATGAAAATATATAAGAAGGAAATGTTGACTCTAAAATAATCGCGCTCTATATTCGATTTTGTAGCAAGAAAATAAGGAAAATCGTCATTGATTTTTACCACTGGTGTAGTGCCATTGCCTGCTGCAATGGCTGACATGGAGAGTAGTAAATGAAAAAGATTGCGGCATTTATTTTTACCCTGGGATTGAGTGCTTCGTATGCTCTCGCTTCGGAGATCAGCTGCTCCAGCTGTGAGGAGGAATTGCGCGAGTGCACGATGATGAATGGCGACCGATCCCCATTTTGCAGCGGCAGTTACAAGGCGTGCCTGAAAGTCTGCGAAGCAGGTACCTGATTGCAGACTTGATTTATCGCAAGGTGGCAAGCCAACGGCGTTCCGCGCTGGCTTGCCTTTGATACGCCCCTCTCTCGCCATTCCCCACTATGCAGAAAAAAATCAAAACCGTCGCCCTGTATGCGTTGATCCTGGCAGCCGGCCTGGGCAGTGGCTATGGCCTGTCCTTATTGCCTGGCCTGCTCAAGTCGAATTACACGGAAGGCAATTACGCCGCGTATTTCCCGAATGCCCAGGCGAAGGTGGTGTTATATGGCACGGACTGGTGCGGTTATTGCGCCAAGACGCGCGCGTATTTCAAGGAAAACAAGATCGATTTCGTCGATCTCGATATCGAGAAATCGCCGGCAGCGAAAAAAGCCCATGAAGAACTCGGCGGCGGCGGCGTGCCCGTGGTGTTGATCGGCAACCGCAAGATCCAGGGTTTCAATACGGATGCCTTGCAAGCGGCGCTGAAGAAAATCTGACGTTCCCACTTGTTAATTTGAAAGGCTCACCATGTTCAAAAAGATTGCCGCTTTCCTGTTTGCCGCCGGCGCCGCGTTGTCCTTCAGCGTGCAGGCAGGTGGCCCTGACTGCACCTTTGTCTGCGAACGCAACCTGCTCGATTGCGTGGAATTCGGCCAGCCGGCCTGCATGGAAAATTATCAGGCTTGCCAGAAGGAATGCCTGCGTCCGCCGCGTGGTTGACGCGCGCATGCAATGCCAGCGTATGGATGGCGCGTAAGCGACGGCGCGCCATGGATGTCATTCATCGTCTGTCAATTCAACAGGAGTGCTTATGTTTAAAAAGCTGGGTTTCTTTTTGTTTGCCATGGGCGTCAGCGCCTCGTATGCAATCGCCGGCAGCGGCGAGCCGGCATGCTATTCGCAGTGTAACGATGACCTGGAGCAGTGCATGACCGAGCATCCGGGCTCACCAGGTGCCTGCAGCAAGATTCATCGGATCTGTTATGAAAGCTGCGCGCCAGATTAAATAAAGATTGCCGGCCCTGCCAGTACGCCGGCAGGGCCGGCATTGGCGGCGTTAACCCCGCGTGCGGTCGTGCCGCCACAGCACGTCGCTGCCGCCGGCAAAGCGGTTCAGCACGCGCGACAGCACGAACAGCAGGTCCGACAGGCGGTTCACGTACTGGCGCGGATGCTCGTGCAGGGTTTCCACGTTCGCCAGCGCGACGATGCTGCGCTCGGCGCGGCGGCACACGGTGCGGCACACATGCGCGAGCGAGGCGGCGCGCGAGCCGGCCGGCAGGATGAATTCCGAGAGGGCGGGCAAGTCCGCATTGTATTTGGCCAGCAAATCGTCGAGGCGCAGCACGTGCTCTTCCTTGATCAGCTGGTAGCCGGGGATGCAGATTTCGCCGCCCAGGTCGAACAGGTCGTGCTGGATGGCGACCAGCTCGTCGCGCAAGGCGTCGGGCATGGCTTCGCACAGCAGCAAGCCCAGATTGGAATTGAGTTCGTCGACGTCGCCCATGGCGTGGATACGGACATTGTCCTTGCTGGTGCGGCTGCCGTCGCCCAGGCCGGTGCTGCCATTGTCGCCCGTGCGCGTGGCGATTTTCGAGAGTCGGTTGCCCATGATGCTGATCCTGTCAAAGTAGAATGGGGGCAGCATACGACACTGCGCCACACCTTGCCCCCGATTTGCCCGCCATGGCGACAAAAAATGCGGTGCGCGCCGCTTTTGTGCTTACAATCGTTGCACGCCCATGCACTTTTGCTCACTTAAGTTGCCCCACTTATGCTCAATGCCGCTCCCGAATCCGGATTGACCGCCGCGCGCCAGCAAGCCGTCGTCGCCGCCCTGCTGGCCGTGCTGCCGGCCCGCTGCGTGCTGTCCGACGCCGAAGACACGCGCCCGTATGAATGCGACGGCCTGGCCGCCTACCGCCAGCTGCCGATGGTGGTCACCCTGCCCGACACGGAAGAGCAGGTCGTCGCCATCCTGCGCGTCTGCCGCGAATTGCAGGTGCCGATCGTGCCGCGCGGCGCCGGCACGGGCCTGTCGGGCGGCGCCTTGCCCATCGCCGATGGCGTGGTGCTGTCGACGGCGCGCCTGAACCGCATTGTGCGCCTCGATGCGTATGCGCGCACGGCCGTGGTGCAGCCGGGCGTGCGCAACCTGGCCATTTCCGAGGCGGCCGCGCCATACGCGCTGTACTACGCGCCCGATCCGTCCTCGCAGATCGCCTGCAGCATCGGCGGCAACGTGGCGGAAAACTCGGGCGGCGTGCATTGCCTCAAATACGGCTTGACCGTGCACAATGTGCTGCGCGTGCGCGTCGTTACCATCGCTGGCGACGTGCTGGAACTGGGCGGCGAATGCCTCGATTCGCCGGGTCTCGACCTGCTGGCCGTCTTCATCGGCTCCGAAGGCATGCTGGGCATCGTCACGGAAGTGACGGTGAAACTGATACCGAAACCGGCCACGGCCAGGGTCATCATGGCCTCGTTCGGCGACGTCGTCACGGGCGGCAACGCGGTGGCCAACGTGATCGCCGCCGGCATCATCCCGGCCGGCCTGGAAATGATGGACCAGACTTCTTCGCGCATGGTCGAACCGTTCGTCAAGGCCGGCTACGACATCGACGCGGCGGCCATCCTGCTGTGCGAGGCGGACGGCACGCACGAAGAGGTGGAAGAGGAAATCGCGCGCATGACGGCCGTGCTGGAAGGGGCGGGCGCCAGCGCGATCGCTGTCTCGCAGTCGGAAGCCGAGCGCATGAAGTTCTGGTCCGGCCGCAAGAACGCGTTTCCCGCCGCGGGGCGCATCTCGCCCGATTATTACTGCATGGACGGCACCATCCCGAGAAAAAAACTGGCGGAGGTCCTGACGGGCATCGCGCAGATGGAAAAGACGCACGGCCTGCGCTGCGCGAACGTGTTCCATGCGGGCGATGGCAACCTGCATCCCCTGATCCTGTTCGACGCCAACGTGCCGGCCGAATTCGAGCGCGCCGAGGCGTTTGGCGCCGACATCCTGGCACTGTGCGTGGCCGTGGGCGGCACCATCACGGGCGAGCACGGCGTGGGCATGGAAAAGATCAATTCCATGTGCGTGCAGTTTACGCGCGCCGAACTCGATGCCTTCTTTGCCGTCAAGCGCGCCTTCGACCCCCATACCTTGCTGAACCCGGACAAGGCGATTCCCACCTTGAACCGCTGCGCGGAATTCGGCAAGATGCACGTGACGGCGGGGCGCCTGCCGTTCGCCAACCTGCCCCGTTTTTAACCTGCCGGAGACCTCCTTGCAAGCGATAGTGGAACAATTCAGGCAGACCATCCTGGCGGCCAGCGCGGCGCGCAGCCCCCTGCGCCTGCGCGGCGGCGGCACCAAGGACTGGTATGGCCAGCGGCTCGAAGGCGAGGTACTCGATACGCGCGCGTATGCGGGCATCATCGACTATGAACCGACGGAACTGGTGATCACGGCCCGCTGCGGCACGCCGCTGGCCGAGATCGAGGCGGCGCTGGCCGCGCGCAACCAGATGCTGGCTTTCGAGCCGCCGCATTTCGGCCCCGGCGCCACCGTGGGCGGCGTTGTCGCTTGCGCCTTGTCCGGTCCGCGCCGCGCCAGCGCGGGCGCGCTGCGCGACTTCGTGCTGGGCGCCGTGCTGCTGGACGGCCACGGCGAGCGGCTGGCCTTTGGCGGGCAGGTGATGAAGAACGTGGCCGGCTACGACGTCTCGCGCCTGCTGGCGGGGTCCCTGGGCACGCTGGGCCTGATCCTGGAAGTGTCGCTGAAGGTGCTGCCGCTGCCGCTGCGCGAGACCACTTTCCGCATCGCGTGCGCGGAAATCGCCGCCCTGCGCCTGCTCAATGAGTGGGCCGGCAAGCCGCTGCCGATTTCGGCCAGCTGCTGGCATGACGGCGTGCTGACGGTGCGCCTGTCCGGCGCCGAGGCGGCCGTCTCGGCGGCGCTGCAGTCGCTGGGCGGCGAGGTGCTGGCGCCGCAGGATGCGGCCGCCTTCTGGAGCGCGCTGCGCGAGCAGACGCATGACTTCTTTGCGGGCGCGGGCAGCCTGTGGCGCCTGTCGCTGCCGCCGCACGCCAGCGCCGTGATCCTGAAAGGGCGCCAGCTGATCGAGTGGGGCGGGGCGCAGCGCTGGCTGAAACTTGACACCGACGCCGATGACGCCGGCGCGCAGCGCATCCGCCAGGCGGTGGCGGCCGCCGGCGGCCACGCCGCCTTGTTCCGTGGCGGCGACAAGGCCGTGGGCGTGTTCCAGCCGCTGGCGCCGGCCATCGATGCCATCCACCAGCGCCTGCGGCAGGCTTTCGATCCGGCCGGCATCTTCAACCCGCACAGAATGTATTGAGCGCGCATGCAAACCAATCTCGCCGATTTCATCAAGAATACGCCGGCAGGCGACGAAGCCGAAGCCATCCTGCGCGCCTGCGTGCACTGCGGCTTTTGCACGGCCACCTGCCCCACCTACCAGTTGCTGGGCGATGAACTCGATGGCCCGCGCGGACGCATCTACCTGATCAAGCAGGTGCTCGAAGGCGCGCCCGTCACGGTCAAGACGCAGACGCACCTGGACCGCTGCCTGACCTGCCGCAACTGCGAATCGACCTGTCCGTCCGGGGTGCAGTACGGGCGCCTGGTCGACATCGGCCGCCACGTCGTCGAGCAGCGCGTGCAGCGCCCCTTGCGCGAGCGCGCGCTGCGCTTCGCCCTGAAGGAAGCCCTGCCGCGCCGCTGGCTGTTTACACCCGTGTACAAGGCGGGCCAGGCGCTGCGGCCGCTGCTGTCGCAAGGCTTGCAGGACAAGCTGCGCCCGGGCGTGAAAGCCGGGGCATGGCCGGTGCGCCAGCATGCGCGCACCATGCTGCTGCTCGACGGCTGCGTGCAGCCGGCCATGTCGCCGAACATCAACGCGGCCACGGCGCGCGTGCTCGACGCGCTGGGCGTGCAGCTGATAGTCGCGCCGAAGGCCGGATGCTGCGGCGCGCTGCGCCATCATTTGAACGACCAGGAGGCGGCGCTGGACGACATGCGCCGCAATATCGACGCCTGGTGGCCCTACGTGGAGAGCGCGGAAGCCATCGTCATGACGGCGTCGGGCTGCGGCGCCACCGTCAAGGAGTACGGCCACCTGCTGGCGCATGACGCCAGCTATGCGGAGAAGGCGCGGCGCATCGCCGCCCTGACGCGCGATTTGTCCGAGATCATGCCGGCGTTTGAAGACGAGCTGGTGGCGCTGTTGAAAGACCGTATCGCACAGAGGGTGGCGTATCACCCGCCGTGCACCCTGCAGCACGGCCAGCAGATCCGCGGCAAGGTGGAGCAGGTGTTGCGCGCCGTCGGCGTCGACGTGCGCCTGTGCGCCGACAGCCACCTGTGCTGCGGTTCGGCCGGCACGTATTCGATCCTGCAGCCGGCCCTGTCGCAGCAGCTGCGCGACAACAAGCTGGCGAACCTGGCGGCGTGCGAGCCGGAGATGATCGTCTCGGCGAATATCGGCTGCCTCACGCATCTGCAGTCGGGCACGGAAACGCCCGTGCGGCACTGGATCGAGCTGATCGATGCAGCATTGACAGCCGTCAGATAGGTGCCTCGCTGAACTGCGCAATCCTCCACTGCGGCGCCGGCACAAAATGGCTCGCCCATTCCAGCACGGCGTCGGCCGGCATGGGGCGGGCGATGCCGTAGCCTTGCGCCAGGTCGCAGCCCAGCTGGATCAGGCGCGCGCCGTGTTCGATGCTTTCCACGCCCTCGGCGATCACCGTCAGGCTGAATGAGCGGGCCAGGCCGATGACGGCGCGCACCAGATGCAGGTCGTCGCGGTCGTTGAGCATGTTGCGCACGAAGCTCTGGTCGATCTTGACGATATTCGCCGGCAGGCGTTTCAGGTACGACATCGAGGAATAGCCGGTGCCGAAATCGTCGAGGGCGAAGGTGATGCCCAGCGCCTGGCAGGCGCGGATGATGCGGCGCACGTGCTCGATGTCGTGCAGGGCCGATGATTCGAGGATTTCCAGTTCCAGCATGCTGGCGCGCACGCCGGGAAACTCGCCGAGGATGGTTTTCAGGCGCGAGACGAAATCGGGCTGCTGGAAGTGGCGCGCCGCGATGTTCACGCTGACCACCCAGTGCTTGCCGGCCGCGCTCCAGCGCTGCATCTGCCACAGGGCCTGGCGCAGCACCCATTCGCCGATGTCGATGATCAGGTCTGTCTGCTCCACCAGCGGCAGGAACTGCGCCGGCGCCAGCACGCCGCGGCGCGGATGCTGCCAGCGCAGCAGCGCCTCCATGCCCACCACCGTGCCGGCGCGCATGTTCACCTTGGGCTGGTAGTACAGCCGCAGTTCGCCGTTGATCAGGGCCTGGCGCACTTCCGTGCGCTGGTTGTGGTGCGTGCGCACCTCTTCATCGAGATTGGTGTCGAAGAAGTGGTACTGGTTGCGTCCCGTCAGCTTGGCCTGGTAGACGGCGTGGTCGGCGTGGCGCAGCAGGCTTTCCGTGTTCAGGTCCTTGCCCGCGTAGACGGCGATGCCGACGCTGGCCGTCATGTGCAGCGCCTGCTGGTCGCACAGGTAGGGGCGGCTCAGCTCTCCCATCAGCTGCGTGATGTTCTGCTCGATGCTGGCGATGCTGGCCTGGCCGCACAGCAGCAGGACGAATTCATCGCCGCCCAGGCGCGCCGCGTAGTGCACCTGGCCCGTGTAGCCGTGCAGGCGGGCCGCCACCTGCTTGAGGATTTCATCGCCGGCCTCGGCGCCGTAGCGGTCGTTGATGGCCTGGAAGTGGTCGAGATCGAACAGGCACACGGCCAGCAGGCGCTGGCGTTCGCGCGCGAGGAACAGCTCCTGCTCGAAGCGGGCGGCCAGCGCGGCACGGTTGGGCAATCCCGTCAGCACGTCATTGTAATTTTGCCATGACAGTTTTTGCAGCGCCTGCTGCATGTGCACGGTTTCATTCAATTGTTCGCCCAGCTGGCGCTGGCTCGTCTTCAGCGAGGAAAACAGTTCCTCGACATCGCCGGCCATGCTGTTGAACGAGCCCGACACGGCTTGCGCCTCGGGCGTGGCGCCGGCCGCCATGCGCACGGCGAAGTCGCCGCCGCGAAAGCGGTCGGTCGCCTGCACCAGCCGCGCCAGCAGCCTGCGGTGCGAGGCCAGGATCAGGGCCAGCAACACATAGATGAGGACGATATTGATGGTGCTGAGCACGGCCTGGTGGCGCACGCTGTGCCACACTTGCATCAGGGGCAGGCTGGGCGTGTAATGCAGGTCGACGATGCCATCGCCGCCGCCGGGCAGCGCCACCGTCAGGCGGCTGCTGATGGCCGTGATGCCGGCCAGGCGCGCAAACCAGGGCGGCACGCCGGCCGCCAGTTCATCGGCCAGCTGCCTGTCGGCTTGCACTTCGATATGCGTGGAGGCGCTGTCCCAGCGCACGGAGGCGAGGTTGCGGTTCAGCGGCAGGGCGCCGCGCAGCGCCTGCTGCACGCTGTCGCGCAGCGACTCCATATTCGCCTGCACGGCCAGCGGCAGCACGGTATTGGCCAGGTAGAGATCGAGTTGCCGCGCATCGCTCTGGTAGCGCGAATTGGCCAGCGCCGTTTCCGTGTCGAGCAGGGCGTGGTAGCGGACGGCGGAAACGGCAAGTATCAGGAAGAAAATAGGGATGAAGAGGCGGGAATAACAGCCCATCCGCATCCATGAAGATAATATTTTCCCAAAGACTGGCATCGTTTTTTGATCGATATCTGCGAATAATTATGCAAACATTATCACCGAAAAATTGCTATTTGAAACACAATATTGATATCAGTCATGAAATAAATACGGATTGATTGATTTCGCATGGATGTTGTCATTAATCAAGGTGCATACGTGCTATTCCTGTAGCAATTGTCGTATGTCGGCGGCCAGGGTGGCCGGCTTGCTGGCCGTCGCATAGCGGCGAAACACGCTGCCATCCTTGCGCACCAAAAACTTCGTGAAATTCCACTTGATCGCCTGCGTGCCGAGGATGCCGGGCGCCGCCTGCTTCAATTGCGCAAAGACGGGATGGGCATGGGGGCCATTCACGTCGACTTTCGCAAACAGGGGAAAGGTGACGCCGAAGTTCTTTTCGCAAAAGGCGCCGATGTCCGCATTCGAGCCCGGTTCCTGCTGGCGGAATTGATTGCAGGGAAAACCCAGCACGACCAGGCCCTGATCCTGAAACTCGCGGTACAGCGCTTCGAGTCCCGCGTATTGCGGCGTGAAGCCGCAGGCGCTGGCCGTGTTGACGATCAACAGCACCTTGCCCTTGTATTGCGCCAGATCAATTGGCGTACCGTCCAGCGCCGTGGCCTGGAAATCGTGGATGCTGGTCATGTCAGAGGAGTCCCAGTTTGAGGTTGCCCGCGGGTGCGGCCGGTTCCGGCGCCGTCTTGCCGTTCAGTTTGATCGTCAGGCGCAGGTCGTTGACGGAATCGGCATTGCGCAGCGCGTCTTCGTAGCCGATCCGTCCCGCCTCGTGCAGGTCGAACAGGGCCTGGTCGAAGGTCTGCATGCCCAGTTCGCGCGATTTTTTCATCAATTCCTTGATTTCGTGCACCTGGCCCTTGAAGATCAGGTCGCTCATCAGCGGTGAATTGAGCAGGATTTCCAGCGCCGCCTGGCGTCCGCCGCCCTCCTTGTTGGGGATCAGGCGCTGCGAAATCATGCCCTTCAGATTCAGCGACAGGTCCATCAGCAACTGCTGGCGGCGCTCCTCGGGGAAGAAATTGATGATGCGGTCGAGCGCCTGGTTGGCGTTGTTCGCGTGCAGGGTCGCCAGGCACAAATGGCCCGTCTCGGCAAACGCGATGGCGTGGTCCATCGTGTCGCGGTCGCGGATTTCGCCGATCTGGATGACGTCGGGCGCCTGGCGCAGGGTGTTTTTCAGGGCCGTGGCCCAGTCGTCCGTGTCGACGCCCACTTCGCGCTGGGTGACGATGCAGTTGCCGTGCGGATGGATGAATTCCACAGGGTCTTCGATGGTGATGATGTGGCCGTGGCTGTGGGCGTTGCGGTGGCCGACCATGGCGGCCAGCGTGGTCGACTTGCCGCAGCCGGTGGCGCCCACCATGATGACGAGGCCGCGCTTGCTCATCACCACGTCCTGCAGGATGGCGGGCAGGCCCAGCGCATCCAGCGTGGGGATGGCGGTATTGATCGTGCGCAAGACCATGCCTGCCTGGCCCATCTGCATGAAGGCGGACACGCGGAAGCGCCCGAGGCCGTCCGGGCTGATGGCGAAATTGGCTTCGCGGCTGGCCGCGAACTCCGCCGCCTGGCGCGCGTGCATGACGGCGCGCACGTAGCCGGCAGCCTGGGCCGCATCGAGCGGGGCGCCGGGCAACGGCGTCAGCTTGCCGTCGAGCTTGATGGCGGGCGGAAAACCGGCCGTGATGAACAGGTCGGAGCCGCCCCGTGCGCGCATCTGCGCCAGCAGCGCGTGCATGGCGTCGTAGTGTTCGTGGGTCGTCTGCATGGCTTAGCCGGGGAAGTTTTCGGGGGCCTTGGCGGCCGAGCGGGCCGTTTCCGCCGAGATCGTGCCGCGCCGCACCAGGTCGGAGAGGCACTGGTCCAGGGTTTGCATGCCCACGTTGGCGCCCGTCTGGATGGCCGAATACATTTGCGCCACTTTCGCTTCGCGGATCAGGTTGCGCACGGCCGGCGTGGCCAGCATGATTTCATGCGCGGCCACGCGGCCCGCGCCATCCTTGGTTTTCAGCAAGTTTTGCGAGATGACGGCTTGCAGCGATTCGGACAGCATGGCGCGCACCATTTCCTTTTCCTCGGCGGGGAAGACGTCGATGATGCGGTCGATCGATTTCGCCGCCGACGAGGTGTGCAGGGTGCCGAACACGAGGTGGCCCGTCTCGGCCGCCGTCAGCGCCAGGCGGATGGTTTCCAGGTCGCGCAACTCGCCCACGAGGATGACGTCCGGGTCTTCGCGCAGGGCCGAGCGCAGCGCGTTGCTGAACGAATGCGTGTGCGAGCCCACTTCGCGCTGGTTGATCAGGCATTTCTTCGGTTCATGCACGAACTCGATCGGGTCTTCGATGGTGAGAATGTGGTGGTTCAGGCGCTCGTTGACGTGGTTGACCATGGCCGCCAGGGTGGTCGACTTGCCCGAACCGGTCGGACCCGTCACCAGCACGAGGCCGCGCGGGCGCATGGCCAGTTCGCCGAAGATGCGCGGGGCGTTCAGTTCTTCCAGGGTCAGCACCTTCGACGGAATCGTGCGCAGCACGGCCGAGGCGCCGCGTTCCTGGTTGTAGGCATTCACGCGGAAGCGGGCCAGGCCGGGAATCTCGAACGAGAAGTCGCATTCCAGCGCTTCCTCATACGCCTTGCGCTGGCTGTCGTTCATGATGTCGTAGATCATGCGGTGCACTTCCTTGTGCTCGAGCGGCGCCACGTTCAGGCGGCGCACGTCGCCATTCACCCGTATCATCGGCGGCAGGCCGGAAGACAGGTGCAGGTCGGAAGCCTTGTTGCTGACGGAGAAAGCGAGTAGTTCGGAGATGTCCATTTATAATCCCTGTGCCTGCATTGATGGGCGGCCTGAAGCGGCTTCGCCCCGTATCCACTAGAAAATGATTATGTCCACAATCGAACAGAACTTGCAAGCCGTGCGCGACGCTATCGCGCAGGCGGCGTTTGACGCGCAGCGCCCGCCTGCCGACGTGACCCTGCTGGCCGTCTCGAAGACCTTTGGCGCGGACGCCGTGCTGGCCGCAGCGCGCGCGGGCCAGACGGCGTTTGGCGAAAACTATCTGCAGGAAGCGCTCGACAAGATTGCCACCGTCAACCTTGCGCTGCCGCAAGGCGGCCTGGCCTGGCATTTCATCGGCCCCATCCAGAGCAACAAGACGCGCCCCATCGCCGAGCATTTCGACTGGGTGCATACGGTCGAGCGGGAAAAGATCGCCGCGCGCCTGTCCGAACAGCGCCCGGCCGGCTTGCCGGACCTGAATATCTGCCTGCAAGTCAATATCAGCGGCGAAGCCAGCAAGAGCGGCGTCTCGCCCGCGGACCTGCCGGCGCTGGCGCGCGCCGTGGCGCAGCTGCCGCGCCTGCGTTTGCGGGGCCTGATGGCCATCCCCGAGCCGGAAACGGATGTCAAGCGCCAGCGCCTTGCGTTTGCGCAATTGCGCGCGCTGTACGAACAATTACAGGCCGACGGGCTGGCGCTCGATACCCTGTCGATGGGCATGTCGGCCGACTTGCGCGCCGCCGTGCTGGAAGGGGCCAGCATCGTGCGCGTGGGCAGCGCCATCTTCGGTTCCCGTAACTATTCCTGATTGAATGAAAGAGCAACCATGACGACAGAACTGAACATCGCCTTTGTGGGCGGCGGCAACATGGCGGCGGCCCTGATCGCCGGCCTGGCGGGCAAGCTGACCCTGGGCGGCAACATCCACGTGATCGACCCGCATGCGCCGGCGCTGGAAAAACTGCAGGCGCAATTCGGCGTCACGACGGCCACCGCCGCCGGCGAGGCGCTGCGCGGCATGGACGTGATCGTGCTGGCCGTCAAGCCGCAAAGCATGCGCGAGGTGGCGGCCCAGCTGCTGCCCTTCCTCGATGCGGACAAGGCGCCGCTGGTCCTGTCGATCGCGGCCGGCATCCGCGCCGCCGACCTGTCGCGCTGGCTCGGCGGTTATGCCGCCATCGTGCGCTGCATGCCGAACACGCCGGCCCTGATCGGCATGGGCATCACGGGCATGGTGGCCAGCAGCGGCGTCAGCGAAGAGCAAAAGAAGACGGCCGACGCCATCCTGCGCGCCGTCGGCCAGACCGTGTGGCTAGCTGACGAAGCGAAGATCGACCCCGTCACGGCCGTGTCCGGCAGTGGTCCCGCCTATGTGTTTTACTTTATCGAAGCGATGCAGCAGGCCGCCGCCGAGCTGGGCCTGACGCCGGAGCAGGGCACGCAGCTGGCCATCGCCACCTTTACGGGCGCGGCGCAGCTGGCGGCCAATTCCAGCGAAGCCGTGTCGCTGCTGCGCGAGCGCGTCACCTCAAAGGGCGGCACGACGTATGCGGCGCTGACCAGCATGGAAGAGAGCGGCGTGAAGGCGGCCATCGTCAAGGGCATCAAGGCGGCTGCGCAGCGCGGGCGCGAGATGGGTGACGAGCTGGGCAAGTAAGTTCGGCTTACATCACCTTGACGGCGCGGCCGATATACAGGATTGGCCCCGTCGGCCGGCCCGTCGGCGAGCCCGCTTCCGGCTCCAGCGTGATTTCAAACAGCTGATCGGGCTGCAGCGGCGGCAGCTTGTCCAAGGTCAACTTGAGGCTTTGTCCCGGCTGCACCAGGCCCAGCGAGACGGGCGCGCCCCAGTCCTTGCCCTTGGTCCAGAATTGCAGGGCTTTTTGCTGCGGCACGGCCGTCGGGCCCAGCGGAATCAGGCTCAGCTCGCGGCTCTTGCCGCCACGGCTGCCCGCCTGCACGATCCAGCCCGGCGACTTGTCCTGCGGCGCCACCAGCACCACCAGGTAGCCGGGGCCGGCAGGCGCCTGCAGCTGCAGCGTCACCATGACGGCCAGCGCGGCCGTGGCCAGCAAGCCGCCGCCGGCCAGTATTCTCCAGAAGGCCAGGCTGTTCCACCACGCTTGCCAGCCGCCCGCCTGCCTGACTGCTTGCGGCGTAAACAGGCTGGCGCCGATGCGCGGCCACAGTTGCTCGGATGGCTGTACGGGCGGCGCCAGACTCGTCAATGGCAGCAAACGCTGTTCCCAGGCGGCGATGGCGTCGCGCAGGGCGGCGTCGCGCGGCAAACGCTGTTCCACTGCGCTGCGCTCGGCCAGTTCCAGCGTGCCCAGCACGTATTCGCCGGCCAGCCGCTGCAATTCGTCTTCGTCGTGGCGCGTCATCCCATGCACTCCCGCAAGGCGGCCAGGCCCCGCTTGACCCAGGCTTTCACCGTGCCCAGCGGCGCCTGCAGGCGCTGTGCGATTTCGCTGTGGGAACAGCCATCGACATAGGCGTACAGGATGCTGTCGCGCTTGGCGTCGTCCAGATGGCCGAGGCAATCGCGCAGCTTGCCCATATTCGCCTGCAAGGCGTAGGCGTCCGAGGCGTCGCCGGCATCGTTGCCTTGGCGTTCATGCAGCAGGGTTTCCACGCTATCCTCGTCGGCCGATACTTCATGCGCGCGCGCCCGCGCCACGTTCAGCGCCTGGTGCCGCACCACCACATAGATCCAGCCCTTGCCGCTGCCGCGCGTGGCGTCGAAGCTGCCGGCGCGGCGCCAGATATTCAGGAAGGCGTCGTGCAGCACGTCTTCGGCCAGCGCCCGCTGGCGCACGATGCGCAGGGCCACGCCCAGCAGATAGCGGCTTTCCTGCTGGTACAGGCCGTGCAATGCCTGCTGCTCGCCCCTGGCGCAGGCGCGCAGGGCGGCATCGTAATCGTATGGGGCGGCGTGGCTTGGCAAGGTGGGCGCAATCGTCAGGGGTTAACGGTTAGCAAGTTTTCAATGGCGAGTATAGGCCAGAAACCTGCTTGCCAACCGTTAACTCCATGCATTTAAGCGGCTTTCCAGAAGATGTAGTCGGCCTGGTAGGGCACCCATTGCTTGGCGCCCAGGGTTTCCGCGCCGCAGGGGCTGCTGGGTGCCACGCCGCCGCTGGTGGCCACGCGCTGGATGTAGCTGACGCCCTGCATGGCGCCGCTGCCCGTGGCCGGATTGGCTTTCACCAGTTGATACGGGATGTTGCCGGCGCCGGCCGGCGCCACGGCCACTTGCGTCGCCGTCACTTTCGAGCCGTCGAGGTTGGCCCAGGTGGCCGGCGGGCCCGCATACGTGCCGACCTTCATGCCGCTGCGGTCGTTCAAGGCCGCGTCCGGTCCGACGAACGTCCATTCGTGGCCCGTCATGTCCTTTTTCGCCTTGCATTCATAGGCGATCTTGCCCACGCCCACGGTCTGCATGGCCACCTGGTGGCCATCGGGCACCTGGACGGCGGCCGGCAAGGCGTCTTGCGTATAGCGCGCACCCATCGGCGCGCAGGCGGCCACGAACAGGACGGCGCACAGGACGGTGAGCGAGGGGGCGGTATGGCGCGGGGTGGCGATGGCGGTGTACATGGCAGGCTCCTGGTAGCGTGTAGTCTCAACCCGGTGGTTGATACCATTACTACGCACGGGCCTGCCATTTGGATGCAGCCAGGAAGAAATATTTTTTAAGGCGGCGGCGCGTCCTGCCTGCCGAAACGCTGCAATACCGTGCGGATCAGGGGCAGGGCCGCATTCGCGTGCTTCAGCAGCGAGGCGCCGGCCAGCAGCAGCGGCACGAAACGGCGCGGGCGCACCAGCAGCAGGCCCAGCGCGGCGCCGCCCAGCATCAGCGGGATTTTAAAGCGCGTGGCCAGGGTGTGGCGTAGCCTGCCGCCCGTCAGCGGTTCGAGCAACTGGCGCGTTTCCACGCCCAGGGCCAGGCGCTGCAGCGCGCATTCGGCCAGCAGGGCATCGCGCCGCTGCGCCAGGCTGGCGGACGTGTGCACGTGGGACAGTTTGGTGGGATGCGTGGTCATGGCAGCTCCGATCCCCGGCGGGCCAGCAGTTGCAGCTCGTCCAGATCCTTGTTCAATTCGCTCATGGTGAAGGACAGCAGTTTCGGCTTGCTGCGGAAACTCGCGCGCACGCCCAGCAGGGTGGCGATGGCGGCGACGATGAAGACGGCGGCCGTGATGGCGATGGCGGCGATGCGGTGCGTGTCCCAGAACAGCACGATGACGAGGAAGACCAGCAGCACGAGGCCGACGAACAGGCAGAGCAGCGCCAGCATGGCCAGCGCCAGATAGGACAGGAAGCGCAGCGACTCTTCTTCCATTTCCACGGCCGCCAGGGCCAGACGGGTCTGGACGATGGCGGCGAGGGTCGCTGCGACCTGGGCGACATGATGCACGATAGCCATATGCTGCCTTTCGCGTCAGGGGACGGCCATGCCGTCGAGGCTGCCCAACGGCCTAGCCGCTGGCGCAGTCAGGTGTTGCTTAGCGGCGCGACGACAATAGCAAGCCGAACAGCACGCCGACGACGGCGCCCGCACCCACGGCTTTCCACGGATTGTCTTGCACGTACTCGTCGGTGGCCTTGGCCGCCTTCTTGGTGCGTTCGAGCAAGTCTTCTTCCAGCTTCAGCAAGTCTTTCTTGGCCGTTTCCACGGTGGCGATGAACTTTTCCTTGACGGCTTTGACATTCTCGCCCGTCTGGTCCTTGGCGCCATCGAGCCAGCCTTCGGCTTCGTTGATGACGTTTTTCAAGTCGCCGACCAGTTTATCGCGGGCCTTGTCGGCGTCGGCGAGGATGCTGTCGCTGCTGGATTTGCCGGTATGTGTCGAGCTCATGTATTACCTCATGGAAGTGAAACTGCACAGTGAAATACCAGTGTAGGCAGCAGCGGCCAGGCTGCCTTGCGCCGCCTCAACGGTTGCCGGGGCGCAAGGCTTTTTGTCGCGAGCAAATTAACGGAAAGCAAAGTCGAGCGCCACTCCCGCAAACACCGCTGCTCCTAGCCAGTTATTATGCCGGAATGCCGCAAAACACGGCATACGCTCGCGTGCGCGGATCAGGGTGTAGTGGTAAACGGCGCAGCCGGCCGCCACGCACAGGCCCGCGACGAACCAGGTGCGCAAGCCCAGATACCAGCCGCACGCCAGCCACAGCAGCAGGAACACGGCATAGCACAGCATGACGATGGCGACGTCGTAGCGGCCAAACGTGATGGCCGACGTCTTGATGCCGATTTTCAAATCGTCGTCGCGGTCGACCATCGCATATTCCGTGTCGTAGGCCACGGCCCAGAAGACGTTGCCGAGCAACAGCAGCCAGGCGACGACGGGCACGGAGCCGGTGATGGCGGCAAAGCCCATGGGAATGCCGAAGCCGAAGGCGATGCCCAGGTAGGCTTGCGGAATCGCAAAGAAGCGCTTGAAGTACGGGTAGGTGGCGGCGATGATGACGGCGGCCACGGACAATTGCTTGGTGAGGGTGTTCAGGGGCAGGATCAGGCAGAAGGCCAGCACGGTGAGCACGCCGGCCACGGCCAGCGCTTCCTTGCCGCTGATGCGTCCGCTGGTGATGGGGCGTTCCGCCGTGCGCTTGACGAATTTGTCGATATCCTGGTCGGCGTAGTCGTTGATGGCGCAGCCTGCCGAGCGCATCAGGAAGGTGCCGAGGGTGAATATGACTATCAGCCGCCAGTCCGGCATGCCCTGCTGCGCCAGCCACAGCGCGCACAGGGTAGGCCACAGCAGCAATACGGTACCGATAGGTTTGTCCAGCCGGATCAGGCGGAAATACAGCGCCAGCTTGTTCATGGAAGACTCGATCTTGTTGAAGAGAAAGGTCGATTATCGCAAATAGTACGCAAATGTACTATTTTGGCCATCCCGCCTGCCTGGCTATCCCGTTTATTCTTCGCAGAGAGGAATAATGCCGGGCAAGTCGCAACTGGCGATGGCCGCGCACAGGGCGTCGATGGCGGCCTTGCGCGTGAAACTCTTGCGCCAGAGCATCACCACTCTGCGCGATGGCACGGGATCCGCGAACTGCCGGTATTCGAGCATGCCGTCGGTGGCGTGCATATTCGTGACGGAGGCGCGCGGCAGGACGGTCAGGCCGATGCCGCTGGCCACCATGTGGCGGATGGTTTCCAGCGAGGAACCCTCGAAGGTGCGCTGCATGCCGTTGCCGGGCGAGGAAAAGCGCGCCATTTCGGGGCACACTTCCAGCACCTGGTCGCGGAAGCAGTGGCCGTTGCCCAGCAGCAGCATGGTTTCCGACTTCAAGTCCTGCGCGGCGATGCGCTCGCGCGCCGTCCACGGATGGTGGCGCGGCATGGCCACGACGAACGGTTCGTCATACAGATCTTGCATGGCCATGCCGTGCTCGGGCAGGGGCAAGGCCATGATGGCCACGTCCAGTTCGCCCTGGCGCAACAGTTCCAGCAGGCGAACCGTGAAGTTTTCCTGCAAGATCAAGGGCATTTGCGGCACCTGGTCTATCATGGCCTTGACGAGCGGCGGCAGCAGGTAGGGGCCGATCGTGTAGATCACGCCCAGGCGCAGCGGGCCGGCCAGCGGGTCCTTGTTCTGCTTGGCGAGTTCCTTGATGGCGGCCGTCTGTTCCAGCACGCGCTCGGCTTGCGCGATGATCTGTGCGCCCAGGGGCGTGACGGAGATCTCCGCGCCGCCCCGTTCGAACAGCACCACGCCCAGTTCGTCTTCAAGTTTCTTGATGGCCACTGACAGGGTGGGCTGGGCAACGAAACAGGCTTCGGCGGCGTGGCCGAAGTGCTTCGCTCGCGCGACTGCAACGATATATTTCAGTTCAGTCAGTGTCATAAGGTGATTGAAACACAGGAAGTACTTACTTGCAATGAATGAAAGGTAGCGCTAACGTCAAACTGTGGCGCCGATGGCGTATTGTAGCGGATCGCCCCCTATAATGCGGGACGAGGCGATGCAAGGAGAGGGCGATGGAAGTGCGCATACAGGCGCTGGAAGCGGCGATCAATTACTGGCGTGCCAGGCAGCCGGCGCGCGGCAACGAATATGCGCTGTCGGCGCCCGTCAGCCGGCTGGCCGGCGTGTACGCGCGCATGATTTATTACCGGCAAGATGCCATCGCCGCGGACAGCCTGGAAGCGGCCACCCTGGCCCTGATCGAGGCCTGGCGCCTCGATGCCGGCGGCATCCATGGCGATAGCCACGCCGAATGAAGACAAGAGAATTAACCCCTACAAGAGAGTGCCATGCCTGATTTTGAAAACAAACTATGCAGCCGTGACGAACTGCGCGCCCGCGCGCAAGCGCTGCCGAAACCGGTGGTGGTGACGAATGGCGTGTTCGATATTCTGCACCGCGGCCACGTGACGTACCTGGCGCAGGCGCGCGCGCTGGGCGCTTCGCTGGTGGTGGCCGTGAATACCGATGCCTCCGTGAAACGCCTGGGCAAGGGCGACGACCGTCCCCTGAACAGCTGCGAAGACCGCATGGCCGTGCTGGCCGCGCTGGAAGCGGTGAGCCTGGTCGTGCCGTTCTCGGAAGACAGCGCGCTGGAAGTGGTGCAGGAAGTTCAGCCGGAAATCTATGCCAAGGGCGGCGACTACGACATGGCGGCCATTCCGGAAGGCCGGGCCGTGCTCGCGTATGGCGGCCAGGCGGTGGCCATCGATTTCGAACACGACCGCTCGACCACCAAATTGCTGACGAAAGTGCGGGCGCAGTAGGGGAGGGAAACGTCGTCAATGTTTCCATACAGATAAAAAGACGTTACTATGAGAACTGCCAGGGCTGCGACTTCGTTTCGACCGCCCCAGCACGTTACACCGTCTGATACGCATTGCTAGTCATAGAAAATACATGGACCTTAAAACTTCTGGGGATTGGCCGCTGCCCTCTGGCGTGTGGCAGGTGGATGCCGCCGATGGCGCGTGGACCTTGCAGCGCAGCGCGGACGGCCAGAGCGTCTCGCCCTTGTTGAGCAATGCCGATATCGGCAAGCTGATGCACGCCCGGCGCCTGCCCGGCGCGGCAGGCGAGGCGCTGCGGCAATTTCCGCCCGAATTCGCCTTCGATCCCGCCACCGGCGCGGCGCTGCAAGCGCCGCCGGACACGGCCGCGGCACCGCCCTGGGTGCCGCCTTTCGGCGCGCCTGCCGTCAGCGACGTGCCGCCGCCTGGCGCGGCCGGCTTGCGCCAGGCCAGCGTGCCGTTGAAACTGGCCGACCAGCGCGCGCGCGACGACCATGCGCCGGCGGAAGCGTCGCTGCCCATGCCGCCGCCCGGCGAGTACGAATTCTTCTCCGCCCAGTTCGGCACCTGCGGCGCCGCGCTGCTGGCGCTCGACCCGCGCAAGGCCGTGCTGCATGCCTGGCTGCCCGCCTCGAAACGCTGGCTGGCGCTGGACCCCGACTATGGCAGCCTGCTGGCCGAATCGGACATCGCCCACGGCGCTTGGCGCGCCGAAGTCGTGCCCGATTTCAACAGCGTGCTGGTCTTGCCGACCAGCCACGGCCTGGCCTGCATCCGTCCCGACGTGCCTTCGCTCACTTACGTGGTCGAGCATGTGGGCGGCGCGCCGTGCGTGGCCGGCCCCATCTGGTTCCAGAACCGCCTGTGGGCGCCGCTGCGCGACGACGATGGCCGCATCCGCTTCGTCAACCTTGACGCCGCGCAAAAGCCGGGCAGCGACGTGCTGCTCGATGGCGTGGCGGACCTGGGCGCCGTCAGTGCGCCCGTGGCTTACAACCGCATGGCCGTGTGGCCGTGCGCCAACGGCCAGCTGCGGCTGCAATTGCAGCCGGACGGCAACGTGGCCGCCTCGTTTACGCCGTGGCCCGAGGGACTGGTGCCGCATTTCGAGTTCGGCAGCCCCTATCTGTCGCGCGACGGCGGCCTGTGGCAGCTGTGCTTCGAGCGCAGCCGCCATACCTATGTCTACGTCAAGCTGGGCAGCCAGCCCGAGCGGGCCGACGCGCTGGCGCCGCGCCTGTGTTCGGGCAGTTTCAATTACCGCTTCGCCACCAAGCTGAAGACGGCGCCGTGGGAAGAGCCGGAGCACGGCGACGATGGCGGCAAGAACCAGGCCGTCATGCCGCTGCTGGAATCGGGCGCCGGCAATGGCGTCTTCGGCGTCAAGTTCGAGACCAGCGCCGGCCTGTCCAGCGTGCTGCGCTCGACGGACCGCCTGGCGGCGCAGCTGGTGCAGGACGACGAGTTGCGCGAAACGGTGTTCCACACGTTCGCCGTCAGCGAGCCGTGGCGCGTGCGCCTGTTTGTCAGCGAAGGCAAGCTGTGGGCCTACCACCCGCTGCTGTCGCGCATCGATGGCTGGAACTTGCAGGCATGAAGGCGCGCTTATTGACCGTGCTTGCGGCCCTGGCCGTGTCGGCCGGCGCCGCGCACGCGGCTGGCATCCAGCAGGCGTTCCTGGTGCAGAATTCCGGCTGGATGGAACCGTTCTATACGGACGAGCATTCGCAGCTGAAGGCCCTGGTGGGCGCCGTGGCGCAGGCGGCCACGAGTCCGTCCGACAAGGTGTATACGCTGGCCTTCAGCCAGAGCAGCGGCGCGCATGTGTCGCCATCGCTGCTGGGCCAGGGCCAGGGCGGCGCCGGCGTGGCGGGCCAGCTGGCCAGCCTGGGCCTGGCGCGCAAGGGCAATGGCGGCGCGCTGGCCGACACGGATTTCCAGGAAGCCGTGACGAAGACCATCACGGGGCCGTTCCAGTCCGCCTCCGGCATCGTGTGGATCTTCACCAACAACAAGAACAGCCCGAACAACGACAGCCAGACGGCGGAACGCAACCGCGACTTTTACCGCCTGCTGCACCTGGAACCGTCGATCACCAAGACGGTGGTATTTCCGCTGCGCATGCCCGTGCAGGGCAAGCTGTACAGCGCCAAGGGCTTGATGGTGTATGCGCTCGCGTATGGCCAGCCGGCTTCCGATGCGCTGAACCGCATCCTGGCCGAAGGGCGGCTGTCGCAAGTGCTGACGCGTCCGCCCGCGCGCCTGAAACCGGTCGACCAGGATGCCGTGCGCATCGTGCCGCAAGCCGTCAAGAACAGCGACAATGTGCACGCCAGCCTGGGCCGCGACGGTCGCACCATCGTGCTCGACGTCGATGCGGCCAGGCTGGTGCCGCAGGTGGTGCTGCAGGCGTCCCTGCAAAACATGTTTTTCCCGTACGTGATCGACAGCGCCAGGGTGCACGCCAACCTGGCCGGCCAGAACGCGCCGCTGCAGGTGACGCCGGACCGGATCCGCCAGCTGCAGCCGGGCGCCAGCCAGTCCGTGCAGGTGCAGTTTGCGCTGCCGATGGCGCAGATTCCCTCGCCCTGGTCGGGCCAGGCCATCGCCGCCATGGGCAAGCAGGTGATGCTGCCGATGCAGGCGCAGGTGGGCCTGTCGGAACAGCGGCTGGCGCTGGCCTCCAGTTTTGGCAAGGATTTGCAGGAACTGTTCCCCGGCGACCCGATCTCGGACATGTTTACGCCGCCCGACAGCGTGCGCGCGTCGCAGGCGACCATACCGCTGCTGGTGCGCATCCAGTATCCGCTGCTGCCCGTGCTGGTGATCCTCGGCGGCATCCTGGCGCTCGTGCTGGGCTTGCTGGCGCTGGGACTGCTGGGCACGCGCGCCACGCGCTACAAGGTGCTGGCCGATGGCGTGCAGCGGCAAGTGCTGCTGCATCCGTTCAAAAGCGTGCAGATCCGCGACGATGACGGCCGCGACATTGGGGAGCTCAAGCGTGGCCTGGGCAAGCCGGCCGTCGTGCGCGTGGCCGACGGCCATACGCTGAGCGTGGCTTGAGCCAGATCCATCACTACTTATAAAAACATTTTTAATCCACCAGAGGCATACCATGGCTCAAGACACTCCAAAAGACAACGCAGGTTTTACCTTGCCAGCCCCGGCCTCCGCGCCGCCGGCAGCGGACGCTACCGCTGCGCCGGCGGCAGCCAGCGCCACGGCCGGCACCACCGAGCCGGCGCCCGCGTTCGATGCGGCCGGCACCACCGACACCTCGTCGCGCGACACCCTGGTGGGCGGCTTGGTGCTATTGCTGCTGTTCATCGCCTTTTTCTTCGCCAAGAATGCCTATGCGAATGGCCTGGTGGCCAAGCGCGTGCCGCCGAACAAGGCCAACGCCTCGGGCTGGTGGCTGTTCATCTTCCTGGCCAGCCTGGCGACCGGTGTCGTGCTGGCTGCCGTGAACGCGCATAAATTCCTCGCGCCATTGTTCATGGGACCGCTGGTACTCGTGGGCCTCGTTGCCCTGTTGCTCACATTTACCTCCAGCCGCCGCTAAGAAAACGCCGTAACACGCTTTATCCAAGGAATCACCATGGCAGAGAACCTGAACCAAACCATCACCGGCGGCGCCAGCGAGCGCAAGCAGGACAAGATCATTGAACTGCGCCCGACCCTGTTCATCGGCATCGGCGGCACGGGCATGCAGGTGCTGATGCGCGTGCGCCGGCGCATCCTCAACACCCTGTGGGGCGGCGCGGGCAACCGCACGCGCATCGAGGGGCTGGCGGACTTTCCCATCGCGCAATTCATCCATTTCGACCTCGACAATGGCGCCGTGATCGAGAGCGGCGAATCGCAGGCGAAAGACTTGCAGTTCGACCAGGTGAAGTTCACTGATGACGACAAGGTGGTCGAATCGTTCGACATGGACAAGTACAGCCGTGATGAAGATTCCTTGGAGAAATATCCGCATATCAAGGAATGGCTGCCGCTGACGCCGCAGCGCATCCGCGAACTGCGTTTCGACATGAGCAGCGGCGCCGGCCAGATCCGCGCCGTGTCGCGCCTGTACTTCTTCGACAAGTACGCGAAGATCCGCGACAAGATCCGCCTCAAGCTCAAGGCGCTGAAGGCGGGCCTGTCGCACGAGCGCCAGCTGGCCGAACTGGGCTTGCGCATGGAAACGAACCGTTTCCGCATCGTCATCGTCGGCTCGGTAGCGGGCGGCACGGGCTCCGGTTCCTTCCTCGACATGGGCTTGCTGGCGCGCTGGCTGGCGCGCAGCGAAGTGGGCGCGGCCGACGTCGAACTGATGCTGTTCTTGCCGACCGGCTACACCAAGGCCAACAAGGACCGCGTCGAGGCCAATGGCTATGCGGCGCTGATGGAACTGGAATCGGCGATGATGGGCAACAAGGGTTACGTGGGCCGCTGGGATGCGTACGACCGCCCGGAACTGTCGCGCGAGCCGTACAGCGAGGTTTACCTGATCGATTCGGGCAACCTGGCGCAGCAGCACACCAAGGATGTCAGCGACGTCTACCACATGGTAGCCGATTCGCTGTTCGAGGATTTCGCCTCGGCCGACTTCGCGCGCGCCAAGCGCTCGATCGCCGTCAACCAGGCGCAGCACAAGAATTCCCTGTACAACGCGCCCGTGCCGCAAGACCGCTTCGGCGACATGCGCCTGTATTTCTCGAAGCGCTTTTCCTCGTTCGGCATGGCCGTGCTCGATACGCGCCAGGAAGCGGCGCGCGACGAGCGGGCCCACCGCTGGGCCGGCGCCATGCTGCAAGCCTTCTTTGGCGTGGGCGGCACGGATGCCGGCGCCAACCGCGCCACGGATGCGCAGCGCGACAATTTCCTGGCGGCGAATATGTTCCTGAAGGGTACGCCGTTCAGCGATTTCCCCGAGTTTTCCGACAAGAGCATCGAACTGAAGCGCTCCAGCGGCGACTTCATCGATTACCGCGCCGTCGAGGAATTGCTGGAAGACCGCCACGGCCACCTGCTGGCCGGCGTGGAAAACCGGGTCAATACGCGCATCAACGATATCCGCACGGGTTTTGAGCGCAGCGAATGGCCGGCCCAGGTGCGCGACGCCATGAAACACCTGGAGCGCGACGCCGTGCGCGACCAGGATTCCACGGCCGACACGACGGAAGACCGCATCAGCAAGCGCCGCCGCGAAGTGCTCGACGATATCAAGAAAGTCGTGCGCGACCAGCTGTATGGCTACCTGGACAACAAGGAATTCGGCGGCCTCGAATACGTGCTGTCGCTGGTGGAACAGATCAAGGACCGCATCGAGGCGCCCGGCAGCGGCTTGACGGCGCAGATCGGCGCGAATGCCGAGCGCTACCGCGAGATCAAGGAAGCCGTGCGTTCGCGCGAATACGAGCGCCTGTTGAACAACCTCGAGCAGACGCGCAGCACCTTCGGCTTCCTCAGCAACAGCGAGAAGCAGGCGGGCGTGGTGATGGACCATCTGCGCACGGAAATGGCGAATGCGCTGAAATTCCACCTGCGCGCCAAGGCGGCCGACGAAGCCGTCATCCTGCTGGGCGAACTGTCGCGCTGGCTGGGCAACCGCATCGGCGTCGATGGACAGGGCCGCGCGCAATGGAATGGCCTGGTGGGCGAGCTGCAGGCGGGCCGCGAAGGCGTGCTGGCCATGCTGGCCGAACTGAAGACGGCCAATACCATCCTGCGCAAGGACCTGGACAAGGAACACGCGACCCTGATCGTCATTCCCGTCACGGAAAAAGACGTGGCGTTGCCATCGGCGTCCACCTTGCGCCAGTGGGCCGATGAAGCGTTCAAGGACATGGGCGGCTCGAAAGCGCTGTTCCCCATGCTGGGCGAACCGGCGCAGCGCGCCTTGATCCTGGCCAAAGTCACGCGCATGGCTGAAAACATGATTGCCAGCACGGGCCTGGCCGAAGGCGCCACCAGCGTGCCGGACCCGCTGTTCGAGGCGCTCGAGCAGATGGATGTGTCCGAACGCCTGGACCGCTTCCGCAAGCTGCTGGCCTGCTCCATGCCGTGGATCGACGCCAACATGGCGGGCGACTTCACGGTGGTGTCGGACCAGTTCAAGTGCGTGATCGGCGTGGCCAACGCGGCCGCCTTCAAGGCGAAATTCGGCGCCGAACTCGAATCGTGCGTGCCGACCCAGGTGGGCATCACGGTGAGCCAGCTGGAAATCGTCGAGACGGGCTTGCGCGGACGCGCCGTCTGCTATTGCGAGCTGGCCGGCGTGCCGATGACGGTGCTGCGCGGCCTGGAAGGCTGGCGCACCAGCTACCGCAAGGAAGGCGACAACGACAAGGCGCCGACGCACACGCATATCGATCCGACGCAATTCACGCATCCGATCGCACCCAATACGGACGAGATGAAGCGCCTGGCCGAAGACTTCGGCGAATTCCTGCAGGCGATCATGCTGGGCGTGCTGACGCGCCACACGGGCCGGGTCGTGCCGCCGGGCCAGTACCAGTTTGCCGTCGAACCGGGCGACTTGCGCCGCATCGGCAACGAGCGCGCCATCCGCCAGAACGGCATGCCCGCCTCGTACGAGAAAAATATCGCGTTGCGCATCGAAGAAAAACTCGCTGCGCTTGATGCCGTGCAGACGGCGGCCATGGCGGCGCTGGCAAAATACTACGAGCGGGGCGTGTATGCGCCCAAGCTGGTGGCGCAAGCCGATGGCTCGCAGCTGCCGTATATCGGCTTTGGCAGCGCTATTTCCGCCGAGGTGGGCGCGCGCCTGCGCGAGTCGGCGCGCCGCAAGGGCATGGCCAGCGATGAGCTGGACCGTACCGTGACGACCCTGCTGGGCCGCCTGAAGGAGTGGGCGAACGTCATCGGCGACTCCGACAGCGACGCCTACGACTGGGAAGTGCGCGAGCCGGAAGACGATGGCCAGCCGCGCCTGAAGTATGCGATCAAGGCGGAAATGCTGGAAGCGGGGCGCCTGGAGCAATTGCTGCGTCCGGCCGGCAGCGCGGCAGCCGCAGCGGCGCCGTTTGGCGCGGCGGCCCCCGCCTTCGGCATGGCGCCCCCGCCGCTGGGCGGCATGCCGCCGCCCCTGGTCGAGCATCAGTATTTCCTGGGGATCAATGGCCAGCAGCAGGGACCGTTCACGGCCCAGCAGATCGTGCAATACGTGCAGGGCGGGCAAGTGCAGCCGGCCACGGCCAAGGTGTGGCGCGCCGGCTTGCCGGCCTGGGTCGACCTGGCCCAGTTCGCCGAGCTGGCCCCCCTGTTTCACAGCGCGCCGCCACCGCTGATGCCGCCGCCATTGGGCTGAACGCTGGAATGACGTTGCAATGAAGGATTAGTTTTGGATATCTGCATCAAATGTAAGGGCGGCCTGTTCAGCGCTGTCAGCCATTGTCCGTACTGCGGGCAGGCGCTGGCTGGCGCCGCGCAGCCGTCGGCGCCGTTGCCGGCCGCCGTCGACCACAAGCCGCCACCGCTGCCAGTGACGCCTGTGACGCCGCCGGCGCCGGTGAAACCGCCTGCGGTGGCCGCGCCTGCGCCGAAGCCGCCACCCGTGCCGGTATCGGTGCCGAAAGTCGAGCGGTTGAAGGAAGCTCAGCCGGCACCGGCACCGGCACCGGCGCCGGCCGCGCCACCGCCTAAGCCAAAGGCGCCGACAGCGCCGACACCACCGGTACCGCCTGCGTCGCCACCGCCGCCACCGCCATCGCGCGCGTGGCTCAAGTGGATAGCCGGCCTCGCCGTGCTGGCGGCCGTCATCGCCTACATGAATGGCAAGCCGGGCGGCAAGAACGCATCGGCCTGCAACGACGCCATCGACAGCGGCCTGAAACTGGTGGCGAATGGCAGCCTCGACGGCGCGCGGCAAAAGCTGGCGACGGCGAAAAACGTTTGCACGGGCAAGTCCAGCGCCAAGGCGGACGATTTGCAGGCGGCGATCAGCAAGGCTGGCGCCGCCTCGGGCGGCTGCCAGCGCAGCGTGCGCGCCATCGAACGCCATATTGACGGTCATCAATTGCAAAGCGCCGCCAAAGGCGTCGCCGCGCTCGATGCCGATTGCGCGGGCGCATCCACGGTGGACCAGCTGCGCAAGCAGCTGGCGCGCCAGCAGGCGGCGGCCGCGTCGGTGCAGGTAGGCGTGCGCCAGGCGCTCGACGGCAAGGATGCGGTGGCCGCGCAAAACGGCATCGGCAGGCTGGAAGCGATCGACCGCGAGGCGCCGGAATTGCCCCAGCTGAAGGGGGACTTGCAAGCCCTGTCCGCTGCGACAGCGGCTGCCGCGGCTGCGGCGACGCCATCCGAGGCGCCGGTGTCAACGCCGGCGGTGCTGGAGACGGCTCCCGTCCCGGCCCCCGCTCGTGTCGCGCCGCGGGAACCCGTGCCTGCGCGCGCGGTCGAACGAGCAGCCGTGGCGGAGGCGGCGCCGGCCGACAATGGCGCCGCCATGCGCAACGAGATGGCGCTATCGTTTCTGCGCGACGCCGAGCGTTCGCTGGCGGAAGGCAAGTTCGATGCGGCCAAGACTTACCTGGACAGCGCGCGCCGCATCGATCCCGCCAATGCGCGCATCGACAGCCTGTCGCGCCGCATCCGCGAGCGCGAACGCCAGGTGCTGCAGACGGAAACAACGATCAAATAGACTTGGAGCGAGCATGTTCAACCAGACCACCCTGCGCGCGGCAGCCGCGCTGACCATCACGGCCATGCTGGCCGGCTGCGCCACGGCGCCGATGAATCCGAATGGCGTGCGCCAGGACAATACCTATCCGCAAGGCGGGCAGGCGCCGCAGGCGGGTGCGACGGACGACGATCCGTGCAGCGTGGGCGCGACGGCAGCGGCCGGCGCGGCCGTGGGAGCCTTGCTGGGAGCGCTGGTCAGCGGCAAGAATGGCGCGCTGAAGGGCGCGGCCATCGGCGGCGGCCTGGCGGCGGCCGGTTGCCTGGCGATCAATGTCAATTCGCGCCAGACCAAGACGGCGGCGCAGGCCGACCGCGACTACATCCGCGCGCGTGGCGCCTTGCCGCGCGAACCGCAAGTGGTGTCGTACACGCCGCAGCTGAGCGCGTCCACCGTCAAGCGCGGCCAGCCGTTCAAGGTCACGTCCGTGGTGGAGCTGGTCAATGGCAGCGCGCAAAGCGTCAACGACGTGCGCGAAGAGCTGGTGGTGCTCGATCCGCAGGGCCAGCCGTTCAAGTCCGGTTCGAAAGCGTTGGCCAGCAACAATAAATCGGGCGGGCGCTTCGAGAACTCGTTCGAGCTGACCTTGCCTGCGGGCGTGTCGCAAGGCGTATATGGCGTCAAGACCAACCTGTACGTCAACGGCAAGCTGGCCGCCACGCGCGACTTGCGCACGCAGCTGGTGATGCTGGATGCGGATACGGGCGTTGACGCGCAGCTGGCGCTGCGCTGATTGCCGTATGCAAACGCGTAGGTCGGATGAGCGGGGTAAGGCCCCGCGTAAGCCGACAACACCACTAACGCCAACTATGTTGTCGGATTACGGCCTCTTGGGCCTAATCCGACCTACGCGCCGCCGGCGTAGCCATGCTGGCGCCACGCTTCATAGACGACGACGGCCACCGTATTCGACAGGTTCAGGCTGCGGTTGTCGGGGCGCATGGGCAGGCGGATGCGCTGCTCCGCCGGGAAGCCGTCGCGCAGGGCCGGATCCAGGCCTTTCGTCTCCGAACCGAACACAAACACGTCGCCGGGCAGGAAGGCCACTTCGCCGAACGGACGCGAGCCGCGCGTCGTCATGGCGAACATGCGGGCCGGGTCGGGCTGGGTGTCGGCCAGGAACGCTGCCCAGTTCTTGTGCACCTTCATGCTGGCGTAGTCGTGGTAATCGAGGCCGGCGCGCTTCATCTTGGAATCGTCGAGGGGAAAGCCCAGCGGCTCGACCAGGTGCAGCTGCGCGCCCGTGTTCGCGCACAAACGGATGACGTTGCCCGTATTGGGCGGGATTTCGGGTTCTACCAAAACGACGTGAAACAAAATACTCTCCTTGTTAACCTATCTACTATCCAATCGGTGCTTCAGCGGCTTCAGCGGCTTCAGCGCGGCGGCGTGCGCGCCACGGCCAGGATGCTGACTTTCCCTGCCCCTGCGCCCTTGCAGGCGGCCGCCAGCGCGTTGACGGTATGGCCGCTGCTCATGACGTCGTCGACGATGCCGACATGGCATCCTTGCAATAGCGCCACATAGTCCGGCGTGATGGCAAACGCATGGGCCAGGTTGGCTTGACGTTCCTGCGGCGCCACGCCGCTTTGCGCCCGTGTTTCGCGCAGCCGCAGCGCCAGCCGAGGCTGCAAGGGCAGCTGCAGCAGGCGCGCCAGCGGACGGGCGATTTCCAGCGCCTGGTTGAAACCCCGCTCGGCCAGGCGGGCAGGGCCGAGCGGCACGGGACACAGCAGTTGCGGCCGTTCCCAGTTAGACTGTTGCTGTATGGCTACATATAGCAATTGTGCAAGCAGGGGCGCCAGCGCCAGGCGCGCACCGAATTTCAGCTGCAGCAGCAACTGGTCGACGGGCGCCGCATAATCAAACGCCGTGATCGTGGCGTCATACGCGGGCCGCTGGCGCAGGCAGCGTCCGCACAGCTTTGCCGCGTCATCGAGCGGATTGGCGCATAGGCGGCAGCGCGGCCGCAGCTGTCCCAGGTACTGCGCGCGGCAGGGCGGGCACAGCACTTCCGCGCAGCCCATGCCGCACAGCGCGCACTGCGCCGGCAGCAGGCAGGCGCCCAGCCGCAGCTTGAGCGCCTGCCATGCGGCATCAAGGCTGGGCCTGGCGGCGTTCCGCATCGCGATGGCGTCGTTCCATGTACACTGCCGACATTATCTCACCTCACCCGATTCAACATGCCAGTTCCCACCAGTCCGCCCAAAATGAGTGCGCCCGTCGATGCGGTGCAAGTACGCGATTTCTTTTCCCGTCCGGCGCGCGTCGCGCCGTCGGACTTCCTGCGCCGCGAAGTATCAACGCGCATGCACGAGCGCCTGGAGCTGGTGAAGATCGCCCCTTTGCGCGTGCTCGACGCCGGCTGCGGCCCCGGCGCGGATCTGGCGCAGTTGCACAAGGATTATCCCGCCGCGCAGATTATCGGTCTCGATGCAGCGCAAGCGATGATGCAGGCGGCGCGCGCGCCGGCGTCGAAACTGGCCAGCCTGAACCAGTTCCTCAGCAAGCTCTTGCCGGCCAAGGCGGGCGTGGACTTGCTGTGCGGCGACCTCGGCGACTTGCCGCTGGCGCAGGGCAGCGTCGACCTCGTGTGGTCGAACCTGGCGCTGCACTGGCATGCCCAGCCCGACCGCGTGTTTGCCGAATGGCGCCGCGCGTTGCGCCTCGACGGCTTGCTGATGTTTTCGTGCTTTGGGCCCGACACCTTCCGCGAAGTGCGCGACGCCTTTGCCGAGGCTGACCTGTATCCGCATGCCTTGCCCTTCGTCGACATGCACGACTTTGGCGACATGCTCGTCGAGACAGGTTTTTCCACGCCCGTGCTGGACATGGAGATCATCACCGTCACCTACGACACGGCGGAAAAGCTGCTGGCCGACGTGCGCGCGTTTGGTGGCAACCCGCTGACGACGCGCCGGCGCGGCCTGATGGGCAAGGCGGCGTGGCAGCGCATGCTGGCCGCGCTGGAAAAGATGCGCCGTCCCGACGGCAAGCTGGGCCTGAGCTTCGAGGTGATCTACGGCCACGCCTTCCGTCCGGCGCCGCGCGTGACGCGCAATGGGGAAGCCATCATCCGTTTCGACCTGCCCAGAAAACCCAAATAAAAGCCGAAAGAAACCGACACTTGGTCGCCATCGGCATGCCGCTGTTGCGGCAACCGTTGCAAAGCGCGCGGCGACGGGGCCAGGGGTGCGCACGATGCCGATTATTGCTTGATGGATTCAAGTTTACTTGATTATAATCGTTGATTGTTTGTCAGCTTGCTAAGCTTAAAAAACAAGGGCTGCATACAAAATAAAAAAAACAAAGCAAGACTTAATTGAAGTTACTGCATTAGTATAGTAACCATCTTCCACGCAGGGCCATTTAATGGCGGGGAAGAAAAACAGGATTCCAGCATGCTTGTCCGCCGTCGTTTTTGACAGGACAGTCAGCATGGAATTCGCTGGTGCTTGAGGCGCAGGGCCATGTTTTGGCCGTGTTGCTTTCATGGAGGAGCGGCAGCGGTCCAGTACGGAGAAGTCCGCAGCCGTTTAAAATATCATTATTTTTGGGTGGTTGGGGAAAACATGAAACATGCAAAGCGACTTCAATCGTTGCTGCTCGGGCTGTCGCTGACAGCGTTTGGCATCGGGCGATGGGCCACGGCGGCACCGGCTGCCGGCACCTATCCAGGCACCGGTGGTCCCGTGCCGTTCGAAATGAATCTGCAACCGCCGGCGACACAGATCGCCCATGAAATCTACGATTTGCACACCTGGATGATGATCATCTGCCTGGTGATCTTCGTGGCCGTGTTCGGCGTCATGTTTTACTCCATCTTCAAGCATCGCAAGTCCCTGGGCCACAAGCCGGCCACCTTCCACGAAAGCACCACCGTCGAGATCGCCTGGACCGTCGTGCCTTTCCTGATCGTCATCGGCATGGCCCTGCCCGCCACGCGCACCGTGGTCGGCATGAAGGATACGTCGAACGCCGACATCACGATCAAGGCTACCGGCATGCAGTGGAAATGGGGCTACGATTACCTGAAAGGCGAGGGCGAAGGCATTTCCTTCCTCTCCAACCTGGCCACGCCGCGCGCGCAAGTGGGCGCGCCGGGCGTGCCGCCGACGGAAAAACGCGGCGAGAACTACCTGATCGAAGTCGACAATGAAGTCGTGGTGCCGGTCAACAAGAAGATCCGCATGGTGCTGACGGCCAACGACGTCATCCACGCCTGGTCCGTGCCCGCCTTTGGCGTGAAGCAGGATGCGATTCCCGGCTTCGTGCGCGACACCTGGTTCAAGTCCGACCATATCGGCACCTTCCGCGGCAATTGCGCCGAGCTGTGCGGCAAGGAACATGCGTTCATGCCCATCGTCGTCAAGGTCGTCTCGGCTGACGATTACAAGGCCTGGGTTGATGTGAAACAAAAGGAAATGGCCGCACTGGCCGATGATCCAAGCAAGGTGTGGACCATCGACGAATTGAAGGTCAAGGGCGAGAAAGTGTATGCGGCCAACTGCGTGGTCTGCCATCAGGCGACGGGCAAGGGCGTGCCGGGTGCGTTCGCGCCGCTCGACGGCTCGGCCGTGGTGAACGGTCCGAAGGCGGAACAGATACACGTCTTGCTGAACGGGCAAAAGAGCGGCAAGTATCCGGCGGAAATGCCCGCCTGGAAACAGCTGTCCGACACGGAAATCGCCGCAGTGATCACTTACACGCGCAATTCCTGGTCGAACAAGGCCGAAGAGAACATCGTTCAACCAGCCGAAATCGTGGCTGCACGCAAGTAATTAGGAGCCGCATATGAGTACTAGCACGAGCACTAGCACCTTGGACCACGCCGGTCACGATCACGACCATGCCCACGATCACCCCACCGGCTTGCGCCGCTGGCTGTTTGCCACCAATCACAAGGATATCGGGACCCTGTACCTGTGGTTCTCGTTCATCATGCTGCTGTCGGGCGGCGTGCTGGCCCTGATGATCCGTACGGAACTGTTTCATCCCGGCTTGCAATTCTTTCACCCTGAATTCTTCAACCAGCTGACCACCATGCACGGCCTGGTGATGGTGTTTGGCGCCATCATGCCGGCCTTCGTCGGCTACGCCAACTGGATGATCCCGCTGCAGGTGGGTGCTTCCGACATGGCGTTTGCGCGCATGAACAACTTCTCGTTCTGGCTGCTGCCGCCGGCCGCCATCCTGCTGGCCACGTCCTTCCTCGTGCCGGGCGGCGCCACGGCTGCCGGCTGGACCCTGTATGCGCCGCTGTCGACGCAGATGGGCCCTGGCATGGACATGGCCATTTTCGCCATGCACCTGATGGGCGCCTCGTCCATCATGGGCTCGATCAACATCATCGTCACCATCCTCAACATGCGCGCGCCGGGCATGACCCTGATGAAAATGCCGATGTTCTGCTGGACCTGGCTGATTACCGCGTATCTGTTGATCGCCGTCATGCCGGTGCTGGCTGGCGCCATTACCATGACCCTGACGGACCGCCATTTCGGCACGTCCTTCTTTAATGCGGCAGGCGGCGGCGACCCCGTCATGTACCAGCACATCTTCTGGTTCTTCGGCCACCCCGAGGTCTACATCATGATCTTGCCGGCCTTCGGCATCGTCTCGCAGATTCTGCCCGCGTTTGCCCGCAAGCCGCTGTTCGGCTATGCGTCGATGGTGTACGCCACGGCCTCGATCGCCATCCTGTCGTTCATCGTCTGGGCGCATCACATGTTTACCACCGGCATGCCGGTTACCAGCCAGCTGTTCTTCATGTACGCGACCATGCTGATCGCCGTGCCGACGGGCGTGAAAGTGTTCAACTGGATCGCCACCATGTGGAAGGGTTCGATGACGTTCGAGACGCCGATGCTGTTCTCGGTGGGCTTCATCTTCGTGTTTACCATGGGCGGCTTCACGGGCCTGATCCTGGCCGTGACGCCGATCGACATCCAGCTGCAGGATACCTATTATGTGGTGGCGCACTTCCACTACGTGCTGGTGGCCGGTTCCCTGTTCGCCCTGTTCGCCGGCTTCTACTACTGGTCGCCGAAATGGACGGGCCATATGTACAACGAGACGCGCGGCAAGATCCACTTCTGGCTGTCGCTGATCACGTTCAACGTCACCTTCTTCCCGATGCACTTCCTGGGCCTGGCCGGCATGCCGCGTCGCTACGCCGATTATCCGGCGCAGTTCACGGATTTTAATATGATCGCTTCGATCGGCGGCTTCGGTTTTGGCCTGATGCAAGTGTACTTCCTCGTGTTCGTCGTGATCCCGACCATTCGCGGCGGTAAGGCTGCCCCGGCGAAACCATGGGAAGGCGCGGAAGGCCTGGAATGGACCGTGCCGAGCCCGGCGCCATTCCACACGTTCGAGACGCCGCCCACAGTGAAGTAATGCCAGTGTCACGGGCCGGGGTGTCCTCCGGCCCGCCTTGAATAGAGTGCCTGCCATGACCGAAGTGAAAACTGAGCGTAAAAAACCGAACAACCTGCGCACCGGACTGATACTGGGGGGCCTGGCGGCCTTCTTCTTCCTGTCCGTGTTCGCCAAGCGCCTGTGGTTCTGACGTGACGACCCCGGTGCAACAGGAAACGCGCGGCCTGAACCGCAAGATGCTGGGCAAGCTGATCGTCATTGCCATCCTGATGTTCGGCTTTGGCTATGCGCTGATTCCCGTCTACAAGCAGATTTGCGAAGTGATGGGCATCAATGTGCTGACGCAAAAAGATGGCACGGTGGCCTACGACAACAATACGCAGGTCGACACGACGCGCAGCATCACCGTCGAGTTCGACGGCAATGCGCAGGGGCCGTGGCGCTTCCGCCCCGTCGTTTCGAGCATGCAGGTGCATCCGGGCGAACTGGTGACGGTCATGTATGAAGTGGTCAACACGCAGAACCGCATCGTCAATGCGCAAGCCATCCCCAGCTACGCGCCGCAGAGCGCGACGCCACATTTCAAGAAAGTCGAGTGCTTCTGCTTCAAGCAGCAGACCTTGAAGCCGCACGAGGCGCGGCAGATGCCGGTGGTGTTCTTCCTCGATCCGGCCCTGCCGAAAGAGGTGAAGACCATCACCCTGTCGTACACGTTTTTCGAGATTGCCGGTCTGAGCCAGGCTCAAACGCCGGCCGTGCAATAGGAGAGTGCCATGGCTGAGCCAGCGAAACCTGAAAAAGCGTCGTTCCTGTATTCGCTGCGGGCCGTCGTCTGGTCGTTTACGGGCTTGCGCCGCAAGAGCGATTTCGATACGGATTCGGTCAAGCTCAATCCCGTGCACATCGTCATCGCCGGCTTCCTCGTGGTGGCTTGCCTGATCGGCGTCCTGCTTACCATCGTTAAATTCGCTGTCTCATGATTTCGCAACATCTATAACGTATAAAAACCACCCTACAAGTTTTTGAGGAGATGATGATGAGTTCCAACCACGCCGCCGTACCCTATTACTTTGTGCCGGGGCCTTCGCGCTGGCCCATGCTGGGCGGCGCCAGCCTGCTGCTGACCATGATCGGCGCCTCGGCCTGGGTCAACGACGTCTCCTGGGGCCCGTATGTGAATTACCTGGGCCTGGCCGGCATCCTGCTGGTGCTGTATTTCTGGTTCGGCGACGCCATCAGCGAGTCGGAGCAGGGCCTGTACAGCGAACGCATCGACCACTCCTTCCGCTGGAGCATGAGCTGGTTCATCTTCTCGGAAGTCATGTTCTTCGCCGCCTTCTTCGGCGCCCTGTTCTATGCGCGCAGCATCTCGATGCCCTGGCTGGCCGACCTCGACCACAAATTCATCTGGCCCGATTTCGCCGCCCACTGGGGCAATACGGGCCCGGCCGGCACGGTGCAGGAATTCACCACCATGACGCCGTTCTGGATTCCGACCATTAACACGGCCCTGCTGCTGCTGTCGGGCGTGACCCTGACCATCTCGCACCACGCGCTGCGCGCCGGCCACCGCGGCATGACGGCCCTGTTCCTGTTCGCCACGATCTTGCTGGGCGCCATCTTCATGGGCTTCCAGGTCTACGAATACATCCATGCCTACAGCGAACTGAACTTGAAGCTGACGTCCGGCATCTACGGCGCCACCTTCTTCATGCTGACGGGTTTCCACGGCTTCCACGTGACCCTGGGTGCCATCATGCTGTCCGTTATCCTGTACCGCGTGCTGAAAGGCCACTTCACGCCCGAGCACCACTTCGGCTTCGAAGGCGCCGCCTGGTACTGGCACTTTGTCGACGTCGTCTGGCTGGGCCTGTACGTGGTCGTGTATTGGTTATAATGGCGGGGCAGGGCGCGCGCTATTGAGGGGCGCGCCGTCACCATGAAAAAAGCCGTACCGGGAGATCCCGGGTACGGCTTTTTTCATAGTTTGAAGATTTTGCCAATCAGGCAATGCCTAGCCTAATGGATGCCCGTCGGCTGGATATAGCCGAGCTTGTGCGCCAGCAGGATCAGCAGGAACAGGGTGATCGACAGCCCCACGCGCAGGGCCAGCGCCTGCACGGTGCGGTTGCTCTTGCCCTTGTCACGCATCAAGAAGAACAGGGCCGAGCCCAGGCTGCCCAGGATCAGGATGAAGGCGATGGCAACGAGGATTTTCATGGATGGTAGCGCCAGGCTTGAGGAGGTTTCATTGTAATGCGTATCCGCTTCCATTTTAGATGGATTCCATTTGTTGTAATGCTGCTACTGGTGGCGCTGGGGCTATCGCTGGCGCAATGGCAGCAGCGCCGCGCCGACGAGAAAATCGCCCGCGCCGCCCGGCTGGAAGCGGGCAACCTGGCCGCGCCCCTGGCCTTGAGCGCCGCGCCGCTGCTGCCGGCCGATGCGCAAGCCATCGAATATCGCAGAATCACCGTCACGGGCCGCTTCGTGTCAGCCTGGACGGTGTACCTGGACAACCGCCCGTACAAGGGCCAGGCCGGCTTCCACGTGCTCACGCCATTCCAGCTCGACGGTTCGACCATGCACGTGCTGGTGGCGCAGGGCTGGTTGCCGCGCAACAATGCCGAGCGCACGCGCATCCCCGATTACAGCACGCCTGCGGGCACGCTCACCATCACCGGCATCGCGCGCCTGAACGCGGGCCATGTGATGGAACTGGGCACGGCGCCTCCGCTGGCGCCGCATGCCATCGTGCAAAATGCCGATATCGGCCAGCTGGCGCAGGCCAGCGGCCTGGCCCTGCAGCCATTGATCCTCGAACAGACAGTTAACCCAGTTGATCCGACAGCGGCGCCAGCGTCCAGCCAGCTTCCCGTGCGCGACTGGCCGGCGCCCGACCTGGGCGCCGACAAGCACCGCGGCTATGCATTCCAGTGGCTCGCCCTGGCACTGATGGCTTTTTTATTTTTTGTCTTTACAGGATTTCGACGTGCAAACAAACAGCCCTGAAACAAACCAAGACAGCATGAGCAAACAGACACAAGGACGGTGGAAACTGCTGGCCGTGGTGGCCGTGTGCGCGTTTCCTATCATCGCCTCGTATTTCACCTACTACATCATCAAGCCGTCGGGCCGCAACAACTATGGCGCCCTGATCGACCCGCGCCTGTACCCGATACCCGAGGCGCAATTGCACGTGACGGAACTCGATGGCAAGGACGCGCCGCTGGCCCAGTTCAAGGGCAAGTGGGTGATGCTGCAAACGGGACCGTCCGATTGCCAGGAAGCGTGCAAGAAGCAATTGTTTGACATGCAACAACTGCGCCTCATGCAGGGCAAGGAACGCGAGCGCCTCGAGCGCGTCTGGCTGGTGACGGATGCGCAGCCGCTCGACACGCTGGTGATGCGCGAATTCGACGGCACCAGCATGCTGCGCGTGAATGGCGACGCGCTGAAAGCGTGGCTGCCGGTGGAACCGGGCGGCAAGAGCAGCGATCACCTGTATCTGATCGACCCGCTGGGCAACCTGATGATGCGCTTCCCGAAGGACGCGGACCCGAACAAGATCAAGAAAGACATCGCCAAGCTGCTCAAAGCTTCGGCGATCGGTTGAGGGGTATCCATGCCGACGATGCATCTTTCCGCGCTGGCCCAGCTGGGCTTGACGGGTCTGCTGGTGGCGCTGTTGCCCTTGACCATGGTCTGGGTATCCGCGGACGCGAATAAATACCGCAAGCTCGTGTGGATCGCCGTCTTTTTGACGGTCGACCTGATCATGTTTGGCGGCTTCACGCGCCTGTCCGATTCCGGCCTCGGCTGTCCCGACTGGCCCGGCTGTTATGGTTCTGCCAATCCCTTCCTCGCGCACGAGCACATCGTGGCCGCGGAAACCCTGATGCCGACGGGCCCCGTGACGGTGGTGAAAGCGTGGATCGAGATGACGCACCGCTACCTGGCCATGGCCATCGGCGTGCTGATCGTGGCGATGATGGTGCAGGCATGGCGCCAGTGGAGGAAGAGCAGGCGCGCGGAATTCGCCCCGGCGCTGCCGACGGCGCTATTCCTGTTTGTGTGCCTGCAGGGCGCGTTCGGCGCCTGGACCGTCACCCTGAAGCTGCAGCCGGTGATCGTCACCATCCATTTGCTGCTGGGCATGGGCTTGCTGGCCATGCTGACGTGGCTGGGCGGACGCCAGGATTACGCCGTGCAACCCTTGCTGCGCGCCGATGCGGATGCGTCCGTGCTGCGCCCCGTGCGCGCGCTGGCCATCGTATCGCTCGTGCTCCTGACCGTGCAGATCGCGCTGGGCGGCTGGGTGAGCACCAACTACGCCACCCTGGCCTGCATGGATTTCCCCCTGTGCGGCGGGAAAGTCATTCCGGAGATGGATTTCGAGCATGGTTTCCATTTGTGGCGCGAGCTGGGCAAGACGGCCGCCGGCCACTACCTGCCGTTTTCCGCGCTGACGGCCATCCACTGGGTGCACCGCAACTTCGCCTTCATCGTGCTGGCCGGCATCGGCTATACGGTGTGGCGGGCCTGGCGCCTGCCGTCGCTGCGCGGCACGGCGCGCTGGGTCGCCGTGGTGCTGCTCCTGCAGGCGGCCACGGGCCTGGCGACGATTTACCTGAGCTGGCCATTGTCGATTGCCGTCCTGCATAACGGCGGGGCGGCGCTGCTCGTGTTGTTGCTGACCATGTTAAACTACAAGGCTAAATTCCAACTCGATGTTGCGCGGACTTCCGCTTCCGCCTCCGCGACAGTGCCCTCGGCACCAGCCAGTACTTCCCGTATCGCATAAATGACTACTCAGACCATCAGCCGTAAACCATCCCCCCGCATCGCCCAGTATTGGGCGCTGACCAAGCCCCGCGTGACGCAGCTGGCCGTGTTTTGCGCCGTCATCGGCATGTTCCTGGCCAGCGAGGAATTGCCTGACTGGCATGCGGTGGTGTTCGGCACCATCGGCATCTGGCTGCTGGCCGGTGCCGCCTTTGCCGTCAACTGCCTGGCCGAGCGCGAAATCGATGCGCGCATGGCCCGCACGGCGCGCCGCCCGATGGCCATGGGCGACATCACGGTAAAACAGACGGTGGTGTTCGCGTTGGTGATCGGCGGCCTCGGCATGGCGATCCTGTACCACCTCGTCAATCCGCTGACCATGTGGCTGACCTTTGTCACGTTTGTCGGCTATGCCTTGATCTACACCATGGTGCTGAAACCGGCCACGCCGCAAAATATCGTCATCGGCGGCCTGTCCGGCGCCATGCCGCCCGCGCTGGGCTGGGCCGCCGTCGCCAACGACGTGCCGATGCAGGCGTGGCTGCTGGTGCTGATCATCTTTGTCTGGACGCCGCCGCACTTCTGGGCGCTGGCCATGTACCGCCGCGACGATTACGCGCGCTCGGGCCTGCCCATGCTGCCCGTCACGCACGGCTTGAAATTCACGCAATTCCACGTCTGGCTGTATTCGATCGCGCTGGCCGCCACCACCTTGCTGCCGTATGCCGTGCGCATGAGCGGGCTGATCTACCTGGCCTCGGCCGTCGTGCTGAACGCCGGCTTCCTGTATTACGCGTGGAAGATGTACCGCCACTACACGGACTTGATCGCGCGCAAGGCGTTTACGTATTCCATCATTTACCTGGCGCTGCTGTTCGTGGCGCTGCTGGTCGACCACTACCTTCCCTTCGGCACATGAAAAAATACCTGACCCTGTTGTTGGCGGCCGCGCTGGCCGTCGCCCTGGCCGGCTGCGGCAAACCGGCCGCGACCAAGCTGGAATTCAAGAACACGGACGTGACGGGCCTCGGCTATGCGCGCGAGTTCGCCTTGACGGACCATACGGGCCACCCGCGCACCCTGGCCGACTACAAGGGCAAGCTGGTGCTGATGTTCTTCGGCTACACGCAATGCCCGGATGTCTGTCCCACCACCATGGCCGACATGGCCCAGGTGATGCAGGAAATGGGCCCGCAGGCGGACCAGGTGCAAGTGCTGTTCGTCACCGTCGACCCCGAGCGCGACAAGCAGGCCTTGCTGGCCGAATATGTGCCGGCCTTCGACAAGCGCTTCGTGGGCCTGTATGGCGACGCGGCGGCGACGGCCAAGGTCGCCAAGGAATTCAAGGTGTATTACGCCAAGGTCGAGGGCGAGACGGACGACAGCTATACGGTCGACCACACGGCCGGCACTTATGTGTTCGACCGCGAAGGCAAGATCCGCCTGTTCGTGCGCCACGGCGAGAAGCCTGCCGCCATCGCGCACGATCTTAAACTTCTGCTATCCTGATCCGGTCGCGCCGTTCAGGCGCCATCTTCAGGATTAGCGGTACATGGACAAACGTTTCGAGCCTTACGCCCGCCTGGCGGCCTTCATCTTCCTCCTGATCGGCTGCTTCTTCGTCTTGCGGCCTTTCCTGGCCGCCATGCTGTTTGCCGCCTGCGTGGGCATCTCCAGCTGGCCCCTGTACCTGCTGCTGCTCGAACGCCTGAAAGGCCGGCGCAACCTGGCGGCCGCCATCATGACCCTGTCGCTGGTGCTGGTCATCGTCCTGCCGCTGGCCCTCGTCACCTACAACCTGGCCGACAATGTGTCGCGCATCTATGAACAGTTGCGCGCGGCGCTGGAAACGGGCGGCCTGCATCCACCGGCCTGGCTGGCCAGCATCCCCGTGGTGGGCGAAACCATCGCTGGCTACGTGGAACGCCTGCTCGCCGACCGCGAGGAACTCTTAAATTTGGGCAAGACCATGCTGGAACCGGCGCGCCATTTCCTCGCCTCGGGCGGCATCCTGCTGGGCACGGGCCTGGCGCAGACCAGCCTGGCCGTGTTCGTCAGCTTCTTCCTCTACCGCGACGGCCAGCAGCTGAGCCGCGCCCTGATGACGGGCGCGGGCCGCATCATCGGCGACAGCGCGCCCGGCGTCGGCCTGACCGTCAGCCGCACCGTGCGCGGCGTCATGTATGGCTTGCTGGGCACGGCGCTGGCGCAGGCGCTGGTGGCCGTGGTGGGCTTTTTGATCGCCGGCGTGCCGGCCGTCGCGCTCCTGGGCGTGGCCACCTTCATCTTTTCGCTGATCCCCGTCGGCCCGCCCCTGATCTGGGGCGGCGCCGCCATCTGGCTGTTCAACGACGGCCAGACGGGCTGGGGCATCTTCATGCTGGTGTGGGGCGCCGTGCTGATCAGCGGCGTGGACAATGTCGTCAAACCCATGCTGATCAGCCGCGGCAGCAGCCTGCCCTTCCTGCTGGTGCTGCTCGGTGTGCTGGGCGGCGTGCTGGCTTTCGGCTTCGTCGGCATCTTCATCGGGCCGACCCTGCTGGCGGTGCTGTATAGCCTGCTGCAGACGTGGACCGTGGGCGAAACCACCGTGCCGCAGGGCAAAGATAAGATTACGCTGAAAAAATAATCAGTCCCTGAGGTCAGCGTCGAGATCGCGTTCCTGCTTCGGGATCACCTTGATGAGCACGATGCGGGGGCCGTTCATCTTCTTGACGACGATGTCGAAGTCGACAAAGGTGATGCGCTGGCCCTGTTTCGGAATGTCGCCCAGCTTGACCATGATCAAGCCGCCCACCGATTCCACGTCGTCCAGCCCGAGTTCCTCGTTTTCGATATCGATGCCGAGGATGCGTTCGAGCGAAAAGATGGGCAGGCTGGCCTTGCCGATCAGGGTGCCGTCGCTCTGCTTGAGCCAGTCGTTTTCATTGCGGCGGAATTCGTCGCGGATTTCGCCGACCATGGCGCCCAGCAGGTTGTCGAGCGTGATGAAACCCAGCGGGCGCTTGCCCTTTTCGCCGATCAGGGCGAAATGCGGCGCGCCGTCGCGGAAGCGGCGGAACAGTTCCAGTGCCGGCGTGCGCGCGGAAATGATGTCGACGGGGCGCAAAAACGGCGTCAGCGAGGTGATGGGCTTGCCCGCCTGCTGCGCGAAGAACAAATCCTTCAGGTGCACCACGCCCAGCACGTCGTCTTCGTTGACGTCGAAATACGGGTAGCGGCTGAAGCGGTTGCGCAGCACCGTGTCGAGGTTTTCTTCCAGCGTGCTCGAGGCGTGCAGGGCGATCACTTCATTGATCGGGCGCATCAGGTCCGACACCGTCATCTGTTCGAAATCGAGCGACTGCGCCAGGATGTTGCGCTCGTCGCGCGTGAATTTCTCGCCGGGCTGGCTGGTGCGCAGGATCAGTTTCAGTTCCTCGGACGAGTAGTGGGCGTCGTGGCCGCCCTTGCCGGACAGGCCGGCCATGCGCAGCACCCAGTTGGCGCTGGCGTTGAGCAGGTAGATGGCCGGGTACATGGTCCAGTAGAAACCGTAGAGGGGGATGGCGCTCCACAGGCCGACGGCTTCCGGATTGCGGATGGCCATCGATTTCGGCGCCAGTTCGCCCACGACGATGTGCAGGAAGGAAATGACGCTGAAGGCGACGACGAACGAGACGCCGTGGATCAGCTCTTGCGACGTGACGCCGATGGCGCCGAACAGCGGTTCCAGCAGGCCGGCAAACGCCGGTTCGCCGACCCAGCCCAGGCCCAGCGACGCCAGCGTGATGCCGAGCTGGCAGGCGGACAGGTAGGCGTCGAGCTGGCCATGCACCTTGGACAGGATGCGGCCCCGCAGTCCCTGTGTCTTGGCGATGGCGCGGATGCGCGTGCGCCGCAATGTGACGATGCCAAACTCGGCGGCAACAAAAAAACCGTTCAGCGCGACCAGGAAGAGGGCGAGCAGGACTAGCAAGACATTGTGCATGGGGGCGCTGAAGATGGGCTGTAAAAACGTCATCTTAAACGACGAAGGGCGCCATAGCCTAATTTTGCCGCGCGCGCGCCGTGAAAGCGGGCGCGCGGCGCGCTTTGCCAGCCCTGGTCAGCCCTGGGCGGCCGTTTGCGGCCCGCCGCGCATGGCAAAGACCATGATGGCAGAAACGATGGCGGGGATGGCGACGACGAGGAAAATCGTGCTGTTGGGCCAGTTCAGGCGTATCAGCTCGCCACCAAGCACGGGGCCGATGATGGAGCCGATGCGGCCCACGCCCAGGCTCCAGCCGATGCCTGTCGAGCGCAGGGTGGTCGGGTAGTAGCTGGCCGCCAGGGCGTTGACGGCCGGCTGGCCGCCCACCACGCAAAAGCCGGCGATGAAGATCGTGATGAACAGGAAGGCTAGCGAGACGTCGGGACGGCCGATCAGGGCGATGGCGACGGCGGCGACCAAAAAGCACGGCAGCAGGATGCGGCGGAAGCTGGAGCGGTCGATCAGCTGGCCCATGACGAGGGTGCCGATGGTGCCGCCCACTTGCAGGGCTGTGCCGGCCAGCACGGCGTTGGCCGTCGACAGGCCCGCCTCCCTGGCGATCGTCGGCAGCCAGTTCGACAGGAAATACAGGTTCAGCAAGTTCATGAAGTTGATGACCCACAACAAAATCGTCATCTTCGCGCGGCCGCCCGTAAACAATTGCAGCACGGGCGCGCCCTTGTGTTCTTTCTCGTGCACGACGTATTGCGTCTCGGCCGTGATGGTGACGGTGGGGTCGATGCGCTTGAGCCACTTGGCGACTTTATCCAGCTTGCGTTTTTTCAGCACCAGGAATTGCATCGATTCCGGCAGCAGGAAGAACATCAGCACGCCGATGAGCAGCGGCACGACGCCGCCCACGTAAAACACGGATTGCCAGCCAAACGCGGGAATCAGCGCGGCCGACAGCAGCCCACCGAGCACGGCGCCCAGGGTAAAGCCGCACGAGACCAGCATCATCAGGGTGACTTTCTTGCGCAGCGGGCTGTATTCGCCGGCCAGCGCCATGGCGTTCGGCATCACGGCGCCCAGGCCCAGGCCGGTAATGAAGCGTATCAGCTGCAATTGCTCGATGGTGGTGGCCAGCGGCGTGACCAGCATGCACAGCGAGAAGAAGATGGTCGAGCCGATCAGCACGGGGCGGCGACCGAACTTGTCGGCCGTGATGCTGAAGACGAGCGAGCCCACCAGCATGCCCAGCAAGCCGGCGCCAAACACGGGACCGAGGTTGGCCTTGCTCACATGCCAGTCGGCGATGATGGCGGGCGCCACGTAGCCCATCGCCTGCACGTCGAAGCCATCCATGATGACGCACAGCCCGCACAGGATCAGCATGCCGATCTGAAAGGAGCCGATCTTGTTGTTATTGATGAGATCGGGAATATCGATCGTCTTGCCTGCCGTGGACATGGTGCCGCTCCTGTTCTTATGGTGATCGCGCCTTGCCGCCGGGCGGCGGGCGCATGTCTGTCTCAGGTCTCATTACAATCGCTTTTGATTGATTATTCAAACGTTATTTTCGAATGGATTTATCAGGTTTCCTTGTGAATCTTCGGATGACCCTGGATGGCGGCCAGGATCACGTCGAGCGCCGGGTGCATGATCTTGCGTTCGTTGGAAATCACATAGAACTGCTCGCGCAAGGACGAGGCGTCACCGACCAGCACGGCGCCGAACTGCTCCTCGATATCGGCCGCCAAGCTGGCCGGGGCGAAGAACAGGCCCAGGCCCTTGCGGCCGAACGCGTTGAGCATGGCGTTATCCTCGAATTCGCCCACCACGTCGGGGCGCACGCCCTGCTGCACCATCCACTCGTCGATGCGGCCGCGCAAGGCGTTATTGCGCGCCGGCAGCAGGAAGGGCGCGCCCGTCAGGCGCTGCGGGAAGCCGTCGCGGTAGCGCTCGGCCAGCGCCGGCACGCCGAACAGCTTCATCGCGCTTTCGCCCCACAGGTGGCTGGAGACGCGCAGGCTGGCGCCGGCCGGCACGGCGCGGTCCGTCAAGACCAGGTCCAGCTTGTGCAGGGCCAGGTCGGCCAGCAGGGATTCGAATTCATCTTCCAGGCATACGAGCTTGACGGGCTGGTCCAGGCTGCGCGTGGCGTCGAGCATGCGGTAGGCCATCAGTTTCGGCAGCGAGTCGGAAATGCCCACCGTCAAACGCATCTTGTCGACGTCGGCATCGGCCAGCGCATCCTGCATCTGCTCGCCCAGCAGGAAGATCTGGTCCGCATAGCCGAGCGCCAGGCGGCCCGCCTCCGTCGGCACCAGGCGCCGTCCCTGCGGCTGCAGCAGCGAGCGGCCCAGTTCCTTTTCCAGCAGGGCCAGCTGGGTGCTGATGGTTTGCACGGCCAGGCCCAGGCGTTCAGCCGCGCGCGTCACGCCGCCTTCCTTGGCGACGACCCAAAAGAAATACAAATGGCGGTAATTGAAACCGGTAGTTTTCATCGCGACCTCCAATCTTCTGTTTTTACGAAGTAATACTTCCATTATCTTCTATTTTTAAATAGTTCATACGTCCCTATACTACGTTCCATTGAATTTGCATAAAGGGGAACTATCGATGAAACATTTCAGAGTGTCATTTCTAGTGACATTTATCTGCCTGGGTATTTCCGCCTGGTGGGGTTACACGCACGGCGGCGTGCAGACCATGCTGGCGGCGCTCGGTATCGCGGTGATCCTGGGCGTGATGGAAGTCTCGCTGTCGTTCGACAACGCGGTGGTCAACGCCTCGGTGCTGAAGAATTGGGACAAGTTCTGGCAAGGACTGTTCCTGGGCGTCGGCATCATCATCGCCGTCTTCGGCATGCGTCTGGTGTTCCCGCTGGTCATCGTGGCGCAAGCGGCCGACCTGGGGCTGATGGAAGTATGGAATCTGGCACTGAGCAATCCTGAACAGTATTCGATGCACCTGACGAATCACCATGCGGAAGTGGCGGCCTTCGGCGGCATCTTCCTGCTGCTGGTGTTCCTGAACTTCCTGCTGGACGCGGAGAAGGAAACGCACTGGCTGGGCCGTATTGAAGAGAAACTGGGCGCGCTGGGCAAGATCTCGTCGATTTCCGTGATGGTGGCCCTGGGCACCCTGATGGCCAGCCTGAGCATGATCGAAGAAGGCCAGAAACTGGTGGTCTTGACGGCCGGCCTGTGGGGTATCTTGACCTACGTGGGCGTCGATGTGGTCAGCGGCTTGCTGGAAGGCGATAACGGCGACGGCAACGTGGGCGACATCGTCAAGCGCGGCGGTATTGGCGGCTTCCTGTACCTGGAAGTGCTCGATGCCTCGTTCAGCTTTGACGGCGTGATCGGCGCGTTCGCCATCACCAAGGATGTCGTGATCATCATGCTGGGCCTGGCCATCGGCGCGATGTTCGTGCGCTCGATGACGGTGTTCCTGGTGCGCAAGGGCACGCTCGACGAATTCGTTTATCTGGAGCACGGCGCGCACTATGCGATCGGTATCCTGGCCGTGATCATGTTGGTCAGCATGAAGTTCCACATTCCCGAGATCTTCACGGGTCTGATCGGGGTGGCCTTCATTCTCGCCTCGCTGTGGTCGTCGATCCGCTACAAGCGCCGCATGGCCTTGCTGGAAGGCGAGGACGACAAGCAGCCTGCGCTCGAAGCGAAGGCAGTGTAAGGAATACGCGGCAAACGCCACACCCGTTTGCCAGCGTGATGCAGCAAGCGCCGCCTTTGGTCCGGGGAGTCGGGCCGGAGGGGGCGCCAGGTGTTAGCAAGTAGTGAGCAATTATTCGCTGGACTTTTATTTCACATAGGAGAAATACATCATGGCAATCAGTCTGCAAAAAGGCGGCAACGTCAACCTGAGCAAGGAAGCTCCCGGCATTTCGAAGATGATCATCGGCCTGGGCTGGGATGCCCGCGCCACCGACGGCGCCGCGTTCGACATCGACGGTTCCGTCTTCCTGTTGAAGGCCGACGGCAAGGTACGCGCCGACGTCGACATGATTTTCTACAACAACCTGAAATCGAGCGACGGTTCCGTCACCCACTCGGGCGACAACACCACGGGCGCCGGCGATGGCGACGATGAAACCGTCGTCGTCGACCTGGCCACGGTGCCAGCCGAGATCGACAAGATCGCCGTCTGCGTGACGATTCACGATGCCGAAGCGCGCAAGCAAAACTTTGGTATGGTATCGAAGGCGTATGTGCGTTGCGTCAATGCCAACGGCAACACGGAAATCGCCCGCTTCGACCTGTCGGAAGACGGTTCCGCGGAAACGGCCATGGTCTTCGGTGAAATCTACCGCAACGGCGCCGATTGGAAATTCAAGGCCATCGGCCAGGGCTACAAGGGCGGCCTGGGCCCCCTGGCAGCCTCGTTCGGCGTCGGCGTGTAAGGTCGCCACACCAAACCTGCTGCGCGGTGCGCCTTGCGGCCGGCGATGCGCGCTGTACTCAACTACAGCGCTGCTTCTCAGCCACAAATCACATCCGCTTGCCATGGTTTTGTGCGGCACCATGATTTTGTAGTCAAAGCGGCCCGCTCAGTGGGCCGCCCCATCATTATCTCGTTGAGGAAGGAATAGATATGCCAGTTTTCAATATTACCGGGGACGTCGATCCCTTCCTGCATGTGTCGCTTGCCAAGGGCGAGAAGATTTATTGCGAATCCGACGCGATGGTGATGATGGAAACCAATCTTGAGCTGAAAGGCAAGATGACTGGCGGCATCGGCGCCGCGCTGATGCGCACCTTTGCCAACGGCGAATCGTTCTTTCAGCAGCATATCGAGGCTTTGCGCGGCGATGGCGACTGTTTGCTGTCGCCCACCTTGCCCGGCGCGATGCGGGTGCTCGAGGTGGGCGCCCAACAATACATGATCAGCGACGGCGCCTTCGTGGCGGCCAGTGCTGGCGTGGAATTGAAGGTGCGTACGCAAAGCCTTGGCAATGCGCTGTTTGCCCAGAGCGGTGGCTTTTTCATCACCGAGACGGCAGGCAGCGGCCAGTTGGCGGTCTCCGGTTTTGGCGCGATGTCGGAACTGGAAGTGACGCCTGGCAAGGACGTGGTGATCGATAACTCGCACGTCGTGTGCTGGGACAACCGCCTGCAATACGAGATTTCCATGACGACCGGCAGCAGCGGCGGCTTTCTGGGTAACCTGATCAACAGCCAGACCAGCGGCGAGGGCATGGTATTGAAGTTTTCAGGCACGGGAAAAATCCTCGTGTGCTCGCGCAACCGCGCGGCCTTCCTCGCCTGGACCCAAAGCAAGCCGGCGTAATCAAGCAGTAACTAACCCAACAGGAGCTATGCGTATGTCTGTCAATTTGAGCAAGGGCCAGAAGATTTCTCTGGACAAAGAAGCTGGTACCACCCTGACCCGTATCACCATGGGCCTGGGCTGGGATGCGGCCAAGACCAAGGGTTTCCTCGGTTTCGGTTCGAAGACGGAAGCCGTCGACCTGGACGCCTCGTGCGTCATGTTCGATGAAAACAAGAGCACGTCCGACATCGTCTGGTTCCGCCAGCTGAAAAGCAAGGACGGCAGCATCGTCCACACGGGCGACAACCGCACGGGCGCGGGCGATGGCGACGACGAACAGATCAATGTCGATCTGTCGAAAGTGCCGGCGAACGTGAAAAGCCTGGTCTTCACCGTCAACAGCTTTACGGGCCAGAACTTCTCGCAGGTGGAAAACGCCTATTGCCGCATCTTGAATGCCAGCAATAACCAGGAAGTCGCGCGTTTCAACCTGTCTGTGCAAGGTTCCCACACGGCACAGATCATGGCCAAGCTGTACCGCCATAACGGCGAATGGAAGATGCACGCCATCGGAGAAAACGGCAACGGTCGCACGTTTGACGACCTGATGCCCCAGATTTCCGTGCATCTATAAGGAGCAGTACGCAGCGGGCGGGGGACGGACCGGATACCGGCCCTTGTCCGCTGCTCTTTATTGAAGGAGAGTATGTCGTGATGCGATTGCTGATAGCCCTGCTACTGCCGTGTCTCACGTTTTTCATGCTGGGGCGCCCGCTGGCCGGCGCCGCCGCCTTGATCTTGCAGTGCACTGTGATCGGCTGGGTGCCGGCGGCCCTGTGGGCCCTGTACACGGTCAACCAGCATAAAACGGAGCAGGAACTGGAGGGTGCGTTAAGCCGCAGCTACATGCGCAGGCGTAGTCGGTTGATCTAGGTCAACCGGGCGCCGGGTATCCTTGCGCTAAAGCCCGCACGAGCGATCGTGCGGGCTTTTTCTTATGCGGCGCACTGCGCCGCTTGCTCCCTTACTGGGAGGGATCGTTGCTATCCACTAGGTCCACCACCTTGCCGTCTTCCCTCACGGTGTTGCCGTCGAACACGATTGTCGAGTGTCCGCCCATCATGGGCAGCGTCAGCGTGACCTTGCCGCCGTCTTGCGTGTACGTGCCCTGGGGCGAGCAGGTGCCGAATTCCGGCGTGGCCCGCACGCCGGAACGGTCGGCGATCAGGAAGTAGAACAGGGTTTCGCAGCTGTTGCCACGGCCGCCGCTGCTGGCCATCAGGATGTATTCGCGCTGGTCGGGCAGCTTGAACACGCGTACGGGTTTTTGCCAGTGCGCATCGTCACCGCTGAACAGCAGCTGCTCATTGAGGGCGACGCCGTTCTGGCCATTCTGCAGTTCCACCTTAGACAGCGTGCCGGCCACGGTGTCCAGTGGCATTGGCAGCGCATCCGCATTGCTGTCCAGGGAGCCGCTTTCCGTGCGGGCCGCAGGCAGCGCCGCCGTCGTCATGCTGCTTGCCTGGCTATCGTTGGTGCCGGCAAGAATGGCCGCCATTTCCGCGTTCAGCTGGTCGTCCCCGGCACTGTGGCTGCGGCTCTCGTACATCGCGGCGCCGACGCCGATCAGCAGACCGATGACGCAGCTGGCAAGCAGGATGCCCACGCCCCACTGCGACCACTTTTTCTGCACGCGGTTGAAATGGTCGACGCTTTGCCATTGCCCGTTTTTCCAGGCCATTTCGCGGCCCTTGATACCCAGCCAGATGGCCACGCCGAGGCCGACATAGGGAATCAGCGCCAGCAGGCCGATCCAGGTGCGATTGCCCACGGCCCAGATCCAGTTCAGCAGGAACGCGCCCCAGCTCCAGCCCTTGATGCCATCTGGCACGGTGTCCGCGATGGCGGGCGATGCCGCCGCAGGCTGGACAGCGCCGGCAAGGAAGGCGACACCGCAGCCGGTGCAGAATTGCGCGTTATCGTCATTGCTCTTTGTACCGCATGCACTACAAAACATGTTGATCCTTTTGATGGTGGAATGGCTGTTCACAACCGGAGGAGGCAGGCTACGGCTGCAGCATGCCGATCAATGCCAGAAACGAAATCGATGAAAGCACCACGGCGGCAATTGCCATTTTCTTTCCGGCAATGTATTTTTTGATGCTGACGGCGCCGAAGACCATGCCGGCCAGCGAAAAGAGAAATAATCCCCACATCGTCTCTTCATCCATGGCCTCATCGCTGAACAGCGCGAGGACGCAGATTATTCCCGACACCAGCGCCACGATCGCCATCCAGACCGGGCCTTCGCCTTGCGCCGGCGCCTGCCGGCGCTGCACCCCGCCACAGTGCGGACAGGTAGGGGCCGATTCGTGTAGTGGTTTTCCACAGCAACTGCAAAAGATCATTGTTTTCCCGTCATGAATTCCTGGCCTTGCAGTGCAAGCCAAAGTGGACTGAGACGCTGGCAGCGCCATGCCGATGGCGCGGACGAGCGGCGCTCAGTTGAATGAGCAAGGAAATATTTCCAAGGGGAAACATGATAACAAAGAAACTTGTATGAAATATATCGAATACTCACAACGGGGCGAAAGGAGCCTCTGCAACAGGGGACGTTCCTGCTGCATGCCGGTTCACTGGGTGCGGTGCGGGCAATTGCCGCTTATTTCTTGCAGCGGATGGGCACGTTGACGGAGTTGCCATCCGAACTCAGGTTGCGGTATTGCAAATCTTCGCTTTCGATGGCGAAGCGGGGCACGGCGTGCACGTAGCGCTGCTTGCAGATGGTGTCGTCATTGATCAGCTGACTCGCCAGCATGTAGTCGCACAGGGCGAAGCGCGATTCCTCGTCGTCGAGGATCAGCACGCGCGCCGCGCTGTACAGGGCCGATTGCAAGACGTCCGGGCTGCAATTTTCCGGCCCCGTCAGCTTCAGATGGGTTTTCGTCTGCGTGGCCAGGCGCTGCAGCTTGACGAGGGCGGCGCGTTCGTCCTTGCGCGCACGATCGACTTGCGCATCGCCGCTGGACAGGCGCAGCGCCAGCGAAGCGATCTGGTCGATGGAGATATGCCAGGCAAAGCCTTCGAGCCGCGTGCGGAACTGGCCCGGCAGCGGATCGGCCGCATCGACTTCGCAGCGGAACTGGCCCAGGTGCGGACGGCACAGCACGGGAATGGCAAAGGCCGAGGTGCGCTTGCCTTTCACGAATTTCTGGCTGAGGTCGCCGAAGCTCTCGTGCGTGATGGTATCGAAGCGGGCTTGCCCAAAGCCCATCTTGACGAGGTTTTCCTTGCGCTGGCGCGAAAACAGGGCGTCGACGGCGTCGTAGATATTCTTGTTGAAGATGCGGTCCAGCGGCTGGCGCTCGTCCGACATCTTTTCGAATACGGCGCTGGAATTGGGTGCGTTGGCGTCGATGGAAATGAGGATGAAGGGCTTGCTGTTCAGGCGTGGCGGCACGAAGGCCATGTCGTTGCCGTACAGCTGGGTCAGAGCCACGTCCCACAGGGTTTCCACGCCCAGGTTGTCGGCCGCGCCGCCATCGAACAGATGCACATACGACGGCGACTCGCGCGATTCGGAACCGAGTTCCGGCACGAAACTGTTTTTCGGCCGGAAACGCTCGAACGTGACGGAGTCGAACACGCCGGGAAAGGCGGCCGAGGTGGCCACGGCCGTGGCCAGGCGGATATCCTTGATCGGCGAGTGCAGGGTGTTGTAAAAATATTCATAGGAAAACACCACGCGCTTGCCGCCATCGGTGGCGTCCGTCGCGTTGGCCAGGAAGATGGGGCCGTCGTGCGGCAAGTCCTCATAGGTTTTCTTGTCGTACAGCACATCATCGAGCACGTCGGACAGGAAGGAGGTACGGGTCTTGTTGGTCAACAACATCGTCGTCAGGTTGGCCGGTTTCAGGATGGTCTGGCCGAAGAAATCCGTTTTCAGTTTGCTGCGCAGCAAAGGCCAGTCCGTCTGCCGGCCATGCAGGGCGTAGTAGCCGCCTGCGATGGCGCCGCCCGAGACGCCGGAGATGGCCGAGGCGCCGCTGACGAGGCCGAACTGTTCCAGCTGCTCCAGCGAGGCGGCCGAGAAGTTCGCCGCGCGGCTGCCGCCACCGGACAGGGCGATGCCGATGAAATGGTCGCTGGGCAGGGGATTCTGGATGCGCGCCTTGGGCGCATCGATGCGCAGGCGCGGGGTTTCCTGCACGGTAAACGTGCGGTTCTCGACGCCGCTGTTGGGGCGCAGGGCAAGCACCGTGCAGCCGCTCAGCGGCGCAACGAGGCAGAATAGGGCAAGCAGGCGTGGCTTCATGCGTGATCTGTGCGTAGTCAGGTTTGGGGATACGGACGGAAACGTGTGCGATTCTAGCAAACCCGGCAACGATCACCTATTCAGCTGGTAGCCGAGCATGGCGGCGTTGCACAACGCGTGCGTGAGCATGGGCGCCAGCAGCGCGCCGCTGCGCTCGTAGGCATGGCCTGCGCACAGGCCCAGAACGAAGACGGGCAGCATGGCGGCGGGCGGATGCACGATGGCAGACAGCGCCGCAGCGATGACGATCGCCTGCCAGGCCGGCAGCGAACGGCGCAAGCCGCCCTGCAGCAGGCCGCGGAAGATGAATTCCTCGCACAGCGCTGCGGCCAGCACGCCCACGGCCAGCAGCCAGATTCCGTTTTCGTTGAGATGCATCAATGGCGACGATGCCGGCGGCAACAGGGCCGCGTAGCCGATACCGAAGGCGGAGGCGGCCAAGGCGCCTGTGCCTCCCCGGTGCCACGGCTGGCGGCCCCATCCGATGCGCGGCACGCCCGTCGTCCTGCGGCGCCAGTAGACGAGGCGCGCCAGTCCATACGTGAGCGTGCCGGCCGCGCTGAAGGCGATGGCGGCCTGCGCCAGCGGCATCGCATCCGTACCTTCGAGCAGGAGCAAGGCCAGTGTCTGCAGAGTAAAAAACAGCATGGCGGCGATCAGGCCGTCGGCCGCCGATACCGTGGCCGGCGGCGAGGCGCCCGGGTCGAGCAGGTAAGGCATGGCAGCGCGCGCCTTTTGCCACAGGGCCACGGCCAGCGCCGCCGTGAGCACGACGAACGCCAGCTGCTGCGCCAGGCTGCCGGCGGCCAGCGCGGCGATATACAGGCTGGTCAGCAGCAGATACAAATACATATGGGCAGGCCGCACCTTGGCCGCCGCCTCGGTAGCCAGCGGGTCGCTGGCAAACACGCCCAGCGCCACGGCGATCGCCGCATACAAGGGAATGCCGGCCAGCGCCAGCAGCATCAGGCCCATCGTCTGCCATTCCCAGGCGGGCAGCCAGGCCAGCGCCGCGCCGAACAGGGCCAGCGGATACAGCAGGGCCAGCACGGCCCACAGCTGGGCCTTTTGCCGCAGCGCCTGCTCGACGGGCACAGGAAACGTGTACAGCAGCCACAGCGCGCCGCCTTCCTTGTTCAGGGTCTGGAAGGCCGACATCATCAGGACATAACTACCGAGGAAAAAGCCGGTGGAAGCCAGCAGGGCGGGGCTGGCCAGCAGCGCCTGCACGTCGCGCGCCTGGCCCGTGAACAGGGCCTGGCCGCCGAGGATCAGCAGCGGCATCAGCAAGGTTTGCACGAGGAAATTGCGGTCGCGCCCGAGCAGGGTCAGCTCGCGCCGCTGGATCACCGTGCCCAGGCGTGGGAAGCGCCGGCGTGCCGGCCGCGCCGCCGGCGCGCGCTTGCGCACGCCCTCGCGCTGGCCCGCGCCCACGACGCCGTGGCGCAGCTGGCGGCGCAGCATGGCCATGCCCAGCAGCATCAACAGCGCCGCTTGCGCCAGCAGCAGGGAGGCCGGCAGCAAGGCGGCCGCTACGCCATCGGCATTGAGCACGCGCACCAGCAGGCCCGGCGGCGTCCAGCCGCTCCAGGCGGGCATGGCTGCTGCCCAGCCATAGGCGAAGCCGCCCATGCCCATGCCGAAGGACATGCCCATGTACATGGGAAACAGGCCGGCCAGCGACAGCAGCGCCTGCAGGTTGCCCAGCTGGGATGGCGTCAGCGACAGGCGCAAACCCGTGTCGACCAGGGTGCGCAGCATGGCTGCCAGGGCCAGCAGGAGCAGGCTGGCGAGCAGGCCGGACACAGGGGCGAACCAGCCCTGGCCCGAATACCAGGCGAGCATGGTGGTGCCGGGCCACAGGGCCAGCAAGCCGGCCGGATTGACGACCGTGCGTTCGAGTACGCGCGCCCACAGCACGGTGCTTTTTTCGACGGGCAGGGTGATCAGCCATTCCAGGTCGCAGTCCGGTTTCGACAACTCCCCCATACCCAGCGGCAACAGCACGCTGACCAGCCACAGCAGCGCCAACTGCAGGGTCAGGCCGCCGACCAGCGCCGCGCTGAACGGTTGTCCCATCAGCTGGGCGATGACGGGATCGAGCAGGTGCTTGCTCGTGTGCAGGCTGCCGCGTGCCTGGCAGGCCGCCACCTGGTCCAGCAGGCAATGCATGTTCAGTATGCTGTGGTGCGCGATGCTGGCGAAAGCGAACAGCATGGGCAGGAGCAGCAGCGCGCCCGGCAGCCAGCGTGCCCGCTTCTTGCCCGGCGTGGCGGGGCGGCTCTTGCTGCTCTTCTTCCACGCCAAACCCTTGCCGCTGACGTTGAGCAGGCGCTGCAGGCGCAAGCGGGTCAGCAGCCAGACGGCGCGCCAGCGTGGGGGCGGCAGCGGCGTCACGCGGAGTCCGCTTCGTCGGTGAGTTGCAAAAAGATGTCTTCCAGGCTGCCAGCGCTGGACAGCTGCTGGCGGATATCGTCGAGGCTGCCCGTGGCCGCCAGCGCGCCGCGGTGGATGATGGCGACGCGGCTGCACAGCCTTTGCGCCATGTCCAGCAAATGCGTGGAAACAAAGATGGTGGTGCCGGCCGCGGCGGCGCGCAGCAGCCGTTCCTGCACGTCGCGCGCGGCGCGCGGGTCGAGGCCGTTGATCGGCTCATCGAGGATCAGCACGGCCGGATCATGGACCAGCGCGCACGCCAGGCCCAGTTTCTTTTTCATGCCCAGCGAGTAATTGACGGCAAAGTCCTCGGCCGCTTCGTCCAGGCCGAACTCCGTCAGCAGCCGCGCCGCGCGGGCGGCCGCTTCGGCGCGCGGGTAGCCATGCATTTCGGCCACGAATTGCAGGATTTCGCGGCCCCGCAAATAGTCATAAAAGATGGGATGGTCGGGCAGGTAGCCGACCTTGCGCTTGACGGCGGCGCCGTCGCGGTGGCAATCGAGACCATCGATCAGCACGCGGCCGCCGCTGGGCACGAGGATGCCCATCAGCATGCGGATGGTGGTGGTCTTGCCAGCCCCGTTCGGTCCCAGGAAGCCGAAGACCTCTCCCTTGCCGACTTGCAGGGTGAGCGGCTTGACGGCCTCGAAACTGCCGTAGCATTTGGCCAAACCTTCGAAGGCGATCATCCTGCATCCCGAAAAATAGATAGGTGCAGGATGATAGCCTGATATTTGACGCCGCTTCTACCCGGATGCGTTCCTAATGGCGCAGCATGACGCCGGTGGCGATGCAGGCCACGATCGCCAGGCTCATGGCGAGGCTGTAGGCGGCCATCAGGAGCGCCCAGCGGCAGACGGTAGCGAGCTTGCCGCCCCCATACACGCGCCACATGGCCCACGGCAGATAGGCGAGCAGCCACACGCCCAGCGCGAGGCGGATCAGGTCGACGGGAATCAGGGTCATCAGCGCCATCGTGATGAAGGCGAAGGCATTCGTATGCAGGGCGAACAGGAAATGCTCGCCATAGCGCCGCCCGCTGCCCAGGTAGAGGATTTTCAGGAACAGGGCGAACAGCGGCATCAGGCAAAACATGGCGTACGGCGCGTAATGGAAAAAGCTGTCCGCCACGAGCTTTTGTTTCTCGGCCGTGGACAGTTGCACAAAGTCTTGCCACTGGTGTGGCAGGGTGGGTGTCTGGCCCAGGATGCTGAGCTGCATTTGCGCAGGCCCGTTTGCCGTGGCCGGGTGGGGGCCGTGGGCGCTGACCCGGACCTGTTCGTCGTGGACGGTGAGGAGCAAGTCGCCGCTGCCGAACTTGAGGATGGCAAAGAACAGGATGCTAAAGGTCAGGTACACGCGCAGCGGCTCCACGTAGCGCACGCGGCGTCCCGCGATGTATTCATTGCTCAGCGCACCGGGACGCAGCAGCAGCAGGGCCAGGGTGCGCCAGAGCTTGCCTTCGAGCGCTACATAGTGCGCGACAAATTCATGCAGGAATTCACGCGCGCTGGGCATGTGCACGGCGGTCGTCTGGCCGCAGGCGCTGCAGAAATTGCCTGGCGCGTCGGTATTGCAGTTATGGCAGGTGCTGGCACCGGATGACACTGTTTTCAAGATGGACTCTTTCTATATCCGAAAGGTAATCATGCTGGCGGAGCCGGCTGGCTCAGCCAGGCTCGCGCAAGGGCGCGGCAGCGTTGTGGCGCGCGTACGCAGCATATGATGGATGAAAACAATGATAAAAGGCCATCTTTTTTCTCTTTGGTTGCTTCAGAGATACAAAATCCTGGCGTCGGCCGGAGCGTCCCTGTTGCGTGCAGCCTGATGGCGCCGTTCAGCGGCCGCCGAATGCGGCCAGCAGGCGACGCTCGCCTTCGGGCGCGAGGCGCAGGGCGCGGCTGTCGAGTTCGCGTTCGGCCCAGCGCTGGCGCAAGGCCAGCTGCAGGATGGCCGCCCCCAGCGCGCCGCCCAGGTGGGCGCGCCGTTCGCTCCAGTCCAGGCAGGCACAGGCGAAGCGGCGGCGCTGGCGCTGCAATTGCGGCACGTCGATGCCCAGCGCCGCCATGCCGGCCGCACCCGCTGCCGACAGCTGGTAATCGTCGCCATCGGCCAGCAGCCAGCCTTGCGCATGCAGCTGGTCGTGCACGGCGACGGCCACCGTGCCGGCCATGTGGTCGTAGCAGGTGCGCGCGTGGCGCAGGCGGTCCGGCGTGGTGGGGGAAAACGGCTGGCGCGGCACGCCGGCCACCACCAGCAGCGCTTCGAGCGCCTGGCCCACGTCAGCGCTGGCCAGGCGGAAATAGCGGTGCTTGCCTTGCGCCACCATGCTCAGCAAGCCGTCCTCGCGCAGGCGCGACAAATGCGCGCTGGCCGTCGAGGCGCCCACGTCGGCCAGCGCGGCCAGTTCCGTGGCCGTGCGCGCATGGCCATCGAGCAGGCTGCACAGCATGCGCGCGCGGGCCGGCTCGGCGATGGCGCCGGCCAGTTGCGCCAGGCCCATGTCGGCCGTGGGAGCTCGATGGCTGTCATCCATGATTCGTTCTCCGGCGAAGTGTTGTGGTGAAGGAGCCAGCATACTCGCCTCCTTTCACCACTGCAATGGAAGCCGCATGCCCCTCGCCGATCCCGCCCACCCGCTCGCCGCCGTCACCCACGCGGCGCCCTATGACTACTATCGCCGCCTGGCGGCAGGTCCGCCGCTGCGTTTCGAGGCGTCGCTCGATTGCTGGCTGGCGACGGGCGCGGCCGGCGTGTGCGCCGTGCTCGAGCATCCGGCTTGCCGCGTGCGGCCGCCCGGACTGGCCGTGCCCTTGAACATGGCGGGCACGCCGTGCGGCGCGCTCTTTGCGGAACTGGTGCGCATGAACGACGGCGAGCGGCATGCCGTGCCGAAGCAGGTGCTGGCGCGCGCGCTGGGCCAGGTGGACCTGGCGCGCCTGCCGGCGCGGACATTGTGGATGGCCGGCGAGCGCGTGCCCGCCAGCGCCGCGCAGCTGAACGAGGCATTGTTCGAACTGCCGCTGTTTGCCATGGCCGATGTGCTGGGCTTTGCGCCAGCGCAATGGCCGGCGCTGGCCGCCTGGACGCGCGATTTCGTTGCCTGTCTGTCGCCGCTGAGCAATGCAGAAGAACTTGCCGGCGCGCAGGAAGCGGCCGGCGCCTTGCTGCACGCTTTTGGCTGCTTGCTGCGCGAGGCCGATGCCTTGCCCGGCAGTTTGCTGGGCAGCATCGTGGCACAGGCGCAAGCGCTGGGCTGGCATGCCACGGGCGGCCTGCAGGCCAACCTGGCGGGCTTGCTGTCGCAAACCTGCGAAGCGACGGCCGGCCTGCTTGGCAATGCCATCGTGGCCTTGCGCACGCAGCCCGGGCTGTACGGGCAACTGCGCGCCACACCGCAGCTGTGGCCGGCCATGCTGGGCGAGGTCAGCCGGCACGATCCCGCGATCCACAACACGCGCCGCTACACGGCGGAAGACGTGGACATCGGCGGCGTGCGGGTGGCCGCCGGCCAGACGATCATCGTCGTGCTGGCCAGCGCCTGCCACGATGCGAGCGTGCAGGCGGAGCCTGGCGCGCTGCGGCGAGCGGTGGCGCTGACGCCAGGCTTTGGCCATGGACGCCACGCCTGTCCGGGCCAGTCCATCGCGCACGCCATCGCCGCCGCTTGCATGCAGGCATGGGCCGATGGGCTGGAAGACATGCCGCTGGCGTGGACGTACCGGCCGTCGCTGAATGCCCGCATCCCTGTTTTTAGCGCAGGAGCAGCATCATGATCGCCGTGATCTTTGAAGTCTGGCCCAGTGCCGAAGGCCGCCAGGCATACCTGGACCTGGCGGCCGCGCTGCGGCCCTTGCTCGACAAGGTCGATGGCTTCATTTCCATCGAACGCTTCGGCAGCCTGAGCGAACCGGGAAAATTGCTGTCGCTATCGTTTTTCCGCGACGAGGCGGCGCTGGCGCAGTGGCGCCAGCTCGAGGCGCACCGCGCGGCGCAGTCGGCCGGGCGGCATGGCGTGTTTGACGATTACCGCTTGCGCATCGCCACGGTGGTGCGCGATTACGGCATGCTTGAGCGGCAACAGGCGCCAGCCGACAGCCAGCGGCGCCATGGCGCCAGCGTTTAGCGCGGCAACGCGCCTTGCGTGATCTTGACCTTGACCCGGTAGGTGGGCTCGGCCGCATTCAGGGCCGGCGGCGTGGCCGGGTCGACGTCGAGCAGGGTGAACGTCAGGTGGTTGACGGTGACGGAACTGGCGCCGCCCGGCATGGAATCGGACAGGACGACATCCGTCGCGCCAGCCTGGTTGATCAGGCTGAAACTGTAGCTGACGTAACCTTTCCACACGCATACGGCGCCCTTGCGGCAGCGGCTGTCGTTGACGCGCTCGAGTTTCAGCGTATCGGTGGCCGTGATGGCAACCTGTTCGCCCGGCGACAGCACGTGGGTGACGCTGCGCGGCGTGTTTTCCGCGTCGCCGGCGCTGCCTGCCGCGCCGCAGCCGGCCAGCACGGCCAGGCAGGCGATGAAGATGGGGAATAACAGGCGACGACAGGAGTGATGAAGGTAAGACATATTTTTCCTTTCAGATAGTGCGTCCCCGGCATGGCGTGCACGCGAGAGATGAAAATGATAATAACAAAATGATATTTTCCCGGCGCGCGTTTGGCGTGCTGCGGGTGAATTGATGCGTCGGCCACGCGGCGCACCGATTACTGCGTAGAATGGCTGTTTTGAAAATCAGGAAACAACCATGAAAAAAACCGACCTGGCCAAAAGCGATGCCAAGAAACTGATGGGAAAGATGAATGTTCCCGGCGCCGGTGCATTCGGTAAGGAAGCGGTGGTCGTTGACCGCCGCGAGCAGCGCAAGCGCGACCAGGCCCTGGGCCTGGTGCCGTTCGCCGTCAAGCTGAACAGCGATCTGGTGTTGCAATTGCAGACCCTGGCAAAGGAACGCGGCGCGGATCTGAATGAATTGGTCGCCGAAACCCTGGTCAAGGGTTTGGCTGCAGCTTAACTGCTGACAATGTTTATCTGTTGATAAACATCAAACTACAAAACTAAAAGGCGCCTTGCGGCGCCTTTTTACTGCGGCCTTCCCCTGCTATTAGACGTAGGCGGCCAGGGCGCCCTTCATTTTTTTCAGCGCCGCCACTTCGATCTGGCGGATGCGCTCGGCCGATACGCCGAACTCTTCCGCCAGCGCGTGCAGGGTGGCGCCGGAACCGTCGTCGTTGGCCAGCCAGCGCGCTTCGATGATGCGGCGCGAACGGGCGTCCAGCTTGCCCAGGGCCGTTTCCAGGCCTTCCGATTGCAAACGCGTCACCTGTTCCGCTTCCAGCACCTTGGTCGGCTCGCTTTGCTCCGACGACAGGTAGGCGATCGGCGAAAACTTGTCGTCTTCATCGTCGGTCGGCGATTCCAGCGCAATGTCGCGGCCGCTCAAGCGCGTTTCCATCTCGATCACTTCTTCGCGCTTCACGTCGAGCAGCTTGGCCAGCGCATCGATCTGCTTCGGCGTCATCGCGTCCAGGCCCGTCTTGTGGCTGCGCAGGTTGAAGAACAGCTTGCGCTGTGCCTTCGTCGTCGCGACCTTGACCAGGCGCCAGTTTTTCAGGATGTACTCATGCATCTCGGCTTTCACCCAGTGCATGGCGTACGACACCAGGCGCACGCCCTGGTCCGGATCGAAACGTTTCACGGCTTTCATCAAGCCGATATTGCCTTCCTGAATCAGGTCGGCATGCGGCAAGCCATAGCCCAGGTAGCCGCGGGCAATCGAGACCACCAGGCGCAGGTGCGACAGCACCAGCTCTTGCGCGGCGGCCAGGTCATTTTTTTCGCGCAGGCGTTTCGCCAGCGAAATTTCTTCGTCGTGGGTCAACATGGGCAGGCGGTTCACGGCCGAGATATAGGCGTCGATATTGCCCAGATTGCCAGTGAACCCGAGGCCCAGCGCATTATTTTTGGTCGGAACCAATGCGGACGTTGCGGACATCATAGTCATGTTTTCTCCCTCGTAGTCTTGCTTTGTTCCAGTTGGCCACGTCACGCGACATGGCCCTGCTTGTCTTGTTTTTACGTATTCGGTCTTGCACTTCGCCTGTCGCGGCACCATCTACATCTGGTGCTCATGGCGGTCTTGCTTGGGTATGTCCCTATATTAGCACTCTCTGCCTGAGAGTGCCAATCAGCACATTTAATCGCTCTGATAGCCTAAAAGCTATGACGATTTAATACTTGATGAATTATCTAAAACACCACGCCAGTACGCCTGGCGGGGCAAGGTGCGGCGCTGCGCGCTCACTCCTTTACGACACATGCATAGTCTACGGCCGCAAGCTGAAGCGAGCCTTAAGAATACTTGCTAAATATCAAGATAACCACAGTATGGGGCGAATAGCAAAAAAACAAGAGAGGGAGACGCATGGCGACGCCAGGGGCGCCGCCATGGAAGGGCAGGTCAGTTCAGGCGCGCCAGGTGGCGCTGCACGCAGAGGAAGGCGCCGATCAGGCCGAGGCCGGCACTGAGGGCCAGCAAGCCGGCCATCGGCAGCGGCGCCAGCGGCACCAGCTGGAATTCGGACGCGTACAGGCGGGCAAATTCGGCAATCGCCGTATTCAGCGGCTGCAGGGCCAGCGCCACGGCACCCAGGGCGAGGGCGCCCGCGCACAGGCCCAGCAGGGCGCCCGTGTAATAGAAGGGGCGGTGGATGAAGGTGTCCGTCGCGCCGATCAGCTTTGAGATGCTGATTTCATCGCGTTGCTGCATCACTTGCAGGCGGATGGTATTGAAGACCACGGCGATGACGGCCACGCCCAGGGTGATGGCCAGCAGCAGCAGCACCAGGCGCAGCACGCCCAGCAGGGCCGCCAGGCGCTTGACCCAGGCCGAATCGACTTGCGCCGATTCCACGCCTGGCAGATGGCGCAACTGTTCCGCCACGGCATCGACATCCTGCGCTTCGCTGGCGCTGCTGAACGCGTCGAGCTTCAGCACATAGCTGTCGGGCAGGGGATTGTCGCCCAGGGTGCTCAGCACGTCGGCCAGGCCGCTCTTGTTTTTCAGCGAATCGAGCGCCTGTTCGCGCGCAATGAAGACGATCTTGGCCTTCTGGTTGCGCACGATCTTGCGCATTTCGCCCGCCAGGGCCACGGCTTGCTCGCGCGGCGTGTCGATTTTCAGGAAGACGCTGATTTCCGGGTCGACCGACATCTGTTCCGACATGGGGCGCACATTGTCGAGCATGGTCAAGCCGGCGAACGGCAGCGACAGGGCGATGGCGACGACGAGCACGTTCAATAAAAAGCCGCCCGGCGACTTGCGCAAGTGAATCAGCGCCGAACCGAGCGCGAAACGGTGTTGACGGAACCAGCCTCTCATGCGCGTTCTCCTTCGCCGTCATCGGCGCCCGGCGCGGGCGTGGGCGTGGGCGAAAAGTCGGGGTCGGGCGGGGCAAACACGGGCGCCTGCGTGGCCTTGTCGATGGCCACCAGCTGGCCATTTTTCAGGTGGATCACGCGGGCGGCGGCGTCGAGCATCTGTTCGTCATGGCTGGAAATGAGGCAGGTCACGCCCACGGAATGGAACGCTTTCAGCGCGTCGAGCACCTTGTTGGCGCTGGCGCGGTCCAGGTTGGCCGTCGGTTCGTCGGCCAGGATGATTTGCGGCCGGTTGACGATGGCGCGCGCGATGGAGACGCGCTGCTGCTCGCCGCCCGACAGCGACAGCGGACGCGCGAGGGCGCGGTCGAGCAGGCCGACTTTATCGAGCGCGGCGCGCGCGCGTTGCTCTGCGGCAGCCTTGTGGGCGCCGACGACGAGCAGCGGCAGCATGACATTGGCCAGGATGGAGCGGTCGTTGAGCAGTTTTTGCTGCTGGAAGATCAGGCCCATGTTGCGGCGCAGGAAGGGCACGCCGGCCGGCTTGATCTTCGCCATGTCCTGGCCATTGACGATCAGCTTGCCGGAAGTGGGGCGTTCCATGGCGGCGATCATTTTCAGCAGGGTGGATTTGCCGGCGCCGGACGGGCCGGCCAGAAAGACCAGCTCGCCCTTGGCAATGCTCAGCGAAATGTCGCTGAGCGCCACTGCATCGGGGGAGTATTGCTTGGAGACGTGCTGAAATTCAATCATGTATGGGCTTATCCGAGCAGCGCTTCGACAAATTCGGCAGCCACGAAGGGCTGCAAGTCTTCAATTTTCTCACCGATGCCGATGAAATACACGGGCACGGGGCGCACGCGGGCAATCGCCGCCAGCACGCCGCCCTTGGCCGTGCCATCGAGCTTGGTGATCACCAGGCCGCTCAGCTGCAGGGCGTCATCAAACGCCTTGACCTGCGTCAAGGCGTTCTGGCCCGTGTTGCCGTCGATGACGAGCAGGGTTTCATGCGGCGCGCCTTCCATGCCCTTGCCGATCACGCGCTTGATTTTCTTCAATTCTTCCATCAGGTGCAACTGCGTCGGCAGGCGTCCCGCCGTGTCGACCATCACCACGTCGATGCCGCGCGCCTTGGCCGACTGCACGGAGTCGTAGGCCACGGCGGCCGGGTCGCCCGATTCCTGCGAAATCACGGTCACGTTGTTGCGCTCGCCCCACACCATCAGCTGCTCGCGCGCGGCAGCGCGGAAGGTGTCGCCCGCGGCCAGCAGCACGGACTGGTTATTCGACTGCATGTGCTTGGCCAGCTTGCCGATGGTGGTGGTCTTGCCGGCGCCATTCACGCCGGAAATCATCATCACGAGTGGCTTGTGGCGGCCCAGCTCGAAACGCTTTTCCAGCGGTGTCAACAGGTCGATCAGCAGCACTTTCAGCGCGGCCTTGACGGCGGCGGCGTCGAGCAGCTTGTCTTCCTTGACCTTTTTCTTCAGTTCCGTCAGCAGGAATTCCGTGGCGTCGATGCCGGCGTCGGACATCAGCAGCGCGGCTTCCAGCTCTTCGTACAGGGCGTCGTCGATCTTCGCGCCGACGAACAGCACGGACAGGGTATTCGACGTCTTCGACAGGCCCGCCTTCAGGCGCGTCATCCACGATTTTTTCTCGGGTTCGGCAGCCACGACCACGGGCACGAGCTCGGCCGGCGCGCCGCTCAGGGGCGCAGCGGCAGGGGCGGCAGGCGGCGGGACAGTGGCGGCGGGAGGGGTAGCAGGCTCGACACTGACAGGCAGGGCTTCAGGGGCGGCGGGTTTTTTCTTGAAGAAACTAAACATGGATGTGTGGTGGCGGGTGCTGACCTTGGGCCCGGCGGCGCCGGACACTGTCGATACGGGCTATTCTACCAGAGCGCGCCCGGCGCTTCATGCTTTACTGTTCGATTGGCAACATTGCGCGCGTTTCCACGGAGATCGCCGCAGTTCTCCCGTGTTCAGTGGGTTTGCAGGGCATCCGCCTGATGGCGGCGGCGCCAGTCGGCGATGCTTTCCTCCACCTGGCGCAAGTCCAGCACGTGCAAAAAGGGCGGCGGGCGCTTGTGCAGCGCGGGGCTGCGTCCGCCGGCCCACACTTCCACCGTGGCCGGCAAGCCGGCCTGCAACTGGCGCAGGCTGTCGCGCGTCTGGCGTTCCTTGCTGGCGCTGGAAAACGACAAGGCGACGATATCGGCCCGCTGCGCGCGGGCGGCGGCGACGATGTCCGTCAGCGGCGTTTCCACGCCCAGCGACATGCAATGCGCGCCAGCGGCCACGCACAGGGCCTCGGCCATCAACAGCCCCAGGCCATGGCGTTCCTGCGGCAGGGTGCTGAGGACGATGCGCGGCGTGCGCAGGCTGGGATTGCTCTGTTGTGGCAGGGAAAAAATCGCGTGGCGCATCACCGTTTGCAAGGTTTCGCTATACAGATGCTCTTCGTACACGGCCAGCTCGCCGCAGGCCCACGCTTCGCCCACCATGGCCGTCAGCGGCGCGATGATGTCGACGGTGAAGGCCTTCAAGCCCAGCCTGGCCAGCGCCTGGCGCAAGGCGTCGCCCAGCTCCGTCATCTGGTGGCTGCGGCACAGCGCCAGGTAGTGCTCGAGTTGCGGTTGCGCCTGCTGGGGAGGCGCCGCACCGGCACTGGCCAGTTGCTGCAGCTGCAAGGTGCTGTGCTGCATGATCTTGCCGGGGCGAAAGCCCAAGTCCAGCAAGCGCTTCACCATGCGCAGTTTTTGCACCTGCTCGGCCGGGTAGCTGCGTTCGCCAAAGGCATCCCGTTGCGGCTGGGGAAAGGCGTAGCGGCGCTCCCAGACACGCAAGGTTTCCTTGGCCAGCCCGGTATCGCGCTCGACATCGCTGATGCTGAAGGCGGAAGGTGGTTGCAGTGCTTGCAGGTCAGTGTCCATACCAGGGGCTTGCTCGCATACCGAAAGAACGTGGTGTGCATTCTACGCCTTCCCTTGCCCCGTATAAATAGCTGAATCCGATTGGGAAAGGCTTGCGTATAAGTTCATGAAGCGTGCAAGCCATTGTTGACATAGCTCAATATTTAACTGATTATCGGTCCAGGTGGTTTTGTCCAGGACAAACTAATACGGGTGCAACCATGAAAATCGCCGTCGTCGGTGCGGGAATCGCAGGCCTGTCGTGTGCCTATCGGCTGGCGCAGGCTGGCCAGGATGTCACCCTGTATGAGGCGGGCGCCTATTTCGGCGGCCACAGCCATACGGTCGACGTCACGCTCGACGGCGCCACGCATGGCGTCGACACGGGTTTTCTCGTCTTTAACCACGCCACCTATCCGCAGCTCGTGCGGCTGTTCGACGAGCTTGGCGTGGAAGCGGCCGACAGCGACATGTCGTTTTCCGTGAAAATGCCGCTGGGAACCTCGCCCGGCGCGCGCGTGCTGGAATGGGCCGGCGCCAGCCTCGATACCGTGTTTGCCCAGCGCGGCAACCTGCTGCGTCCCGCCTTCCTGCGCATGCTGCGCGACATCGTGCGTTTCAACCGGCAAGCCAGCGCGCTGGCCACGGCCGCGCTGCCGGCGCCGGCCCTGTCGCTGGGCGAATTTCTCGACCTGCACGGTTATGGCAGCGAATTTCGCCACTGGTATCTGTTGCCGATGGCCGCCTGCATCTGGTCGTGCCCGGCGCGCCAGATGCTGGCCTTTCCGCTGGCCACCTTCATCCGTTTTTGCCATAACCACGGTTTGCTGCAAGTCAACGACCGGCCCCAGTGGCGCACGGTGCGCGGCGGCGCGCGCGTGTATGTGGAGAAATTGCTGGCCGGTATCCCGCAGCAGCGCCTCGCGTGTCCCGTGCTGGCCGTGCGCCGCCAGCCGCACGGCGGCGCACGCATGGTCGAATTGCACACGGCCGCCGGCATCGACCATGTCGACCATGTCGTGCTCGCTTGCCACAGCGACCAGTCGCTGGCCTTGCTGGCCGACTTGCGCGACGATGAACGTGGCGTGCTTGCCGCCGTGCGTTACCAGCCGAACCGGGCCGTGCTGCACACGGACGCATCCTGCCTGCCGCGGCGCCGCAAGGCCTGGTCGGCCTGGAATTACCAGGGCCGGGCGGTGGCCGCTGGCGAGGCGCCGCAAGTGTGCGTGCACTATCTGTTGAACCAGCTGCAGCCGCTGCCGTTCACTACGCCCGTCATCGTCTCGCTCAATCCGCTCGACGAGCCCGATCCGGCCAGCGTCATCGACGCGTTTTCCTATGCCCATCCCGTGTTCGATGGCGCGGCCATCGCCGCGCAGGCGCGCCTGGCTGCTTTCCAGGGCGCGCAGCATACGTGGTTCGCGGGCGCCTGGACGGGCTACGGCTTCCATGAGGACGGCTTGAGGTCGGGCCTGGCGGTGGCCGAGGCGCTGAACGGCATGGCGGCGGCGGAGCTCGGTCGTGCCGCGTGATCCCGCCTTGCCGGCCATGTCGCAGCCGCAGCTGTGCCTGGGGCTGGTGCGCCATGCGCGGCTGCGGCCGCGCGCGCATGCGTTCAGCTACGGCATGTTTTATCTGCGCCTGCCCTTGCGCAGCATGGGCGCCCACGATTTCCCCGCCCGCCTGATCGCGCGCAACCGCGCCAATGCGCTGTCCTTCCGCGACAGCGACCATGGCGACGGCAGCACGCCGCTGCTCGAATGGATAGATGGCTTGCTGCGCCAGCATGGCGTGCTCGATGCCGATGGGGAAATCTGGCTGCAAGCCATGCCGCGCGTGTTCGGCTATGTCTTCAATCCCGTCAGTTTCTGGTTTTGCCATCGTGCCGATGGCGCGCTGCGCGCCGTGCTGTGCGACGTGCGCAATACCTTCGGCGAGCGCCACCTGTATCTGCTGGAGCAGGGCGCAGCGATCGCGTATGGCAGCGAGTTGCGCGCCAGTAAGATTTTCCACGTCTCGCCGTTTTGCAAGGTGGAAGGCCAGTATCGCTTCCGTTTCCTGCGCAGCAGCGGCAAGGATGGCGAACGCCACCTGGCGAAGGTCGATTACGACGACCTCGATGGCCCGTTGCTACAGACGAGCTTGTCCGGCACGGCGCAGCCGCTGCGCGATGCCGCCATCGCCTGGGCCTTGCTGCGCTATCCACTGATGACCTTGGGCGTGATGGCGCGCATCCATTGGCAGGCGCTGCGCCTGTGGCTGCGCCGCGTGCCTTTCTTCAGCAAACCGCTTCCCCCACAAGAAAAGGTGTCCCGATGAGCTCCGATTCCCTGCCGACCAGCCTCGATGCGCGCAGCAGCCTGCCCCTTGAGCACGTTCGCGTGCCCACCGCCGCGCGCATGATCTTGCGCCTGCTGCAAGAATTGCAATTTGGCGCCTTGCGCCTGCGCACGCCCGATGGCAGCGTCTTGCTGTATGGCGACGGCGGCCACCCCGTCACGCTGGACTTGCATAACTGGCGCCTGTGCGCGGCCGTCCTGCGTTCGGGCGACATCGGCTTTGCCGAAACCTTCATCGCCGGCGACTGGCGCACGGACAACTTGCCGGGCCTGATCGAATTGATGGTACGCAACCGTGCGCAGATCGAGTCCCTGATCTACGGCAATTGGTGGGGCAATCTGATGTATAAGGTCCGGCATGTGCTCAACCGCAATTCGCGCGCGGGCAGCAAGAAGAATATCCATGCCCATTACGACATCGGCAATGCCTTTTATCAGTTGTGGCTGGACCCGTCGATGACGTATTCGAGCGCCCTGTTCAGCGAGGGCGCCAGCCTGCAACAGGCGCAGGCGGCGAAATACGCGCGTATCGCCGGCCAACTGCGGCTGCAGCCGGGCCAGCGCGTACTGGAAATCGGCTGCGGCTGGGGCGGTTTTGCGGAAACGGCGGCGCGCGACCATGGCGTCCATGTGACGGGGCTGACCTTATCCACCGAGCAACTCGCATATGCGCGCCAGCGCCTGCATGCGGCGGGGCTGGCGGCGCAGGCCGACCTGCAGCTGTGCGACTACCGCGACAGCCATGGGCAGTACGACGCCATCGCCTCGATCGAGATGTTCGAAGCCGTGGGGCAAAGCTACTGGCCCGGCTATTTCGACTGCGTGGCGCGCAACCTGAAGCGGGGCGGGCGGGCCTGCATCCAGACCATCGTCATCGCCGACGCCTTGTTCGAGCGCTACAGCAAGAGCACGGATTTCATCCAGCAGTATATTTTTCCGGGCGGCATGCTGCCTTCGCCGGCCGAGTTTTGCCGCGCCGCCGAGGCGCAGGGCTTGCGCGTGGTGGACGCCTTCAGCTTTGGCCTCGACTATGCGGAAACCTTGCGCCAGTGGCGCGCCAGCTTCCTGGCGCAGCGCGCGGCGCTGGACAAGCAGGGTTTCGATGGCCGCTTCCTGCTGACCTGGGAGTTTTACCTGGCGTACTGCGAGGCCGCCTTCGAGGCCCGCAACACGGACGTGATGCAATTTACCCTGATCAAGGACTGACCATGCGCCGTTTTCTTGTCCTCGCTTTGCTCTCATTGACCATGCTGGGCGCCAGGGCCGCGCCGCCGGACTTTGTCGGCGTCGACGTGCCCGAAGCGCGCCTGGCGGGCGAGGGCGACTACACGTGGTTCGGCATGCGTATTTATCGGGCGCAACTGTGGGTGGGGCCGCGCGGCTACCAGGGCGCGGCATCCGAAACGGCGCCCTTCGTGCTGGAATTGCGCTACGCGCGTGCGCTCGACGGCAAGAAGATCGCCGAGGCCAGCCATGAACAGATGCAAAAGCTGGGCGTGGGCACGGAACAGCAGCGGCTGGCCTGGCTGGCCACCATGCAGCGCATCTTTCCTGACGTTAAGGAAGGCCAGCGCATCGCGGGCGCCTACCGGGCCGGCATCGCGCCCGGCGTGCGTTTCTATCTCGATGGCCAGGTGCTGGCCGATGTGACCGATGGCGACTTCGCGCGCGCCTTCTTCGCCATCTGGCTCTCGCCATCGACCACGGCGCCGCAGCTGCGCGCGGCCTTGCTGCGGAGTGCGGCGCCGCTGCCATGAGCACCGGGGCCAGCGCGCTGGACTTGCCCGCCTTGTTCAGCTATGGCCTGTTCGGCTTGCCGCTGGCCATGCTGGCGTTGCCCATCTATATATATGTGGCGCCGTTTTATGCGCAGCGCAGCAGCCTGGACCTGGCGCAGATCGGCGCCGTGCTGCTGGCCGCGCGCATCGGCGCCGCTTTCATCGACCCGGCCCTGGGCGCGTGGATGGCGCATGGCCGGCACAGCTATGCCGAGCTCATAGGCGTGTCGCTGCCCTTGCTGCTGCTGGGTTTTGGCGCCCTGTTTCATCCGCCCGCCTTGCCGGAAGCGGCCACCCTGGCCTGGTTCCTGGCCGCCTTGCTGCTCGTCTATGCCGCCTATGGCCTGGCCAGCATCGCCCACCAGAGCTGGGGCGCGGCGCTGAGCCAGGCGCGCGCGCAGCGCACGCGCGTCACGGCCGTGCGCGAAGGCTGCGGCCTGGTCGGCGTGATCCTGGCGGCCGGGCTGACGTCCGTGCTTGGCTATGAAGGCCTGTCGCTGGCCTTTGCCGCCTGCCTGCTGATGGCCGGCGCCTTGCTGCTGGCGCGCGCGCCGCGTCCGGCCCTGCGTCGCGACTCGGCGGCGCTGCCCGCTGGCGCCTGGCGCGCGCCATGGCGCCAGCGCGCGTTTCGCTGGCTCTTTGCCATCCTGCTCGTCAATGGCGTCGCGGCGGCCATTCCCGCCACCCTGTTCCTGTTCTTTGCCGGCGATTATTTGCGTCTCGGCCATTACGCCGGACCGTTCCTGATCGTTTATTTTTGTGCGGCGGCCGCCTCGATGCCCGCGTGGGTGGCCCTGGCCCGCCGCTATGGCGAGGCGCGCGCCTGGCGCGGCGCCATGCTGCTGGCGGCAAGCGTGTTTGTCTGGGCGTATGGCCTCGACGCGGGCGCCGCCTGGGGTTTCGCCGCGATTTGCCTGCTGTCCGGCCTGGCGCTGGGCGCCGACCTGGCCTTGCCGCCGGCCCTGCTGGCGGGGCTGATCGGCGTGGCGGGCCATGCCGGCAGGCAGGAGGCGGCATATTTCGGCTGGTGGAACTGGGGTGTGCAAATGAGCCTGGCGCTGGCGGCCGGCATCGTCTTGCCCTTGCTGGCCTGGCTCGGCTATGTGCCGGGGCGGGACGGCGGCTTGCCGGCCCTATCGGCCACCTATGCCTTGCTGCCCTGCGCCCTGAAGCTGCTGGCGGCGCTGCTGTTGTGGCGTGCGCCCTTGCAACATATATATAGCGATAGTGGGCATATGGAGCATCGCGCATGCGTTTCGTGAGCTGTTTCTGCGCCGCCAGCACCGGCGGTGCCAAATCCTGTCCAAAGGCGGCGCCATGAATGGCAAGATAGATAACTGGGCCGGCAAGCGCGTGTGGGTCATCGGCGCGTCCAGCGGCATCGGCGCCGCCTGCGCCACCTTGCTGCTGGAGCAGGGGGCCAGCGTGGCCTTGTCGGCCCGCCATCGCGCCAGCCTGGAGCTGCTGTGCGCGGGCCAGCCGCTGGCGTTGGCCTTGCCGCTCGACATTACCCAGCCCGTGCAGCTGCGGGCCGTTGGGGCGGAGCTGGCGCGGCATTGGCCGCAGATTGACCTGATACTGGTGGTGGCCGGCGGCTATCAGGCCATGCGCGCCGACACCTTTGACCTGGCCGCGGCGCAGAGCCTGCTGGCGCTGAATGTCGGTGGCGTCTTCAATTGCCTGGACGTGGCCTTGCCGTGGCTGTTGCGCCAGGGCCGTGGCGGCATCGGCATCGTCGCCTCGGTGGCCGGCTATGGCGGCTTGCCGCAAGCGCTAGCGTATGGCGCCAGCAAGGCGGCGCTGATCAATTTGACGGAGTCGCTGTACCTGGACCTGCATGGGCGTGGCATTGATGTGTATCAAATCAACCCCGGTTTCGTCGCTACGCCACTGACGGCCGGCAATGACTTCGCCATGCCCGCGCTGATGACGGCCCGGGACGCGGCCGCCGCCATGCTCGACGGCATCGAGCGGGGCCAGTTCCATATCCATTTCCCCAAGCGTTTTAGCAATGCCATGCGCCTGGCGCGGCTGTTGCCGTACCGCGCTTATTTTTGGCTGATCCGCAAGGTGACCGGTTTATGACAGGAGAAGCGAGCATGACGCAGACGGCAAGCGTGGAGGGGCCGCTGGCGCGGCTGGTGGCGTTTTACGAGCACCTGAGCCTGGAGAATCTGGCCCAACTGGGCGCCGTGTACGCGCCGGACGCCTGTTTCAAGGATCCGTTCAACGACGTCGTGGGGCATGCGGCCATCCTGGCCATCTTCGAGCACATGTTCGTGCAAGTCGATGCCCCGCGTTTTATCGTGCTCGACAGCATGGGACAGGGCAGGCAAGCGTTCCTCACCTGGGAGTTCCGTTTCCGCATGAAGCGCCGCTTAGCTGGCGAGCAATGTATTCGCGGTGCCACCCATATCCGTTTCGATACGCAGGGCAGGGTAGTGCAGCACCGCGACTATTGGGATGTGGCCGAGGAATTGTATGAAAAGCTGCCGCTGCTTGGCGGGTTCATGCGCATGCTGAAACGCGCAGGGCGACGCTAGCGCTGCTGCGTGGCGCTTTTAAGCAAACATTACTCAAAAGAAAAAGCAAATACGCTGCGAGGGACGCCGAAAAGGCTTGATCTCGATCAATGTGTCGTTTTTTTGACACAAAACTATCAAAATATTTAGAAGGCAACATTGTAAGAAATTGTTTCAGGTGATGCGGAATTGGCAAGCAAGAGACGCCGATATCGTCACCTCGCGGGCAACAGGCAAAAGAACCGGAAAGCATGGAAAACATTTCTAGGTAGGCAATTTAAATTACCGGAAAGTCAGTAATTTCATTGTCACTCTGCCTATTTTTTCCATGCGCGCGCCGACGCCGAAATTCTGCCCTACGCCCCTGAATAATGCGGCAACGCACCAAAATGGGACGTAATAATTCCCGTTTTTGGGCATCCGGCAGCAAACATTGGCGATGCGGTGTATGCTTCGTCCCGTTTATCCATTATCACCTTACAAATTGTGCGCTTTGTCGCGTAAATCTTGGACGGCCGATGGTGGGTAAAGCATGTTGATGTTTTAATCATGCGCCTGATACTGTTGCACTAATACAACGGGTGTCGACAAGGCATGCGCTATGATGGAATGGTCAATCAGGCCAATGCATTGATTGGCAAGGGGCACTGGCTCTGTCGCGTAGTACGGTTGGCGATGGTTGGGATGCCTGAAAAAGCCCCTGGCCTGGTACCGGAAGTAACATGTTGGAACTTGATGGAATGTGAAACGGTCGTTATAGTGCCGCTTCCGGTGCCCTTTGAGCACCGAACCGGCGCACGAAAATACGGTCGTTATGCAGCCTTCTAGCTTATCGGTGCAATAGCGTGCCGATACCGATATGAATTGTTCCTCTGACCGGAACAGCAATGTGGCAGGTGGAGACCTTGCCCTCACTCATAAAAAGCGCTCTGTTAGAGCGCAGCTCGAGATGCATAGGCTGTATTACTTTTTGCTTCAAAAATTAAAGGAAATTGCAATGAAAAAAACTCTGATCACCCTGGCAGTTCTGGCAGCAGCCACCGGCGTAGCCCAAGCTCAATCGAGCGTCGTAATCTACGGTACCGTTGACGCTGGTTTCGTCAGCGAGCGCGGCGGCGTTAACGGCAACGTTAACAAACTGGACAGCGGCATTGCTTCGGCATCGCGTATCGGCTTCAAAGGCACCGAAGATCTGGGCAGCGGCCTGTCGGCACTGTTCGTTCTGGAATCGGGCTTCGGCGTTGACAACGGTCAACAAGACGTTGCAGGCAGCCTGTTCAACCGTCAAGCTTACGTTGGTCTGAGCAGCAAAACGGCTGGTACGCTGACCCTGGGTCGTCAATACACCCCTTGGTACAACACCCTGTCGAAAGTTGCTGATCCATTCGCAGCTGGCTACGCTGGTTCCGCTAAGAACTTGTTCCCAGCGAACACCCGCACCAGCAACACCGTGCTGTACACCTCGCCAAACTTCAACGGCTTTGACGCTGACGTGGCTTACACCTTCGGCGAAAACGCTGATTCGAACAAAATCGGCCGCAAAATCGGCGCGTCGGCTGGCTACTCGAACGGTCCTCTGAACGCACGTCTGGCTTACAACAACACCAGCAACGACACCGCGACCATCGAACAAGGCAGCGGCCGTAACTACCTGGCTGCTGTTAACTACGATTTCGCAGTTGCAAAAGCTTACGTCGCTTACGGCGTGAACAAAGGCAACAACAGCGGCATCCGTAACAACGGCGCCGTCAATGCCTTCAACTACGTTTCGGCTGGTGCTAGCACCGACAGCAACAACATCCTGGTTGGCGCAACCGTACCTGTTGGCCCAGCTGGCACCGTAATGGCTTCGTTCATCCGCACGAACGACAAAACCAACGCCAATGCTGACGCTGATCAATGGGCACTGGGCTACTCGTACGCTCTGTCGAAGCGCACCAGCACCTACGCTTCGTACGCTAAAATCAAGAACAAAAACTTCGCTGGCTACACCGTTGGCAACAACGCCAATGTTGGTACGGGCGACAAAGCCTTCAACGTTGGCGTTCGTCACTCGTTCTAATATTCGCGCAAGCGAAGCTTAGTACCGCTGCAGGCATCCCTTCGGGGGTGTCTATCAGCAAAGAAACGCGTCTCCAGGCTAGTCCTGGCGGCGCGTTTTTGCATGTGCGGCGCCAGTTATAATGTTGCCGTTACTAAAGTAGAGGAATGCCATGTACCCATTCAAATCGCCACGCCTGGCCGCCATGCTGGCCGCACTGCTGCTGGCCGGCGCCACTGGCGCCGCCTTCGCCGCGGCCAAGGCAAGGAAGCCGGCCGGGCTGGAGCGTTATGGCGTGACCGTGTATTCGGACCTGTGCCTGCAAAAGGACAGCGGCGAGATCGGCGGCCAGCGCGTCACCCTGCATCGCTTCGCCGAAGCCGATTCCGTCATCTATGAATTCACGGCAGGGGCCCTGAGCTGGCCCATCGTGGCCAGTGACGTCAACCTCGATGCCGCCACGGGCGCCTTCGACTTCACCATCGCCGGCGCGGACAGCGAAGAGCGCACCATCGTCGGCAAGTTCTCGAAGGATGGGCAAACCCTGACACTGGAAGGCGATTATTGCGGCGGCAACGTGCGCATGCCGATGAAGCTGAGCCGCGTGCGCGACTTTGGCCGTCCGCTGAAAAATTGCACGCCATGCCCGCCCATGCCGGAGGTGCCTGCCGAACCGGCGCCGGCAGCGGAAGCCGTGCCCGAGAGTTCGCTGGCGCCGGCAGCCTGATAGTGTGAGGCCATGAAAAAGGCCCGGTGGTGACCGGGCCTTTGTGATTTCTGCTGCAATCGACTGCTTACTTCGCCGCTTGCGCCTTTTCCGCCGTGGCGCGGATGGTGGCCAGCGTCGCGTTCGGCGTGATCAGGTTGCCGTCGTAGCGCAGCTCGATCAAGGCCGGCAGGCTGTGCGCCTTGGCATGCGCGAGCGCCCGCTGCAGGGCAGGAGCGAACTCTTCCGTCGTATTCACCACTTCGCCATGCGCGCCATACGCTTGCGCCAGCGCCGCGAAATCCGGGTTGTGCAGGGTCGTGCCCGACACGCGGCCCGGGTAGTCGCGCTCCTGGTGCATGCGGATGGTGCCGAACATCTGGTTATTGAAGACGATGATGACCACGCCCGCCTGGTATTGCACGGCCGTCGCCAGTTCCTGGCCATTCATCATGTATTCGCCATCGCCGGCAAAGGTGATCACGGTGCGTTCCGGATCCACGATCTTCGCCGCCACGCCGGACGGCACGCCGTAGCCCATGGCGCCATTCGTCGGCGCCAGCTGGGTGCGCATGCCGCCGTAGCGGTAGAAGCGGTGCGCCCACGAGGCGTAATTGCCGGCGCCGTTCGTCAGGATGGTATCGGCGGGCACTTGCGCCATGATGTCCTGCGTCACTTGCCACAGGTCGAGCGGCGCCTGGCCATCCTGGAAGATCGGCGGCTGCTGCTGGTAGGCGGCCAGCTCGGCCTTGGCGGCGGCCGGCGTATGCTGCCAGGCGGCCGCGTCGACGGCGTCCATCGCAGCGAGCATGGCGCACGCTTGCGGCATGCCGCTGTTGATCATCAGCTCGGCCTGGTAGACGCTGCCCAGCTCCTCGGCATCCGTGTGGATGTGCACCAGGCGCTGGCGCGGCACGGGCGAATCGAACAGCGTGTAGCCGCCGGTGGTCATTTCGCCGAGGCGCGGACCGATGGCGATCACCAGGTCGGCGTCCCTGACGCGCGCGGCCAGCTTCGGGTTGATGCCGATGCCGACGTCGCCGATGTAGTTCGGATGCGCATTGTCGAGCAAGTCCTGGAAGCGGAAGGCGCAGGCGACGGGCAAGTGATTCGCTTCGGCGAACTGCTGCAGGTCGGCGCACGCCTGCGGCGTCCAGGTGGTGCCGCCCAGCAGCAGCAGCGGGCGCTGCGCGCCGGCCAGCATGCTGCGCAACTGTTGCATCTGGGTATGGGACGGCGCCGCCTGCACGGGCTGGTAAGGGCGCGTATCGGCCACGGCCGCCATGGAAATGAGCATGTCTTCCGGCAAGGCCAGCACGACGGGGCCGGGGCGGCCGCTGGTGGCCACCTGGAAGGCGCGCGCCAGGTATTCGGGGATGCGCTCGGCGCGGTCGATCTGTGCCACCCATTTGGCCATCTGGCCGTACATGCGGCGGTAGTCGATTTCCTGGAACGCTTCGCGGTCGACGAAATCGTTGCCCACCTGGCCGATGAACAGGATCATCGGCGTCGAATCCTGGTACGCCGTATGCACGCCGATCGACGCGTTGGTGGCGCCCGGGCCGCGCGTGACGAAGCAGATGCCCGGCTTGCCGGTCAGCTTGCCGTAGGCTTCGGCCATGAAGGCGGCGCCGCCTTCCTGGCGGTTGATGATGAAGCGGATGCCCGAATCGTGCAGGGCGTCGAGCACGTCGAGGTAGCTTTCGCCAGGCACGCCAAAGGCGGTGTCGACACCGTGGATCTGCAGGGCATCGACCAGGATCTGGCCGCCGGTACGGGATTGTTGCGTCATGTTCGGCTCTTTATATTCTAGTTGGGTGGCAAAGAAAAATCGGGCAAGCGAAGCGCATGCGCCTGGTATACGCGCAGCTTGCGCCATTCTATGTGAGCCGATTTGGCCCGGCTTTTGAAATGGCGACACCGAATTACACAATCCCCCGGGACGGGCAGCCCGGCAAGGCGCGGCTGGCGAGCGGCGCCGCGTGCGCGCAGGCCTTTTTGCAGAAACATGCTGCGGCGCGGTACAATGGCGGGTGAAGCAGGCCAGACAGTCGCTGGCTGGCGCAGCAATGCGCTGGCGGGAGGAAGGTCCGGACTCCATAGAGCGGGGTGACGGTTAACGGCCGTCCGCCGAAAGCCGACCCGGCGTACTTGTATGTCGGGGGAGTATAAGGCGAGGAATAGGGCCACAGAGACGAGCGTATTAAGTTACGGTGAAACGCGGTAACCTCCACCTGGTGCAATTTCAAATAGGCACGCGATGATGCTGCTCGCGGAGCGTGCGGGTAGAAAGCTTGAGCGCCCGAGTAATCTGGCGCCTAGAGGAATGACTGTCATAGCGCCGACCTGCAAGGGAAGGCGCCGTAACAAAATCCGGCCTACCGGCCTGCTTCACTTGAATTCTTTACCCTTTGGCATGCCAAGAGGTGTTCGGCGACGGTGTTTTTCGCACCGCCGGCATGACCAAAAAGCCCCGGCAACGGGGCTTTTTTGTTTCTAAAAATATAGTGCTTAAGATAAAGTTGTATATACAACTAAAAATGAACAATTGGTTAAAGTTTCTGAAGTTTAATTAATTGCTGCATTGCAAAAAAAGTTTTCGCGGGTATGGCCGGCCCCCGGAAAATCGGGCAAGCGGGGCATTGTGCGCTGATTTTTTTGCCATAAACCAAGTCTTTCCAGGCACTCGATTACCGTTGTGCTCGCACGACGAAACTATTGTCATGTGTCAACTAACTGTAAAAAATTCAATTTTTTCATTTCGTCTTTTTCGATGTTTACGGTAGGAAAACACATGTGTGCAGATGAGGTAGCACATTCACTATCTTTCATAAGTATCTAATTTATCGATATATTTTTATTTGAGACTCCTTCAACGATATGCGCTAAGTCCTTAATTTCATTACTAAAATTCCTGTTTTGCCAATCGGAAACCGCTTGACCACTATCTTTGCTTACTCTAAAGTGGGCAACTGTGTGAAAAAGTGTGTTTTTGTGGGAATTTTTCCCTTTTCTGCGTGACGCCAAGGCGTCGCAAGCCAAGCTCAAAAAAGGTCTTCCGTGTTTCAAGGCGCGTCCGCAATCAGTCTCGATGCCAAAGGCAGGATGTCTATCCCTGCCAAGCACCGTGACGCGCTGGCGATTCAATGCGAAGGTCGCCTGACCCTGACGAAACACCCCGATGGCTGCCTGCTGTTTTTCCCCCGTCCCGTGTGGGAAAGCCACCGCCAGCAAATCGCCACCTGGCCCATGTCGGCGCGCGCCTGGCAGCGCATCTTCCTCGGCAACGCCGTTGACGTCGAGCTGGACTCGGCCGGCCGCGTGCTGATCTCCCCTGAATTGCGCAACGCCGTCGGGCTGTCGCGCGAAGTGATGATGATCGGCATGGGCAGCCACTTTGAAATATGGGATGCCGCCAAGTTGGCCGAGCAAGAACAGCAGGCGATCGATGCCGGCACCCCTGATGTACTTTCCAATTTTTCTTTCTAAGGCTCCGTAATGACACAACTCACGGTGCCGGAATTTCAGCATCGCACGGTGCTGCTCGATGAAGCGGTCGATGCGCTCGACCTGTCGGGCGACCGCGCGCACGGTATTTACGTCGACGGCACGTTTGGCCGCGGCGGGCATAGCCGTTTGATCCTGTCGCGCCTGGCTGCAGACGCGCGCCTGATCGGTTTCGACAAGGATTTGCAGGCCATCGCCACGGCCGAACAGATCGCCGACCCCCGTTTTGACATAGTCCACGACAGTTTCGCCACCATGACGGCCAGTCTGGCCGAACGCGGCGTGCGGCAGGTCGATGGCATCTTGCTCGACCTGGGCATCTCGTCGCCGCAAGTCGACGACGCGGCGCGCGGCTTCAGCTTCCGCAACGACGGACCGCTGGACATGCGCATGGATACCACGCGCGGCATCTCCGCGGCCGAATGGCTGGCGGTGGAAACCGAGCAGAATTTAGAAAAGGTGATACGCGATTATGGGGAAGAACGGTTTGCTTTTCAGATTGCAAAGGCGATTGTTGCTGGCCGGGCAGTCCAGCCAATTTCAAGCACACGACAGCTTGCCAGCATCGTGGCAGGCGCCGTCAAGACCCGCGAGAAGGGTAAGGACCCCGCTACCCGCACCTTTCAGGCCATACGCATTTTCATTAACAAAGAGCTCGAGGATCTCGAGATCGGCCTGAATCAGGCGTATGCCTGCCTGGCGCCGGGCGCGCGCATGGCCGTGATCAGTTTTCACTCGCTGGAAGACCGCATGGTCAAGCGCTTCTTCGCCTCGAAGGCGAATGTGGAGCAGCCTGACCGCCGCCTGCCGATCCGCGCCGTCGACTTGCCGCAGCCGGAGATGAAGCTCATTTCCAAGATGAAGCCGTCCGACGCCGAGATCGAGGCGAACCCGCGTTCGCGCTCGGCCGTGATGCGCGTGGCACAACGCCTGCCGCTGGCGGCACCTGCAAGCGGCGGCGCCCGATGACTGGCAAGCTCAGTGTCGTGCTGTCGGCCCTGCTGGTGTGCTGCGGCCTGTCGCTGGTGAACGCGCAGTACCAGGCGCGCCACCTGCTGATCGACCTGGAGCGCGCGCAAGCGCTGTCGCGCCAGCTCGACATCGACTGGGCGCAGCTGCAGCTGGACCAGTCCACCCTGGGCAAGCATGAGCGCATCGAATCGATAGCGCGGCGCGACCTGAGCATGACGCCGCTGACGGCGGCACGCACGCAGTACCTGACGGAGGGCGAATAATGAAGTTGGGCGGTAACAGCAACGGCCGGGTGGCGGCGTCGAAGGGCGTGCCATTCTCGAAAAACCCCGTACTGGCAGTGCGTCTGCCCGTCTGGCGTTCGCGCGTCGTGCTGTTCCTGCTGTTCTTCGCTTTCGCCGGCCTGGGCGCGCGCGCCTTGTGGCTGCAGGGCGTCTCGACGCAGTTCCTGCAAAAGCAGGGCAAGGCGCGCTATGAGCGCACGCTGGAATTGCCTGCCACGCGCGGCAAGATCACCGACCGCAATGGCCAGGTGCTGGCGTCGTCCGTTCCCGTGAAGGCCATCTGGGCCATTCCCGACGACGTGCTGCAGGCGACACCCGAAAAAATCAATGCGCTGGCCGGCCTGCTGGAAATGAACGTCAACGAATTGCGCAAGAAGCTCGATTCGGACCGCAGCTTCGTTTACCTGAAGCGCCAGGTCGAGATGGACGTGGCCGACAAGATCTCCAAGCTGGGCATCGACGGCATCGACGAACGCAAGGAATACAAGCGCTTTTATCCACAGGGCGAAGTGATGACCCACGTGGTCGGCTTTACCAACGTGGAAGACGTGGGCCAGGAAAGCATGGAACTGGCGCAGCAGAAAACCCTCGTCGGCACCACCGGCAGCCGCCGCGTGATCAAGGACCGCCTGGGCCATATCGTCGAAGACATCGGCTTCATCCACGAACCGCATGACGGCAAGGACCTGACCCTGTCCGTCGACAGCAAGATCCAGTACATCGCCTTCACGCAGCTGAAGGAAGCGGTGGAAAAGTTCAATGCCAAGGCGGGCGGCGCCGTGGTGCTCGACGTGCATACGGGCGAAGTGCTGGCCCTGGCCAATTACCCGAGCTACGACCCGAACGACCGCCGCAAGCTCACCGGCCAGCAGCTGCGCAACCGCGTCATGACCGATACCTTCGAACCTGGTTCGACCCTGAAGCCGATCACGGTCTCGCTGGCGCTCGACACGGGCCGGGTCAAGCCGGGTACCCTGATCGACACGGGTCCGGGCCGCTACACCATCGCCGACCGCACGATTACCGACACCAAGCCGCACGGCGTGATCAATGTTTCCGAGATCATCGAAATGTCGTCGAATATCGGCACCTCGAAAATCGCGCTGGGCATGCCGTCGCAGGAAATGTGGGAAATGTTTACCAAGGTGGGCTTCGGCCAGCAGCCGAAATGGGGCTTCCCCGGCGCCGTGGCCGGCCGCGTGCGTCCGTATAAGTCCTGGCGCCCGGTGGAACAGGCGACCATGAGCTACGGTAACGGCATTTCCGTGTCGCTGATCCAGCTGGCGCGTTCCTACATGATGTTCGCGCGCGATGGCGACACGATTCCCCTGTCGTTCCAGAAAGTCAATGAACTGCCTGTGGGCCAGCAAGTGATCAAGCCGAAAACGGCCGCCGAAATGCGCGCCATGCTCGAGCTGGTGGTGTCGGGCGCGCACGGCTCGGCCAAGCGCGCCCAGGTTGCCGGCTACCGCGTCGGCGGCAAGACGGGCACGGCCTACAAGGTGGAAAACGGCCGCTACGCGATGCCGCGCAAATATATCGGCTCTTTCGTGGGCATGGTGCCGATGTCGGCGCCGCGCTTCATCATTGCCGTGATGATCGATGAACCGACCGGCCCGGCCCACTATGGTGGCCAGGTTGCCGCTCCCGCTTTCGCGGCGATTGCGACCAACGCGCTGCGCGCGATGAACGTACCGCCCGATTCCTCCGTTACCGAAATCGTGGTTCCTGCCAATGCCGGTCCGGAGGCCATGTGAAGTCACTCATGACCATACAAGAAATCAGTTTGTGGATCAAAGCGGCTGCCCCGTCCGGGCAGCTGACGTCCGATTCGCGCCGCGTGCAGCGCGGCGACGTGTTTTTCGCCTATGCCGGCGCCACCCATTTCATCGCCGCCGCCATCGCGCAGGGCGCCGCCGCCATCGTGCATGATGGCGCCGACTGGGACGCCGCATGGACCGTGCCGCAGCTGGCAGTGGCCGACCTGAAACGCCAGGCCGGCCCCATCGCCCATGCGTTCTACGGCATGCCCGACAGCGCCATGTTCAGCGCCGGCGTGACGGGCACGAATGGCAAGACCTCGTGCGCGCTGTGGCTGGCGCAGGCCCTGGCGCGCCTCGGTGAAACGTCCTCCGTGATCGGCACCCTGGGCGTGGGCCTGTGCAAGCCGCGCGGCGAGATCGACTTCGACGTCACCGGCTACACCACGCCCGACGCCGTGCTGCTGGCGCGCAAGCTCGCCGCCATGCGCGACGCCGGCGCGCAAGCCGTCGCCATCGAAGTGTCGTCGATAGGTCTGGACCAGGAACGCGCGGCCGGCATGCATTTCGACGTCGCCATGTTTACCAACCTGACGCGCGACCACCTCGATTACCACGGCGACATGGCGGCCTATGAGGCGGCGAAAGTCAAATTGTTCGACTGGCCCGGCCTGAAAACGGCCGTCATCAACCTGGATGACGCCATGGGCCTGCGCCTGGCGCGCCACGTGGACGGCAAGCTGACCGGCGAGTATCCCGTCATCGGCTATACCTTGCAGGATGCGGCAGCCTTGCCCGACCTGCCGGGCGTGCTGATGCTGCGTGCCAGCCAGTTCCGCAGCCGCAATGCCGGCACCGACTTCCACCTGGAATGCCCGCTTGGCGTGGCGCTGGTCAAGACGCAGCTGGTGGGCCACTTCAATATCAGCAACGCGCTGGCCGTGCTGGGCGCCCTGCTGGCGCACGGCACCGGCCTGCGCGCGGCCATCGACGGCATCGAATCCCTGCAGCCGGCGCCGGGCCGCATGCAGCAGGTGGGCGGACAGGAAGCGCCGATGGTCGTCATCGACTATGCGCATACGCCTGACGCGCTGGAAAAAACCCTGGCCGCCTTGCGCCAGGTGGCGCAGGAACGCGGCGGTCAGCTGTGGTGCGTGTTCGGCTGCGGCGGCGACCGCGATCCGGGCAAGCGCCCGCAGATGGGCGCCATCGCGCAGCTGGCCGATCACGTGCTGGTCACCAGCGACAATCCGCGCAGCGAAGACCCGCATGCCATCATCGCGCAGATCGTCGCCGGCATGCGTGCGAATGGCCCGCAGCCGCAGGCCATCGAAGACCGCGCCGCCGCCATACTGTCGGCCATCAAGCATGCGGCCAAGCCGGATGTCATCCTGTTGGCGGGCAAGGGCCACGAGCCGTACCAGGAAATCAAGGGCAAGAAACTGCCGTTCTCCGATGCCGACCATGCGCAGCTGGCCCTGTCCGCGCGCCTGACGATGATGAGGACGAACTGATGGATAGCCTGATGCACGCAAGCCTGGCTGAACTGATGCCGTCGCTGGATGGCGCACAGCTGACGGGCGACGCCAGTTTTTCGGGTGTGTCGACCGACAGCCGCAGCGCGCCTGCCGACTCGCTGTTCGTTGCCCTGCGCGGCGAGAATTTCGATGCCCACGATTTCCTCGAGCAGGTGGCCGCCAGGGGCGTCGCCGCCGTGCTGGTCGAGCGCCTGCCGGAAGGCTGGGACAGCAGCAAGGTGCCGGCCATCGTCGCCGCCGACACGCTGGTGGCGCTGGGCCGCATCGCCAATTACTGGCGCCGCCGTTTCAGCCTGCCCGTCATCGGCGTTACCGGCAGCAACGGCAAGACCACCGTCAAGGAGATGATTTCTTCCATCCTGGCGGCGGCCTTTGGCGAAGAAGGCCGTCTGGCCACGCGCGGCAACCTGAATAATGAAATCGGCGTGCCATTGACCCTGTTCCGCCTGAGCGGGCAGCACAAGGCAGCCGTCATCGAAATGGGCATGAACCACCCTGGCGAGATCGCCCGTCTGGCCGCGATTGCCGCGCCGACCCTGGCGATGGTCAACAACGCGCAGCGCGAACACCAGGAATTCATGCATACGGTGGAAGCCGTGGCGCGCGAAAACGGCGCGGCGCTGGCCGCCCTGGCGCATGACGGCGTGGCCGTCTTCCCGCACGGCGATGAATTTACCGCCCTGTGGCGCGAGCTGGCCGGCGCGCGCACGGTCATCACCTTCGGCCTGTCGAAGGATGCGGAAGTGAGCTGCACGCACCGCGCCGCAGAGGATTTTGGCAGCGACCTGTTCGTCAGCGTGCGCGCGCAGGACGGCGGCTTGCGCCAGTTCTTCGTCGGTTTGCAGGCGGCGGGCGAACACAATGTGCGCAATGCGCTGGCCGCCGTGGCATGCGCCGTCGGCGCCGGCATCGCCATCGAACATATCAAGCAGGGCCTGGAGGCGTTCGCGCCGGTGAACGGCCGCCTGCAGAAAAAACGTGCCGCCAATGGCGCCACCATCATCGACGACAGCTACAACGCCAATCCGGATTCGGCGCGGGCAGCCATCGATGTGCTGGCGCAGGCCGCGGCGCCGCGCATCCTGGTGCTGGGCGAGATGGGCGAAGTCGGCACGCAGGGGCAGCAGTTCCACGAAGAGATCGGCGCCTACGCCGCCGCCAAAGGCATCGAACACGTGCTGGCGACGGGCGGCCTGGCGCGCCATCTGGTGAATCCGGCGCAGGCGGCCGCAAGCCAGGAATCAGGCACGGTCGTGGAGTATTTCGAACAGTTCGACGGCTTGCTGGCGGCGCTCGATGCGCATTTGTCCGGCCGTTCGGATGCAACAGTATTGATCAAGGGCTCCCGCTTCATGAAAATGGAACGGGCCGTGCAGCATTTGATTGGTTCAAACAACAAAAACAAGGAAGCTCACTAATCATGCTGCTCTGGCTCGCTCATTATTTCCAGGACGACATTGGCCCACTGCGGGTCTTTAACTTCATCACCTTCCGCGCCGTCTTCGCGACCCTGACGGCCATCCTGATCGGCCTGTGCGCCGGTCCGGCCGTGATCCGCATGCTCACGCGCATGAAGGTCGGCCAGGCCGTGCGTACGGACGGCCCGCAAACGCATCTGAAAAAACACGGTACCCCGACCATGGGCGGCGTGCTGATTCTGATCGCCATCGGCATTTCCACCTTGCTGTGGGCCGACCTGTCGAACCGCTTCATCTGGCCCGTGCTGATCGTCACCCTGGGTTTTGGCGCCGTCGGCTGGGCCGACGACTACCGCAAGGTGGTGCACCAGGATCCGGAAGGCATGCGCTCGCGTGAAAAATACTTCTGGCAGTCGCTGATCGGTATCATCGCCGCCTTCTACCTGGCGTTTTCCGTGTCCGTCTCGGAACCCGACGCAGGCCATGTGTGGAACCTGATCTACGCATGGGTGCAGTCCGGCTTTGCCATGGACCTGCCGCCCAAGGCCGACTTGATCGTGCCATTCTTCAAGACCATCAGCTATCCGCTGGGCGTCTGGGGTTTCATCGCGCTGACCTATTGCGTCATCGTCGGTACCAGCAACGCCGTCAATTTCACCGATGGTCTCGATGGCCTGGCCATCATGCCGACCGTGATGGTGGGCACAGCCCTGGGCCTGTTCGCCTACCTGACGGGTAACGTCACGTACGCGCGCTACCTGTTCATCCCGCATATTCCGGGCGCCGGCGAACTGGTGATCTTCTGCGGCGCGCTGGCCGGCTCCGGCCTGGCCTTCCTCTGGTATAACACCCATCCCGCCAAGGTCTTCATGGGCGACGTGGGCGCACTGGCCCTGGGCGGCGCGCTGGGCACCATCGCCGTCATCGTGCGCCAGGAAATCGTCCTGTTCATCATGGGCGGCATCTTCGTCGTCGAAACGCTGTCCGTGATCATCCAGGTGGCGTGGTTCAAGTACACCAAGAAGCGCTATGGCGTAGGCCGCCGCGTCTTCCTGATGGCGCCACTGCATCACCATTTTGAACAAAAAGGCTGGAAGGAGACGCAGGTCGTCGTGCGTTTCTGGATCATCACCATGATGCTGGTGCTGCTCGGCCTGACTACCTTGAAGCTGCGCTGATGATGTACGACGCTAAAACCGCACTGGTGCTGGGCCTCGGCGAATCGGGGCTGGCCATGGCCCTGTGGCTGGCCCGCAGCGGGGCTGCCGTGCGCGTGGCCGATACGCGCGAAGCGCCCGAGCGCCTGGCCGCCCTGCAGGCCGCCGTGCCGCAGGCGCAGTTCATCGCCGGCGCCTTCACGGCCGACCTGCTCGATGGCGTCGATTTCGTCGCCGTCAGCCCCGGCCTGGCGCCGGGCCGCGAACTGGCGCAGATTGCGCCGGCCGCGCTGGAAAAGAATATTCCCGTGTGGGGCGAGATCGAACTGTTCGCGCAAGCGCTGGCGTTCCTCAAGGCGGAGCGCGGCTATGCGCCGAAAGTCATCGCCATCACGGGCACGAATGGCAAGACGACGGTGACCAGCCTGGTGGGCCTGCTGTGCGAGCGCGCGGGCCTGGCCACGCGCGTGGCCGGCAATATCAGCCCGGCCGCGCTGGACGTGCTGCGCGAGGTGCTCGACGCCGCGCCCGCGCCGCAGCCTGTGTCTCAGCCTGAGAGTGACGGCGAGGACGCTGCAGAAGCCGCGGCGCCCGTCGCCGGCAACCTGCCGCAGGCGTGGATCCTCGAGCTGTCCAGCTTCCAGCTGCACACGACCTTCAGCCTGCAGGCCGATGCGGCCACGGTGTTGAACCTGTCGCAGGACCACCTGGACTGGCATGGCGACATGGCTGCCTACGCCCAGGACAAGGCGCGCATCTTCGGCGACGAGACCGTGCGCGTCCTGAACCGCGACGATGCCGCCGTCATGCGCATGGCCAATCCGCTGGCGGAGAGCATCACCTTCGGCACGGGCGAGCCGGCCGAAGTGGACAGTTTTGGCCTGGTCAATGAACGCGGCATCTTCTGGCTGGCGCAAGCCGTGCCGAGCGAAGAAGTGATCGAGAAAAAGCGCAAGAAGAACGATCCGGCGCCGGAACCGGTGCCGACGATGGCGAAAAAACTGATGCCGGCCGATGCGCTGAAAATCCGCGGCCAGCACAATGCCTCGAACGCGCTGGCGGCGCTGGCCCTGTGCCGCGCCATCGGCCTGCCGTTCGCGCCGCTGCTGCATGGCTTGCGCGAATACCAGGGCGAACCGCACCGCGTGGAACTGGTCACGGCCGTCAACGAAGTCGCATACTACGATGACAGCAAGGGCACGAACGTGGGCGCCACGGTGGCGGCCCTGTTCGGCCTGGGCAAGGCCTTCGGCGGCGCGGAGCAGCGCCTGGTGCTGATCGCCGGTGGCGACGGCAAGGGGCAGGACTTCTCGCCGCTGGCCGAACCCGTGTCGCGCTATGTGCGCGCCGTGGTGCTGATCGGCCGCGATGCGCCTGCGCTGCGCGCAGCGCTCGAACCGGCCGGCGTGGACATCATCGACTGCGCCACTTTGCCGGAAGCGGTCAAGCGCGCCAGCGGCCTGGCCCTGGCCGGCGATGCCGTGCTGCTGTCGCCGGCGTGCGCGAGCCTGGACATGTTCAAGAACTATGCGCACCGCGCGCAGGTGTTTGTCGACGCCGTGCGCGACATCGCCCTGGAAAACGGACAGGATATCTGATGGCCTTCCAACTGCCCTTCAGCTTCGGTTCCGGCTCGGCTGCCAAGCCGCTGGATAGCCGCGCGCGGCAGTCGAAAATGATGGATTACGACCAGCCGCTGGTGTGGGTGGTCCTGCTGCTCATGCTGCTGGGCATGGTGATGGTGTATTCGGCCTCGATCTCGCTGTCGGATGCGCGCAAGTTCGCCGCCTACACGAACAATTATTTTGTCGTGCGCCAGGCGCTGTTTATCGGCGTGTCGATCATCGCCGGCGCGCTGGTGTTCCGCATCCGTATCGCGACCTGGCAAAAGATGGCGCCGTGGCTGTTCATCGGCACCCTGGTGCTGCTGGTGATGGTGCTGATACCGGGCCTGGGCGTATCGGTCAACGGCGGTCGCCGCTGGCTGAATCTGCCGGGCCTGCGGCCGCAGCCGTCCGAGCTGATGAAAGTGGTGATGGTGCTGTACGCGGCCGATTACACGGTGCGCAAGCAGGAATACATGCACAAGCTGACCAAGGGCTTCATGCCGATGGCGCTGGCCGTCAGCTTCGTCGGCTTGCTGCTGCTGATGGAGCCCGACCTGGGCGCCTTCGGCGTGATCGTCTGCATCGCCATGGGCATCCTGTTCCTGGGCGGCGTCAATGCGATCTGGTTCGGCGGCATCGGCGCCATGCTGACGGCGATTTTCGTCACCATCATCGCCCTGTCTAAATTCCGCCGCGAGCGGTTTTTTGCGTATCTCGATCCGTGGCAGGAAGACAATGCGCTGAACAAGGCATACCAGCTGACGCACTCGCTGATCGCCTTCGGGCGCGGCGAACTGTTTGGCGTGGGCCTCGGCGGCAGCGTGGAAAAACTGCATTACCTGCCCGAAGCGCATACGGACTTCCTGCTGGCCGTGATCGGCGAGGAATTGGGCCTGGTCGGCGTCCTGGTCGTGATTGGCATGTTCTACTGGATTATCAAGCGCGCCTTCGACATCGGCCGCCAGGCGATCGCCATCGACCAGACCTTCGCCGGCTTGACGGCGAAAGGCATCGCCATCTGGATTGGCGTGCAGACGTTCATTAACATGGGCGTGAACCTGGGCCTGCTGCCGACCAAGGGCCTGACCCTGCCACTGATGAGCTATGGCGGCACGGGCGTATTGATTAACTGTATCGGCCTGGCGATTTTGCTGCGCATCGATTATGAAAACCGGATCCTGATGCGTGGGGGCCGGCTATGAGCAACGTGACGAATTTGAATCCGACTAAACGACTGATGATCATGGCGGCCGGCACCGGCGGCCATATTTTCCCTGGCCTGGCGATTGCGCAGACGATGCGCGCGCGCGGCTGGGAGGTGAGCTGGCTGGGCACGACCCACGGCATGGAGCAGGAGCTGGTGCCGAAGAGCGGCATCCCGATGGACGCCATTGCGTTCTCGGGCATGCGCGGCAAGGGCCTGGCGCACACGCTGAAGGGCGGCTTCAAGATGCTGGCCAGCTTCTTTGCCATCCGCCGTTTCATCGCCAGCCGCAAGCCGGACGTGGTGATGGGCATGGGCGGCTACGTCACCGTGCCGGGCGGCCTGATGGCGCGCCTGAAAGGCGTGCCGCTGGTGCTGGTCAATGCCGACGCGGCGCTGCTGCTGTCGAACAAGACCCTGGTGCCGCTGGCGCAGAAAGTGTGTTTCGGTTTTCCCGCCGACTTCGGCAACGCCGCCGGCAAGGCCGTCGTCACGGGCAATCCCGTGCGCGCCGAGATCCTGGCCATGGCGCCGCCGGCGCCGCGTTTCGCGGGACGCAGCGGACCGCTGCGCATCCTGGTGGTGGGCGGCAGCCTGGGCGCGAAAGCGCTGAACGACAACCTGCCCGCCGCGCTGGCGCTGATGCCGGAGGGCGAACGCCCGCTGGTGACGCACCAGTCGGGCAAGAAGAATATCGACGCCCTGCATGCCGCCTATGCGCAGGCGGGCGTGCAAGCCAATGTGGTCGACTTCATCGACGACATGGCCAGGGCCTATACCGAGGCCGACCTGGTGATCTGCCGCGCCGGCGCGATCACCCTGTCGGAACTGACGGCGGCCGGCGTGGCCAGCGTGCTCGTGCCGCTGGTGGCGTCGACCACCAGCCACCAGCGCGACAACGCGCAATGGATGGCGCAACAAGGCGCGGCGATTCACCTGCCGCAGACGGAAATGAGTGCGGCGTCGCTGAGCGCCTTGCTGGCGTCGCTGGACCGCGACAGCTGCCAGCAGATGGCGCAGGCGGCACTGGCAGCAGGCAAGCGCGACGCCAATGAGGCGATCGCAAACGTATTGGAAAAACTGGCATGAGGTTAGCTCTGTGAAGCATAAAGTAAACAATATCCACTTTGTCGGCATTGGCGGCAGCGGCATGAGCGGCATCGCCGAAGTGCTGGTCAACCTGGGCTACAAGGTGTCGGGCTCCGACCTGGGCAGCAATGCGGCGACGCAGCGCCTGGCGAGCCTGGGCGCGACCGTCATGCTCGGTCACGCGGCTGAAAATATCGGCGACGCCGATGCGGTGGTCACGTCGGGCGCCGTCCCGCAGGACAATCCTGAAGTGGCGGCAGCGCGCGCGCGCAAGATCCCGCTGGTGCCGCGTGCCGTGATGCTGGGCGAGTTGATGCGCCTGAAACGCGGCATCGCGATCGCCGGCACGCACGGCAAGACCACCACCACCAGCCTGGTGGCGTCGGTGCTGGCGCAGGGCGGCCTCGATCCCACCTTCGTCATCGGCGGTCGCCTGACCAGCGCCGGCGCGAATGCGAAACTCGGCTCGGGAGACTACCTGGTGGCCGAAGCCGATGAATCGGACGCCTCGTTCCTGAACCTGACGCCGATGATCGAAGTGATCACGAATATCGACGCCGATCACATGGACACCTACGAGCACGATTTTGAAAAGCTCAAGCAGGCGTTCGTGCAGTTCACGCACCGTTTGCCGTTCTATGGCCGCGCCATGCTGTGCATCGACGATCCGCACGTGCGCGCCATCATCCCGTCCGTGACCAAGCCGGTCACCACCTACGGTTTTGCGGAAGACGCGCAAGTGCGCGCCATCAATGCGCGCGCCGTAGGGCTGGAAATGCATTTCACCGTGCTGCAGGAAGGCTATCCGGACCTCGACGTGGTGCTGAACCAGCCTGGCATGCACAATGTGCAGAATGCCTGCTCGGCGATCGCCATCGCGCGTGAAATCGGCATCGCCGATACCGCCACGCAGCAGGGCCTGGCCGAATTCTCCGGCGTGGGCCGGCGTTTCACGCGCTATGGCGACGTGGCGCTGCCGAACGGCGGCAGCTTCGCGCTGGTCGACGATTTCGGCCACCACCCTGTGGAAACGGAAGTAACCCTGGCCGCGGCGCGCGCCGCCTACCCGGGCCGCCGACTGGTGCTGGCTTTCCAGCCGCACCGCTACAGTCGCACGCGCGATCTGTTCGAGGATTTCGTCAAGGTGCTCAGTGCACCGGACGTGCTGCTGCTGTCCGAAGTGTATGCGGCGGGCGAAGCGCCTATCGTCGCCGCCGACGGCCGCGCACTGGCGCATGCGCTGCGCGCGCGCGGCAAGATCGAACCGATTTTCGTCGAGTCCATGAAGGACATGGCCGACACCATCATGAGCGTGGCGCGCGACGGCGACGTCGTGCTGACCATGGGTGCGGGCTCCATCAGCGGCATCCCGCAACAACTGACTACGTATCAATCCAACACTGTAAAGGCCTGATGTGAACCAAGCTTCAGCTATCGACGTAAAACAATTGGGCAAGGTCGGCGTCCTGTTCGGCGGCCGCTCGGCCGAGCGCGAAGTGTCGCTGATGTCCGGCGCGGGCGTGCTGGCCGCATTGAAAAGCCATGGCGTGGATGCGCATGGCTTCGACACGGGCGAACGCAGCCTGGCCGAACTGGCCGCCGAGAAATTCGACCGCGTCTTCATCGCGCTGCACGGCCGCTTCGGCGAAGACGGCAGCCTGCAGGGCGCGCTGGAACAGCTGGGCATTCCCTACACGGGCAGCGGCGTGATGGCCTGCTCGGTGGGCATGGACAAGGTCTACACCAAGATGATCTGGCTGATGCACCAGTTGCCGACGCCCAAGTACGCGGTGCTGAACGACAGCTCCGACCTGGCCAAGGTCGCCGCGGAACTGGGCTTGCCGCTGATCGTCAAGCCGCCGCATGAAGGTTCGAGCATCGGCATCACGACGGTCAACGAAGCGTCGGCCTTCCAGGCCGCCTATGACATCGCCGCCGGCCTCGATGATTCGGTGCTGGCCGAGGAATTCATCAAGGGCCGCGAATTCACCGTCGCGATCCTGGGCAAGGGCGCCACGGCGCGCGCGCTGCCGCCGATTGAAATCGTCGCCCCGCAGGGCAATTACGACTATCAGAACAAATACTTCACGGACGATACGCAGTATTTCTGCCCGCCGCAGCTGGACCAGGCGATCATCGTAGAGATGGAGCGTATCGCCCTGGAAGCCTACCGCGCCCTCGGCTGCGAAGGCTGGGGACGGGTCGATGTGCTGATGCGCGCGGCCGACAGCAAGCTGTTTTTGCTGGAGGTGAATACCTCGCCGGGCATGACGGGCCATTCGCTCGTGCCGATGGCGGCGCGCGCGGAAGGCACCAGCTATGAAGACCTGTGCCTGGAAATCGTCGCCGGCGCAAGCCTGAAAATGCACAAGGGAAAACGCTGATATGTGGCATGACGCTAAAAGCCTGAATACGACTGCCAACGGCTTGCTGGCCGCGGTGCTGGTCGTGTGCGTGGCGGCCGGCGTCTGGTGGGTGTCGCAGCGCCCGATGTTCGACCTGCGCAGCATCAAGGTGGAAAGCGCGGACGACAAGGGCCTGCGCCACGTGAATTACCTGACCCTGCGCAGCGGCACGCTGGGGCGCATCAAGGGCAATTTCTTCACGACCAACCTGGAAAGCGTGCGCGGCGTGTTCGAATCGGTGCCCTGGGTGCGCCGCGCCAGCGTGCGGCGCGAGTGGCCCAACCAGCTGATCGTGGCGCTGGAAGAACATGAGGCGCTGGGTACCTGGGGCGAGGATGGACGCCTGCTGTCGGTCAAGGGCGACGTGTTTACCGCCAATGTGGCCGAGGCCGAGGATGACCATGAGTTGCCCGCGTTTTCCGGCCCCGATGGCAGCGAGAAGGAAGTGCTGGCTACTTACGTGCAGCTGGAAAAATGGTTCGCGCCGCTGAAGATGGTGCCCGAGACCCTGTCGCTGTCGAGCCGCTATGCGTGGACCGTGAAACTGAATAACGGCATGAGCGTGGCGCTGGGACGCGAGCAGAATCATACGACCCTGAAGGCGCGGGTCGACCGGCTGGTGGGTATCTACCCGCAGCTGGCGAGCCGGCTGGAAAATATCGACACGATCGATATGCGCTACCAGAACGGCTTGGCCCTCAGTTCCGCAGGCCTGGTGATACCGGCCGAAGGCAAGGATGGCAGGCCGGCAGCAGCGATCAGGAAGAAAAATGGCAGTCCGATTAAAAAACCGACTTAACCGAATAATCAATTAACGAATAGCCCATACATTAGGCGACAGAAATGACAAAAGACGCGAAAAACCTGATCGTCGGCCTCGACATCGGCACCTCGAAAGTGGTGGCGGTGGTAGCCGAAGTGATGTCCGACGGGCGCCACGAAGTGATCGGGCTGGGCCAGCACGAATCGAAGGGCCTGAAAAAAGGCGTGGTGGTCAATATCGAGGCCACGGTGGAGTCCATCCAGCGCGCGCTGGAAGAGGCCGAGCTGATGGCCGACTGCAAGATCCGCAATGTCTACGCGGGCATCGCGGGCAGCCATATCCGCAGCTTCAATTCCAGCGGCATGGTGGCCATCAAGGACAAGGAAGTGACGGCGACCGACGTGGCGCGCGTCATCGAGACGGCAAAAGCGGTTAACATTCCGACCGATCAGCAATTGCTGCACACGGTGCCGCAAGAGTTCATCGTCGACAGCCAGGAAGATGTGCGCGAGCCGATCGGCATGAGCGGCATCCGCCTGGAGGTGAAGGTGCATATCGTCACCGGCGCCGTGTCGGCGGTGCAGAACATCGTCAAGTGCGTGCGCCGCTGCGGCCTGGAAGTGTCGGACCTGATCCTGCAGCCGATGGCGTCCGCCGATGCGGTGCTCACGCCCGATGAAAAAGAGCTGGGCGTGGTGCTGATCGACATCGGCGGCGGCACGACCGACGTGGCGGTATTCTCCGATGGCGCGATCCGCCATACGGCAGTCATTCCCATCGCCGGCGACCAGATCACCAACGACATCGCCATGGCCTTGCGCACCCCGACCGCGGAAGCGGAAGAAATCAAGATCCGCTATGGCGTGGCCAAGCAGGTCCTGGCCGATCCCGGCGAATCGCTGGAAGTGCCAGGCCTGGGCGACCGCGGTCCGCGCAACCTGTCGCGCCAGGCGCTGGCGGCAGTGATCGAACCGCGCGTCGAAGAGCTGTTTGCGATGGTGCACCAGGTGGTGCGCGAATCCGGTTACGAAGGCGTGCTGTCGTCGGGCATCGTGCTCACGGGCGGCACTTCCATCATGCCCGGCATGGTGGAAATGGCGGAAGATATTTTCCTGAAACCGGCGCGCCTGGGCACGCCCGAGTATCGGGGACAGCTGGCCGACGTGGTGCGCAGTCCGCGCTATGCCACGGTGCTTGGCCTGCTGCTGGAAGCGAAGAAGCAATACCTGCGCGGCCACATCGTGACGCGTCAGGACGGCTCGGTGAAGGCAGTCTGGCAGCGCATGAAGGAATGGTTTTTAGGGAATTTTTAAGGGCGTGCTTCTGGCCCGGCATGACAGGTTTTTTGGCAGCATCGCAGGTAAACACACATAAACTTAATTTTATATTTAACCGCAGTTTTCAATCTCCAGTTCTCCTACCAATATGAGGCCTGGCGCTTGGAAACCGCATCTGATAGGAGCACATCATGGAGTTCGATATGGTCGATAACACAGCTTTAGGTACCGTCATCAAGGTCGTCGGCGTCGGCGGTGCGGGTGGCAATGCAGTCCAACACATGATCAACAAAGGCATGTCGGGCGTGGAGTTCATTGCCGCCAATACCGACGCACAGGCCCTGTCGACATCGAAGGCCCACAACATCATCCAGATCGGCGATACGGGCCTGGGCGCCGGCATGAAGCCGGCCGTGGGCCGCCAGCTGGCCGAAGAATCGCGCGCGCGCATCGCCGATTCGCTGCGCGGCGCGCACATGGTCTTCATCGCTGCCGGCATGGGCGGCGGCACGGGCACGGGCGCGGCGCCTATCGTCGCGGAAGTGGCCAAGGAACTGGGCGCGCTGACGGTGGCCGTGGTCTCCAAGCCATTTTCGTACGAAGGCCAGAAGTGCATGGACATCGCCGACGAAGGCCTGGAGCAGCTGTCCCTGCACGTCGATTCGCTGATCATCATCCTCAATGAAAAACTGGAAGAGATCTACGAAGACGAAAGCATGCTGGAATGGATGCAGCATGCCGACGATGTGCTCAACAACGCGGTGGCCGGCATCGCCGAGATCATCAACGTGCCGGGTCATATCAACGTCGACTTCAACGACGTGAAAACCATCATGGGCGAGCAGGGCAAGGCCATGATGGGTACGGCGACCGCTTCCGGCGTCGACCGCGCGCGCATCGCCGCCGAACAGGCAGTCGCTTCGCCGCTGCTGGATGGCATCGATCTCTCCGGCGCGCGCGGCGTGCTGGTCAACGTCACGGCCAGCCGTGGCTTGAAAGGTAAAGAGATCAAGGAAGTCATGGCTGCCGTGCGCGCGTTTGCCGCGCCGGACGCGTCGATCGCGCAAGGTATCGCCTACGACGACGCCATGGGCGACGACATCCGCGTGACCGTGGTGGCCACGGGCTTGGGCCGCGCCAAGAAAAACATCCAGCTGGTACCGCAGCAAGTGCTGCGCACCGGTACCCACAACAGCCCGTTGACTCCATCGGCTGCCATGGGTAGCGCGCAGGCGGCGGCGACGACGGTTGGCGTGGCTACGCCGGCTGCCGGCTTCGACGGCATGAAGGCGCCGGCAGTATGGCGCCGCGAATCGGCTTCCGAGCAGGTGCGTGCGATGGAAAAGAATGGCATGGAGACGTACGATATCCCCGCGTTTCTGCGCAAGCAGGCCGACTAAGGTGATCTGATGTCAGCAACGATGACGGCGGCCTGAGGGCCGCCGTTTTTTTATCCGTTTTCTTGATGTTTGCCTTTGCCTTCCTGGCCATTTTCTGCACAAATACGGCAAGTCAGGCATACTATCGCGCTGAGCCAGCATAAGTCATCTTCGAGAAATCACCATCATCGATTGGGGATGACTTTACGCTAGCCGAACCAGATCACGGGCGCTGTCCACTCCATGGAGTTGGCAGCGCCTTCAACCGACAGTACACAAGGAGTCAACATGACCATCAAGATCGGCGACACACTGCCAGAAGGCACCCTGGCCGAATTCATCGAAAGCGAAACCGAAGGCTGCGCACTGGGCCCGAACACGTTCAACGTGCAAGACCTGGTCAAAGGCAAGAAGATCGCCATCTTCGGCCTGCCGGGCGCCTACACCCCGACTTGCTCCGCACAGCACGTGCCGGGCTACGTGCAGCACGCTGCCGACCTGAAAGCCAAGGGCGTCGATGAAATCTGGTGCATCTCCGTCAACGACGCGTTCGTGATGGGCGCCTGGGGCCGTGATCAGAAAGCCACCGGCGTGGTGCGCATGATGGCTGACGGCAATGCCGCCTACAGCAAGGCGCTGGGCCTGGACGCCGACTTCAGCAAGTTCGGCATGGGCACGCGCTCGCAGCGCTACTCGATGCTGGTCGACAATGGCGTCGTGACGCAATTGAACGTCGAGCAGGGCGGCAAGTTTGAAGTGTCGAATGCGGAAACGCTGCTGGGCCAACTGGCTTAAGCGCTACTCGCTTGCATGATAACGGCGCCATCGGCGCCGTTTTTACGTTTACTGTACCGACGGCTTGGTGGCCTCGAACATGGCCGCATCGATGCTGAACGAGTAATCGTCCTGCAGCGCGAAATACCGGCGCGCTTCCTCGGGCGTGCCGTCGAACAGGTTGCGGATGGCGGCCACTCGCTCGCCCGGGGTGCGCATGCGCGCCGTCCATTCGTCGAACCGCATGGTCAGCTTCCACACGCTGCGCAGCTGGTGCGTGAAACCGGCGTTGTCGAACTTGGCGCCCCATTCGCAGGCGCGGTAGTTGCGCACGTGCGAAGCGTCGCGCAGCATTTCCACGGCTTGCAGGGTGGTGTCGTACAGGGCCGTCTTCGGCGCCACGATGTCGACCACCAGCAGGGTGCCGTTCGGACGCAGCACGCGCCACGCTTCGGTCAGGGCGCCGGCCACGTCGTTCCAGTGGTGGGCGGAAAAGCGCGTCACGACCATGTCGAAGCTGGCGTCGGCAAACGGCAGGCTGGCCACGTCGCCGCGTTGCGTGCGGATATTGGCTAAGCCGCGCTGCGCCCTGGCGTGGTCGACGACGTCGAGCATCGGCTGCGCCAGGTCGTAGGCGACGACGGAGGCGGCCACGGGGGCGACGGCAAAGCTGGCGTGGCCGGCGCCGCAGCCCAGGTCCAGGACGGTGGGCTTGCCATGGCGGCGCGCGCATTCCTGCATCAGCACCAGGTCGGCGCCCTGCGCGTGGATTGCGCTGCTCAGGTAGGCGTTGGCGGTCTTGCCGAATTGTTCGGCGACAACATCGTGCTGCTGCATGGTTTTCTCCGGTTCGTGAGTAAGTTCCTGCAGAATAGGCATAAAATTATCCTGTAACAAGACCATAACTTATACTGGTATAACTACTACCATAAAACCCTGAGTCCTGAACCCTGCCATGTCGAACAAACTCGCCGAATTCATCCGCGCCCGGCGCGAAGCCTTCACCCCCGCCATGGCGGGCGTGCCCGGTGGCGGGCGGCGGCGCACGCCCGGCTTGCGGCGCGAAGAGCTGGCGCAGCTGTGCGACGTCAGTCCCACCTGGCTGACGTGGCTGGAGCAGGGGCGGCCCGTGTCGGCCTCGGCCAGGATGCTGGCGCGCCTGGCCCAGGTGCTGCAGCTGAGCGTGGCCGAGCGCGCCTATCTGTTCGAAGTGGCTGACAGGCATGACCCCAGCCAGGGGGCAGGCGAGGGCGATGGTCCCGCCGCCGCCGAACTGGCGGCCATCGTTGCCGCCATCGCTGCCCCCGCCTATATCCTGGACCGGGCATGGAATGCCGTGGCATGGAATGGGGCGGCGGCGATCCTGTTCGCCGACTGGCTGCGCGGCGATGCCGTCGCGCCGAACCAGCTGCGCTTCATGTTTCTCGAGCCGTGCGCGCGTGCCCTGGTCGTCGGCTGGCCCGAGCGGGCGCAGCGGCTGGTGGCGGAGTTTCGCGCCGATATCGGCCGCCATGCGGATCAGGCGCCGCTGGCCGGGCTGATCGCGGAACTGGCCGCGGCCAGCGCGGACTTCCGCCTGTGGTGGGGCGCGCAGCAGGTGCAGGGCCGCGATGGCGGCTTGCGCCGCTTCCAGCATGCGCAGCAGGGGCCGCTCAGCTTCAACCAGGTGACCCTGCACCTGGCGCGCCAGCATGAGCTGAAACTGGTGATGCTGTTGCCCGTGTAGTTGTCCCTTTGAAAATGTAAAACGGTCGCGCTTGTTATAATCAGGCTGACCGCATGGCCTTGCCATGGGGTCCTGGCTCCGGCCGTCGCCATGATGACGGTCCAAGCTGCAACGAGCAGCCGAAGTTAGCCGCATTGTCGCCAGGAGTTTCCTTTGTCTTCCCCATCCTCGAACCTGCGCAGCATCTATGTGATGCTGGCCGCGGTCGCCATGTTTTCCCTGATGGACACAGCCATGAAGCTGTTGTCTGCCCACTATCCCGCCATGCAGGTGACGGCCTTGCGCGCGCTGTCGTCCCTGCCGCTCGTGTGCCTGTACCTGTTGTACCGTGGCGCCTTCAGGAACGTGCTGAAAGTGCGCTGGCCGCTGCATGTGCTGCGCGGCGTGCTGGGCGTGCTGATGATCACGCTGTTCGCGTACGGCTTGAAGCGCATGTCGCTGGCCGAGACGTATGCGCTGTTCTTCGTCGCGCCCTTGCTGATCACGGTCCTGTCGGTTTTTATCCTGAAGGAAAAAGTCGACCTGGCGCGCTGGTGCGCCATCGCCGTGGGCCTGCTGGGCGTGCTGGTGGCGCTGCGCCCCGACGGTTCGGGATTCTTTTCGCTGGCCGGGCTGGCGGTGCTGGGTTCGGCCGCCTGTTACGCCATTTCCGCCGTCACGGGGCGCATCCTGAGCCGCAGCGATGCCAGCGAAAGCATGGTCTTCTGGCTGATGGTGATGATGGCCATCGGCGGCGTGGCCCTGTCGGCGCACGAGTGGGTGAGCATTCGCCGCGAGGACTGGTGGCTGCTGGCGGGCCTGTCCGTCAGCGGCTTCCTGGGCCAGCTGGCCATCACGGAGGCGTTTCGCCATGGCAAGGCATCGAGCGTGGCGCCGTTCGAATACTCGGCCCTGGCCTGGGGCATGGCCCTGGACTGGCTGCTGTGGCGCGCGCTGCCGGACCAATATACGCTGATCGGCGCGGCCATCATCATCGGCAGCGGGATTTACCTGGTGCGCCGTGAAGCCGTGCATGCGGAAAGCGAACATCCGTGAGGAACGCTTGTGGTATTTCTGGCGTGAGCCATGCCGCACCGCAACGAAAATCCGGCAAATAGATATAATCGTGGGATGTTAAAACAACGCACTATCAAACAATTGGTCCGCACCATCGGTGTCGGCTTGCATTCGGGAACCAAGGTGGAGCTGACCTTGCGTCCGGCCGCCATCGACACGGGCATCGTGTTTCGCCGTATCGACCTCGAACCCGTGGTGGAGTTTCCCGCCAGCGCCATGGCCGTGGGCGATACGCGCATGGCTTCCGTGCTGATCAAGGATGGCGCCAGGGTGTCTACCGTGGAACATCTGATGTCGGCCGCGGCCGGCCTGGGCGTCGACAATATGTATATCGACGTGAATGCGGAAGAGATTCCCATCATGGATGGTTCCGCCTCGTCCTTCGTCTACCTGCTGCAGCAAGCGGGAGTGGAAGAGCAGGAAGCGCCGAAGAAGTTCATCAAGGTCATCAAGCCGGTGGAAGTGCGCCATGGCAAGGGCGACGCGGAGAAATGGGCGCGATTGTCGCCGTACGACGGCTTCAAGCTCGATTTCTTCATCGAATTCAATCATCCGGCCGTCGATGGCACGATGCAGCGCGCCTCGGTCGACTTCGGCGACGTGTCATATGTGCATGACGTGGCGCGCGCGCGCACCTTCGGCTTCATGCAGGACGTGGAAAGCTTGCGCGGCATGGGCCTGGCGCGCGGCGGTTCGCTGGAAAACGCCATCGTCATGGATGAGTACCGCATCCTCAACGCGGATGGCTTGCGCTATGAAGACGAGTTCGTGCGCCACAAGATCCTCGACGCCATCGGCGACCTGTATCTGGTCGGCCACCCCTTGCTGGCCTATTACACGGCGCACAAGTCCGGCCACGCGCTGAACAACCAGTTGCTGCTGGCGCTGCTCGAGCAGCCGGAATCGTATGAAATCGTTTCGTTTGCCACCAACGAGGAAGCGCCGCAATCGTACCTGCGCCAGATGGAGCGCGAGTGGTCGCTGACCTGATCTGAGCGACACCTCATTAACCCTACTGCGCGTCGGTATAGGCGGCCTGCGATGCTCACCGGCTCGGCGCCCCCGTACTTCGTACGGTTGCGCTTCTTAGCCACCTCTCCCTTCCGCTCGCTACGGTTTTCTGAGGTGTCAAAATGTCGTCGGACAGTCTTAATCTTTTGATTCGCGGTGGTGGCGCACTAAACTGCGCAGTGCCGCGATCAACTGCTCGTTCTGCTTCGATGCGGGCAGGGCAGTGCTCAGCTCTTCCAGGGCCGACATGGCCTTTTCCGGCAAGACCAGCGCCCGCGTGTGCACGATGGGCGCGATGCTCTTGATGACCTGCACTTTCAGCTTGATGCCTGAAATCTGCCAGCCCTTCCTTTCCAGTTCCCCTTGCAGTTTCGGCAATTGCTGCTTGAGCTTGGCCGCCAGCGCCGCATTGGGCGTGGCCAGCACCAGCTGTCCGCTTTCGAACTGCAGGATGTCGCAATGCTCGAACATCGCCGGCAAGGCCCTGGCGCAGTCTTTTTGCAGGGCGGCCAGGCGCGTGACGGTCGGCATCAGCGATGCCATCGTCGCGTTGCCGCGCAGAAAGTCAGTTGCGCCCGTGGCGGCCGGGCCCGAACGGGCAAAGCCGTAGCCGCGGCGCGGTGCCGGAGAATAAGTGGGAGTTCGCATGGCCGAAACATATCACACTCGCCCGCGCATGACGAGCGCGGCGGCCGGCGCGCCGTTGTCTGGCCCGTCGCATTGCCTTACAGTATGGAAAATGTCCGCAATTTCTGCCATTTGTTTGTCATTAAGCTATTGTTATATGGCGCATTACCCCAACCATGTCGGGAACGCATGATAAAATCATCGTCTTTTGCCATAGTCGAACTCCGTGCGGTGACGCGATTACTACCTCGTTGTTGCCTACCGAGCTTTTTTTAACGGCGTTTTTTCAAGAATTCAAGCATGTCATTACTGACCCAGATTTTCGGTAGCCGCAACCAGCGGCTGCTCAAGCAATACCAAAAAACGGTACGCGAGATCAATGCGCTCGAGCCGACCATCGAAAAGCTGACGGATGCCGAGCTGCAAGCGAAGACGCCGGCCTTCAAGGAACGCATCGCCGGTGGCGAATCGCTCGATGCCTTGTTGCCTGAGGCGTTCGCCGTCTGCCGCGAGGCCAGCAAGCGCGTCCTGCGCATGCGCCATTTCGATGTGCAGATGATCGGCGGTATGGTTTTGCACTATGGCAAGATCGCGGAAATGGGCACGGGCGAGGGCAAGACCCTGATGGCAACGTTGCCCGCCTACCTGAACGCCTTGTCGGGCAAGGGCGTGCACATCGTTACCGTCAATGATTACCTGGCACAGCGCGATGCCGAGACCATGGGCCGCCTGTATGCCTGGCTGGGTCTGTCGACGGGCGTGAACATGTCGCAAATCGAGCACAGCGCCAAGCAGCAGGCGTACAACTCCGACATCACCTACGGCACGAACAATGAATTCGGTTTCGACTTCTTGCGCGACAACATGGTCTACGAAGCGCGCGAGCGCGTGCAGCGCAGCCTGAACTTCGGCATCGTCGATGAAGTCGACTCGATCCTGATCGATGAAGCGCGCACGCCGCTGATCATTTCGGGCCAGGCCGAGAACCATACCGACCTGTATCACAAGATCAATTCCGTGCCTGGCATGCTGACCCTGCAGATCGGCGAAGAAACGCCGGACGGCAAGGGCAAGGTCGAGGTGCCGGGCGACTACACCAAGGATGAAAAAGCGCACCAGGTGCTGCTGACGGAAGCGGGCCATGAAAAAGCCGAACGCATCCTGATGGAGATGGGCCTGCTGCCGGAAGGCGCATCGCTGTACGATTCGGCCAACATCACCCTCGTGCACCACCTGTATGCGGCCCTGCGCGCGCATGCCTTGTACTTCAAGGATCAACACTATGTGGTGCAGAACAATGAAGTGGTGATCGTCGATGAATTCACGGGCCGTTTGATGACGGGCCGCCGCTGGTCCGATGGCTTGCACCAGGCTGTCGAAGCGAAAGAGGGCGTGAAGATCCAGAACGAGAACCAGACCCTGGCCTCGATCACCTTCCAGAACTACTTCCGCATGTACGCAAAGCTGGCCGGCATGACCGGTACGGCCGATACGGAAGCGTACGAATTCCAGGAAATCTACGGCCTGGAAACGGTCGTGATCCCGCAAAACCGTCCGCTGCAGCGCAAGGACCGCCAGGATCAGGTCTACAAGTCGTCGGCGGAAAAGTACAACGCGATGCTCAACGACATCCGTGACTGCTACGAGCGCGGCCAGCCCGTGCTGGTGGGCACGACCTCGATCGAGAATTCGGAACTGCTGTCGGGTATCCTGACCAAGGCCGGTTTGCCGCACAACGTGCTCAATGCGAAGCAGCATGCGCGCGAAGCGGAAATCATCGCCCAGGCCGGCCGTCCGAAAGCCATCACCATCGCCACCAACATGGCCGGTCGCGGTACCGACATCGTGTTGGGCGGTAACGTGGAAAACCAGATCAAGTTCATCGAAGCCAATCCCGAGCTGAGCGACGCCGACAAGGCGGAGCAGGCGCAGAAGCTGCGCGATGAATGGCAATCGCTGCATGACCACGTGGTCAATGCGGGCGGCTTGCACATCATCGGCACCGAACGCCACGAATCGCGCCGCGTCGACAATCAGCTGCGTGGCCGTGCCGGCCGCCAGGGCGATCCGGGTTCGTCCCGCTTCTACCTGTCGCTCGACGACGCGCTGCTGCGCATCTTCGCGGGCGACCGCGTGCGCGCCGTGATGGACCGCCTGAAGATGCCGGAAGGCGAACCGATCGAAGCGGGCATCGTCTCGCGTTCGATCGAATCGGCCCAGCGCAAGGTGGAAGCACGCAACTTCGACATCCGCAAGCAATTGCTGGAATACGATGACGTCGCCAACGACCAGCGCAAGGTCATCTACCAGCAGCGTAACGAGCTGCTGGAAACGACCGATATTTCTGACATGATCGCCTCCTTGCGCCATGGCGTCTTCACCGACCTGGTGCACCAGTACGTGCCGCAGGAATCGGTGGAAGAGCAGTGGGATATCAAGGGCCTGGAAAACACCCTGTCCGGCGAGTGGCAGCTCGATCTGCCGTTGCAGCAGATGCTGGAAGCCGATGCGACCCTGACGGACGAAGAAATCCTGGAAAAAGTGCTGGTCGCGGCCGATGCCGTGTACCAGTCGAAGATCGATATCGTCGGCAAGGAATCGTTTGGCGGCTTCGAGCGCAATGTCATGCTGCAAAGCGTGGACAGCCACTGGCGTGAACACCTGGCGGCGCTGGACCACCTGCGCCAGGGTATCCACCTGCGCGGTTACGCGCAGAAGAACCCGAAACAGGAATACAAGCGCGAAGCGTTTGAATTGTTTGGCCAGATGCTCGACATGATCAAGAACGACGTCACCAAGCACGTGATGACGGTGCGCATCCAGTCGCGCGAAGAAGTCGATGCGGCCGAACAGGCGATGCAGCAGTCGCACGTGGAAAACGTGCACTACCAGCACGCCGAGTTCGACCCGAACGCGGCGCCGGAAGAGTTGCTGGCCCCTACGGCCGGCGGCAATATGGATAACGTCGACGACTTGAGCGTGAGCATGGGCGTCAAAGTGGGCCGCAACGACCCATGCCCATGCGGCAGCGGCAAGAAGTACAAGGCTTGCCACGGCAAGCTTGCTTAAGCCAAGCCGATAGGCTGGACAAGAACGGAGACTGCGGTCTCCGTTTTTTTATGTCTGGCACGCTTGGCTTCGGCTCAGGGAAATGCCCAGTATTGCGGCGCGCCGGATGGAATGCCCTTCAAGCCACCGCGGTTCCTTGCCCGTTGCCCCGTCTTGATCATGGTGGCGATATCGGTCAGCAAGACGCGGTTGCTGGCGAAGTAATCATGGCCCATGAAATTCATGATGACGGCCGAGGCGTCGACGAGTTCCATGCCGGGTATGCCGACGACGGGGCCGCGGATGTCGCCTATCCTGTCCCAGTCGGCAAAATTGTAGGAGGCGCGCATCGCCTTGTCGTTCGCGGAAGCGTACAGGGTGGCGGGGAGCCTGAGGCTGGCGAAGCGGGGGGCGATCTGGTCGCGGAAGACATCGGCATTGATGTCCGGCGCCGCCAGCACCACCTGCTTGAACAGGGGCAGCAGGTCGGGGCGCCGTTCCAGCAGGCTGGCCAGGGCCAGCGTCATCGGGCGGTTGCCCATGCTGTGGGCGATGATGTAGATATCCGTGGCGGACGAGTGCTCCGCGAAGTCGGCCAGGAAGGCTTGCAGGTGCGCCTGCGTCCATTCGACCGAATTCTGGTCGTATTCGTAGCCGGCCAGAGTGCCTTTCGACGGCCAGCTGTAGAACACGGGCAGGGCGCCGATATCGAGGTCGACCGCCATCTGCGCCGTGCGCCGGGCGGCGTCGTCGAACGAATTGCTGTAGCCATGGATATAGATGAAGGCGGCGCGGCGTTCCGGGGCGGCCTGTATCCTGGCCTTGACGGTGGCGAGGAAATCCGCGCGCGACAGGCGCGTGCCTCCCTTGACCAGCACATATTGTTGCGCATCGTCGCCGGACAGGATGTCGTACCAGGGCGGCAGCGGCAGTTCGCCCGGCGCTCTTTTTTCAGGGATGCTGACGAGGACGCTGCCGTAGCTCAGGTAGGGTACCGTGCGGTTCGGCTGCCAGCCATAGTTGCGGCTGGCGGGCTGGTATTGCCTGTCGGTGGCGTAATACACGGTGACGTGCACGGCGCCGTCTGGCGGCGGATCGTTGTCGGACTTCAGCGTGGCGCTGCTGCCGGCCAGGTTGCCCAGGTTGCCGAGCAAGCCGCCGATGCCCGACCAGGAGCTGCTCCATGGGAAGGTGGATGGTGGCCGCCCCCCGGTCGTGGGGGGCAATGCTGCGGCTGGCGGCGTTTCGGCGGCCGGCGGCGCTGTGGAGGACGGTTCAGTGGCGTGGTCGACTGCGCGATCGTTTGCTCCAGGCGGGGCCGTACAGGCCGTCAGCCAGGCCAGCAGGCAAAGCAGGCATAGGAGGCGGTGCAGCAGGCCTGAGGGTCCTGCGCCGTTGCGTGGCATTCGGTATGACTGAGCATGCGCCATGACATCCTCCCTGGGCGGCGCGCTTGCCAGACTCGCTATCGTCTGTTTCTATACCTTAGCGCCGCCAGGCGGCAGCGTTCTGATAAATCGCAAGGACCTTGCTGCCGGCCCCCATCGGCGCTGCCCGGGCCGCCGCGACGATTCCCTTGCCGCATGTTCACCCGGGCCGCGAAGGCGCTACAATAGCGCTTCCATTTTCCCACGCAGAAGAACTCATATGGCCGTCAATTCTCCCAAGCCCATCGCCGCCGACCTGAAAGCCGTTGCCGGCATTGAAATCGGTGTTGCCGAAGCCGGCATCAAGAAACCCAACCGCAAGGATTTGCTGGTGTTGAAACTGGCGCCGACGGCCACCGTGGCCGGCGTCTTCACCCTGAACCGCTTCTGCGCCGCACCGGTGCAAATCTCGAAAGCCAACCTGGCCGCCGTGACGGCAGGCGCGGCACCGATCCGCGCGCTGCTGGTCAACACGGGCAATGCGAATGCGGGCACGGGCGAATCGGGCCTGGCCGACGCGCAAGCCAGCTGCGCTGCGCTGGCCGAGCTGCTGGGCTGTACGCCGCAGCAGATCCTGCCGTTTTCCACCGGCGTGATCCTCGAGCCGCTGCCGGTGCAGCGCCTGGTGGCCGGCCTGCCGCAAGCGGTGGCCGCGCTGACTTCCGATAACTGGTTCTCGGCCGCCGAAGCCATCATGACCACCGACACGCAGCCGAAAGCCGGCTCGCGCACGGTGACCATCGCCGGCCATACGGTCACCCTGACGGGCATCAGCAAGGGCGCCGGCATGATCAAGCCGAACATGGCCACCATGCTCGGTTTCCTCGCGTTCGACGCCACCGTGGCCCAGAGCGTGCTCGATCAGCTGGTCAAGCAGGCGGCCGACAAATCGTTCAACTGCATCACCATCGACGGCGACACGTCCACCAATGACTCGTTCATGCTGGTGGCCACGGGCGCCGGCAGCCTGGTGATCGATTCCATCGACTCGCCGCACTACGCGGCACTGGCGGCGGCCGTCACCGAACTGTCGACCTTCCTGGCGCAAGCGATCGTGCGCGACGGCGAAGGCGCGACCAAGTTCATGACGGTCACCGTGGAAGACGGCCGCAACGTGGAAGAATGCCGCAAGATCGCCTATTCCATCGCCCATTCGCCGCTGGTCAAGACGGCCTTCTTCGCTTCCGACCCGAATCTGGGCCGCATCCTGGCCGCCATCGGCTACGCCGGCGTGGACGACCTCGACGTGGGCCAGCTGAACCTGTACCTGGACGACGTGTGGGTGGCCAAGAATGGCGGCCGCAATCCCGATTACCAGGAGCAGGATGGCCAGCGCGTGATGCAGCAGAGCGAAATCACCATCCGCGTCAAGCTGGCGCGCGGCGATGCCACGGCGACCCTGTGGACCTGCGACCTGTCGCATGACTACGTGTCGATCAACGCCGACTACCGCTCATGACCAGCCTCGATCAATTCCTGCTGCGCGCGGAAAGCCTGCTGGCGCGCGTGGAAGCGATCCTGCCGCAAGCCGTGCCGGCGCCGGACTGGAACAGCTTTGCGTTCCGCTGGCGCCGCCGCCAGGGCGCTGCCAGTCATTTGCAGGCCGTGGCCCACGTGTCGAACATCGCGTTTGACGACTTGCACAATATCGGCACGCAAAAAGCGCAGATCGAGCAGAACACGCGCCAGTTCGTCAGCGGACGCCCGGCCAACAACGTGCTGCTGACGGGCGCGCGCGGCACGGGGAAATCGTCGCTGATCAAGGCCTGCCTGAACCAGTTCGCCGGCCAGGGCCTGCGCCTGATCGAAGTCGATAAAGCCGACCTGGCCGACCTGCCCGACATCGTCGACCTGGTGGCGGCGCGTCCCGAGCGCTTCATCATCTTTTGCGACGACCTCTCGTTTGAAGAGGGCGAGAGCGGCTACAAGGCGCTGAAAGTGGCGCTCGACGGCAGCATCGCCGCACAATCGGACAATGTGCTGATCTACGCCACCTCGAACCGCCGTCACCTGATGCCGGAACGCATGTCGGACAACAGCAGCTACAAGACGGACGACGATGGCGATCTGCATCCGGGCGAAACGGTGGAAGAGAAAATCTCGCTGTCCGAGCGTTTCGGCCTGTGGCTGTCGTTCTATCCGTTCAAGCAGGACGATTACCTCGATATCGTCGCCCACTGGCTGGCCTCGTTCGGCTGCACGCCGGAGCACATCGCCGAAGCGCGCGGCGACGCCCTGCGCTGGGCCTTGCAGCGCGGTTCGCGGTCGGGCCGGGTGGCCTGGCAATTCGCGCGCGATTACGCGGGGAAGTTGCCACAATGAGCGAAGTGACCTTGAAGGAAAAAATCCAGCCTGTCGATGTGGCCGTCGGCATCCTGATGAAGCCGAATGGCGATGTACTGCTGGGCCAACGCCCGGCCGGCAAGCCGTATGACGGCTACTGGGAGTTTCCTGGTGGCAAAGTGGAGCCGGGCGAAGCCATTCTCGATGCCTTGAAACGCGAGTTTGTCGAGGAGCTCGGCTTATATATCGACAGCGCCGAACCCTGGTGCGGCGTGGAATATGTGTATCCGCACGCCCATGTGCGCCTGCACTTCTACATCAGCCGCCACTGGCGCGGCGAACCGCAAAGCCTGGAAGGGCAGGCGTTCGCCTGGCAGGGCACGGTCGGCGTGGAACCCTTGCTGCCGGCCACCATTCCCCTGCTGGAATGGCTGGACGAGGTACGCCGGGTAGCGTTGCTGGCAACGGCCTGATTCCGCTTGCGCCAGCCATGCGGCGAGGAGCTGCATGGCTGGCGCAAGCTTTCCTCGACCTGCCCTTGTATCGGCGGCGCTTTGCGCTACAGTGCTCTAATCAGACACCGGGAGCTACGCATGGCGCTGACCCTGACCTTTACCGACACCGATGAATTGCTGCTGGCGGCGCTGCACAAGCGTGCCCGCGCGCATGGTCGCAGCATCGAGGAAGAACACCGCGACATCCTGCGCCATGCCTTGGGTCCGCTGCCGAAGCGCCCGCTCGAGGATATCTTGCGCAGCATGCCCGCCGTGGGGCTCGACACGGATTTCGAACGCCGCTCCTGATGCCTGATCCGGCTTATCTGCTGGATACGGACGTGATCGTTGCCGCGCGCCGCGGCAGCGCTGCGCCGGCGGGCGTGGGCGCTTTTTTCGAACGCGTGGCGCCCGCGGCCCGCTATGTGCCGGTGCAGGTCATCGCGCAATTGCGCGCGGGCATACAGCAAAGCTGGCGGCGCGAGGCGGCATTGGAAGCGCTGGCCCTGGAAGCCTGGCTGGAAGCACTGCTGGTCGAGTATGCGCCGCGCCTGCTCGAGTTCGACCTCGATTGCGCGCTCGTGTGTGCGCGCCTGCATGGCCGTGCCCATGCGCATGGCGTGGACGGGCAGATCGCGGCGATGGGCATCGCCTATGGCTTGACGGTGGTCAGTGGCAGACTCGGCAGTTTCGTGGCGCAGGGGCTGCGCCTGGAAAATCCGTTTATCTGATGCGTGCTTCGCGGCGTCGCATGACGCCGTAGCGGGCGAAAGGGGATGTGCTTGAGCGGCGCAGCCCTGCCTTGGCAAGGTAGCGCAGGCCGGCGCCCACGCTGCCGGTGTTGAACGCGGTTCTTATTGCGGCTTGTTGTCTTCGTCTGCCAGTGGATCCTCGAACGGATCGGCGGCGGGGATCGTGTACTTTTCCTCGGCCCAGGCGCCCAGGTCGATCTGCTTGCAGCGCTCCGAGCAGAACGGGCGGTATTTATTGGCTTCAGTCCATTCGACTTTGGCGGCACAGGTAGGGCAGTTGACTACGGTCATGGCGATTACAGTTAAAAATTGCAGAGCGTGAGCTCGAATGGGACATCGTCTTCCAGCGGCTTGGGTTTCAAGTCGCCGCCCTGGGTGGTGAAGCGCACCCACAGCATGTATTTGTTGGCGGAAATTTCCGGGATGGCGCCGCTGGTTTCATCCAGGCTCAGGCGCAGCATCTGGTAGACCTTGCCTTGCAGCATTTGCTGGTAGCTGCCGCCATTGGCGATCAGTTTCACGGGGCCGCCCGAATCGCGCAGCAGGCGCAGCACGAGGGCCAGCGCATCGAACAGCGGGGCCAGCGGGGCAAACCAGGCGTGAATATCGGCCAGCCGTTGTTCCGAGCTGCGTTTTTGCCAGGCAAAGTAGGACGGCAAGTCGAATTCGCAGGCGCCGCCCGGGATGATGGTACGGCCGCGGATGCTCATCAGCCATTCATTGTCGCGGATATTCTGCCCCGTCTTGCCTTGCGCCGCCACCAGGGCGCCGCTGACACTGTCGAGTTCTGCCAGGATAGCGTCCAGGGTTTCCGGTTCCACATTCGGATTGCTGCGATAGCCCAGCAGGCTCTGGCGCTGGCGCTCGAGCTCCTGCAGCAAGTCGGATTTCAGGTCGGCGCGGCCGGCCACTTCGAGCATATCGAAAATAGTTGCCAAAGCAACATGGTGTTGCATTGCATGTTCCTGCTGGACGAAGAACTTGAATTTGTCGTACAGGTCTTCCAGCCGCAACAAGGTACGTATGCGTTCGTTGAAAGGGTATTCGTAGACAATCAAAATAGTTCCCTTAAGTAAGGACCTGCAAACAATCCCGTGATTTTGAACCAAGCGTCGACAAATTACAAACGTTGCGACCCGATTCCCGCCATTCTTTTTGAAAATGCCAGATATAAATCGTGCAACTGGGCAATCTGCGGCTCGAGTGCTGCCAAATCGCCATTGTTATCGATCACGTCGTCGGCCGCGGCCAGACGCATGGCGCGCGTCGCCTGCGTCGCCATGATGGCCTTGACTTGTTCTTCCGATAAGCCATTGCGCGCCATCACGCGCGATACTTGCAGGCTTTCCAGGCAATCGATGACCAGCACGCGGTCGACCCGCTCCACCCATCCGCCAGACTCGACCAGCAGGGGCACGGCAAAGATCACGTAGCTGCCCGTCGCTTCGGCGGCCGCCGCCAAGGTCGCCTGGCGGATGCGCGGATGCAGGATCGCTTCCAGCCGCGCCTTGGCATCGGCATCGGAAAATACGAGAGTGCGCATCCTGGCGCGGTCCAGGGCGCCGCGCGCATCGGCATAGGCGGCGCCAAATTCCGCCACCAGGGCCGGCATGGCCGCGCCATTCGGTGCCGTCAGGCTGTGCGCGATCTGGTCGGTGTCGACGATGGTGGCGCCGCGCGCGGCGAACATGTCGGCCACCGTGCTCTTGCCGCAGCCGATGCCGCCAGTGAGTCCTACGCTGAAATAGGGCGCGTTCTGTGTTTCCATATCTGTTGTCCAATCCGGGGCAGCCATGCTGCGCGAAGAAAATCAGCCGATCAGGCCAAGCGTGAGTTGCGACAGCGGCGTGCCGTACAGCAGGGCGATGAGTCCCGCGGCGGCCAGGTAGGGGCCAAACGGAATCGGCTTGTCGCGTCCCCGCCGGGCAAACACGATCAGGCCGATGCCGACCAGGGCGCCGACCAGCGACGACAATAAGATGATTGTCGGCAACATGGTCCAGCCCAGCCAGGCACCGAGCGCCGCCAGCAATTTGAAGTCACCATAGCCCATTCCTTCCTTGCCTGTCGCCAGCTTGAAGGCCCAGTACACGCTCCACAGGGCCAGATAGCCGGCGGCCGCGCCGATGACGGCATCCTGCAGGGGCACGAAAGTACCGTTGATATTGACCAGCAGACCGGCCCACAGCAGGGGGAAGGTGAGGTCGTCCGGCAGCATTTGCGTATCGGCGTCGATGAAGGTCATGGCGATCAGCAGGTAGGCAAAGACGAGCGTGGCCAGCCCCGTCCAGCCGCTGCCGAAATGCCAGACCAGCACGGCCGACAGCGCGCCCGTGAGCAATTCCACCAGCGGATAGCGGGCCGAGATCGGTGCCTGGCAGGCGCTGCATTTTCCGCGTAGCAGCAGGTAGCTGATGACGGGAATGTTTTCCATGGCCGTGATGCGGTGGCCGCAGGCGGTGCAGTTCGAATGCGGCAGCATCAGGTTGTAGCGGTCCGTATGCGGTAACGGCTGGCCGCTTTCTTCCGCCACGTAATTATCGGAGTCGCGCTGCATCATTTTCGGGATGCGGTGGATCACGACGTTCAGGAAGCTGCCGACGATCAGGCCGAACAGGGCGGCGACGAGGGCGACGGGCAGGTTGCCGGGCGCGGCGAACAACAGGGTATCTTGCAGCATGGTGACTAGTCTGAGGTGAAGATTGTTGCCGCGCAAACATTGCCTGGCACTGCCGCAGTGTAAAACATCCGCCAGCGCATGGGGGTGTTTTGGCGGCGCGATCGTTCAAATCACGGCGCCGAGCTTAAAAATGGGCAAATACAGGGCGATCACGAGGGCGCCGACCAGCACGCCCAGCACCACCATCAGCGCCGGCTCCAGCAGCGATGCCAGGACCGATATGGTGGCTTCGATTTCCCCTTCGATGATCTCGGCCGCGCGCGACAGCATGGCGTCCAGCGCGCCCGATTCCTCGCCGATCAGCGCCAGTTGCGTCAGCAGGTCGGGAAACACGCCGGCGTGCTCCATGGCCAGGGCCAGGCTGCCGCCGGCGCGAATGTCGCGTTCGATGCGCTGCGTCGCTTCCCGGTACAACGCGTGGCCCGAGGCGGCACCCACCAGGTCGAGCGAGTCGAGCAGGGGCACGCCGGCCGCAAACATGGCGGCCAGGGTGCGTGTCCAGCGCGCGATCGCCGCCTTGCGCAGGAGCGGGCCGAACAGCGGCAAGCGCAGCGCCTGCAATTGGGCGTGGCGGCGCAAGGCGGGCCAGCGGCGCCAGGCCAGGCGCAGCAGCAGGGCGGCCACGGCCAGCGCGGCAGCCAATCCTGGCCAGTAGCGCACGAAAAAGGACGACAAACCCATGACGAGCAAGGTCGGCAGCGGCAACGGTGCGCCGAAGCTGTCGAAGACCTGGCGGAAGGCGGGCACGACCACGCTCATGATGATGGCCGTGACGACGATGGCGACAAGCACGATGGCCAGCGGATACATCAGCGCACCACGCACTTGCCGCCGCAGGGCGATGGCTTTCTCCTGGTGGGTGGCCAGGCGCGCCAGTAATTCCTGCACGATGCCGGCCTGCTCGCCGGCGGCCAGCAGGTTGCAATACAGTTCGTCAAACAGCAGCGGATACTGGCGGAACGCCTGCTGCAGGCTGCTGCCCGCTTCGATATCGCTGCGCAAGTCGCGCATCAGCTGCGTGATGGCCGGCTTGGCGTGGCCCTTGCCGGCGATGTCGAAGGCATGCAGCAGCGGCACGCCGGCCGCCATCATGGTCGACAGCTGGCGCGTAAACAGGGCGATATCGTTGTGCGTGATGGCCTTGCCGGGCGCGGCGCGCGGGGCCTTGACCTTGCTGGCGAGGATGCCCTGACGCCTTAGCGCGACCTTGGCGGCGCCGGCATCGGCCGCGCGCAGGACGCCGTCCACCGTCTTGCCATGGCGGTCAGTGCCTTTCCATGCAAACCGCCGCTCGGCCGCCATGTGCGCCTCCTGCCGTCAAGGTAGCAGCGGCAGGCCAAAGCGCCAGCGACGCTGGCGGCAAGCTTGATCTGGCTCAGCCTTTTGTCGTTTGCACTTCCGTCTGCACAACGGCCTGGGCTTTCACATCGGCGGCGTCTTCTTCGTCGATGTCCGTGCCCTTGCTGATGCTTTCGCCATCGTCGCGGCGCAAGGTCCAGAAGGTCAGCGAGGACAGCACCGTCAAGCCGGCCAGGGTCAGGAAGGCGTGGTGCAATGCCGTGCTCAGCATGGCGCGGTCCGACTGCGGCATGTCGCCCAGGTACCAGCCCGTGATCAGCGAGCCGAAAGCAAGGCCAAAGCTCATCGACAGCTGCTGCATCGAGCTGGCGATGGTGCTGGCCATGCTGGAGTCGGCATTGTCCACGTCGGCATATGCGATGGTGTTCATGCTGGAAAACTGCAGCGAATTGAAAAAGCCCATGCACAGGCTGATGGCGACGATCACGTACAGGGGCGTGCCCACGCCCACCTGCGAGAACATGGCGATGGTGACGCCGATCAGCACCGTGTTGACGATCAGCACCTGGCGGTAGCCGAAGCGGGCCAGCACGCGTGCGGAAATGAATTTCATGCCCATGGCGGCGGCGGCCGACGGCATCATCAGCAGGCCCGACTGCCAGGCGGGCAAGCCCAGGCCCAGCTGGTACAGCAGCGGCAAGAGGAAGGGCAGGCCGCCCACGCCAAGGCGCGTGACGAAGCCGCCCACCACGGAGACGCGGAAGGTGCGGATCTTGAACAGGGTCAGGCGCAGCAGCGGATGCAGCACTTCGCTCGAGTGCCAGGCATACGCGGCCAGCAGGCTGATCGAGATGAACAGCAGCACGGCAAACGAGGTGGGGTCGATGCGGTGTTCGCCGAAGATTTCCAGCAGCCACGACAGCAGCGCGATGCCCGTGCCGAACAGCACCAGGCCGATCAGGTCCAGCGGGCGCGGCTTGTCGCCGTAATAGTCGGGCATGTAGCGGTGCGCCAGGTACAGGGCCACGAGGCCCACGGGCACGTTGACGAAGAAAATCTCGCGCCAGGACAGCCAGTGCACGATCAGCCCGCCCACCGTGGGGCCCAGCAGGGGGCCGATCAGGGCCGGGATGATGACGAAGTTCATGGCCGCCAGCAGTTGCGACTTGGGAAAGGTGCGGATGATGGTGAGCCTGCCCACCGGCATCATCATGGCCGCGCCCACGCCCTGCAGCAGGCGCGCCGCCACCAGCATCGGCGAATTGACGGACAGGCCGCACAGGATCGAGGCGATGGTGAAGATGGCGACGGCGGCGGAAAACACGCGCCGCGTGCCGAAGCGGTCGGCCATCCAGCCGCTGATGGGGATGCACACGGCCAGGCTCAGGATATAGCTGGTGACGACGGCCTTCAGGCTCAGCGGCGTCACGTTCAGGCTGGCTGCCATGGCGGGAATGGCGGTGTTGACGATGGTGGAGTCGAGTTGCTCCATGAACAGGGCGGTGGCGACCACCCAGGGAAGGTAGCTTTTAATCGGGGAACTGGTCATGGATGCGGAGCCTGGTCGTGGATACTGCGCCTGTGTATGCCAGCAATTGTCACATAAATGGCCCCGCCACGTCGCCGCCGCGCCCGCTGTTGCTGTGCATCATGGAAACGTCGACGGTCTCCCCAGCTTGTCGAGCGCATCCATCAGCGCTTGCGCCGCGTCGGCGATGCGCTCCAGGCTGGCCTCGCGCAGGGCGCTGGTGTCGACCGCATGCCCGGATTCCAGTCCCGCCCAGCGCAGCAGCGCCGCGCAGGCGGCGGGCGTGTCGAACATGCCGTGCAGATAGCTGCCCAGGATCTGTCCGTCGGCCGATACGGCCCCTTCGGGCCGGCCGTCGATGACAAACGCCGGCTGTTGCATGGCCGCGCCGTGCGAGACGCCCATGTGGATTTCATAACCGGCGACGGCAATGTCAGTCGCTTCGTCAAATGCGCAGTGGCCCGTGACCTGTTCCAGCGTCTTTTCGGCCGTCAGCTGCGTGTGCATGTCGAGCAGGCCCAGCGCCGTCGATACGCCGCTGGCGCCTTCCACGCCAAGCGGGTCGTGCACGGACTGTCCCAGCATCTGGAAGCCGCCGCAGATGCCGATCACCTTGCCGCCATAGCGCAGGTGTTTCGCCAGGTAGGCGGGCCAGCCCTGCTGCTGCAGCCAGGCCAGGTCGCCGCGCGTGTTTTTGCTGCCGGGCAGGATCACCAGGTCGGCCGGCGGGATCGGCTGCCCCTGCTTGATGAATTGCAGGTCGATATCGGGATGCGCGCGCAGGGCGTCGACATCCGTGTGGTTGCTGATGCGCGGCAGTTGCGGCACCACGACTTTGAAGGCTCCCCGTTCCGCCTGCATCGCTTCGACGGCGTCTTCCGCATCGAGGAACAGGCCTTGCAGGTAGGGCAGCACGGCCAGCACGGGCTTGCCCGTCTGCTGTTCCAGCCAGTCGATGCCGGGCGCCAGCAGCGAAATGTCGCCGCGGAAGCGGTTGATGACGAAGCCGACGATGCGCGCCCGCTCGCTGTCGGACAAACAGGCCAGGGTGCCGATGATGTGCGCGAAGACGCCGCCGCGGTCGATGTCGGCCACCAGGATCACGGGGCAGTCGACGGCTTCCGCAAAACCCATGTTGGCGATATCGCGCGCCCGCAGGTTGACTTCGGCGGGACTGCCCGCGCCTTCGACGACGACGGCGTCGTATTGCCCACGCAGGCGCGCATAGGATTCCAGCACGGCGCCCATGGCGATGGTTTTGTACTGCTGGTAGTCGCGCGCATCCATCTCGGCGCGCACCTTGCCATGGATGATCACCTGTGCGCCCGTGTTCGACGAAGGCTTTAACAGCACCGGGTTCATGTCCGTGTGCGGCGCGATGCCGCAGGCCAGCGCCTGCAAGGCCTGGGCGCGTCCGATCTCGCCGCCGTCGGCCGTCACCGCGCTATTCAAGGCCATGTTCTGCGGCTTGAACGGCGCCACCGTCACGCCGCGCCGTTTCAGCAATCGGCACAGGGCCGCGACGACGGTGCTCTTGCCGGCGTCGGACGTGGTGCCTTGTACCATCAGCGCCGGAAATGGCGCTTGTCGCGTCATGGGACGGCTTTCGTGCGGCGCTGGCGGGCCAGCTCCAGCTGCTCGCACATGGCGGCCGTGCCTTCGATCATGCGCGGGCCGGCGCGGTTCAGCAAATCGCCATTCAGGCGGAACAGGTTATTGCGGCGCACGGCCGTCATCGACGGGAAGGCGCGCCACATGGCCAGTCCGCCTTCGCTGCGCGCATCGCTTTTCTCGCTGGTGCCGAAGATGACTTCCGGGTCTTCCTGCAGCACGCCTTCCGGCGTGACGACGGGTGCCACCACCTTCATCGCGGCAAACACATTCTGGCCGCCGCATACGCGCATCGAATCGCTGATGATGCTGGCGCCGCTCAAGGTATAGAGAGGCTTGTCCCACACCTGGTAAAACACGCGCACGGGCGGACGCTGCGCGTATTGCGACGTCAAGCTGGCCAGTTTGGCGCGCAGCTGGGCAGCCGCCGGTCTGGCGACTTTTTCCGTCCCCATCAGCTGGCCCAGGCGCTCCATGCTGTCGGGGATGTCGGCCAGCTTGCGCGGTTCGCTGTGGTAGATGGGCACTTTCAGCTGGCGCAGCATGGCGATCTGGCGCTCGGCGCTGCCATGCATCCAGACGACGATCAGGTCCGGCTTCATGGCGATGATGCGCTCCATGTCGTATTGGCGGTTGTCGCCGACCTGCATGATTTTTTTAGCCGCCTCCGGGTAGTCGCTGTAGCTGACGACGCCGGCGATCTTCTCGCCGCCGCCGGCAGCGAACAGCAGTTCCGTGACGTGCGGCGCCAGCGCCAGGATGCGCTGCGCGGGTTTTTCCACGGTGACGGTATTGCCGTCGTCGTCGCGCACGGTGATGGCGGCATGCGCCTGCAGCGAAATCAGTCCGGCCAGCAGCAGCGATATGTTCAGGTTTTTCATGTGTGCTTCCATGCGGTGAGGGCCTGCTGCAGGCGCAGCCAGGCAGGTTCGTCGGGGGGCAGGCCCAGGCGGATGCCGTGGGCGGCGTGGCGGAACAGGCGCACCCAGATACCGGATTCCGCCATGTGGCGCCAGAAGGCGTCGGCGCGTTCTTCCGGCCACCATTGAAACAGCGCCGTGCCGTTGCTGGCGATGCCGTGGGCCGCCAGCAGCTGCCGCAGACGTTCGCCTTGTGCTTGCAGGCGTGCGCGCATCGCCTGCTGCCAGTGCGTGTCGTTCAGGGCGGCCAGCGCCACTTGCTGGGCCGGACCGCTGACGGTCCACGGGCCCAGCAGGTCAGCCAGTTGTGCCAGCAGCGCGGGCTGGGCGGCGACAAAGCCCAGGCGCAGGCCCGCCAGGCCAAAGAATTTGCCCACCGAACGCAGCACGATGAGTCCCGGCTGCTGCGTATGGCGGCCCAGGCTGGCGTGCGATTCCGTATCGCCAAACGCTTCGTCGACCACCAGCCAGCCGCCGCGCGCGGCCAGCCTGGCGGCCCACTCCCGCAGCAGTTCGGGGGCGATGCGTTCGCCCGTGGGATTGTTCGGATTGCAGACGACGAGCACGTCGCAGTGGTCCACGGCGCCGGCCAGTTGCGCATACGGCATCTGGCGCAATTGGTGGCCATGCTGGCCCCAATGGTGCGCGTGTTCCGCATACGACGGCGCGGCCACCACCACGCGCGATGGCGCGCGCAGCCGGGGCAGGGCCTGGATGGCGGCTTGCGTGCCCGCCACGGGCAGCATGGCCGGTGCGCCGTAGTAGGCGCAGGCGGCAGCGGCCAGCGCCGGATCGGCTTCCGGCAGCCGGTGCCAGGCGTTGGCGTCCGGTGCTGGCGCCGCATACCAGTGCGGGTTGATGCCGGTCGACAGGTCGATCCAGTCGGCCAGCGGCCGGCCATATTCGCTCACCGCATCGCGCAGGTTGCCGCCGTGTTCAAGCAAGATAGGTCTCCCGCAGGTAAGACAGGCCCGCCAGCAGCGCCACCCAGATCAGCCACAGCACGGCCGTTTCGGCGACCAGGCGCCAGGCGCGGTCGATATCGTGCGCTTCGGCCGGGTGTCCGCTGCCCAGAGGCGGGCGGCGTTCCAGCTTGCCGTCGTAGATGGCGTCGCCGCCCAGGGCCAGGCCCAGAGCGCCGGCGCCGCTGGCCATGACGGGGCCCGCATTCGGGCTGCCCCAGTGCGGCGCCTGACTGCGCCAGCAGTGCCAGGCGCGCTGCTTGTCGGCCATGCGCTTGCCCAGCAAGACATACGACAGGGCCGTCAGGCGCGCCGGCAGGTAGTTCAATATGTCGTCGATGCGCGCGGCGCAGCAGCCGAACCAGTCGTAGCGTGCGTTGCGGTAGCCCCACATGGCGTCGAGGGTATTCGCCAGCCGGAATAGCACGGCGCCGGGGCCGCCGGCCACGGCAAACCAGAACAGGGTGCCGAAGACGGCGTCGTTGCCGTTTTCCAGCAAGGATTCCGTGCTGGCCTTGGCCAGGCTGGCCGCATCGGCGTTGGCCGTGTCGCGGCTGACGATGCGCGCCGTCAGCAGGCGCGCGTTGTCCAGATCCCCGGCGGCCAGCGCGTCGGCGATCGGCTGGTTATGGTCGCGCAGGCTGCGCAAGCCGAGGCATAGATATAAAAGGAAGACGTGGAGGGCGGCACCGGCCAGGCCGCACAGCCAATAGGCGGCATAGCTGATCGGCAGCACGGCGAGCATCCATGCCAGCGCGCCGCGCACGAAGCGCCCGCGGCCCCGGTTCAGCAGGCGCTCGAGCGCATTGGCGAGGCGGCCAAAACCGACCAGCGGATGCCAGCGGCGCGTCTCGCCCAGCAGCATGTCGAGCAGCACGCCGGCCGTCATCAGGCCTGCCAGCATGGGCAGCGACAAGCCGCTCAGCATGGGCCGCCCTTCAGGTGCAGCGGCAGGCCGGCGGCGACAAAAACGGCCCTGTCGCAGAGGGCCGCGACGGCCTGGTTCAAGCGGCCCGCTTCGTCGGTGAAGCAGCGCGAGATGGCGCCATACGGCACGATGCCCATGCCCACTTCGTTCGATACCAGCACGAGGTCGCAGCCCGTTTCCTCGATTTCGGCCAGCGCGTACAGCAGGTGCGCGCGCTCGCTGTGAAACAGTTCGGGCAGGGTGATGTCACCCACGTCCGGATAGGTCTCGCCGGTGGAAAACATCAGGTTCGTCAGCCACAGGGTCAGGCAGTCGACCAGCAGCAGGCGGCCGGGCAGCGCCTGCCGCAGGATGGCGTCGCCCAGGCGCAGCGGTTCTTCCACGGTGGGCCAGTCTGCCGGGCGCTGCGCCCGGTGATGCGCGATGCGCGTGGCCATTTCGCCGTCGCCCGCCTGCGCGGTGGCGATGTAGATGACCTCCTTGCCGGACGCTCGTGCCAGTTGCTCGGCGTAGGCGCTCTTGCCGGAACGGGCGCCACCGAAGACCAGGGTGCGCGTCATGGCGCTGTCACCACTCGGTGCCGAGTTGCGCGCCAATGCCGGCCGCATACGCATGCTTGACGACGGCCATTTCCGTGACGGTGTCGGCGATGGCGATCAGTTCATCGGGCGCGCCGCGGCCCGTGATGACCACGTGCTGCATGGCCGGGCGTTCGAGCAGGTCGGCAATCACCTGGTGCACGTCCAGGTATTTGTACTTGAGGGCGATATTGAGTTCATCAAACAGTACCAGGCCATAGGCTGGATCGGCCAGGAAGGTCTTTGCCTGTTCCCACGCCAGTTCCGCTTTCTCGATGTCGCGTTCACGGTTCTGGGTTTCCCAGGTATAGCCTTCGCCCATCGCGTGGAAGCTGATTTCGTCGGGGAAGCGGCGCAGGAATTTCTCTTCGCCCGTCGACATGGCGCCCTTGATGAACTGCACCACGCCCACTTTCATGCCGTGGCCCATGGCGCGGATGGCCATGCCGAAGCCGCTCGAACTCTTGCCCTTGCCATTGCCCGTGTTGACGATGATGATGCCGATTTCCTTGTCGGCCTTGGCGATGGCCGCGTCGATGATGGCCTTTTTTCTCTCCATGCGCACGCGGTGGCGTTCGTTGATGGCGGCGGTGTCCGCGTCAATGTTCTTGTTGTCGCTCATGTCAGTCCTCTTTCGGTATGAATATCTTGCGTTTGCCGTGGGCGATGATTTCGATCGGGTGGCCCAGGTAGTCGCTCAGGGTTGGCGCCTGCATGACTTCGGCCACGGGGCCGGCCAGCCAGCCGCCATCGCCCATCAGCAGCAGCGCATGGGTCGAGACGCTGTGCGCCAGGTTCAGGTCATGCCCTACCATGACGACGGTTTTATTCTGTTCGCGGCAGAGTTTGGCCAGCAATCCCATGACGCTGACCTGGTGTGCCAGGTCCAGCGCGTTGGCCGGTTCGTCGAGCAGCAGCAAGGGCGTATCCTGCGCCAGCATCGCGGCGATGGCCACGCGCTGGCGCTCGCCGCCGGACAGGCTGCGCACGTCACGTTCGGCCAAGTGCTCGACTTCCATCGACGCCAGCGCCGCCAGGGCGATGCGCTGGTCGTCGCTGCCTTCCCAATAGTGGTTGTCGTGATACGGGTGGCGCGCCGACAGCACCGTTTCGATGACGCGGTAGGAGAACGCGTCGTGGCGCGCCTGCGCCAGGAACGCCCGTTCGCGCGCCAGCTCGTCGAGCGGCCAGTCGATCAGGGCGCGGCCCTGTATCGTCACGTGGCCAGCATCCGGTTCGCGCAATCCGGCCAGTGCGCGTAGCAGGGTGCTCTTGCCGGCGCCGTTGCGGCCGATGACGCTCCAGCATTCGCCCTCCTGGATGCGCCAGGTGAGGTTTTCCACGAGGCAGCGCGCGCCGGCCTTCAGGCCCAGTTGATAGGTGCGGATCATGTTTGTTTCATCCCCTGCGCAATCGATGCAGCTGGTACAGGAAGACGGGCGCGCCTATCATCGCCGTGACGACGCCGACGGGCAGCTGCAACGGTGCCAGCACGGTGCGCGCCAGTGTATCGGCCAGCACCAGGAAGGTGCCGCCGGCCAGGGCGGCGGCGGGAATCAGCAGGCGGTGATCGGGACCGCAGGCGAAGCGCAGCGCATGCGGCACGATCAGGCCGACGAAGCCCACGCTGCCGGCGCTGGTGACGGCGCTGGCCGTGAGCAGGCCGGAACAGAAGAACAGGCCCTTGCGCAGGGCGCCCACGCGCACGCCCAGCGTGCTGGCCGCTTCCGCGTGCAGGGCCATGACGTTGAGCGAACGCGCGCAGCGCAGCGCGAAGACCATGGCGCCGCCCAGGACCAGCCAGGGCATCAGCCGCGCCGGCGCGCCGGACAGGTCGCCGATCATCCAGAACACCATGCTGCGCAAGCGGCTTTCCGGCGCGATCGACAGCATCAGGGTGACGATGGCCATGCAGGCCGAAGCCAGGATCACGCCCGTCAGCAGCAATAGCGAGGCGCCGCCTTCGGCCGCCGTGCCGCCGCGCAGGTCGCGCCGCGCAAACAGGTACAGCAGCATGGAGACGCCGACGGCGCCAGCGAACGCCGCCGCGTCGACCACCCACAGCGCGCACATGAACAGCAGCGCGGCCAGGGCGCCGACGGAGGCGCCGGCGGAAATGCCCAGCACGTACGGGTCGGCCAACGGATTGCGCAGCAGCGCCTGCATCATCACGCCGGCCAGCGACAGTGCCGCGCCGGTGACAAACGCGGTCAGCGCGCGGCCCATGCGCAGGTCGAGCAGGGTGGCGGCGAGGGTGTCGGTCTTGCCCTGTGCGACATGGAACAGGGCGGAGGGCAGGTCGGCGAGCGGAATCGCGATCGAACCGATCATGCCGGAGAAAATCAGGCTGGCAACTGCGCACGCGACCAGCACCGTGAGGATCACGGTGGCGCGGTGGCGCATATTGCGGAAAAATGGGTGCATGTACTGCCTTAGGTGAAACGGGAGCGGTGCAAGTGGCTGCGGACTTCCTCGGATGCGTTGGTGGGGCGTATACAAAAAAATGGCCCGCATGCGATTGCGCGTACGGGCCATTGTAATCAACTCCTGGCCACTTTAGAAATCGTAGCGTGCCGAGAGTTTCATCTGGCGGCCATTGCTAGGATAGATGCCGCCTTTGCAGCTGAAGGCGTTGGTGAAGTACTGCTTGTCCGTCAGGTTCAAGGCGTTCACAGCCACTTCCCAGGCGCCGAACTTGCGTGCATAGCGGGCGTCGAAGGTGGTGAACGACGGGATCTTGGCAGCGCAGGTATTGGCAAAATCGCTGCCATAGCGCTGGCTATCCACCCATTGCGCGCCGATGTCCGCGCTCTGGCCGTTTTTCGGTACCCACGACAGACGGGCCGACAGGGTGTTTTTCGGGATCAGCGTCAGTTCCTTGCCCGAGTTGACGCCTTCGGTAAAGGTGGCCTTCACGTGCTGGTAGTGGCCGCTGACGCGCCAGTCAGCCGCGATATTCGCGCTGGCATCGAGTTCGAAACCCTGGTGTTTGGTCGGGTCCAGGTTGGTGTTGGCACCCCCGCCAAATTGACCTGCCGTCGGATCGTAATAGATCTCGTTGGTCAGCTTGTGACGGAAGATGCGGGCATCGAGCTTCATGATGCTGTTGTCGTAGGTTGCGCCCAGTTCCAGGTCGTGCGAGGTCTGGCCTTGCAATGGTTTGTTAGCGATAGGGGTGAAGCCATTTTCATCGGCATTAGCGACGCGATAGCTTTGTCCGGCCTTGGCGTACAGATTCACCTGCGAGACGATATCGAAGCTGCCTTGTACATCCCATGCATTGAAGTTTTGCTTGAGATTGTAGGCTGTCGTCAAGTATCCGAGAGGGTCGTTGAAGTCCTTGTCGAAGGTTTCGTGACGCACGCCCGCAGCAATGCGGACGTTTTGCGGGCCAGCGAACTTCAATTCGTCGCGCACATAGAATGCCTGCGATTTCTGCTTTGCCTTGGCTTGGGAATACGAAGCGTCAACCTGCAGGTCCCACTTGATGAAGTCGGCGCCAGCGACGATCTCATTGAGCATGCCGTCGAACTGGCCCAGGTGGCGCAGTCGTGGCGAGAACTGGTTTTGTTTGACCTTGCGTTCCGAGGCGGAAGGACCGAAGCTGCTGAAATAGGTGGACTTGGCCGTCTTTTCACGGTGCGACAATTCGGCTGCCAGATCAACGGCACCCAGGCGGCCTTCGGCGAAGGCGGTGTAGCGGTCGCTGTCGACTGAACCGAAATCTTTCGGAGTCTTCGCCTGACGCGGATTGTCTTCAAATTGGGCCAATGTGATCGAGCCAGGGAGGCGGCTGTCCTGACGCGTGCTGTCGATACGCACACCTGCGCGGACATTCTTGTCCTGCCATTGCGCGCCGCCGCCGAAGTTGGTCTGCTTGTATTCGTTATTGTCGCGATAGTTGTCGGTTTCCTGCTTGCCGACAGCGGCATCGAGAGTGACGTTATTCCAGGTCTGGGCTACGGAGCCGCGCACTTCGCGCTGGCCCAGTTGGCCGACTTCGGCAAAGACGGTACCGCGGCCAGCCTGCTTGCCTGGACGTTTGGTGACGATATTGATCACACCGCTCGTGGCGCCGTCGCCATACAGGACGCTGCTGCCGCCGCGCGTGATTTCGATGCGTTCGACGCTGTCGATGGGGATGCTGGCCAGGACTGGATCGGTCAGTTCATTTTCCGACAGGCGCACGCCATCGAGGACCACGACCGTGTTCTGGCTGGCGGTGGCGCCGAAGCCGCGCAGGTCGAGGGTGAAATCAGGACTGCCGGTGAGGCTTTGGCGGCCATAGATGCCGCCGATCTTGCGGATGGCCTGGTTCACGTCGCTGATGCCCGCGCGGCGGATTTCATCGGCCGTGATGACGGTGGCGCCGATCGGTTGCAATGCCGGGTCGCTATTGAAGCGGGAGCCGGTGACAACGATCTGGTCCAGCGTGTTGTTCGCGGTTTGCGCGAATGCTGGAGCGGCGGCGATGAAGCACAGGGAAATGGCGGAAACCAGGGCGCGCGGCGCCATTGCCGGCGCGCGGCGGTGTAATACGGGAGCAGTCATGATATCGTTTTCTTCGGAAAAAGCACCCGGCTCGCGTCCCCGCAAGCCAGATTCAACGGAAGGCGCGGCGCCCGGCAAGGCCCGCACTTCCACCTGTCCTGGCCGGTATCCGGGCTGGCAAGTAGAGCTATCCCACCTTCCCATGCTCGATGATTGCAAGCACAGTGGTTGTCAGAGATAGCTTGTCGCCCGCTTCCTGTAGGGAGGGGCGACACTTGCTTACCGTTGCGGGGGCAGCACACGCTCGCCGCGATCGCGGCATCGTGTTTCCCGTTTAACTGCGCTCATGGACATGAGCGCGGGCACCAAAACCCCGCCATTATACGTGCAGCAGGCATGGACTGACATGGTTGGCTGGGCAATTCAATATCAGAAATCGACGACGACCGTCGCACCGTAGCCGATTTTATGGGCCGAATTGGCTGCCAGCAGGGCCGTTTCCTCCAATGGCAGCCCGGCTTGCAATGCGCAGAGCAGGCGGATGGTGCCCGCATGGCAGATGATGACCGCCGTTTCGTGTTGTTCGCGCAACAGGTCATGCAGAAATGCATCGATGCGGGCGGCCATTGCCAGCACATTTTCACCGCCGCCGGGGCGGTAGTGGGCCAGGTCGGCCGCCCAGGCGTCGATCTCGGCGCGCTCGATGGCGTGCCAGGGACGCATTTCCCAGGAGCCGAAATCCATTTCGGCTAGCCGGTCGTCAAAGCGCAGGGCGCTGGCAGGCAGGTCTTGCGCCAATGCCGTCGCCAGGTCGGCGCAGCGGCGCAGCGGGCTGGCGTAGAGCGGCACATGTGCCGGCAGGCTTGCTTGCAGGTTGGCGCGCACGGCAGCCATGTCATGCGGCGCCACCGCCACGTCGCTGCGGCCATAGCAGGTGCCGCTGGCGACTTGCGGCGCGGGGTGGCGGACGAGGATCAGGCGCATGCGTGTTTAATAGAAGCGCACGGGAGGCTGGAAGCTGGAGAGGATGGCCAGGTAGGCAGCCACTTCCGCCACCTGCTGCACGGCGCCCAGGCAGTCGCCCGTGTAGCCTTGCAGGCGGCGCTGGCATTTGCGGCCCAGCCAGAATGCGCAGGTGGCCGCCGCCACGATGGCAAAGGTCAGCGCGCCCCAGTCAAATATTCCCAGTACGCCGCAGGCAGCGGCCGGCAGCAGGCCGCAGACGGTGGCGATGATGAATTCACCCGTGCGCATTTCCTGCGCCATCGGCTTGGCCTTGCCTTCGTCGCGCGCGTAGTCCATGAACCGGATCAGCGAGACGGCGGCCAGGCGCGAGAGCGGATGGGCGATGAACAGGGTCGCCACGACGACGGCTGGCGGCAGCGAGGCCAGTGCCGCGCATTTGATGGCCAGCAAACAGAGGATGCCGATGGCGCCATAGGCGCCGATGCGCGAATCCTTCATGATTTCCAGCACGCGATCACGCGTCAAGCCGCCACCGAAGCCGTCGCACATGTCGGCGAAGCCGTCTTCATGGAAGGCGCCCGTCAGGTAGATGCCGGCGGCGACGGCCAGCAGCACGGCCACTGGCGACGGCAGCAGCCAGCTGGCCAGCAGATACACGGCGCCGGATATGGCTGCCACCACTACGCCGACCAGGGGGAAGTAGCGCGAGGCGTGCTGCAGCCAGGCTGGTTCGAACCCCACCCAGCGCGGGATGGGCAGGCGCGTGAAGAACTGCAGCGCGATAAAGAACAGGCGGCACTGGTGGACTGCGGCGGCAAGGGGATTGGCCATGATCTTAGTCCGGCGTGGACTTTTCGCTGACCTGGGCCGAGGCGAAGGTGGCCATCTCGCGCATGAAATTGACGGCCGCGTGCAGCAGCGGCAAGGCCAGCGCGGACCCCGTGCCTTCACCGAGGCGCAAATCAAGCTGCAGCAGCGGACGCGCGCCCAGGCTGGCCAGCAGCTGGCGGTGGCCGTTTTCATCGGAGCAGTGCGAAAACACGCAGTAATCGAGGATGGCCGGCTGCAAACGGGCCGCCACCAGCAGGGCGCTGCTGACGATGAAGCCGTCGATCAGCAATATCATGCGCCGTTCGGCCGCTTTCAGCATGGCGCCCGCCATCATGGCGATTTCGAAGCCGCCAAAGGTGGCCAGCACATCGAGCGGCTCATTGGCTGCCGCATGATGCGCGACAGCCGCTTCGATCACCTGCTGTTTATGTAGTACGCCTTCTTTCGAGAGGCCCGTGCCGGCGCCGACGCAATCGGCGACGGGCGTGCCGGTCAGCTTGTGCATCAGTGCGGCAGCGGCCGTGGTGTTGCCGATGCCCATTTCGCCAAAGCCCAGCACGTTGCCGTCCAAGGTGGCGACCAGGTCCATCCCGGCCTGCATGGCGGCCAGGCATTGCTCCTGGCTCATGGCCGGTTCCGTGGCGAAGTTGCGTGTGCCAGGGCCTTGCTTGCGGTCGAGCAAGCCATCGCGCACACCGAAATCGTGGTTCACGCCCGCGTCTACTATATAGAGGGCGCAATCGGCCTGGCGGGCGAAGACATTGATGGCGGCGCCGTTACCGAGGAAGTTCTCCACCATTTGCCAGGTCACGCTTTGTGGGTAGGCGGAAATACCTTCGGCGACGACGCCATGGTCGGCTGCGAAAACGATGATGGCAGGCTGGTGCAGCGCCAGTTGCGTGCTTTGCTGGATCAGGCCGATCTGACGGGCCAGGGTTTCCAGCATGCCGAGGCTGCCCAATGGCTTGGTTTTGCTATTGATGGCATGGTCGAGTGCGCTGGCCAGGGCAGGATGGGCGGTGGGGGAGATGTGTGGGATAGGCATGGGAATCTATGTGGATGAGGCAGAGTGCGGTCGGCGCTACGATATCACACGGCAATATTTGCCCAACTGCAAAATAGCGCTTGCGGGACGTGCGGTGCTTTGCTATAGTTCGCCTCCCCAATGAGACGCAGTCAAATGCAGCTTTGAGGATCGCCGGAAACGGCGATGCAGTAAAAAGAAGGAGTTGACGGACGTAGCAAATTGCTTCATACTCTTCCTTCTTCGCAGCTGACAAACACAACGCTTTGTCGATGGCGCGAAAGCAGTAACCGAATACAG